>CAIVQO010000053.1 GCA_903908065.1 uncultured beta proteobacterium | reverse complement strand
GGCCTGCTGCTGACGCGGGTGCAGGTGCTGAAGCACGGCGAGGCGAAGCATTTCGCGGTGGTCGACGCGGCAATGAACGATTTGATGCGGCCGGCCCTGTATGACGCTTTCCACGAGATCGTGAAAGTCGGCGCTGACGACACGGCGATAGTCAAGCCGATGCCCTACGAAATCGTCGGCCCGGTCTGCGAGTCGGGCGATTTTCTCGGCCACGACCGTGACCTGGCATTGCGCGAAGGCGATCTGCTGGCCGTGCTGTCGGCCGGCGCCTACGGCATGGCCATGGCCTCGAACTACAACACGCGACCGCGTGCCGCCGAAGTCATGGTCGACGGCAGCGAGGCACACCTGATCCGTCGCCGCGAAAGCCCTGAGGTACTCTTCGCCCTCGAAACGGTCCTGCCGTGATGCAAAAGACATTCGCCGCCGGCCTCGCCCTGCTGCTGCTCGCCGCCTGCAGCCAGAAGGCCGAGGAAAAGAAGGCCGCACCGCCGCCGGCGCTGATCACCGTGACCCAGGTCGGCAGCGGCGAATTCGAGGTGGTGGAAGAAACCTTGGGGACGCTCGAGGTGCTGGCCGACCCCAAGCTCGGCGCCGAGGTGCCGGGCCGAGTGGAACAGGTCCTCGCCCGCACCGGCCAGCGCGTGAAGCAGGGCCAGCTGCTGGCCGTGATCGATTCTGGCGACACGACACTCGCCAACCGTGCCGACGAGGCCGAGGTCAAGCGCCTCGAAGCGCTGGCCGCGCAACAGGAACGCCTGCTCGAACGCCAGCAGGCGCTGGTGGCGAAAGGCTTCCTGTCGAAGAACGCCGGCGATGACGTCGCCGCCCAGCGCGATGCGGTGCGCGCGCAGCTTGCCGCCGCGCAGGCCAGGGCCGAGAACAGCCGGCGCAGCGTCGCCAAGACCCGCGTCACGTCGCCGCTCGATGCCGTGGTCGAAGTGCAGATCGTCGCCCCCGGCGACTACGTCAAGGTCGGCGATCCGCTGTTCCAGCTGGTCGCGCCGCACAAGCTGCGCGCCCACCTTCCCTTCCCCGAGGTTGCCGCCACCCGCATCGTCCCTGGCCAGGCCGTGAGCATGAGCTCGCCGCTGGCGCCGGGCAAGGTCTTCGAGAGCCGCATCCACGAGATCCGCCCCGGCGTGGTCGAGGGCAGCCGCACGCTCGACGTGCTGGCCGACATCGACAACCGCGAGGGCCTGCTGCGCGGCGGCGGCACGGTGAATGCCACGGTGCGCATCGCCGCCAAGGCGCAGGCCTTGACGGTACCCGAGCAAAGTGTGGTGCTGCGCCCGGCTGGCAAGGTGGTGTACGTCATCGCCGAGGTCGAGGGGCAGAAGAAGGCGCAGCAGAAGGTGGTCAGGACCGGTGCCAAGCGCGGCGGGCGCGTCGAGATCCTCGACGGCCTCAAGGGCGGCGAGACCGTAGCGCTCGACGGCGCCGGCTTCCTCACCAACAACGCGACGGTGGCGATCAAGGAAGCCGCCAAACCGGGTGGCAAGCCGGGCCCGAAACCGGAAGTCGGCGCTGACGCCACGGCGAAGAAGGCCGACGCTCCCGCCCAACCCGCAGCGAAATGACCCTGCCCGAGCTATCGGTCAAACGCCACGTCCTGGCGTGGATGCTGAACGCCGTGCTGGTGCTGTTCGGCGTGATCTCCTTCACGCGCATCGGCATGGACCGCCTGCCCTACATCGAATTCCCTGTGGTGTCGGTCACCACCACGCTCAAGGGCGCCAACCCGGACATCGTCGATGCCAGCGTCACCAACCTGATCGAGAGTTCGGTGAACAGCGTGCCCGGCATCGAGCACATCCAGTCCACATCTTCGCCCGGCGTCTCGGTGATCAACATCACCTTCGGCCTGGAAAAGAACGTCGACATCGCCTTCAACGAGGTGCAGTCCAAGGTCAACCAGGTGCTGCGCCGCCTGCCCAAGGACGTCGATCCGCCCATCGTCGCCAAGGTCGAGACCAATGCCGCGCCAATGTTCTGGATGGCGCTGCAGGGCGACCGCACCCAGCAGCAGCTCAACCAGTACGCGCTCAACGTGGTCAAGAAGAAGCTGGAGACCATCGACGGCGTCGGCGAGGTGCGTCTCGGCGGACGGCGCGACCGCACCATCCGCGTGAACCTGATCCCCGAACGCATGACGGCGCTCGCGATCTCGGCGCAGGATGTGGCCAACGCCTTTGCTACCGAGCACGTGCAACTGGCCGGGGGCTTCGTCGTCGGCCAGGCCACCGAGCACCTGATCAAGCTCGACCTTGAATTCCACAGCCTCGACGCCCTCGGCGGCCTGGTGCTGGCGCAACGCAACGGCGTCGCGGTGCGCCTGGCCGACATCGCCGAACTCGAGGACGGGCTGACCGACAACCGCCAGCTGGCGCGTTTCAATGGCGAGACCACGGTCGGCCTCGGCGTGGTCAAGGTAGCCAATGCCAACACCGTGGCGATCGCCGAGCGCATCCGGCAAAAACTGGCGAACGAGATCGAGCCCCAGCTGCCGCCGGGCATGAAGATCAGCATCGTCTCCAACGACGCGGTCTTCATCCTCGAGATCGTCAATTCGCTGAAGGAACACCTGGTCGAGGGCACCATCCTCGCCGCGCTGGTGGTCTGGTTCTTCCTGCGCTCACTGCGTTCGACGCTGATCATCGCCTTGGCCATCCCGGTCTCGCTGATGGGTGCGATCGCGGTGATCTACTTTTTCGGCTACACGCTGAATTCGCTGACCATGCTGGCCCTGCTGTTGCTGATCGGCGTCGTGGTCGACGATGCCATTGTCGTGCTGGAGAACATCTTCCGCCACCGCGAGGAGATCGATCCGGAGCCGATTTCGGCGGCGATCAACGGCAGCCGCGAAGTCGTGTTCGCGGTGATCGCGGCCACGCTCTCGCTGGTCTCCATCTTCGCCCCGGTGATCTTCCTGCAGGGCGTACTCGGCCAGTTCTTCCGCTCCTTCGCCGTGGTGGTGACCTTCGGCGTGCTGGTTTCGCTGTTCGTCTCGCTGACGCTGACGCCCATGCTCTGCTCGCGCTACCTCAAGGTGGAAAAGCAGCACGGCCGGATCTACCACCTGCTCGACGGCATCCTCGGCGGCCTCGACCGCCTCTACGTGCGACTGCTCGATGCGGCGCTGAACCATCGCTGGGCGGTGGTGGCGCTGACCGCGCTGATCGTCGCCGCCAGCAGCTTCTTTTTCATCAACATCGGCAAGACTTTCACCCCGGACGAGGACGAAGGCCGCTTCCGCGTCTCGCTGCGCACGCCGCTGGGCTCCAGCATCGATTACACCGACGGCAAGCTGCGCGAAGTCGAGGCGGTGCTCGACAAGTATCCCGAGGTGCGCACCGAGTTCGCCCTCATCGGCCTCGGTACCGCCGGCCAGGTCAACCAGGGCACGGTGGTGGTGCGCATGGCGCCGCGCGAGGAACGCAAACGCAGTCAGCAGCAGGTGATCGCCGACGTCCGCCGCGACCTCGCCGCCATCCCCGGCGCGCGCGCCTTCGCCGCGCCCTTCTCCATCGTCGGCGGCGGCCAGCGCGGCGAACCGCTGCAGTTCGTGCTGGCCGGCGAGAACATCGACGAAGTCGGGCGCCTGACCCGCGAACTGCAACAGAAGCTCGCCACCATTACCGGCATCGGCCGTGTCGATACCGACCTCCAGCTCGACCTGCCGCAGCTGGTGTTCCGCCCCGACCGGCTGCGCATCGCCAATGCCAACCTCGCCACCGCCGACGTTGCTTTGGCGGTGAACATGCTGACCGGCGGCGTGGACATCGCCAAGTTCAACGACGAACCGGGCGACGGCCAGCGCTACGACATTCGCGTCAAGGCGAAGGAAGGCGCCTTCACCCAGCCCGCCGACCTGTCGAAGATCTTCCTGCGCAACCGCGACGGCAAGCTGGTGCGCCTGGATTCGGTGGCGCGCTTCGAAGAGAAGCTGGGCCCCGCCGTGATCGGCCGCTTCGACCTGCAATACGCGGCGACCTTCTACGCCACCCCGACCATCCCGCTCGGCGATGCCGTGGGCCGGGTGCGCGAAGCGGCGGCGGAGATCCTGCCCGCCGGCTACCAGGTCAAGCTGATCGGCCAGGCCGAGGAATTCGGCAAGACGCAGAAGTACATGAGCTTCGCCTTCGGCCTCGCCCTGGTGCTGCTCTACATGGTGCTGGCAAGCCAGTTCAACAGCTTCCTGCAACCCGCCATCGTCATGCTCGCGCAGCCGCTGGCGGTGGTCGGCGGCATTGCCGCGCTGTGGCTGTTCGGCCACACCCTGAACATCTACTCGATGATCGGCCTCACGCTGCTGATCGGCCTCGTCGCCAAGAACTCGATCCTGTTGGTGGACCTGACCAACCAGCGTCGCGAGCAGGGTTTGGCAGTCGACGCCGCACTGCGCAACGCCTGCCCGATCCGCATGCGCCCGGTGCTGATGACCTCGGCAACGGTGATCCTCGCCTTGTTCCCTGCAGCACTTGGTCTCGGCGCCGGTGCCGAGACCAACCAACCGCTGTCGATCGCCGTGATCGGCGGCATGATCTCCTCGACGCTGCTGACCCTGGTCGTGGTGCCGGCGGTGTATTCGCTGATCGAGGGTCGGCGGCGCAAGCCTGACTGAAAGAGTCGGCGCTGGCGACACGGCGAATTCGCCACAGGCCGGCCCTTGCACCCTCTGCCCATGAATCCGCACGCCCCTGACACGCAACCGCACGGCCTGCTGATCGCCAACCTGCTGGCGCAAATCGCCTTCGGCCTGCTGGCGATGACCATCTGCCTGCCATCCATGCAGGAATGGGGCGCGATCCTTGGCGGCGAGCAGGCGACGGTGCAGCTGACGCTGAGCGGCTATCTGGTTGCTTATGGCGCCCTGCAACTGGTCTACGGGCCGCTATCGGACCGCCATGGACGCAAACCGGTGCTGATGGCGGGGCTCGGCCTGGCGACGCTGGGTTCGGTGTTCGCAGTCCTGGCAACTGACCTGCCGACCCTGATCGCGGCGCGCGTGGTGCAGGGCGCCGGCAGTGCCGCCGGCATGGTGGTCGGACGTGCCATGGTGCAGGACCTGTTCCGCGGGCCGGAGCGCACCCGCGTCATGGCCTATGTCGGCATGACACTGGGCTTCTGCCCGCCGTTGGCCACCATTCTCGGTGGCCAACTGCACGTCGCGCTGGGCTGGCAGTCGAACTTCATCCTGATCGCCGCATTGGCCTTGCTGCTGCTGGTCGTCGCCTGGCGCGGCCTGCCGGCGGAAGGCGGCACCGGAACGGCTGAACGGCACTGGCTGCACGACATGCTTTCCGCGTATGGAAGGCTGGTGCGGGAAGCCCGCTTTCTCTGGTTCGTCGGCATCCTGGCCCCGACCACGGCTGCCTTCTATGTCTTCCTCGGTGGCGCGCCCGTGGTGCTGGGCAGCTACGGCGTCGGTCCGGCCGACATCGGCTGGTACATCATGTGCGTCCCCTTCAGCTATGTCGCAGGCAACTTTCTCACCAGCCGCCTGATCCACCGCCAGGGCGAACGACACATGATGTTTTTCGGCCAGTTGGTCACGCTGGCCGGCATCCTGCTGTTGCTGGCGCTGGCCGGGCTGAAGACGCCACTGGCATTTGCCCTGCCCCTGATGCTGCTGGGCATCGGCCACGGCTTCCTGATGCCGCCGACGCTGGCCGGCACGGTCGGCGCGGTGCCTGCGCTCGCTGGCGCGGCGGCGGCCGTGGCAGGATTGATGCAACAGTTGATGGGGGCGCTGGGGGGCTATTCGGTTGGCCTGGTCAGCCACGAATCCACGGTTAATCTTGGCTTGCTGCTGCTCGCGTTCACCTGCGTTGCCGCGGTGGCGCAGCTTCTGCTGCATCGGCGCTGAGGTGACGCCGGCTCAGGTACCGGCTTCAGGCATCAGCGGCACGGGCTTGCGCCGCATTCGCGAAAAGTCGTTGCTTGCGATCATTTCGCGCAGGAAGTCGAGGTTGCGCTGCATCGCACGCTGGTAGGGGTCGTCACCGCCAAAGTGGTCGCCGATGTAGGCATGGGCGCTCTGGAATTCGTTCTCCAGGCGCGGCTTGACCAGATGCTCGTAGAAGCCGGGCGTCTTGCGCAGCAGGTCCTCGGGCGCGGCATACAGGATCACGGTTTCCCCGGTCGGTGAAACCGTACGGTCGGCGCCCGCCTCGACGAATTCCTGGAACAGGAAATGATGGCAGCGCTCGAGGTAGAAGCGGCCCGAGATCTGGCTGATCAGGTCGGAGGTGCCCAGCATGCGACCGAGGTCGACCAGCTGCGGCCCCAGCCCGGCAAGGGTTTCGCAGGCGCACCGCGCGAAATTGGTGGTGTGGATCAATTCTGCGAGCGGGGCATACTCGGCCAACGGGCCGGAAGCGAGGTAGGAACGCATGAAATCGACGCTGCGTTGCTCGTGCTCGCGGATCAGGCAGGCCCCCTTGGTACCGGCCTCCGCGAGTTTGCGGATGAAGCCGACATCATGGAACAAGGCCAGCAGCACGCCCAGGGTGGCCAATCTCGGGCCCAGCGCGGGCTGGCCGCCGCCGTGCCTCGCTTCGTAGCCATCGACCATGCGTGTCATTGCCAGGGCCGTGCTCATCGAGTGGCGCAGGTCATGGTAGGGCGTGTCGCAGGGCAGGTAGCCGGGGCGGCGACCCCAGAAGATGTCCTCGATGTCGATGAAGCCGTCGCGCAGCAGCACTTCGTCGAATCCGGCATAGCGCCGGCCGAGGATGCTGCAGATCGCATCCGCCACGGCGCCGGGGCTGGCCATGTTGACGGTGCCGGTGACATCGCTCTGGTTGATGTCGAACAGCGTCGAATTCAGCGCCGGGATGCCGCCATGCGGCTGGAAGGGAGAATCCAGGATCGGGCCCTCAAATTATCGTGGCCGGTAGGCGCCGCGAAAATGCAAGTATCCTGACTCCGACCCCGCGAGTCAATCCGGGGTTCCCGCCGTACGGAAATTCTCCTTTCACGGCAGCACCCAGGCCAGCAGCGGCGGAATGATCGCCAGCGAAGCCGAGTTGCCGATCAGCACGATGGATGCGGCGCGTTCCGGCTCCTGGCCGTAGCGCTCGGCAAAGATGTAGTTCAACACCGCCGGGGGCAAGGCGCCAAACACCAGCAGCATCGCCGCGTCGCGCCCCACCAGCCCGAGCAGCTGGTTCATCGCCAGCGCCACGGCAATGCCCGCGGCGGGGCCGGTCACCGCCGCCACCAGGCTCAGCTTCCAGTCGGCGTGGCGGCTGTCGGTCAGGCGCACGCCGAGCGCGAACAGCAGCAGCGGGATGGAAATGTCGCCCAGCATTTTGATGCCGAGCCAGATCGGTTGCCACAGCGGCAGTTGCAGCAGGCTCACGGCGAGGCCGGCGATGGTCGCGGCGATCACCGGCACGCGCCACAGATTGCCCAGCCGCGCCTGGTGATCGAGCATCCAGGTGCCCAGCGAGTAGTGCAAGAAGTTGGAACAGAAAAACAGCACCACGGCCGCACCCAGCGCGCTCTCGCCGAAAGCCAGAACCATCAGCGGCAGGCCCATGTTGCCGGAGTTCTTGAACATCGCCGGTGGCACAAAGGTATTTACCGGCGCGCCGAGCAGGCGGGCCACCGGCCATGCCAGCAGCCCCGAACCCAGCACCACGGCCGTTGCCCCGGCCAGGAGCGGCAGGTGCTGGCCGATGTGGAAGGACTTCGACGCCAGTGCGGCGAACACCAGCGCCGGAACGAAGATGTCCATGTTGAGCTGGTTGGCGGTGCCCATGTCGGGCTTCTTCCAGCGGCCGTAGGCAAAGCCGATGGCAACGATGGCGTAGATCGGAAAGACTATGCCGGCGATGCGTTCCAGCATTCAGGCCCCCTCCCCCCAACCCCCGCCCAGGCGGGGGTGACTATGGTTCGCCGCTACGCGGCTCCGGGTCGCTGGCTGCGGCATCCTTGAGGCGGCTCTGCGCATGCCGCGGAGTTCAGAGCACGTAGCGCGACAGGTCTTCGTTCTTCGCCAGTTCGCCCAGACGCGTATCGACGTAAGCGGCATCGACCGCGATGGTTTCGTCGCCGCGACGCCCGGCATCGAAGGAAATCTCTTCGAGCAGCTTTTCCATCACCGTGTAGAGGCGCCGCGCGCCGATGTTCTCGGTCTTTTCGTTGACCTGGTAGGCGATCTCGGCCAGCCGGCGGATGCCGTCATCGGCGAAGGAGAGCCTGACCTCCTCGGTCGCCAACAGGGCCTGGTACTGGCGCGTCAGGCAGGCATCGGTCTGGGTCAGGATGCGGCGGAAGTCGTCGACCGAAAGCGAATCGAGCTCGACCCGGATCGGAAAGCGGCCCTGCAATTCCGGGATCAGGTCGGAGGGCTTGGCGAGGTGGAAGGCACCGCTGGCAATGAACAGGATATGGTCGGTCTTGATCATGCCGTACTTGGTGCTCACGGTCGTGCCTTCGACCAGCGGCAGCAGGTCGCGCTGCACGCCCTGACGCGAAACGTCGGCGCCACCAACTTGCGATCTTGTCGCGATTTTGTCTATCTCGTCGAGGAAGACGATGCCGTTCTGTTCGACATTCTTCAACGCTTCGGTCTTGACCTCTTCGTCGTTGATCAGGCGCGCGGCTTCTTCGTCGGCCAGCGACTTCATCGCATCGCGGATTTTCATCTTGCGCTGGCGCTTCTTGCCGCCGCCAAGGTTCTGGAACATGCCCTGGATCTGCTGGGTCAGGTCTTCCATGCCGGGCGGGGCGAAAATTTCCATGCTCGCCTGGGGAGCGGCGACTTCGATCTCAATCTCCTTGTCGTCGAGATCTCCCTCGCGCAGCTTCTTGCGGAATTTCTGCCGTGTTCCGCTATCTTCCGCCGTATCGCCAGCGCCAACTCCCATTCCCCGCGCCGGCGGCAACAGCACGTCGAGCACGCGGTCCTCGGCGGCATCCATGGCGCGGTCGCGCACGATGCGCATGGCATCCTCGCGGGCATTCTTGATTGCCGTTTCGGCGAGGTCGCGAATGATGGTATCGACGTCGCGGCCGACATAGCCGACCTCGGTGAATTTGGTCGCCTCGACCTTGATGAAAGGTGCATTGGCCAGGCGCGCCAGGCGCCGCGCGATCTCGGTCTTGCCGACGCCGGTGGGCCCGATCATGAGGATGTTCTTCGGCGTGATTTCGGTGCGCAGCGGCTCGGCCACCTGCATGCGGCGCCAGCGGTTGCGCAGGGCGATGGCCACGGCGCGCTTGGCGCGGTCCTGGCCGACGATGTGCTTGTCGAGTTCCGAGACGATCTCGGCGGGGGTCATCTGGGTCATTCGAGAACTTCGATCACATGGTTCTGATTGGTGTAGATGCACAGGTCGCCGGCGATCGCGAGCGACTTCTTGACGATCTCGGCCGGCGCGAGTTCGGTGTTTTCCAGCAGGGCCCGCGCCGCCGACTGGGCGTAGGCGCCACCGCTGCCGATGGCGACAATGCCATGTTCCGGTTCCAGCACGTCGCCGTTGCCGGTGATGATCAACGAATGTTCGCGATCCGCCACCGCCAACATGGCTTCCAGGCGGCGCAGCGCACGATCAGTGCGCCAGTCCTTGGCCAGTTCGACAGCGGCGCGCAACAGCTTGCCCTGGTGCTGCTCCAGCTTGGCCTCGAAGCGCTCGAAGAGGGTGAAGGCATCGGCCGTGCCGCCGGCGAAACCGGCGAGGATCTTTTCGTTGTACAGGCGGCGCACCTTGCGCGCACCGGCCTTGACCACGATATTGCCGAGCGTGACCTGGCCGTCACCGCCCAGCGCGACACGATCGCCGCGGCGCACGGAAAGTATGGTGGTGCCGTGGTATTGCTCCATGGATTTCCCTGCCAAAAAGTTCAGATGGCGCGTGACTTCAGCTCGGCAACGTCATGGAAGTCGAGCGATTCGAGATACACCGCGATCAGGATGCCGAGGCCAACCAGGCGCAGGCGCTTGCCCGCCGCCTTGAAGCGGTTGAGCACGCCGTGCAATTCCTTGGCCGCCACGGGGTCGATGCGCACCAGTTTGCGCGCGTCGATGTCGAACTCGTCGCGGGTCGACAGGGTCGCGTCAAGCTGGGAATAGTTGGCCGCACCGACGCCCAGCATCTGCCCACCCAGGGCGAATCCCTCGGCTACCGGCAAGGGCTGGCTCGGCGCCTTGGCGGCTTCTTCGCTGCGCGGCGCAGGCGCCTCCCAGGAGGGTGGCGAAACTTCGAACGTGATCGCGTAATTGACGGCGGCTTCCTCGAAGGCTTCCTGATGGAATGCCTGCTGATGCAGTTCGAGCAACAGCAGCCACATCTCCTGATTGGTCCGTTCGCCGACCACCAGTTTCTGTTCCAGGATCGCGGCCAGATGCTCGGGGCTGCCGAAGACAAACTCCTTCTTCGCCCGCTTCAAGGCCGCAATGCCACGCATCAGCAGTGTTGCACCGTTGTTGTCGGCATCGGTCAGCTTGGCGACGTCCATGCGCACCAGGGTGCTGGTCGCCGCCAGTTTCATGGCTTGCTTGAGCACCTCGCCGACACCTGCATTGAGCACACCGCTGAGCGACACATGAGCGCGCCCGCCAGTGGTTTCGGCAGCGAGGTTTTCCTCCTCGCCCGCAGCATTCCATGCCGGCGGGGATTTTTCGAAGCGGCGCGCGAAGGTCAGCGCCAGGGCTTCGAAGGCTGGCTTGCGCCCAAGCGCCTGCAAGAGTTCGAACAGGCAGACCCAGGCTCGAATTGCGGAATCACCGAGGTCTTCGTTGCTCTTCAGCGCCGCCTCCAGGCGACGCATCGCGTCAAGCTCCTGGCCCTTGGCGTAAAGCTCGGCAGCCTCGCGCAAGGCCGGCGGCAGCGGCGGACGTTCCGGAGGTGGCGGTGGCGGCGGTTCTGGCACGGCTACAGGCGCCTGTGCCACCGGCGCAGGCGCAGGCGCAGGCTCCGGCTCGGGCTTCGAATCGAAGGCACCGGGCACGGTGAAGTCCAGATCCATCAGATCGTCGTCGTCTGCCACTGCCGATCGGGGGGCGGCTACAAGGGGAACCGCGTCAAGTTGGGGCCGGCAAGTATAGCCGACGTATCACTTCCTAAATAAGCGCGGATCCCTAGTCGCTGCGGTGAGTGATAGAGCCGCCGGGGCATGCGGCGTCGTTCGGATCGCCCAGCAACCATGTTATTAAAAAGGTCTAATCCCAGACGGCGTCAATCGCCATCAGCGCGCGAGGGGAATGATCGGGGGCGATCCCGGGCGACCGATGCACCAGACCACGCCCCTGATTACCCTGCCACAGGCAGCCCTTGAGCAAGGCAACCGAGAACGGGGCGATGGCCTGAATGCCGCCCGGATCGCGAATCAGGCCGGAACGCTCGTCATCGACGCCTTCGGCACGCGAGCCAAGCAGGCTACGGTCGGCACTCGCCTCATGCAGCCACTCCGTCCCCGGGCCGCGATAGGTACACAGCATGCGCAGGCCGACGCGGTCGACATGAAAACGCGGACACATGGCGCGCTCGATCACCTCCAGACGCAGTCCGACCGCCTTGCAGCCGAGCAGATCGCCATACAACTCGACCAGCCAGCGCACGTCGGCAAGCAGGAGTTCGTGCCCAGGCAGGTCCGGCAAGGGCAGCCCGGCGAGGCCGCGGGCAAGGCTCACGGTGGAACGAAAGCCGCTGCCCAGCCTGCCGGCGCCGGCAGCCGCGGCGAAATAGGCTTCGATCGCCGGATCGACGGGCCGCGACAAGACGGCTATCTGCACTTCCGGCGCGAAGATACCGATCAGGTCGGCGGGATCATCGCACGCGAGAAGCTCCGGGCAGGCCTTCCCGATCGCGCACTCCGGCTTCCAGTCGCGGGCATTCATCGTTAATCTCCTTTGGGGGCGTTGGGTCGGTCAGTGGGTGGCGGCACGGCGCAGCATCCTTCACGCCATTGCCGAGGCGACCGGCGCGGCGGCGCAGAACATGCTGAAAGCTTTGAGCACGATCTCGCGCGACAGGCCATTGACGATGAAAACCAGTCGACTGCGACGATCGGCATAGGCACCCTCGGCAGGCCAGGCGGACAGCGAGCGCGAGGGATAGCGCATCTGCTGCACACACTGCACCAGGCGTGGCAGAGGATCGCTCTTGACATTCACCAGGCCCTTGATACGCGGAATCATGTGGCCGCAGGTGGCCAGCAGCACGTCGATGGCCTCGGTGAAGTCATACCAGTCGAAAGGCTCGGCAAACTCGAGGACGAAGCTGCCCACATCGGCATCGTGGCGATTGACATCGTGATGGTGGTGATGGCCATGCGCTTGCCGCCTCTGCTCGCGTACCCGCTCGTCGGCCAGCCAGGCGGCCACTGCCGCCGGCTTGTCCTCGATGGCGAACAGCCCGGCACCGAGCACCGAGTCTGCCGCAACCTCGCCGCGACGGACCATGATCTGCGGCGCGCCGGGATTCAGCTCCCCCAGCCGCTGCGACAAAGCGGCAACGGCCTCCGGCGCGGCGATGTCGCATTGCGTGAGCAGCAGTCGATCGGCCATGGTCGCCTGCTTGAGCGCCTCGGCATGCGCGCCGAGTTGAGTCAGGCCATGGGCGGCGGACACCGCGGTCACCAGGCCATCACCGCGATAGCGGTCGGCTACAAACAAATCCTCGTGAATGCTGAGGATGATCGGCGCCGGATCGGCCAGCCCCGTGGTCTCGATCACCACCCGCGCCAGCGGCGGAATCTCGCGCCGCAGGCTGCGCGTGAA
The DNA here is from genome assembly GCA_903908065.1 of uncultured beta proteobacterium. Classification (GTDB taxonomy): domain Bacteria; phylum Pseudomonadota; class Gammaproteobacteria; order Burkholderiales; family Rhodocyclaceae; genus Sulfuritalea. The sequence goes on along the minus strand of CAIVQO010000053.1, from coordinate 68,270 downwards.
GAGATCTTTCAGCGCGCGCAGCAAGTCGCCACGAACCGTGCAGCAGATGCAGCCGGCGCCAAGCAGCACCAGCGTGTCATCGACCTTCTCGACCAGCAGGTGATCGACGCCGACCTCGCCGAATTCATTGATCAGCACGGCCGTGGCCTTCATCTCCGGCTGCCGCAGCAGATGGTTGAGCAGCGTGGTCTTGCCGGCGCCGAGGAAACCGGTGAGGATGGTGACCGGGATGCGCGTATCGGTTCCGCCGTCAGCCATGGACGCGCTCCCGTTTCTCGTGCCGTTCCTGCGCTTCGATACCGAACTCGGCATGCGGCCGCGCCAGGAGGCGCGGCAAGCCAATGGGTTCGCCCGTCTCCAGGCAAAAGCCAAAGCTGCCATCTTCAATGCGTGCCAGAGCGGCCTCGATCTTTCTCAGGAGCTTGCGTTCGCGATCGCGCACGCGCATTTCGAGCGCGTGCTCCTCTTCCAGGGTGGCGCGATCGGCAGGATCGGCCACGGCATCGGAATCGCCCCGCAACTGTCCGACGCTCTCCGTGACATTCGCCAACAGTTCCTCGCGTTGCAGCTTCAGGCGGCCGCGGAAGAAATCCACTTGCGACGCACTCATGTAGTCGGCCTCCGGCATCGCCAACAACCTGGCCTCGGTCAGTGGTTTCATGCCAGAGCATCCTCGTCATCCAGCGTCCAACGCGGAAACGGATCCTCCATCTCGCGCCAGCCGTCTTCCCCCAGGGCCAGCTCCGCATCGCTCAACAGGCAGGCGTCGAGCCGGCGACGCAAGGTGGCTTCGTCCATGTCCATGCCGATCATCACCAGTTCCTGCTGGGCGTCGCCATGCGGTTCCTGCCAGCGCCCGCGAATAACTGCCAGCGCATCGGGCTCCTGCGGCCAGTCCTTCTTCGGCACCGCGGCCCACCACACACCTCCGAACTCATGGCGCACCACGGGACCGGCCTGCGACCAGCTGCCGGCAAGTTCCGGTCGCGTCGCCAGCCAGAAGTAGCCTTTCGAGCGCACCACACCGGGCCAATCCTGGTCGATCAACGCATGGAAGCGCTTGGGGTGAAAGGGACGACGGGCACGATAGACAAAACTCGCGATGCCGTATTCCTCGGTTTCCGGCATATGCTCGCCGCGCAGTTCCCTGAGCCAGCCCGGCGCCTGCGCCGCCTGCTCGAAATCGAACAGGCCGGTATCAAGCACCCGGTCGAGCGGAACCTTGCTGAAGGCCGCCCGCACGATGCGCGCGCGCGGATTCAGCGAGTGCAAGATCGCTTCCAGGCGTTCGACCTCCTCCGCCGGCAGCAGATCGGTCTTGTTGAGGACAATGACGTCGCAGAACTCAACCTGTTCGATCAGCAGGCTGACAACCGGCCGCCGGTCGTCTTCACCCAGGCTCTCGCCCCAATCGGCGATGTAATCATGCGAACTGTAGTCCCTGAGGAAGTTGTAGGCATCGACCACCGTGACCATGGTGTCGAGCCGGGCGATGTCGGACAGGCTGGTGCCGTCCTCGTCACGAAAGGTGAATGTCTCGGCCACCGGCAAGGGCTCGGATATGCCAGTGGATTCAATCAGCAGGTAGTCGAAGCGCCCCTCCCTGGCCAGGCGCGCGATCTCGATCAGCAGGTCTTCGCGCAGCGTGCAGCAGATGCAGCCGTTGCTCATCTCGACCATCTTCTCTTCCGCGCGCGACAGTTCGGCGCCACCCTCGGCAACCAGGCGGGCATCAATATTGACTTCCGACATGTCGTTGACGATGACCGCGACCTTGCGTCCCTCGCGGTTGTTCAGGACATGGTTGAGCAGCGTGGTTTTGCCGGCGCCGAGGAAGCCGGAAAGCACGGTGACGGGAAGGCGCGGGTCGGGTCGGGACAGTTTCACGGGAATTCTCCGGTGGCATGCCGCGCATCAGCCGGCACGGTGATGCACTGCGTAATTTCGTGGACCAACAGCAGGTTCTCGCTCATGGCACCAGACAAGCGTCGAGGCTGGCGCGAAAATGCTCCTGTGGCAAGTCGCGGCCGATGAAAACCAGAGTGCTGCCGGGCGGCTCACCGGCCGGCCATTCGGTATCCAGGCTGGCGCCGAGCAGGCGATGCACTCCTTGCAACACGCCGCGCAGGGGTTCGTCCTTGATGTACATGACGCCCTTGTAACGCAGCAAGTCGTCGCCGAACTCGCCGATCAGTTGCTCGATGGTTCGCTCGAAGCGCTCGCGGTCAAAGGCCTGCCCGCTGCGGTAGACGAAGCTTCCGATGTCATCGTGATGGTGATGGTGCGCCCCGGGATCGAGGAAGTCGGGCTCCATGTCGAGGATGGCGTCGAGCTCGAAGCCATTGATATCGAGCACGGCCCCGACCGGAATATCGCCGAAGGCCGCCACCAGGACGGGGGCACGGCGGTTCATCGCCCGCAAGCGGGCGCGCAGGGACTCGGCCGTGGCGGCATCGACCAGATCGGTCTTGGTCAGCACCAGGCGGTCGGCAAAGCCGACCTGCTCGCGCGCGGCGTCGTGCGCATCGAGCTGGGCGTGGGCATGCACCGCATCGACCAGCGTGACGAGGCCGTCAAGCCGGTAGGCATCGGCCACGCGCTCGTCGGCAAAGAAAGTCTGCGCCACCGGCGCCGGGTCGGCCAGGCCGGTGGTTTCGATGACGATGCGGTCGAAGGCGATGTCGCCAAACGCACGCCGCGTCGCCAGGTCGTCGAGGATGCGAATCAGGTCGTCGCGCACCGTGCAGCAGATGCAGCCATTGTTCATCTCGACAATGGGCCGCTCGCCCGCGGCGTCGGCCAGCAGAGTGTCGTCAATGCCGGCCTCGCCGAACTCGTTCTCGATCACGGCAATTCGATGGCCGTGGTCCTCGCGCAGCAGGCGCTTGAGCAGCGTCGTCTTTCCGGCGCCGAGGAAGCCGGTGAGGATGGTGACGGGAATCCGCAAGTCGGGACTCGTATCAATTACTGATTCGCTCACGGTCGCCCCTGGGAATGGCTATGCGTATCGGTGGCCGCGCCAACGCGAACGACAGCGGCCATCAGTGCCCCGGCGCCGCCACCAGCTTCTCGATCCGCCTGACGACATCCATCACCGCCGCGTGATGTTTGGCCTGGGCGGCATGATGCTTGCCGTGTTCGCGATGCTTGGCCAGCATGGCCTTGTGCGACGCTTCCATGGCGGAATCCGCTTTCCCCGCCTTCAATGCATCGTCGTGGGCCTTTATTCTTGCCTCGTGCTCGGTCATGTCCTTCTCATGTTCGGCAATCGCCTTTTCATGCGCGTCGACATGCTTTTGCAGGCTGGCGATCGCGGCGCGGGTACGCTCGTGATCCTTCTGCCAGGCCTGGTGTTCTTTCGCCCAGCGCTGATGGTCGGCACTGTGCAGCCGATGTTCCGCGCCGGGATCGGCGGCTTGGGCGCCGGTCGCGATCCCGATCACGATGCTGGCGGCGAGGATGAATGCGGTCGAGTTTGGTTTCATGATCAATCGTCCTTGTGAGTTAATTGGTAACAGCTTCTGGAAAGTCGGCGCCCCACAGGGACTTCCTTCAGTCGCCGGCGGGACGGCGCCACAACAGCAATCCGGCACCGGCGAGCAGGGTCAGCAGGCAAACGATGGCGGCGCCGGCCGGCAGGTCCGCCGCCAGCGACACCCCCAGCCCGCCGGCATAGCCCAGCGCGCCGATGGCGAAGGCGCCGGCGAAACGGGCCCTGCCGGCCAGGCCGCGCGTCGCCACCGCCGGCGCGATCAGGCTGGCGAACACCAGCAACACGCCCACCAGTTGCACCGAGGCCGTGATGGCGACGGCGAACAGGGCGTAGAAGGCGAAGCCTTCGCCCCTGCCACGGCGCGCGAGCCAGGCGCGCACGCCCAGCACCGCGACCGACAGGGTCGCCACGACGGCGATCTGGGTCCAGCCGACCCAGAGGATCTGGCCGGCCAGCAGGTCGCGCAGGTGCTCGCCGCCGTGCGGGTTACCGGCCAGCAGCAGGATGCCGGCGGCGGCGGCGAAGACGAACAGCAGCCCGATCAGGGCTTCCTGGATGTCGGGCCAGCGCCGCTCGCAGAAGGTCAGCAGCGCCGCCGCCCCCAGTGCGGCAAGGCCGGCCGCGAGCTGCGTCGCCAAGCCGCCCCACCGCTCGTCCAGATGCAGCAGGCCTGCGACGATGACGCCCAGGGCGGCGACCTGGGCCACGGCGAGGTCGATGAAAATGATGCCGCGCCGCAGTACCGTGATGCCCAGCGGCACGTGGGTGGCGAGCACCACCAGCCCCGCGGCAAGGGGCGCCACCAACAAACCGAGATCCGGCATCGCCTGGCTCATCACGCGCTCCTCAACGCACGGCCTTGAGCAGGCGCTGCACGGTGGTCTCGAACAGCGCCGTCAGGTTGTCGGCTTCCGGCGCGCCGACGGTGAAGGGCAGGACCACGGCCGGCACTTTGGCTTCCTGTGCAAACCACTCCGCCGGCCGCGCCGGATTGTAGGCAGCGCGGATCACCATGCGCGGGCGGCTTTGCGCCGCCTGGTCGCGCACCCGCGCCAGGTGGGCCAGCGACGGTTCGACACCGGGTTTGGGTTCCAACGCGGCGACCTCGCGCATGCCCAGCCAGTCGTAGAGATAGGCCCAGGCCTTGTGCTGCGAGACCACGGCCACGCCCTTGAGCGGTGCCGCCTGCACTTCCCAGCGCTTGAGCTGCGTCCGCCAGCGCTCGGCGAAGGCGGCGTAGCCGGCACGATAGGCGGCGGCATTGGGCGGATCAAGCTGCGCCATGCGCGCCGCGAGCCCTTCGCCCACCGCGAGGAAGTTGCGCGGATCGGTCTGGATGTGCGGATTGCCGGCGGCATGCACGTCGCCATCGGCGCGATCCAGCCGCGCCGGCACGTCGAGCATGCGCACCAAACCGGCCGCCTCGAAATAGCCGGGCTGGCCCGCCTGGATGCGCGGATTGCCCGATTCGCGCTGCACCACCGGCAGCCAGCCAACCTCCAGCTCGGCGCCGGTGGCCAGCAGCAGGTCGGCATTGCGTGCCCGAGCGATCAGCGAGGGCCGCGCGTCGACATGGTGCGGGTCCTGCAAGGCCGTCGTCGCCGACGTCGCCTCCACCTTGTCGCCGCCGATCTCGCGTGCCAGCGCGGCCCATTCCGGCACCGTGCTGAAGACCTTTAGCGCCGCCTGCGCCGGCAGGGCCAGCGCAAGCAGCATCAGGCAAACCAGTTTGCGCATGGCGGCCCCCTCAGAACTTGTGCGCGCCATGCGCACCCAGGCTCATCACGTACTGCAGCCAGACCTGGGTGTCGGCCAGACCCGCGCCGCGCGAGGTGTCGCGTGCCACCTGGAAGCGCAGGCGAGCAAACTCGGAGGTTGCATAGTCGGCCATCACCGTGTTGCGCACCGGCTTCCAGCTTGCGAGTTGCGGAAGGTCAGTCGCCACCAGCGTCGGGCCAAAGCTCGGCGTGCCGGAATCGAGACGGTCGTAGCGATAGCCGATACGCCAATTTGGCATGAACTGGTAGACCCCCTGCAGGTAGTACCCCGACTGCGTCGAACGGTAGCTGTCGGCGAGGCCGGCCGCGCCGCCGCAGGCGCCGCTGGTATCACGCTCGGCACAACTCAGGCGACCATCCTCGTTGCGACGGAAGTACTCGCCCTGCAATTTGAAGTTGCGTTCCTTCGCATTGCCGTTGGGCGCCCACTTCCAGACGAAATCGGCGACCGCCGTGCGACTGTCGCCGGCGAAGCTGACGGTGGTGGCCAGACCGGCCGCATCCACGCCTTCGTAGCTGCGCCCGCCGGGCCGGGTGGCGATGTAGGACAGGCCCGCGCGCCAGCTGTTGGAGGGTCCGACATCGCCGCCAACATGGGCGAATGCAGCGCCTATCCCGGTGCCGCTCTTGTTGCGCGCACCGCCGGGGAAGCTGTTGTCGCGACCACCTTCGAGGCCAAGCTCAAGGAAGGTTTCGGTCGGTGCCAGCCATTTCACCTGCACGCCTTCAGTGGTCAGCTTGTTGCCTACGAAGGCCGTGTAGGCCAGGGGGGCGTCCGCGAAATCCCAGGCATGTGGATGAATTTCGTTCTGGTAGCCGATGCCGGAGAGGAAACGCCCTCCCTTCACTGTCACTCCGGCACCCAGTCCCAGCGTCTGGAAATAGGCCTCCTCAAGCTCGACGGCATTACCCGGGGTCAGTGCCAGGTTGAGGTAGCCACGAAAGTTCGGATCGACATTGGCCGCAACCGTCAGCTCGGTTTCCTGCGCGGTGAAGCCGCGCCGCCGGGGCGGCCCGATCTCGTCGGGCTCGCCCGGCGGGACAAAGCCCTGCATTGTCCAGTTCGCCGGATCGCGCGTGGTTTTGGTCAGGGCGCCCTGCAGGTTGAGGCCGATCTCGGGATTGAAGGCGTTGGCCTTGCCCTCGCCGGCGCGAGCGGTCTGGGTGGCCGCCTTGTCGGCGGTGGTCTTGGCCTGGGTCGAAGTGGCCTCGGCCTGCACCAGGCGCCTTTCAAGCGCCTCGATGCGTTGTTCATAGGACTTTCTCATCTGCGTGATCTCCTCACGCAGGGTTTGCAAACCGGCATCGGCGGCAAGGGCCGGCAATGCACCGAGCGCGCTGGCGGCCGCCAGCGCGAGCAATGAAACATGTTTCATGATCGACTCCAGAAATGAGAATGGCACCCGTCGCGCGGCGACGGGCAGGACAGACCGGATCAGTCCTGGGGTCGGGGCGGTGCGCGGCTGAAGTAGGTATGGAGGGCGTTAAAAGTCGGCGCTGGCGACACGGCGAGCGGTGCCACGCGCAGGCCATCGCAATGCGGCAGCGGAATGCCCTGGCCGGCGGCCGTCACACCAGGCGACAGGCCGGCGGCGCAGCCAAGGCAAACATGGGTCAGCGCCTCGGCGCTGCCATGCTCGGGGTCTTCATCACCGGCGTCGGCAGCGGCATGGCCGACATGCACCGCCAGCGCCTCGCTAACATGGCCCACCATGTGCGCAAGAGCAAATTGCTGACCCACCAGCAATTGCAGTGCCAGCCAGACGGCCAGTATCGAGGAAGAGCGAGAACGTTTCACGCAGCCCTCGTTCCACATTCGGCACACAGGCCGCGCAGGTCGAAGTCGATCTGCTGCAAGCGGAAGCCGCGTGGCAATTTCGGCGGTGGCGGCAGCTCGGCTTTGAGGCAGAACACGCCGCCGCAGTCGATGCAGCGAAAATGCACATGATCGACATGCCGATGGCGTGCCGCGGCGGCGCTGAAACGGAACACGCCGCGCGTGTCCACGGCCTTCAGTGCCAGGCCGCAAGCGACCAGCGAATCAAGGATACGGTAGAGCGTGACGCGGTCCAGCGACGCTTCGTCGGCACTCGCCAGTTGCAACTCGAGTTCGCCATGACACAGTGGCTGGCGCGCGGCGTTGAGGGCATCCAAGACGCGCACCCGGCCGCGCGTCACCTTGACGCCGGCGGCGCGGATCAGGTCGGTGGAGGAAGCAGCAGTGGTCGCGGCCATGGCGCGATGAAACCACAGTCGCCACGTAAATGCAACATTGTTGCGTTTGTTGGCAGCATCGGTACAATCGTCGCCTCCGTGCCGAGATGGTGACCGCCACTTCGCGGCATCCTCGCGGCGCGCCCCAAACCCTGCAATCCATGAGCTCGATACCCCTCCTGCTGCAAATTGCCATCGCTTGCCTGCTCGGCGGCCTGATGAGCGTGTTCGCCGCGAGCCTCGTCATGTTCGGCCTGCCGCGCCGCTTCCTTGGCCTGGCGGTAAGCTTTTCCATCGGCCTGCTGCTATCAACCGCGATGCTCAACCTGCTGCCCGAAGCGCTCGAAAGCGGGATGGCTCCCCGCGAAGTCTTTCCCATCCTGCTCGGCGGCATCCTCGGCTTCTTCGCCCTGGAAAAATTCGCCATCTGGCGCCACGCCCACAACGGCGCCGGGGACCTCGACGGGCACGAGGGCGACCGTGCCTGCGAGGACCATACCCACAGCCACCACCATCATCATCATGTCGATGAAATCCACGGCAGCACGGCGAGCATCCTGATCGGCGACGCCTTTCACAATTTCACCGACGGCCTTTTGATCGCCGCCGCCTTTCTCGCCGACCCGGCACTGGGCTGGGCCGCCACCTTCGCCATCATTGCCCACGAAGTCCCGCAGGAAGCCGGCGACTTCGCCATCCTTCTCGCCGCGGGCTGGAAACGCGGCCGCGCCCTGTTCTGGAATGCTGTGTCCAGCCTTGCTTCGCTGGCCGGCGGAGTGATCGGATATTTTGCCCTAGAACGCGCCCAGGACTGGGTGCCGATCATCCTCACCATCGCCGCTGCGAGCTTCGTCTACATCGCCATTTCCGACTTAATGCCGCGCCTCAAGCGCGAGCAGAAGAGTATCGGCTGGCACGGCCTGCTGCTTTTCGCCGGTATTGCCGTCGTCATGCTCGGCGGTACCCACGCCCACTGATCCCGGGAGAATCCAAATGCGCCACTCCATCGTATTTGCCAGCATTGCCCTGCTAGCCCTGCCACTGCGCGCCCAGCATGTCCACGGCGAGGCGAAGCTCGACATCGCGATCGACAAGGAGCACCTCGCCATCAGCCTGGAACTTCCGCTGGACGTGGCTGTCGGCTTCGAGCGCGCACCGAAGACTGAAAAGGAGAAGACCGCGCTTGGCACCGCGCAAAGGATCCTCGCCGACACGGCGCTGTTCCTGCCGACCCCCGCCGCCGCCTGCAAGGGCGATACGCCGAAAGTGGTCCTGCCCGAGTTCGGTAAGGGTGGCGCCGAGCAGCACGCCGACATCGACGCAACATATGTATTCCGCTGCGCCAATCCGGCTGCACTGAAATCGGTCGAAACCGCAATCTTCAAAAGCTTTAAGCGCCTCTACCGGCTCGAAGCACGGCGCGCCGGCCCCTCAGGCCAGGGCGCAGCGCGACTGACGCCAAAGAATCCCGTCTTCGCCTGGTAGCCGGCATGGCCTCGCTGCGAATCACCGACCTGGTTTTTCGCTGGCCACGGCAGGCTGCGGCCTGCCTCGACATCTCTTATCTCGAACTGGCCCCCGGCGAGCGCGTATTCCTGCACGGCCCCAGTGGCAGCGGCAAGAGCAGCCTGCTCGGCCTGCTCGGCGGCGTTACGCTGCCCGAGCAGGGATCGATCGAATTGCTCGGCACCGACATCACGCGACTCGGCGGTCGCGCCCGCGACCACTTTCGCGCCGAGCACATCGGCTTCCTGTTCCAGCAGTTCAACCTGCTGCCCTGGCTTTCGGCGATCGACAACGTGGTGCTGCCCTGCACCTTCTCGGCGCGCCGCCGCCAACGTGCCGGCAATGTGCCGCATGTCGAGGCGGCGCGCATGCTGCGCCACCTCGACCTCGGCGAAGCACTCTGGCGCAAGCCCGCCGGCGAACTCTCGATGGGCCAGCAGCAGCGCGTCGCCGCCGCGCGCGCTCTGATCGGCCGGCCCGAGATCCTGATCGCCGACGAGCCCACTTCGGCACTCGACGCCGAGCGTCAACAGGCCTTCATCGACCTGTTGCTGCAAGAGTCGGCCGCGGTCGGCGCCACCCTGGTCTTCGTCAGCCACGACCAGCGCCTGGCAGGGCATTTCGATCGCATCATCGCCCTCGATGACATCAATCGCGCGGCGAGCGGGTTAAATGTATGACGGCCGTGATGCGCCTAGCCGCACTTTCCGCCTGGAGCCGGCGCCTGACCCTGGGCCTCAGCCTGGTCGCCATCGCCCTAGCGGTGACCCTGCTGCTGGCGGTCGAGCGTATCCGCGGCGATGCCCGGCAGAGCTTCGCCCAGTCAGTGTCCGGCGTCGACCTGGTGGTCGGCGCGCGTACCGGCAGTGTGCAGCTGATGCTCTACGCGGTGTTCCATGCCGGCGCGGCGAGCAACAACATTTCCTGGGACAGCTATCGCGCCATCGCCAGCCACCCCGCCGTCGATTGGGCGCTGCCGCTGTCGCTGGGGGATTCGCATCGTGGCTTCGCCGTGCTTGGCACCAGCCCGGAGTACTTCGACCGCTTCCGCCACGGTGACGGCGAGGCCCTGCGTTTCCGCGATGGCAAGGCCTTCGGCGGCGTGTTCGAAGTCGTGCTCGGCAGCGAAGTGGGTCAGCGCCTCGGCTACCGCCTGGGCGACAGCATCACGCTCAGCCACGGCCTGTCGGAGCTCGGCCCGGCTCATGGCGACAAGCCCTTCCGCGTGGTCGGCATCCTCGCCGCCACCGGCACGCCGGTGGATCGCACGCTGCACGTCGGCCTCGAAGCCATTTCCGCCCTGCACCTGGACTGGGTAGGCGGTGCGCCGCTGCCGGGGGTCAATATTCCGGCTGAATTCGTCGCCAAGTTCGACCTCAAGCCCAAGGAAATCACTGCCGCGCTGGTCGGCCTCAAGCAGCGAAGCGATGTATTCCGCATGCAGCGATTCGTCAACCAGTATCGGGGCGAGCCCCTGCTGGGCGTGATGCCAGGCGTGGCGCTGGACGAACTTTGGCAGACCATCGGCATTGTCGAGCGCAGCCTGCTGGCGGTCTCGGCGCTGGTAGTGCTGATTGGGCTTTCAGGACTGGCGGCGACGCTGCTGGCCGGGCTCAACGAGCGCCGCCGCGAACTCGCCATCCTGCGCGCTCTGGGCGCCGGGCCGGGCGAGGTGTTCCTGATGCTGACCGCCGAGGGCCTGCTGGTCACGACCCTCGGCGCCCTGCTCGGCCTGCTCCTGCTTGGTGCCGGCAGCGGGCTAGCCGCACCCTGGCTGCTGGAGCGATTCGGCGTGGTGCTGGCGACCCGGATCCCAGACGAAGCGGAACTTGCCCTGATCGGCGCGGTCATCCTGACCGGACTTCTCGCCAGCCTGGTGCCGGGCTGGCGCGCCTGGCGCATGTCGTTGGCCGACGGACTGACCCCGAGACTTTGAGGTTTCCATGCGAAAACTGTGGCTGCTGATTGCGCTTTGCCTTGCCCTGCCCGTACAGGCCGCCGACGACTTCCGCCCGATCAAGTGGGAAGCCCTGGTGCCCAAGGGCTGGGATCCGACGAAAGATCTCAAGGCGCTCGACCTTTCCAGATTGCAGGACAACGACCCGCGTGCCATGGAAGCGCTGGACAAGATCAAAGCCATGTGGGACAGCGCGCCAACCGAGCCTGCGCTGGCCGGCGCCAGGGTAAAACTGCCCGGCTTTGCCATCCCGCTCGAAAACAAGGGCGGCAAGGTTTCCGAATTCCTGCTGGTGCCCTACTTCGGCGCCTGCATCCACAGCCCGCCGCCGCCCGCCAACCAGATCATCCACGTGGTGGCGAAGAAGCCGGTTGCCAACCTGCACAGCATGGACGCGGTAATGCTCAGCGGCACCCTGAGCCTGCATACTGCCAGCACGCCCTGGGGCATTGCCGGCTACCGCTTAACTCTCGAAAAAATGGAAAACTACAATCCGGCGCCGCCACCGGAGGAAAAGCGCAAGCGTTGATTTAGCATGCCAGGCGAGTCACCCCGAAAACCGCCGTCTGGCCACTGCCGTCTGCAAGAGATAGCGAATGGCCGGGCCGGAGACATCTCTGTTCAATCCACCTGCAGCAGCAGGCCCTTGAGGTACTCCCCCTCGGGGAAGGCCAGGTCCACCGGATGGTCGGCGGCGCCATGCAGGTGCTGCACGATGCGCGCACTGCGACCCGCATCCAGCGCCGCGCCGGCGACGATCTTCTGGAACAGAGCGGCATCGACGCCGCCGGAACAGGAGTACGTCATCAGCAACCCGCCCGGCGCCAGCAGCTGCATGGCATACAGGTTGATGTCCTTGTAAGCACGCGCCGCGCGTTCGGCATGGGCGGCGGTGTTGGCGAATTTGGGCGGGTCGAGGATGATCAACTCATATCGCTCGCCGGCGGCACGCAGGTTGCGCAGTTCGCCGAACACATCCGCTTCGAGCCAGATCGCGCGCCGCGCATCGAGTTGCGGATTGAGCGCCAGGTTGCGCTGGGCGGTCGCCAGGGCCGGGCCGGAACTGTCGAGCGAAACGACTTCACGCGCAGCCCCCGCCAGGGCCTGCAGCGAGAATCCCGCCGTGTAGCAGAAACAGTTGAGCACGCGGCGCCCGCCGGCCAGCTCGGCGACGCGGCGACGGTTGTCGCGTTGGTCAAGGTAGAAGCCCGTCTTGTGGCCCCCGACGATGTCGACTTCCATGCGCACACCGTTTTCCTCGATCACCAACTCATTGCTCGCCGCCTCGCCCAGCAGCCAGCCCGTCGCCGATGCCAGGCCCTCCAGGCTGCGCAGATCGACGTCCGACCGCTCGTAGATGCGGGCGCAACCGGTCACGGCACGCAGGGCATCGACGATGGCGGCGCGGCGCTTGTCGGCGCCTGCCGTGGTCAGCTGGAGCACCACAGTGTCGGCGTAGCGATCTGCAATCACGCCGGGCAGGCCGTCGGATTCGGCATGGATCAGGCGCAGGCCTTGCTGCCCGGTCAGTTCGGGCAGGGCCGCGCGGCGCGACACTGCTGTGGCCACGCGGCGCTTGAAGAAGGCATGGTCGATGACTTCTTCCGCATCGAAGCTCCAGACCCGGGCACGAATCTGTGACTCGGGGCTCCACGCGGCCCTCGCCAGCGGCCGGCCCGCGGCGGAAACCACATCGACCGTGTCGCCCGCCCGGGCACGCCCATCGAGTTGTGCCACGGCGCCGGAAAAAATCCAGGGGTGGCGGCGCAGGAGCGATTTTTCCTTGCCGGGATGGAGGATCAGGGTAGCCATTGCCTCGTTCTCCGATGAAATGATCAGCTTGCCGAGCGTGCCTTGCGCCAGGGGGCACTGCCGAATTCCTCGACCAGGAAATCGACCATGGCGCGCACCTTGGGCGAAAGGTTGCGCCCGCTCGGGTAGGTGGCAAACAGGGGCACCGGCTCGACGTGGTGCCAGTCAGCAAGGATGGGCACCAGCGTGCCCGCACGGATCGCCTCGGCCACCACCACGTCGGACAGGCGCGTCACGCCGACGCCGGCGACGGCGAGTTGCAGCACGGTCTCGGCGTTGTTGGTGACTACGTTGCCATCGACATGGACCACGCGTATGCCCTCGTCGGTATCGAAGGGCCAACGACGCAGGGCCGGCAGGCTGGTAATCCAGAGGCAGTTGTGGCGCTGCAGGTCATCCGGTGTACGCGGCGTACCGTGGCGTTCGAGGTAGGCCGGCGCGGCGCAGATCACGCGCTCCAGATTGCAGATGCGCCGCGCCACCAGCGTGGACTCGTCGAGCGGGCCGATGCGGATGGCCAGGTCGACGCCCTCCTGCATCATGTCGAGGCGCTCGTCGCTGATCGTCAGGTCGAGCGATACGGCGGGATGGCGGGCCTGGAAACGCGGGATCGCTGGCGCCAGCTGGTGCATGCCGAAGGTGGATCCGCAATGCAGGCGCAACAGGCCGCGCGGGCTGGTGCCAGCCTCGGTGACCTCGGCCTCGGCTTCGTCCATGGCCTTGAGGATGGGCAAGGCACGGGCATAGAAGGCTTCTCCCTCGGCCGTCAGTTGCAGACGCCGTGTTGTCCGCTGCAAGAGGCGAGCACCGAGCCGGTCTTCGAGCCGGGTAACCAGCTTGGACAAGGCCGACGGGGTCAAGCCTAGCTGCCGCGCCGCAGCAGAAAACCCGCCGGTTTCCACCGTACGAACGAATGCAGTCATCTCGGCAGCCCTGTCCATTCGCTAATTATGGAATATTTTTCATCAATGTTGTTCCTAACGTCTTTATTGTTGTTTTCTGTAGAAGCAATTACATTGCAGTCATACGATATTGCATTGCACCAAAAGGAACGCATCATGTACCGCCTCGACACCGCAAAAATCATCAGGGAAGCCAAGGACATGCGCGCCGCCGAAATGCAGCGCATCCAGGGACTGATGGCCAAGCGCCTTGGCCTGTATTTCCGCCTCTTGGGCGGGTCTGCCGCCGATGCCGGCAATGCCCTGCAACCGCTGTTCTCCTGGAACCCCCAGGATGAATCGCGGCGCCGCCAAACGACCGGCCCCGGCCTCGCGGCCCGCGCCAACGAGCTGCTGCGCGCCCTCTTCAGCTGGAACCCGCAAGCCCACCGATCCTGAGCTGAACCGTCTCCTCCTCGGCCTCATCCTCCTCCTCGAGGCCGCTAAGCCCCGCCACTGAGCGGGGCTTTTTTTATGTCCGGCAGGCAAGGCCTGGCTCAGCAGGGCCGATATCGAGCGTAGCGAGCAAACCTGCCCCCCCGCGAGGGGGGCGAAGGGGGGCGGGTGTTTGCAAACGGCCTGGCTTTCATGAAGCGGAAAGCATCATTCCGCATCATGAAAGCCAGGCTAGTTCGCGATAGCGACCGCCATGAAACACCAGCGGCGACTTCGCCTCGCGCCTGAAGTTTTCGACGTAGCCGACCAGGATCACGTGGTCACCGCCGGGATAGCGGATTTCATTGCGGCACTCGAACCAGGCACTGCAACCGGCCAGCAGCGGCGTGTCGCCAGCGCCGACTTTCAGGTCCAGCCCAGCAAAGCGGTCCTCGATCGACTGGGAAAAGCGCTGCGATAACTCGACCTGGTCAGCAGCCAGGATGTTGACCGCATAGTGGCTGCAGGCCTCGAACACCGCTCGCGACGGCGAAGACAGGCCGAGGCTCCACAATACGAGCGGTGGCTCAAGGGACACCGAGGCGAAGGAATTGATGGTGACGCCGACCGGCGTGCCATCCGCGCTGCGCGCAGTGACCACGGCGACGCCAGTGGCGAACTCGCCCAGCGCGTCGCGTAGGGAACGGCTGTCGAGTTGAAGCGGGTAGGGCTGATTCATTGGGGTTGAACGCCTGCAGGCTCTAAAATCCGGCGACTTTCTAGTTTTCGGGAGCACCTGATGAGCATCGCCAAACGTATCGGCACCCCGCTTTCCCCTTCCGCCACCCGGGTCATGCTGCTTGGCTGCGGCGAATTGGGCAAGGAGGTCATTATCGCATTGCAACGCCTGGGCTGCGAAGTGATCGGCGTCGATCGCTACCCCGATGCTCCCGGCATGCAGGTGGCGCATCGCAGCCACGTGATTTCGATGACCGACGGCGAGGCCCTGCGCGGGCTGATCGCGCGCGAAAAGCCGGCGCTGGTGGTGCCCGAGATCGAGGCCATCGCCACCGCTACCCTGGTCGAGATCGAACGCGACGGCGCCGACGGCCACCGCCCCGAGATCATCCCTACTGCACGCGCGGCGCAGCTGACCATGAACCGTGAAGGCATCCGCCGCCTGGCAGCCGAGGAACTCGGACTGGCCACCTCGCCCTACAAGTTCGCCGACACGCTGGCCGAACTGCAGGCCGCCATTGACGGCGGCATCGGATATCCGTGCGTGATCAAGCCGGTCATGTCGTCCTCCGGCAAGGGCCAGTCGCTGGTGAAGTCCGCCGCGGACGTGCAACAGGCTTGGGACTACTCGCAGGCCGCCGGCCGTGTAGGAGCCGGACGCATCATCGTCGAGGGTTTCATCGACTTCGACTACGAGATCACCCAGCTGACGGTACGCGCCATCGGAGTATCCGGCGAGGTCGAGACCTTCTTCTGCGACCCGATCGGCCACGTGCAGGTGAACGGCGATTACGTCGAGAGCTGGCAGCCGATGCCGATGACGCCGACGGCGCTGCAAAAGTCGCGCGACATCGCCCGTGCCGTCACGAGCAACCTGGGCGGACGCGGCATCTTCGGCGTCGAGCTGTTCGTCAAGGGCGACATGGTCTGGTTCTCCGAAGTCAGCCCGCGTCCCCACGACACCGGCCTGGTGACGCTGGCCACCCAGCGCCTCTCGGAATTCGAATTGCATGCGCGGGCGATCCTCGGCCTGCCGGTTGATACCAGCCTGCGCCGCCCCGGCGCCTCGGCCGTGGTGTACGGCGGCATGGAAGAAAAGGGCATTGCCTTCGAAGGCGTCGCCGAGGCCCTGCAGGTACCGGAATCGGACCTGCGCCTGTTCGGCAAGCCGGAGAGCTTCGTCAAGCGGCGCATGGGCGTCGCCATGGCGAATGCCGACAACACCGATGAAGCGCGCCGCCGCGCCAAGCTGGCCGCCGCGCGCGTCAAGCCGGTCAAGGGGTGAGCGCTTCCGCCGGGCGGCCCCGACAAAAGCGGCGAAGCAAAGTCCCCCAGGCCCCTGGGGATGAAGACGGGGACAAGGCAAGCTTCGCCGGGCGCCTGATCAAATGGCACGCGCGCCATGGCCGCCACGACATGCCGTGGCAGAACACCACCGACCCCTATCGCGTCTGGCTGTCGGAAATCATGCTGCAGCAGACCCAGGTCGCGACGGTGGTGCCCTACTACGAGCGCTTTTTGCAACGCTTCCCCAGTCTCGACGCGCTTGCCGCGGCGCCCGTGTCCGAGGTCATGACTTTGTGGAGCGGCCTCGGCTACTACGCCCGAGCACGCAACCTGCATGCCTGCGCCCTGACTGTGGTGCGCGAACATGGCGGCCGCTTTCCGCACGACGCCGACGCCATCGCCTTGCTGCCGGGAATCGGCCGTTCCACCGCCAACTCGATTGCCACCTTCTGCTTCGACGCGCAGGCACCGATACTCGACGGCAACGTCAAGCGCGTGTTGTGCCGCGCCTTCGGAGTCGAGGGTTTTCCCGGGACCGGCGCCGTGGAAAAGCAGCTCTGGGCGCTGGCCACCGAGCTGATGCCCCCGTGCAATGGCGGCACGTACAACCAGGCACAGATGGACCTTGGCGCCATGGTCTGCACGCGCGCCAAACCGCGCTGCGAGGCCTGCCCGCTCAATGAGATCTGTGTTGCGCTGAAGATCGGTCGCACCGGAGAGTTGCCGAGTCCGAAACCACGCAAGGCGGTTCCACGCCGCGAAGCGACCTTGCTGGTTTTGCTCGACGGCTGTCGCATCCTCTTGGAAACCCGGCCTCCCGCAGGCATCTGGGGCGGCCTGCTGTCGCTGCCGGAGCTGCCGGCGGAGACAGAGGCGGCAAGCTGGGTGGCGCAACGCTTCGCTTGCCGGGTGGTCACCGTATCCCCAGCGCCGACTTTTGACCACGCCTTCAGCCATTTCCGCCTGCACATCACGCCGTTGCTGCTGCGCGTCGAGCCGCTCGCCGTGGCCATGGAGCCTGGCCTGCAATGGGTCGGCATGGATGAGCTGTCGCAGACCGGCCTGCCGGCGCCGGTTCGCCGGATCCTCGAAAGCCTTGATCAGCCCTCGGGCAGCAAACCCTTGCCTTCGAGGAAGCGGTAGATGATTTCCAGCCGGTCAATGCCATCCTCGATTTCCAGCAGCTTCTGCCTGGCGGCAAGCGGTATCGGCAGCACTTCGGCATAGCGCATGCCCAACCAGTTGGCATCGAAGAAGCGATGCGGCTTGCCTGGCGCATTGGGCGCTTTGTCCGCCATGTCCTCGACGATGGCACGCAGCAGCGGCACCAGGCGGGCGTAAGCGCCGGGAATCGGTAACACCGCCGGCTCGGCAAGCGCCTCGATCTCGCCGCGCAGCAGCCCGGACGGCTCGACCCAATGGCGCAGGAGGCGAAAGCGGTCACCGCCCTGGGCGACGATGTTGAGCACGCCGAGTTGCGGCATGTCCCAGTCGGCGATGTGGGCCAGCGTGCCGACCGATTCGGGTGCTGCCGGCACCTGCCCCGGCCGGGCAACTTCCTCCCCGGCCGCCAGCAGGCAGATGCCAAAGGCGCTCGATTCCTTGAGGCAGACCTTGGCCATGTCCATGTAACGCTGCTCGAAGATCTTCAGTGGCAGCCGCCCGCCGGGGAAAAGCACGGAGCGCAGGGGAAACAGCGGGATGATCATGTCGCGGAATCCGCGCGGGGTGGCGTCGCCAGCAGGCGCGCCGCAATCAGGCCGTTGATCGTGCCGAAGAACAATGCCGCGACAGCGAACATCGGTATCAGGAAAAAGACACCGTCATGAGGCACCAACCAGGTCCGGGCCACCAGGATCTGGCCGCCGATGTGGGCGAAGGCGGCCAGCACGCTTGCCGTCACCGGTCCGAACCAGCGTGCCGGCAGAGCCTGCGCCAGCGCCAGCATGGCCAGGCTGCACAGTGCACCGGCCAGGGCAAGGAAGAAGCCGGGGGCAAGGAACTGCCCGATGGCGAGGCTGCCCGCCACCACCCGCAGCAGGCTGACCCAGGCGGCATCGCGCCAGCCGTGGCGCGCCAGCACCACCAGCACGATGATGTTGGCCAGGCCCGGCTTGATCCCCGGCAACGGGCTGGGCAAGGCCGCCTCGGCGACGGAAAGCGCAATCGCGGCAGCGGCGTAGCGGGCAATGCGCCGATCGTCGTCGCCGACCGGTAGCTCAATAGTTGATGCTGTCATAGCTCGCATTGGCGCCGCCGCGCCCGCCCAGTTGCAGGCTGATGTGGTTCGGCGCGCAGATCGCCACCGCATTGGCGCGCGTCAGCCAGCCCTGCTGCACGCAATACTGGCGCGGCCCGGGGTCGGACAGCACGCGCGCGCGGCCCGGCTGCACCTCGATCACCGTGGTGCCGATAGGCCCTTGCACTTCATAGCGGCGCGGCGTGTTCAAGGCGAGCTCGGTGATCAGCTGGCCGTCACGCTTGACGATGGCGCGATCGGCTATGCCGCCGCGCCAGAGCAAGGGAAAGGAGGCGGCGACCAGCGCTGCCGAAATTGCCAGCAGTGCCCAATCGCCCGGTCGCAATAGCGCCTGCCAGGGCACGTCGCCACGACGGGTGGCCTGCTGGAAGAGTTCGCGCAGGCCCTCGGGCAGGGACGACTTCATTCGACCAGGCTGCGGTGGCGCACCAGCACGCGGGCCGAGGGACGAAAATGCGCCGCCAGCCTTTCCGCCAGATACACCGAGCGATGTTGCCCCCCGGTACAACCGATGCCGACCGTCAGGTAGGAACGGTTGTCGCGCACATAGGCAGGCAGCCAATCGGCGATGAAGCGGCGCAGGTCGGACTCCATCTTGCCGACCTCGGGCTGCGCTTCGAGAAACCTGATTACGGCTTCATCTCGCCCGGTAAGGGGACGCAGGGCCGGATCGTAGTGGGGATTGGGCAGGCAGCGGACATCGAACACCAGGTCGGCGTCGAGCGGTATGCCGTGCTTGAAGCCGAAGGATTCGAACAGCAGGGTCAGGCCGCTGCCGGCGTCCAGTGCGACGAAATCCTTGACGATGGCGCGCAAGGCATTGGGCCGCAGGTTGCTGGTGTCGATGTGGTGTCCCAGCGAGGCCAGTGTTTCCAGCGCTTCACGCTCGCGTGCGATGGCCTCGTCGAGGGTGACGTCGCCTTCGGCCAGCGGATGCCGGCGCCGGGTTTCGGAAAAACGCTGGATCAGGACATCGTTGCGCGCATCGAGGAACACGAAGCGCAGGCCGATGCCGTCGAACTCGAGATGGCGCAGCTGCGGCGGCAGGGCGGCAATGCTCGATCCGCCACGCATATCCACCGCCACTGCCACCTGCTCGTGGCCCTCCAGTCGCAAGTGCTGCACGAGGTCGGAAAGCAGCGGCGCCGGCAGGTTGTCGACACAGTAATAACCCGAGTCCTCGAGTACATTGAGGGCGATGGACTTGCCTGAGCCGGAAAGGCCGCTGATGAGCACGACTTGCATGGCGGCTAGCATAGCGGATTGGCGCCGCCCTTGGCGCAAGGACGTCAGGGCGCGATGGTCGGATAGATCCAGCCGTCACGCAACTCGATTGAGCGCGAGCGCAGAAGTTCACCCAGCAGCCAGGAGGCAAAATCGTCATCGGAGAAACCCAGCATGCGCATTTTGACATTGTGGAAGAAGGGCACGCTTTTCAGGTAACCCGGTAATTCGTCTTCCTTGAGGCGCTGCAGGTCAAGCAGGTTGAACGTAAAGCAGGCGCGCACCGCGTTGCGGCCGACGCGCGTCGGGTCGGCCTCGAAGGAATCGAGGCGGCGGAAAGCTCGCGCGAGTGCGCCTTCCACATCGTCGAAGGCCGGGCCGTGGCCGGGAATGACGATATCGACGGGCAGGGACGCGATCGTTTCGAGTGTGCGGCGCGTTGCCGGCAGGGCATCCTGGTCGCCCATGAGCTCGCCAAAGATGATGCCGAAGCCGTCCTGCCACAGGGCATCGCCGGAAATCAGGATACGCCGTTCGGCACAGTGGTAGATCAGCGCATTCATGTCATGGCCAGGCGCCGCATGGGCCTTCCAGGCGAGGCCGCCCATTTCGAACGCACCGTCGGGCTCGATCACCTCGTCATGGGCGAAGCGCTCGCCCTGCTGTTTGGCCTGGTCCAGCAGCAGCGCATCGGTATCCCACTCGGCAACCATGCGCTCGATCCCGGCGGGTATCACGATGCGGCAACCGAAGGCGGCCTGCAGGCTGGCGTTGCCGCCGATGTGATCGGAATGGGAATGGGTGTTGATGATGCGCGCCAGACCCGTGCTGCCGCGCCGTGCGGCAAGCGCCGACTTAACCAGCGACAGGGTCTGCGGCGCATGGCCGACATACCCGGCATCCACCAGGGTGGCGGAATCGCCGTCGAACAGCAGCACGTTGTTCGAGGACAGCCAGCCGCGCTCGATGACCTGGATCGAGTCAGGGAGCCTCATTGCCCCAGGCGATTGCGGTTGAACTCGCTGCCTGGCGCCAAGTCGTCGCGTCGTTGCGCGACGGCGGCCAGGATTTCACGTTTGTCGTCATCACTTGCGGAGGACCAGCGCACGATTTCGTCCAGCGTGCGATAACAGCCGACGCACAACTCGCCGTCCATTCGGCATACATCGATACAGGGAGAATCCACGCCGGCGCCGACGTCCTCGCCGGCTTTGCGCAAGCGTGTCACGCCGCCACGCCCTTCGCCTCGCGTTTCGCCATCAGGGCGCGGGCCACGCGCGAAGCGGACTCGCGCTTGAGCTTCTTTGAAATCCAGGCGCCGGTATCGACCAGCGCATCGAGGTCGATGCCGGTATCGATGCCCAACCCCCTGAGCAGCCAGACCACGTCTTCCGTGGCGACATTGCCCGAAGCACCCGCGGCGTAGGGGCAGCCACCGAGGCCGGCGACCGAGCTGTCGAAGATGCCGATGCCCATTTGCAGCGAGGCGTAAATATTGGCGGTCGCCATGCCATAGGTGTCATGGAAGTGGCCAGCGATCTTCTTCAGCGGCACGCGCCGCGCGACGGCCTCGATCATGTCCTTGGTGCGCTCCGGCGTGCCCATGCCGATGGTGTCGCCGAGGCTGACTTCATAGCAGCCCATTTCGATCAGCGCCACGGCAACGTCGGCCACCGCCAGGGGCATCACCTCGCCTTCGTAGGGACAGCCCAGCACGCAGGAAACATAGCCGCGAACCTTGACGTCTGCGGCCTTGGCCGCCTCGACGATGGGACGGAAACGATCCAGTGACTCGGCGATGGAGCAGTTGATGTTCTTTTGCGAGAAGGACTCGGACGCGGCACCGAATACCGCGACCTCCTTGGCGCCGGCGGCCAGGGCCGCTTCGAAGCCCTTCATGTTCGGCGTCAGCACCGGGTAGGCGACATCGGGCAGCTTCTCGATGGCGGCGAAGACCTCGGCGTTGTCGGCCATCTGCGGCACCCACTTGGGCGAGACGAAGGCGGTGGCCTCGATGCTCTTGAGGCCCGCCCTGCCGAGGCGATCGATCAGCTCGACCTTGGTTTCGGTGGCGACGGGCTTCTTCTCGTTCTGCAGGCCGTCACGCGGACCGACTTCGACGATGCGTACTTTGCTGGGGAGGGTCATGCGAGTTCACGACTATTTTTTATCAGCCTCGAATTCTACTAGCTCGGCACCGTCGCTCACCTGCTCGCCGACGTTGAACAGGAAGGACTTGACCACGCCGGCCATGGGTGCTGCGATGGTATGTTCCATCTTCATCGCCTCCAGGATCAGCAGCGGCGAGCCTTTCTCCACCCGCGCGCCCGCTGCCGCAATCAGCGCGATCACCTTGCCCGGCATCGGCGCGGTAAGTCCTCCTTCCGCTCCGCCGCCGCTGCCGGCGTGGAACAGCGGATCGATGGCGGCAAACACATGGCAAACACCGTCGATGAAAACATGGCGCTTTTCGTTGGCGGAAACCACCGTGGCGCTGATTCGCCGTCCGCCAAGGTCAACCCGCAACTGGCCGCCATCGACGAAATGCCCTGCGGCGGTAACGATCTGACCATCAAACCCGAGCTGGACGCCGGCGCCGACATAGGCCGCATTGACGACTTTTTCGACTTCGCCGGCACGCAAGCGGATCTCGCGTCGCGCCACGCTATTGACCCGCCAGCCGTCGCGGGCGTGCCAGGGCGAGTAGGGATCGTTGCCGGCAACGGCTTCGGCCGCTGCATATTCCCGATCATGGATCAGCTCGGCGAGCGCTGCCACCAGCCAGGCTTCGGCCGGCGGCTCGCCACCCTCGGGGAAGAGGAAACCGCGTTCGCGCTCGATCAGCCCGGTATCGAGGTCGGCCTGGGCAAAGGCCGGGCAGGCCACCAGGCGCGAAAGGAAGCCGATGTTGTTGGATACGCCGACCACGCGGTAATCGGCCAGCGCCTGCAGCATGCGCGCCAGCGCCCGCTCCCGGCTCTCGTCCCAGACGATCAGCTTGGCGATCATCGGGTCGTAGTGCGGCGAAATTTCGTCGTCCTGCTCGACGCCGGTGTCGACGCGCACGTTGATCGTCTCGGCCGGTGGCGCGAGGTGGATCAGCTTGCCGATCGAGGGCAGGAAACCCTTGTCCGGGTCCTCGGCATAGATCCGCGCTTCCAGCGCGTGGCCGTGGATGCGCAGCTGCTCCTGGGCCAGGGGCAGCGGTTCGCCGGCGGCCACCTTGAGCTGCCACTCGACGAGGTCGAGGCCGGTGATCATCTCGGTCACCGGATGCTCGACCTGCAGCCGCGTGTTCATTTCCATGAAGTAGAAGGTACCGTCCTGGTTCACGATGAACTCGACCGTGCCGGCACCGACATAGGCGACGGCCTTGGCTGCATCCACGGCGGCCTTGCCCATCGCCGCGCGACGCTCGGCCGTCATGCCCGGCGCCGGCGCCTCCTCGACCACCTTCTGATGGCGGCGCTGTACCGAGCAGTCGCGCTCGAACAGGTAGACGCAATTGCCGTGCGCATCGCCAAAGACCTGTATCTCGATGTGGCGCGGACGCTGCAGGTATTTCTCGATCAGCACGTGCTCGTCGCCAAAGGAGGACTGGGCCTCACGCTGGCAGGACGCCAGCGCGTCGGCGAACTCTTCCGCCTTCCACACCGCGCGCATGCCCTTGCCACCGCCGCCGGCCGAGGCCTTGATCAGCACCGGGTAGCCGATCGCGTCGGCCTGCTGCTTGAGGAAGGCCGGATCCTGGTTATCGCCGTGGTAACCGGGCGTCAGCGGCACGCCGGCCTTCTCCATGAGTTTCTTGCTCTCGGACTTGAGGCCCATGGCGCGGATTGCCGATACCGGCGGGCCGACGAAGGCGATGCCGTTTGCGGCGCAGGCCTCGGCGAACTCTTCGTTCTCCGAGAGGAAACCATATCCGGGATGGATGGCCTGGGCGCCGGTCGATTTCGCGGCAGCGATGATCTTGTCGGCAACAAGGTAGGACTCGCGTGGCGGCGGGGCGCCAATGCAAACGGCCTCGTCGGCGAGGCGCACGTGGCGCGCGCCGGCATCCGCCTCCGAATACACGGCCACGGTGCGAATGCCCATGCGGCGCGCGGTCTTGATCACGCGGCAAGCTATCTCGCCGCGGTTTGCAATCAGGATTTTGTTGAACATGTTCAGACCCCGGCAATCCAGTTGGGTTTGCGCTTCTCGAGGAAAGCCGTCATGCCTTCGCGGCCTTCTTCACTGGCGCGCAGGCGCGTGATGCGCTGCGCGGTGTCCTCCACCACCTCGTCGGAGAGCGGCTTCCAGGCCACCGCGGAAATAAGCTGCTTGCACTCGGCCAACGCGCGCGGGCCGTTCTTCAACAGCGCATCGATGATCTCGCCCAGCGCCTCGTCGAGCCCGGATTCGTCTACCACCATCTCGTGCAGCAGGCCGATCCGATACGCCTCGGCGGCAGAGAAGCGTTCAGCGGTCAGCATGTAGCGTCGCGCATAGCGCTCGCCGATGGCGGCAATCACATGCGGGCTGATCACGGCGGGGATGATGCCGAGCTTGACTTCGGTCAGCGAAAACTGGGCGTCGAGCGTGCCGACGGCGATATCGCAGCAGGCGACCAGGCCAACGCCACCGCCGTAGGCGGGGCCCTGGATGCGGGCGATTGTCGGTTTGGGGCACTGCGCCAGACGTCTCAGCATCTGGGCCAAGGCGCGCGAATCGCGAAGGTTCTCCTCCTCGCCGTAACCGGCGGCGCGCTTCATCCAGTTAAGGTCGGCGCCGGCGCAAAAACTCTTGCCGGTGCTGGAAATCACCAGCACGCGCACGGCCGGGTCGCCGGACATGCGATTGATGGCGTCCGAGAGTTCCGCAATCAGCGCGTCGTCGAAGGCATTGTGGCGTTCGGGCCGGTTGAGGGTGATGATGCCGACGCCGAGGTCGATTTCGGTAACGATGTTGGTGTACATGGGCGCTCCGGGCTACATTCTGAAAACGCCGAACTTGGTCGGCAGGATCGGTGCGTTGAGCGAGGCCGAGATGCCCAGGCCCAGGGTGCGGCGGGTCTGCACCGGATCGACGATGCCGTCGTCCCACAGGCGCGCCGTGGCGTAATAGGGATGGCCTTGATGTTCGTACTGGGCACGGATCGGCGCCTTGAATGCCTCCTCGTCGTCCTTGGGCCAGGTCTTGCCGACGGCTTCCATGGCATCGCGCTTGATGGTGGACAGCACCGAGGCGGCCTGCTCGCCGCCCATCACCGAGACCCGCGCATTGGGCCAGATCCACAGCAGGCGCGGGCTATAGGCGCGGCCGCACATGCCGTAGTTGCCGGCGCCGAAGCTGCCGCCGATGATCATGGTGAACTTCGGCACCTGAGCCGTCGCCACGGCGGTGACCATCTTCGCGCCGTCCTTGGCGATGCCACTGTTTTCGTACTTGCGGCCGACCATGAAGCCGGTGATGTTCTGGATGAAGAGCAGCGGGATGCCGCGCTGGGCGCAAAGCTCGATGAAGTGGGCGCCCTTCTGCGCCGATTCGCCAAACAGGATGCCATTGTTGGCGACGATGCCGATCGGATAACCGTGGATGCGGGCGAAGCCGGTGACCAGCGTCGTGCCGTAACGCGACTTGAATTCGTCGAGGCGCGAGCCGTCGACCACGCGGGCGATCACCTCGCGCACGTCGTAAGGCTTGCGCGGATCGGCGGGAATGATGCCCATCAGTTCGGCCGGATCGTAGAGCGGATCCTCCGGCGTCGCCAGGTCAAGCGACATCGGCTTCTTCCAGTTCAGGTTGCCGACCACGCGGCGGGCGATCGACAGCGCATGGTGGTCATTCTCGGCGAGGTGGTCGCAGACGCCGGAAATGCGCGTATGCACGTCGCCGCCGCCGAGGTCTTCCGCGCTCACCACCTCGCCCGTGGCCGCCTTCACCAGCGGCGGACCGCCGAGGAAGATGGTGCCCTGGTTCTTGACGATGATGGATTCGTCCGACATCGCCGGCACATAGGCTCCGCCGGCGGTGCAGGAGCCCATGACGACGCCGATCTGCGGGATGCCGGCGGCGCTCATGTTGGCCTGGTTGAAGAAGATGCGGCCGAAGTGGTCGCGATCGGGGAAGACTTCGTCCTGGGTCGGCAGGTTGGCGCCGCCAGAGTCGACCAGATAGATGCAAGGCAAGCGGTTCTGCGCCGCGATCTCCTGCGCCCGCAGGTGCTTCTTGACCGTGATCGGGTAGTAGGAGCCGCCCTTCACCGTGGCGTCGTTGGCGACGATCATGCATTCGACGCCCTGCACGCGGCCAATGCCGGTGACCACGCCGCCCGAGGCGACCTCGTTGTTGAACATGTTCCAGCCGGCCATGGCCGACAGTTCGAGGAAGGGCGCGCCGGGGTCGAGCAGGCCGTTGATGCGCTCGCGCGGCAACAACTTGCCGCGTGCGATGTGCTTCTTGCGATGCTCCTCTGGGCCGCCTTGCGACACCAGCGCGGTCTTCTCGCGCAGGTCGTCGACCAGGGCCTGCATGGCAGTGACATTGGCGCGGTAGTCATCCGCGCGCGTATTCAGCTTCGACTTGATGATGGACATCAGAATCCTCCGGTTTGCAGCCACTTCTCGATCTGCGGCAGGCGGTCGGCGCCCCAGAAGGGCTCTCCGTCAACCATGAAATACGGCGCGCCGAACATGCCCTGGGCAATCGCCGCGTCGGTCTCGTTCCTCACCCTGTCCTTGATTTCCTGGGTGGCGATCGCCGTCTCGCAGGCGCCGACTTCCAGGCCCAGGCTAGCGGCAATCGCGAGCACCACCGCCGTGTCGCTGATGTCACGGCCCTCGATCCAGTAGGCGCGGAACACGGCGTGCGCGAACTCGCGCGCCTTTGCGCAGTCCTGCCCGTGCAGCCAGTAGTAGGCACGTGCCGCAGCAAGGCTGGCCACCGGGAACTTCGGCGGGAACTGGTAAGGGATGCCCATGAAGCGCGCCGAGCGGTCGAAATCGCGCTTGCTGTACTCGCCCTTCAAGGGAATCGTGACCAGCAGCGGCATGCCCGAGGCCTTGAAGGCGGCTCCGAGCATGACGGGCCGCCATTTGACCTTGCGCCCGTACTTCGCCGCGAGTTCGTCGATGCGCTCGCTGGCCAGGTAGGAATAGGGGGAGGTGAAGTCGAAGTAGAAGGTGATGGGTTCGCTCATGAATTTTTTCCTTGATCAAACCGAAAGCGAACGGCCGATCACCAGCCGCTGGATGTCCGACGCGCCCTCGTAGATCTGGCAGACACGCACGTCGCGGTATATCCGTTCGACCGGGAAGTCGTTCACGTAGCCATAGCCGCCGTGGATCTGGATCGCATCGGAACAGACGCGCTCCGCCATTTCGGAAGCGAACAGCTTGGCCATCGAGGCTTCCTTGAGGCAGGGCCTGCCGGCATCGCGCAGGCTCGCGGCGTGATGCACCAGTTGCCGCGCCGCCTCGATCTGCGTCGCCATGTCGGCCAAGCGGAAGTTGAGCGCCTGGTGCTCGAAGATTGGCTTGCCGAAACTTTCACGTTCGTGCGAATAGGCCAGCGCCGCCTCGAAGGCCGCGCGCGCCATGCCCACGGACTGGGCGGCGATGCCGATGCGACCACCTTCCAGGTTGGCCAGCGCGATGCGGTAGCCCTGGCCCTCGCCGCCCAGCAGGTTCTCGGCCGGGATGCGGCAATTCTCGAACAGGATCTGTGCCGTGTCGGAGGCGTGCTGACCGAGCTTTTCCTCGACGCGGGCCACTATGTACCCGGGGGTATCGGTGGGCACGATGAAGGCCGAGATGCCTTTCTTGCCGGCGCCCGGGTCGGTGACGGCAAACACAACCGCCACATTGGCGTTCTTGCCCGTGGTGATGAACTGCTTGACGCCGTTGAGCACCCAGTGGTCACCATCGCGGACGGCCTTGGTCCGGATCGCGGCGGCGTCGGAGCCGACATGCGGCTCGGTGAGGCAGAAGCAGCCCAGCCACTCGCCGCTGGCCAGCTTCCTCAGGTATGTCTCCTTCTGGGCATCCGTGCCGAACGCATTGATCGGGCCGCACACCACCGAGTTCTGCACGCTGATGATGGTGGATGTCGCGCCATCGCCGGCCGCGATTTCCTCCAGGGCCAGCGCCAGCGAAACGTAGTTCAGTCCGGCACCGTTCCATTGCTCGGGCACCACCATGCCGCAGCAGCCCAGTTCTCCGAGCGCCCGCAGTTCCTCACGCGGGAAGTGCGCCGTCCTGTCCCACTCGGCCGCCTTGGGCGCCAGCTGCTCGCGCGCGAAGTCGCGCAGCATGTCGCGGATCTGTTCCTGTTCCTCGGTCAATACCATCTTGCTGTCTCCGCAGGGCCGCCCCAAGGAGACAGCCGTTCAATTAACCTGAAGGGGCCAGGCCGCAGGCCGGGCCCCTGAACCGTGGTCACCCCCTTCTTCGGGAAGGGGGACGGGGGAAAGGTCGTCACTCGTAATCCTTGTATGACTTGCTGCCCGGAATCGGCTCGCCCGAGTCGCGCAGGCGCACGGCCTCGTGAAAGCCCTTTTCCTCGGCGTAATGCTTGAACCACTGCCCCTCGGGCGAGTGGCGCGTGATGCCGTCGAACAGCGTGGCGATCATCTGCGTGTTGGCCAGGCCCATGTTGTCGTAGGCCTGGTTGATCATCAGCTTCTGCATCATCAGCTGGTTCTTCGGCACGCCGGCCATGCGCTCGGCGAGTTTCGTGACGGCGCCCTCAAGTTCGGCCTCGGGCACGGCGTCGATCACCAGGCCCCAGTCCTTCGCGGTACGGCCATCGATGGTGTCGCCGGTGAGCAGCATGCGCTTGGCCTTCTCGGCGCCCAGGCGATAAACCCACATCGCCGTGGTCGGGCAACCCCAGACCCGCGCCGGCATGTAGCCGATCTTCGCGTCCTCGGCCATCACCACCAGGTCGCAGCACAGGGCGATGTCGCTGCCGCCGGCCACGGCAAAGCCCTGCACCTTGGCGATGGTCGGCTTGTAGCTGCGCCACAGGCTGAAGAAGTCATCGGTGAAGCCTTTCATGGTGCGGAAGTCGATCATCGGGTCCCAGGGCATGGACTGCGTGCAGGGGCTGTCGATGTCGGCTTCGGCGAAATCCTTCAGGTCATAGCCGGCACAGAAGGCGCGGCCGGCGCCTTCGAGCACGATGACGTGCACGGCGTCATCGGCGTTCGCCTGTTCAACCGCCAGCCGGATCTCGCGCGGCATTGCCGGGACGATGGCGTTCAGCCGCTCGGGGCGATTCAGCGTGATGCGGGCGATGCGGCCGTCGACCGCATAACGGATGGTGTCGAAGTCGGCCACGGGATCAGGCGAGTTCGATGCCGATCGCCGTCGCTTCGCCGCCGCCGATGCACAGGCTGGCGACGCCACGCTTCTTGCCGTACTTCCGCAGCGCACCGATCAGCGTCACCATGATGCGGGCGCCGGAGGCGCCGATCGGGTGGCCCAGGGCGCAGGCGCCGCCGTGGATGTTCACCTTCTCCGCCGGCAGGCCGAGGTCGTGCATCGCCGCCATGGTAACGACGGCGAAGGCTTCGTTGATCTCCCAGAAATCGACACTTTCCACGCTCCAGGCATTCTTCGCCAGCAACTTCTTGATCGCGCCGACCGGGGCGGTGGTGAAGAGGTTCGGTTCCTGGGCAAAGGTCGTGTGCCCGACAATGGTGGCCAGGGGCTTGGCGCCGAGCTTCGCCGCGGTCGAGGCGCGCATCATGACCAGCGCCGCGGCGCCGTCCGAGATCGACGACGAGTTGGCCGGCGTCACCGTGCCGTCTTTGCGAAAGGCAGGCTTCAAGGTCGGGATCTTGTCCAGGTTGGCCTTGGCCGGCTGTTCGTCCTTGTCGAAGGCCACCTCGCCTTTCCTGCCGGCGACGGTCACCGGGGTGATTTCCCAGGCAAAGCTGCCGTCGGTATTGGCGGTTTGCGCACGGGTCAGCGAGCGGATGGCGAACTCGTCCTGAGCCCGGCGCGTGAATTTGTAGCTGTCGGCGCATTCCTCGGCAAAGGTGCCCATCAGGCGCCCCTTCTGGTAGGCGTCTTCCAGTCCGTCGAGGAACATGTGGTCCTTGACTTCGCCGTGGCCGAGGCGGAATCCGCCGCGTGCCTTGGGCAGCAGGTAGGGCGCATTGGTCATCGACTCCATGCCGCCTGCGACCATCACGTCGACGCTACCCGCCGACAGCATGTCGTGGGCGTACATCGCCGCGCGCATGCCGGAACCGCACATCTTATTTACGGTGGTGCAGCCGGCGGCAAGCGGCAGGCCGGCGCCCAAAGCCGCCTGGCGAGCCGGGGCCTGGCCCTGGCCGGCGGGCAGCACGCAGCCCATGATCACTTCATCAACCTGCTCTGGCTTGAGCCCGCTGCGCTCGACGGCAGCCTTGATGGCGGCACTGCCCAGTTGGGCGCAGGTCAGCGCGGCGAAATCACCCTGAAAACCGCCCATGGGCGTGCGGGCGGCGGAAACGATGACGATAGGGTCGGACACTTGGATCTCCTCAGAAATTCGATAGCGGTTTCGGTGAAGGCTAACGCGAGCGCAGCGAGGGTTAAGCCGCGTCCCGGCGGCCGTAACCAAACCCGCCCATGGGCGTGCGGGCGGCAGAGACGATCACGATGGGGACTGTCATGGTGGTTCCTTCAGATCAACGTTGAAAGTGCGGTGCTGTAGCGGCCTGAGAGCTGGCCGGGGCCATCCAGGGTCAGGCCGAGGTCGCGCATCAGGCCATCCTTGAGTCCGTAGATCCAGCCGTGCACCGTGACCGGCTGTCCGCGCGCCCAAGCGTCCTGGACGACATAGGTCTGGCAGACATTCGCCACCTGCTCGACGACATTCAGCTCGCACAGGCGATCGTGGCGCTGTTCTTCGGGCAGCGCTTCGATCGCCGCCAGGTGTTTCTCGCGCACGTCGCGCACGTGGCGCAGCCAGATGTCGACCAGCCCGACACGCGCACCGTCGAGTGCGGCCTTGACGCCGCCGCAGCCGTAGTGGCCGACGACGATGATGTGCTTGACCTTGAGCACGTCGATGGCGAACTGGATGACCGACAGGCAGTTGAGGTCGGTGTGCACCACAACATTGGCGACATTGCGATGGACGAAGACCTCACCCGGCAGCAGGCCGACGATCTCGTTGGCCGGCACGCGCGAATCGGCGCAGCCGATCCAGAGCAACTCCGGGGTCTGCAGGTGCGACAGCTTTTCGAAATACGCGGAATCGACTTCGCGCATCTTGTTCGACCAGGCGCGATTGAAATCGAACAGATGATGCAGGGTGCGTTTGTTGAGTTGTTCTTCCGACCAGTTCTCGAGGTCGAGGGCGAGGAACTGGGTGCCTTCGATCGGCGTCTGGTAATAGGCCGGTGCCGCGGTGAAGCCCAGTTCGCGATACAGCTTCACCGCCATGCGCATGGCCGGCAGCGTGTCGAGCATGATCTTGCGATAACCGATCTGGCGTGCGGCGCGTATCCCGGCCAGGGCCAGCGCGCGGCCGACGCCGGTGCCGCGAAAGCTCGGCTCGACGTAGAGCCGCTTGAGTTCGCAGATGCCGTCGGCCAGCGGGCGAACGCCGACGCAGCCGGCACCCTTGCCATCCACCGTGGCGTAGAACAGCCGGCCTTCGGGCCCGGAATAGCGTCCGGGCAGGTTGGCCATTTCCTCGTCGAAGTTCTGGAAGCTAAGGTCGACCCCCAGCCAGGCTGCATAGTTGCGGAAGAACTGGCGCACCTGCTCGAGTTCCTGCGCGTGGTCCGCCCCGAGGATGCGGATCACCGTCCTGTCAGCGCCGACTATTGCCGTTCTTTCGCTCATGTGTCCTTTCGCCAAATCCTCGTGTCAGGTCAGGACCAGGGAAGAACGTAGTCCACCACCAGCGACTGCGCCATTTCCCGGACCTGTTCCGGCAAGGCACAGGCCTTGCGGATCCGGGTATCCATGTGCACACCGGTCAGCAGGGTGATCGCGGAAACTTCGTCCTTGTCGGCATCGCGCATTTCGTGGAAGAAGATGATCTTCTTTTCGCCGACAGAAACGATCCCGGTGCGGATGGCCACGGTATTTCCCGCGTGCAGCTCGCGCTGGTAGCTGATGCGCTGGTCGACCGCCGCCATGCCCCGATGGTGCTGGCGCAGGAAGGCGGCACTCATGCCGATGTGTGACATCAGGTTCCAGGTCGCCTCGTCGAACTTGCCCACGTAATACATCACGTTCATGTGATCCATGTGGTCGCAGTGCCAGGGATAGACCGTGCCGCGATAGGTATCGAGGAGCTTGCCCATGATCAGACGGTGAAGATCAGGCAGGTGGTGGTAGCGTGGGCGTAAAGCTTGCCGTCGGCGTCGAACAGCTTGCCCTCGGCGGTGCCAATCTGTTTGCCGGCATGGATCACCTTGCCTTCGGCACGCACCGGACCGACGCGATCGGTCAGGGCGCGGATGTAGTTGATCTTGAGTTCGATGGTGGTGTAGCCCTGCCCGGCGTCGAGCGTGCTTTGCACGGCGCAGGCGACGCAGGAATCCAGCAGCGTGGCGTGGAAACCGCCATGCACCGAGCCGATCGGGTTGTAGTGGCGATGCTGCGGATTGCCCTGGAAAACCACGCGCCCCTTCTCCGCCTCGACCAGCAGGAAGCCCAGGGTATCCGAAATCGGCGGGCGCGGCAGTTCGCCGGCGATCATCTTCTGGAACAACTCGAGCCCGCTGCATTCGCGCAGGTTTTCCAGGGTCAGCACGCCCTCGCCCTTCGAGCGTGCGCGTACCTCGGCCTCGAGCTTCAGCCATTCTTCGCGCCGCTGTTGCCCGATGTGGGCGCTCATTACATAGTCTCGCTATAGAGTTCGCGGCCGATCAGCATGCGGCGGATTTCAGAGGTTCCGGCGCCGATCTCGTAGAGCTTGGCGTCGCGCCACAGGCGGCCGACCGGGTATTCGTTGGTGTAGCCGACGCCGCCCAGGGTCTGGATCGCCTCGCCGGCCATCCAGGTAGCTTTTTCTGCCGAGTAGAGGATGGCGCCGGCGGCGTCCTTGCGCAGGGTGCGCGCGTGGTCGCCGCGGTCGCAGGCCTTGGCCACGGCATAGACATAGGCGCGGCAGGCTTGCCAGGTGGAATACATGTCGGCCAGCTTGCCCTGCATCAGCTGGAACTCGCCGATACTCTGGCCGAATTGCTTGCGCTCATGGACGAAGGGAATCACCGTATCCATGCAGGCCGCCATGATGCCCAGCGGCCCACCGGATAGCACGGCACGCTCGTAATCGAGACCGCTCATCAGCACCTTGACGCCATTGCCTTCGCCGCCGAGGACGTTTTCCACCGGCACTTCGCAATCGTCGAAAAACAGCGGCCAGGTGTTGGAGCCGCGCATGCCCAGCTTGTCGAGGTGCTGGCCCTTGCTGAAGCCCTTGAAGCCCTTTTCGATGATGAAGGCGGTCATGCCCTTGGGGCCGGCGTCGGCGTTGGTCTTGGCGTACACGACCAGGGTGTCGGCATCGCCGCCGTTGGTGATCCACATCTTGGAACCGTTGAGCACATAGCGCGCATCTGCCCCAGTTCCCTTGAGGTCGGCGCGCAGCTTCATCGACACCACGTCGGAGCCAGCGCCGGGTTCGGACATGGCCAGCGCGCCGACATGCTCACCCGAAATCAGCTTGGGCAGGTACTTCTTGCGCTGGGCATCGTTGCCATTGCGACGGATCTGGTTCACGCAGAGGTTGGAATGCGCGCCGTAGGACAGGCCGACCGAAGCCGAGGCACGGGAGATTTCCTCCATCGCCACGACGTGGGCCAGGTAGCCCATGCCGGTGCCGCCAAACTCTTCCGGCACGGTCATGCCATGCAGGCCCATTTCCCCGAGCTTGCGCCACAGGTCAGCCGGGAACAGGTTGTCGCGGTCGATCTGCGCCGCGCGTGGCAGGATTTCATTGCGGGCGAACTCCCAGATCGCATCGCGCAATGCATCGATGTCTTCGCCGAGGTCAAAGTTGATGCCTAACATTCAGTTCTCCTTGCCGTGCATGGTCATGAGGGTTTGCTGCATGGTCGCGCAATGGGTGGCGTTGCCGTTCTTGATCGCATACACCTCGCCACGCGCGATGACGAGGTTGCGCCCGGTCTTCAGCACCTGCCCCTCGGCAACGAGGTAATCGCCGTCGGCCGGCGCCAGCAGGTTGAGTTTGAATTCGACCGTCAGCACGTCGGCGCCCGCCGCCATCAGTGTCAGCCCGGCGTAACCCCCGGCGCTGTCGACGATGGTGCTGGTGATGCCGGCGTGGAAGAAGCCGTTCTGCTGCGTCAGGTCGTCGCGGTAGCGCAGGCGGATTTCGCAATGCCCGGGGGCCAGCGCGCCCATCTCCGCGCCGATCAGGCTCATCACGCCCTGGCGGGAAAAACTGTCGCGCACGGTCGCTTCCCAGTCGGGGTTGCGCGGCTCGAAGCGTTTCTGGGCGGGACGTGCGGTGTGGGGCATGGTGACTCCGACCGGGGAAGCAGGTGGCGAATGGTAGTTGACGTTGACGTCAACGTCAACTACCGCGAACTTTCTTCAAAACGGTCTTGCCGAGCGACTTGTCGGCCTTCAGCATGTCCCGGCACTGCCGCTCGAACCGGGAAATTTCCTTGAGCACCGCCTCGATGTCGTCGCGTTGCTGCTCCAGCGCGGCGCGCCGCTGTTCTAGGGCGCCCAGGAAGGACAGCAGCTGGGTCGACTCGTCCTCGGCCGTGTCGTACATGTCGATCAGGTCCTTGATCTCGGCGAGGCTGAGGCCGAGGCGTTTGCCGCGCAAGGCGAGCTTGAGGCGGGTGCTGTCGCGCTTGCTGTAGATGCGGTTGCCGCCCTCGCGCGCCGGCGAGACCAGGCCGTGCGACTCCCAGTAACGAATGGCGCGGGTGGTGACGCCAAATTCGCGGGCCAGCTCGGTGATGGTTTGGGTTTCGTTCATGGGTGCAGACCCCGGACGGCAAAATGCTGCACCGCACATAAGGCCCTGAAAATTGGATAAAATGCCAGATCGCCTGCCCGCAAGTTTAAGCAGATTCCCCTCCCCGTTGCAAAGAGACGCGGCTTGAACGCTCCCATCGCCTATCCGCTCGAGACCTCCCCCGCCCCCGGCGTGGCGGTCGTGCTCGCGCCCGGCGTCGAGTGGCTGTGCATGCCGCTGCCGTTTGCGCTGAACCACATCAACACCTGGCTGTTGGCCGACGGCGATGGATACGCCGCGGTGGATACCGGCTTCGCCCAGGAGCCGATCAAACAGGCATGGAAGTCGGCGCTGGCGGGACGGCGGTTGACGCGGACCATAGTCACCCATTGCCATCCCGACCACCTGGGACTGGCCGCCTGGCTGGAGCAGGAAACCGGCGCCGGCCTGTGGATCTCGCAGGGCGACTACCTCGCCGCGCACATGATGGTGGAGCAGATCGCCGGTTACCGCGTCAGCGTCATGGTGGAGTTTTTCCGCTGCCACGGCCTCGACCAGGCGCGGATTGACGGCCTGGTCGAGCGCGGCAATGGCTTCAAGCGCGGCGTGCCGGAAATTCCCGCCACATACCGCCGCCTGTTCCCCGATCAGCGCCTGCGCATCGGCGAGCGAGAATGGCGCACCATCGTCGGCCACGGCCATGCGCCGGAGCACATGAGCCTGTATTGTGCGGAGCTCGGCATCCTGATTTCCGGCGACATGCTTCTGCCGCGCATATCGACCAATATTTCGGTAATGGCCAGCACGCCGTTTGCCGACCCGCTAGGGCTCTTCCTCGCCTCGATCGACCAGTTGCGCGCCTTGCCCGAGGACACCCTGGTACTGCCATCGCACGGACGCCCCTTCCGCGGCCTGCACGCCCGGGTGGAACAGCTGCACGCCCACCATGCGCAGCGCTGCGTATTGCTGCTGGACGCCTGTCGCGGCACCCCCAGGTCGGCCGCGGAACTGATTCCCGTGCTGTTCGACCGCGAGATCCCCGATCCGCACCAGACCATGTTTGCCATGGGCGAGGCTATCGCCCACCTGAATTACCTGGAACACGCAGGAAGCATGAAGCGCATCGAAGAAAACGGATTCATCCGTTACGTCAGTTAACCCAAGGAGCAACAATGTCCGCCAAAGAAGCCCCCGCCTTGCCCGATCCGAAGGAAATCGCCAAGACCTACGCCGAGGTTGCCGAACGCGCCTCGCACCTGATCACCGAGCACATGAAGCGCCAGATGAAGAAGGGCATTTCCGCGCCCTCCGACGACCTCGGCATCGCCCAGGCCTTCATGGACATGATGGCCAAGATGCTGGCCAACCCCTACAAGCTGGCGCAGGCGCAGATGAACCTGGTGTGGGACTACTTCTCGCTTTGGCAGCACTCCACGCTGCGCATGATGGGCATGCAGGGCACGCCCGTGGCGCAACCGAAGAAGGGCGACAAGCGCTTCGCCGATGCCGAGTGGGAAGAGCACTTCTTGTTCGACTTCATCAAGCAGTCCTACCTGATCACCGCGCGCCACATCCACGACTCGGTGACCAATGTCGAAGACCTCGACGATGTCTCGCGCAAGAAGGTGAACTTCTTCACCCGCCAGTTCATCGACGCCCTGGCGCCGTCGAACTTCGCCATGACCAACCCCGAGGTGCTGCGCGAGACGGTCAAGAGCAATGGCCAGAACCTGCTCAAGGGCTTCAACAATCTGCTGCGCGACATCGAGGAAGGCGGTGGCCAGCTGCGCGTCAAGATGACCGACCCCTCTGCCTTCGAGATGGGCAAGAACGTCGCCTCGACGCCGGGCAAGGTCATCTTCCAGAACGAAATGATCCAGCTGCTGCAGTTCAGCCCGACCACCAAGGAGCAGTGGAAGCGCCCGCTGCTGATCATCCCGCCCTGGATCAACAAGTACTACATCCTCGACCTGCGCGACAGCAATTCCTGGATCAAGTGGTGCACCGACCAGGGCCACACGGTCTTCGTCATCTCCTGGGTTAACCCCGATGCCAAGCTGGCCAAGAAGGGCTTCGACGACTACCTGACCGAAGGTGCGCTGACCGCGATCGACGTGGTCTGCCAGCAGACCGGCGAGAAGGAAATCAACCTGATCGGCTACTGCCTGGGCGGCACCCTGCTCGGCTCGACCATGGGCTACATGGCCGCCAAGAAGGACAAGCGCATCGCGTCGGCCACCTTCTTCGTCGCCCTGCTCGACTTCTCGATGCCCGGCGAACTGGGCGTGTTCATCGACGAAGGCCAGGTTGCCAGCCTGGAGAAGAAGATGGAGGAACGCGGCTACCTCGAAGGTTCGGAGATGGCCGGCACTTTCAACATGCTGCGCTCGAACGACCTGATCTGGTCCTTCGTGGTGAACAACTACCTGATGGGCAAGGAACCCTTCCCCTTCGACCTGCTGTACTGGAACTCCGATTCCACGCGCATGCCTTACAAGATGCACAGCTTCTACCTGCGCAACATGTACATGAAGAACCTGCTGCGCGTGCCCGGCGGCATCACCCTGCTCGATACCCCGATCGACCTCTCCAAGGTCAAGACGCCGAGCTATTTCATCTCGACGGTCGAGGACCACATCGCGCCGTGGAAGAGCACCTACCTCGGCTCCACCGCCCTCGGCGGCCCGGTGCGCTTCGTGCTCGGCGGCTCGGGCCACATCGCCGGCATCGTCAATCCGCCGTCGGCCAACAAGTACGGCTTCTGGACCAACGACAAGCGTCCCGATACCCCGGACGAATGGTTTGCCGACGCCAAGCAGCACGAGGGCTCCTGGTGGACCGACTGGCAGAAGTGGATCACCGGGCTGGACGATGCCAAGGTTCCCGCGCGCGATCCGTCCAAGGGCAAGTTCAAGGCCCTCGAGGACGCTCCCGGGTCCTTCGTCAAGTTCCGCCTCGACGCGCCGAAGAAGAAAAAATAATGGCCGCCATGGAAGCCCCGCCCCGCGGCGGGCTTCCCGACGAAATAGCGGGCGCGGAGTCGCAGGGCTCCGCGCCCGTTTCTTCTGCTGCGCCCATTCGCCGCGTAGTATTCGACACCAATGTGCTGGTGTCCCTGTTCGTGTTCGCCGACAGCCGCTTTGCCCCGCTGCGCGCACGGGTGGAGCGCGGCTCGTGGCAGGCGCTGACCAACGATGCCTGCTTCGGCGAGTTTCGTCGCGTGCTGGCCTATCCCATGTTCAAACTGGACGACGACGCGCAACGCGCCGCCCTGGCCGCCTACGATGCCTGCGTCATCCGCCATGCGGCGCCGGCCGCAGCGAACATCGTCGCCCTGCCGCGCTGCAGGGATAAGGACGACCAGAAGTTCCTCGAGCTGGCGCGCGATGCCGGCGCCGATCAACTGATCTCGGCAGACAAGGATTTGCTGCGCCTCGCCCGGCGCGACAAACTGCGCGGGTTGTTTCGCATCCTCAGCCCGGAATCGGCTTTGCTGGAAATCTGAGCAACCGAAAGTCGGCGCCGACGATACGGCGCGCCGCGGTCAGATGCGAATGTAACGATGCTGGCCGTGCTCGTTGTGCATGGCCGCGACGCCCTCGGCGGTGGGAAATCGCACGTAGCAGACCAGCCAGCGCCGACGGTCGAGGACCTTCAGTTCCGGCATGGCCTCGATCTGCGCGGCGGCATCAGTGCTTGTCCCAGTCGGAGCCTCGGCGATCACTTGCAGAACATCGCCCGGACGCTGCAGCCACGCCACCAGACCGCGCAGCATTTTTTCCGGAACAAGTTCCTCCTTGGCCAGCACCACCGCATCCTTGTCGGTCTCGGCCAGGCTGAGGTCGGCCCGGTTTTCGATATTCCAGGAAGCGCGCGGCAACTTTTCGTGCTTGCGCAATTTGTCCAGATGTTCGCCGTAGGCAGTCACCAGGCGTGTCAGCGCCGCGGTGCGCAAGCCTTGCCGCGCCCCTGACTCGGTCGCCGCCAGGCAGCGCAAGGTGTGATCGGAAAACACGGCCGCACTCGAATTCCCGGAAGGCTTTTGCCGTCTCACGCCAAGCAAGGCGAATACCTCGGGCTGGTCAGCGCCGGCCAGAAAGGCCAGGGGCTGCTTGACATCCACGCTGCGCCCGATGCCATGCGAGATTTCCTGGCGCGCCGGGAAAAGCGCATGCACCAAGGGATGATGCATGTAATGCGCGGCGGAAATGTCCAGCGGCCCCGGGATCTGGGCAATCTGCTTATCGAAATACTCGACCGCGAAATTCACCGCGGGCGCCAACCTGGAGCCGTAATCGGCAGTGGCGACCACATCGTAGCCCAGCACACCTACGATCTGCCGCACCACGGCGTGGGTTTCCGGTAGCACGCAGGCCGCCGGTTGCGACTGGTTCAGCAGCTTGCTGAAAAAACCCATGTTGAGCCGTCCCGAATGAACAAAGGTCGATTCTATCGGCCTCAGCGCCTGGATTTGGCAAAACGCAGCAGGTCGTCCTCGAACTTTTTGCGCGCCGCCGGATTGTCGATATCGCCGGCGAGCTGGCTCACCAACTGGTCCAAGGCCGTGGCGGCGCGCACCGCGCGGTCAACCAGGGCATTGGCAAAGGGGCCGATTTCCTCTGCCAGCCGCCGCTTGGCGAAATCGACAAAGGCAGCATCGGCGACACCCGTTGTCGCCGTCGAAGCCGGCACCGCCTCTGCGACAACGTCGCCGAACAACAGATGGTTGAGACCTTCGATCGCGGCGCCCGAGGTAACCGGCCGCACGCGGAACGGAAGCTGCGGAAACTTGGCGGCAAATGCTGCGAACTCGGCAGTCGCGAGAAACCCCCCGGCGGCGGGAACGCGACGCAGGGCGCTTTGCGTGGTGCGGATCGCGGACCCGACATAACTGACCCCGGCAGAGGAATCGGTGCGGAACACAACGCCAAAATGGACCACGCTGCGCAAACTCAGGGGCGATACCGCGGCATCGAAGGCGACCGCGGCCCTGGCCATGGCATCCAGCGCGGGGCCTGGCTCCTGGTCCGGGGAAAGGGTGAGCGTGAGATTCGGGCGGCCCGGATCCTGGGTCACGAAGCCGAGGCCGCGAACCACGGCCAAAACCTGCTCGAAGCGCTCCAGCACGGCCGCACCAAACGCAGCGGCGCCGGCGATGTCGCTGGCGATGACCGTGGTCGAAACCGGAGCACTAACCTGGGACACTGCGTAACGCCCCCACCTGTAAGCAAACGAATTGCCGATGTCACGAATATTTCAGACTTTAGATATATTACTGTACACATCGCTACCGGGAAGTCCTGTGCCGAATCCGGAGCGCGGCGGTTGTATACATTGCGCGTGATATCCTTCGCGCCGCATACCAAGCGGAGATCTCGCATGAAGCTGAGGGGAAAGTTCAATTTGATGTTGCTGGTCGTATTCGGCCTGGCTTTGGCCGCGTCCGGCTATTTTTCCTACAAGCAGCTCAACGACAACGCGCGCGACGAAGTACTTTCGAATGCCGGCGTACTGATGGAAACCATCCTTTCCGCTCGCACCTGGGCAGTCAACGAAGTCGGACCCAACCTGCGCGAAACCTCCGAAGAGGAGGAAATGCTGATGATGGGCGTACCGGCCTACGCCGCGAACAAGGTCATGGAGGCGGTCCAGAAGCGCTACCCGGAATACGGCTACCGCGAAGTGGCGCTGAATCCGACCAATGTGAAACACCGCCCCGCCGACTGGGAAGCCCGGGTCATCAATACCTTCCGCGCCGACGCCACCAAGACCGAAGAATGGGGCATCCGCGAAACCAACAAGGGGCCGTACCTCTACCTGGCTCGCCCGATCCAGATCAAGCAGTCGGGTTGCCTGGGCTGCCACACCACGCCGGAAAAGGCGCCACCGCAAATGTTCAAGATCTATGGCGACAACGGTTACGGCTGGAAGCTCAAGGAAATCGTCGGTGCTCAGATCGTCATGGTGCCGATGTCGGTTCCGGTGGCCAATGCCGATCGCATGTTCAAGACCTTCATGTTCACCTTGACCGGCGTCTTTGTCGCAGTGTTCGTCCTCCTCAACATCATGCTCTCCGGCCTGATCATCAACAGGCTGGGAGAAATGGCGACGATCGCCGAGGAAATCAGCCGCGGCAATTTCGAAATCGGCGAGTTCAATGAAGGGGGCAGCGACGAGGTGGCGCATCTGAGCTCCTCCTTCAACCGCATGCGACGCAGCCTGATCAAGGCGATGGACTTCTTCAACAAGCAGCCGGGTTGATTACGATGGCGTCGCAGCGGATTCCCCGTTCCCTCAAATTTTTTGCTGGTACGGCCGCAACGCTGTTTGCCGTCGGCGCCCTGGCCCAGGCCAAGCCAGCCGCGCGCGCCTTGTTCGACCAGAAGCAGTGTTCCCAGTGTCATTTCCATGAAGCCCGCGGCATCGCCCCATCGGTAAAGGTGATGCGGGGAACGCTCAAGGGCGACCCGGGCAAGACATCTGCAGCAATCTCCGGCGCGGCCGCCCATGCCGGCGAGTTGAAGAACGTATCGCCCGCCGAGATCCGTGCCCTGGCGGAATGGCTTGCGGCCACCACGTTCGAAGAGCAGGCCGCAGCCGAAGCGGCCAAACCCAAGCCAGGCAGCCCCGAAGCCAAGCGCCTTGCCGCGCAAAAGGCGAAGCAGGAAGCCGAAGCCAAGGCGAAGGAGGCCGCCGAGGCAAAGGCCCAGGCCAAGCGCGATGCCGAAGCGAAAGCCAAGGCCGCGGCGGAGGCCAAGGCGCAGGCGAAAAAGGATGCGGAAGCCAAGGCCAAGGCCGAGGCCGAGGCTAGAGTGCAGGCGAAAAAGGACGCTGAATCCAAGGCGCGTCAGGAGGCGGATGCCAAGGCGCAGGCCAAGCGCGACGCCGAAGCCCAGGCCAAGGCCAAGCAGGAGAAGGACGAGCTGGCCAAGCGCGAAGCGGAGGCCAAGGCGCGCAAGGACACCGCGGCACTGGAGGCTATCCGCAAAGAGAGCGAAGAGCGCACGCGCAAAGAAGCCGAGGCCCAGGCAGCGGCCAAGCGCGACGCCGAGGCGCGCGCCAAACGTGAAGCCGAGGAGCGTGCCCGACAGGAGGCCGACGCCAAATCCAAACGCGACGCGGAGCTCGCAGCACAGCAAAAACGCGATGCCGAGGAAAGGGCCAAGCGCGACGCCGAGACCCAGGCTCAGGCGAAAAAGCAGGAAGCTGCCAAAGGCGAACAGGCCAAGGCAGAACCTGCCCCCGCCGGCGGCAAGAAGAAGCTTGCCTACCGGGACGGGTCCGACCTGCCGCCCTGCCCGGCCCCAACCGGTGCCCCGCTGGGCACCGTGGACGAAAATGCCGCCAAAGCCATCATTGAGCGCGTCGGCTGTCCGCAATGCCATGCCTATGTGCAGAAAAAGACCGGCCCCCCAATGAAGAACATCCACGAAAAGTACAAGGGTGATTGGGAGTGCGTGGTTTCGCGGCTGACGAAGAACAAGACGCACAAGGAAGAAGGCGTCACCGACGATATGAAAGGCAACGAGTACAAGATCGTTGCCGACTACATCGCGACCCGCGCCAAGTAAGCCACAGCCACCTCCCCCGCCGCAGCGCTCCCGCAACCCTGAATCCCTGACGTGCCACTCGGCAGGTCAGGGATTGTGCTTGCCGTACATCCACCCTCGAAAAGACTTCAGCTTGCTAGAGTAATTACCTGTTCATAAAAGGAATAAGGAAAACGGTCGGGTGTTGCAAAAAACAAACAGCTGACGTAGGTGAAATACGACACAAGACCACCAAATGTCTTGCGCTGACAAAAAGTCTGTTTGAATCAAGATGAAATAGAACTTTAGTAATGTAGTTTGTCAGGATTGTGCGCCTGTTTGTCGAAGTGCCGCGACAAACTACCGGCCGTTCAGTGCAACGCATTGTCGCCAAGTTGGAATCGAGATCATGAAAATACCCAGGAAAATCATTCGCGCCTTCGTGTCCTGCCTGAGCTTGCTGGCTGTGCTGGGCACGATGGGCCCGGCGCAAGCCCAGACCGCTGGCAAAGAAGGCGCGAACGCCGCGCGCACACGGGCAGAGAGCGGCGAGATCAAGCCCTGCATCGAATGCCACGAAGGCTATTACGGCATTACGCGGACCAAGCATGCGGTCAAGGGAGATGCCCGGACGCCCATGGCGAAAGGCACGTCGCTTACCGGCAACCCGGAAGACGCCATGTGCGGCAGTTGCCATGGTGATCTGACCGAACACCTGAAGACCCCCCGCAAGGCCGGCTTAGTTCCGGTCGTTTTTGGCAATAAAGCTCCCTCAGACCAGCAAAACGAGGCCTGCCTAAACTGCCACCAGAATGGTTCTCGAACCCACTGGCAGGGAAGCAAGCACGACCAGACCAAGACCGCCTGCGCCAGCTGCCATCGCCTGCATGCCACCAAGGATCCGGTACTCGTCGCCGAAACACAGGCCAGCGTCTGCTTCAGCTGCCACCAGGACCGGCGTGCTGCACTACACCGCGTCTCGACCCATCCCACCAAGACGGGCTTCTTTGCCTGTTCATCCTGCCATCAGCCTCACGGTTCGCCCACCAAGGCATCCTTGCAAAAGAACTCGGTCAATGAAACCTGCTTCCAGTGCCATGCCCAGTTTCGCGGGCCTTTCCTCTGGGAACACCGCTCGGCGCAGGACGACTGTACCAACTGCCATGATCCACACGGTACCAACAACGCGCCGATGCTGAAGACGCGCATGCCTTACCTCTGCCAGCAGTGCCATAACACAGGGCATGGCAGCACTGCCTTCGGCGCAGAAGTCTTCCCGGGCGGACCCAGCACGGGGAACCTTCAGCGCGTTGCCGGCAGTTCCTGTACCAATT
This sequence comes from uncultured beta proteobacterium, assembly GCA_903908065.1. Lineage (GTDB taxonomy): Bacteria > Pseudomonadota > Gammaproteobacteria > Burkholderiales > Rhodocyclaceae > Sulfuritalea. The sequence goes on along the minus strand of CAIVQO010000053.1, from coordinate 24,891 downwards.
GCCACATGAAGGTCCACGGAACCAACCATCCGTCTGGCGCGCGACTGCAGCGCTGATTCGAGCAAACCCTGCCGACAGGTGATGTTATGAACCAGGACAAACTGATTACCCTTCGCCGCCGCGCTATCGGCGTGGCTGTCGCTTCCGCCCTCGCAGCCCTTGGTAACGGCACGGCCTTCGCCGACCCCGTGATGACCGCGCGGCTATTCAAGGACACTGACATCCTGTTTCGCGACGCGGACATGTCTCGCTGGTCGGACAATTATGTCGAGCTCGGTGTCGGCAACAATACCCAGCCGGGCTACCGCTTTGGCCAGTTCTCGGGACTGAAGGACAAGGGCGGGTTTCCCATCGCAGGCTTCAACTGGATTTCCCGGGATTCCGGCAACGACGCCCGGTATTGGCAGGTGTTCGGGTCGACGCTTGGCCTCGATTCGCGCAAGTTGCAAGCCGAAGGCGGCGTGCAGGGGAGTTGGAATGCCAGCATCAACTATGACCAGTTGAGCAAGTCCCTGACATCGCCGACCTACTTCATTCACAACGGGCTCGGTACCAGCAACCTGACCTTGCCTGCGGGATTCGCGATCAACAATGGCGTTTCGACCAATGCCGCGAACTTGAACGCGGTAATGAAGAAATTCGACCTCGAACAAAACCGTGACATCCTACGCATTGGCTTTAGTGGCCTCGCCAACAGCAACTGGGACTGGAAGGTCAGCTTCCGTGAAGACCGTCGAGATGGAACTCGCTTGACCGGACTGCCTACTGGAGTCGGATCTGCAAAAAGCATGCTTATTCCTTACCAGATCGACGACAAGACGAGCATCGTCGACGCCATCTTGTCCTATAACACCAAGCAGGCGCAATTCTCGGTTGGTTACAGCTATTCCAAGTTCCAGAACAATCTGACGTCGTTCTCTGTTGCCAATCCCTTCGATGCTGTCGATGCCACTCAACGCATGTCGCTCGCGCCGAGCAATGACTATCACCAAGTCAATGCGACCGGTGCCTACAACTTCAGCAAATCGACTCGCCTGATGAGCAAGTTCTCCTACAGCATTGCAAGCCAGAATGATGCCTTCCTGCCCTATTCCGCAAACCTCGGTGTCGGAGCCGCCGGAAATGTACCTCCAAGAGCCTCGCTGGATGGCAAAGTCGTCAAGACCCTGCTCGATGTAGCGCTTACGACCAAGCCCGTCGACAAGATGAATCTGAAGCTGGCCTACCAGTACCACAACAGTGATAACCGAACACCGGTTGCAAACTATTTGTACATTTCCCGCGACAACGACGTAGTACCTGCAGGCGGAGCGATTAACACCGGGAGTCGCCGGAACGCACCACTGAGCACTCGGGAACACATCTTCAGTCTCGACGGCGACTATGAGATCGCCCCGAAAACCATTGTGCGTGCAGGAATCGAGCGCAAAAACGTTCACTACTCGATGAAGGATGCGCAGTATGAGAACCACGCCGACCGCGATTACACGAATACCGACAAATTCTCCCTGGAACTGAGGCGTCCCATCGGTACCGATGTACTCGGCAATGTTGGCTATAGCCATACCCAGCGACGCGGCTCGGAGTACGACAAGAATGCCTACTTCCGCAACACTTATTGGAACCCCGCGGTAGGGACCAACAATACGAACAATCCGGCGATGCGTTCCTTCCTGTATCAGGATTTCGACGAGGATCGCATTCGTGCCTCGGGCAACTGGACGGTCTCGGAAACCGTCACAGTTCAGGCCGGTGCCGATACCTTCCGTCGCCGGGCTGCCGACAAGAACTGCGGCACTATCGTTGACGCCAACCTGGCCGCCGCGATCGCCGGCCTCCCCGATACATGCCTGGGCCGGACCCTCGCCGATGGCACCAACCTGAGTCTCGATGCGCAGTGGCAGCCGGAAGAGAACCTGACCACCTTCGCCTTCTACAACCTCGGCGATACCGGTACCAAACAGCGGAGCCGCCAAGGCTCTACCGCTATCCTGGCCAATCTCGAATGGACAGCCAATCTGTTGAACCGCGACCATACACTTGGCCTCGGCATGAAATGGCAACCGGAAGACTGGGAGAAATGGGACGTCGGCGGCACCTATGTCTTCAATAGCGGAGTCGGCAAAACCTCGATCTCGACCGGGACTGGAATTGCGCCTGCCCAAACCAACATGCCAGACAACTGGAGCAAACTGCATACCCTGCAACTCTTCGCCAAGTGGGATTACAGCAAGCAGATCACCTGGCGCTTCAACTACATCTACGAGAACCTGAAGTCTGCCGACTGGGCGTACGACAATCTGACTGCGACCAGCGACGCGAACGTTCTGCTCAATGGCCAGACAGCACCTCGCTCCAGCAACCATGTATTTGGCGTGTCCGCGGTAATCAAGCACTGGTAACCCGCAGCTGAAAAAACGACACGGGCCGCAGACGCGGCCCGTGTCGTTTTTATTGGGTCAAGTGGGCAGACGAATCTGCTACTTGCTATTCCCACGAAAGGATCCAACGCACCAGATTCTTAACCTCCTCCGGGTTCTTGGCTGGCGGAGGTTCATGCTCCTCGTCACCACCATCCTCCACTTTGACCTTCTGCGAACCCGACAGGTGCTTCATAAGAATCGCCTCGGCCTCCGCCTTGCCCTTGTACTTGGCCGCAATGCGCTTGTAGGACGGGGCTTTTTTGGCTTTATCAACGGAATGGCAGCGAAAACAGTTGCCGGCCTTGGCCAAGGCGGTTGCCGCGTCTTCATTGACAGCCTGCGCGAACGAAGGATTCAGGCCGAAAGTCAGCGCTATCGCGATGATCAGCTTGTGCAATGCAATGCCAGAATCAAGAACCGGCTTCATCAGCGTGCCGTTACTTTTTGATTTGAGAAGATTTTACAGCATTGCCGTCTGCATGTTGATCGCCTTCGGCCTGAGCCTTGGGCCTGCGGATATCGCCTGCGCAAAAACAAAGTCGAAGAAAGTCGCCGCTAAATCAAATAAGCACAAAACCAAGACCAAGGCAGCAAAACTTAGTTCAAGCAAGACGTCAATGAAAAAGCCGGTCGCCGCACCGGCACTGCTCGATCCCGCCGCCGAATTCCAACTGATCGAAGAAGACGCAACTTCACTTCAAAACGCATTGGCAGTGACTCCGGATGACAGCCTGGCGAATCAAAAACTGGCCGAACTTGCATTGCGCGCGTTGCGATCGGCCGAAAAGGCACTGTCGCGGGGAGACGAAAAATTGTTTGGTGCCTATGTCAGCCAGTATCCCAAGCGCTTTGCGGAAACCCGCCCGGCGCTTGAGAACATGGCGGCACGCGGTGTCGGCGCGGCGGACTACGTGCTAGGGGCAGTCGAACTGCATGGTCTCGAAGGCACGAAGAGCGTGGAGCGGGCGTGCCAGCGCTTTGCCACCGCGGTGGAGAAGGGCTTCGCCGGCGCCCGCTTCCGTCATGCCCAATGTATTGAGGAACGCGATCCGGCGCGAGCCCTCTCCCTGATTCGCGAGGCAGCCGATGCCGGCCATGTCGCTGCAAACGAGCGCATGGGTCGCATCTGCCTGGACGCCGAACCGCCCGACGTGGCATGTGCCCTGGCGCGCCTGGATCGGGCGGCGCGCGACGGCCGGGCCAGCGCGACCACCTTACTGGGCTGGATGCATGCGGAAGGCATTGCCGGAACACCGGATCCGGCGCACGCCGCCAAGTTATACGCCGAGGCGGCCAGAAAGGGCGAGGTATCGGCACATAACAATCTCGGCGAGCTTCACGAAAAGGGACGCGGCGTCGCCAAGGATGAATCGGCGGCCTTCGGCCACTATCTGGCGGCGGCAAAGGAGGGCTTTCCGCCCGGGCAGTTCAACGTTGGACGCCTGTATGCCGCGGGGCGTGGCACCGCGCGCAATTCCGAGGAGGCACGACGCTGGCTGGAACAGGCAGAGAAGGCGGGTATTCCGCAGGCGCAAGAAATTCTCCGCCTGCTCGACCAGGATTCAAAGTAGGCTGCATGTCAGCTCAGGATGAGAGCTTGCAACGCTGGCGCGCGGTGATCGCCATACTTCTGCTTTCACTGGGCGGCTGCGGCATACTTCCCCATGGCAAGTTGGAGGGAACTGATCATCCGCTGGCCGGCCGCATTTGGCACCCCGTCGAAAAGAAATTTGTCGCCCTGTCGGATTTGCAGCGTCGGGCAACGGAGTCTGAATTGGTCCTCCTGGGCGAGACCCACGACAACCCGGAGCACCATCGCTTGCAACTGGAGATGCTGTCGGCAAGCCTGGATTCCGGGCGGCGCCCGACACTGCTGATGGAACAGTTCGACGCTGACCAGCAATCCGCAATCGACGAGGCCCTCGGGGCCGGACGCGACCCGGCAGTGCTTATGCGCGGTTGGGACGTCGCGCAGTACCGAAACCTGATCCTCAAGGCATTGGCGGCGCGCTTGCCGCTGCGTGCCACCAACCTTCCGCGCGAGAAGCTGCGGCCGGTGGTGCGTGAAGGCTTTGCTTCCATGGCTGCCGATGAAGTCGATCGCCTCCAGCTACTCTCCACGTGGGACGACGCCCGCGAAAAGTTCATGGCTTCGGTGATCGAGGGCTCGCATTGCGGCAAGGTCGGACCCCAGTTGCGCGACGGACTGGTGCGCGCCCAGCGACTGCGCGACGCGACGCTCGCCGATTCGGCGCTACGGCATCTCGATGGCGGCGCGATCTTCATCCTTGGTCGCGGCCATGCCCGGCGGGATGTCGGCGTGCCGCGCTACATAGAAGCGCAACGGCCAGCGACACGCATGCTCAGCATTGCGCTGGTCGAGGTCAGCGAAGGGATGAACGCTCCCGAAAGCTACGAGACGGATGGGATCGGACGCGCGCCCGCCTACGACATGATCTGGTTCACCGCACGGGCACGGCGCCCCGACCCCTGTCAGGCGTTTGGCAAATAAAAAGGCCGCACCCTGACGGGGTGCGGCCTTTCGACGCAGCAGACCGGATCAGAGTACGGCAGCGTTTTCCGCCAGGTATTTGGCGACGCCATCGGGCGAAGCGGTCATGCCCTTCTTTCCCTTCTGCCAGCCGGCGGGGCAAACTTCGCCGTGCTCTTCGGTGAACTGCAGCGCATCGATCATGCGCAGCATCTCGTCGATATTGCGGCCCAACGGAAGGTTGTTGACCACCTGGTGCTGGACGATGCCGGACTTGTCGATCAGGAAGGAGCCGCGGAAGGCGACGCCGCCGGCCGCCTCGACGTCATAGGCCTGGCAGATGGCGTGGTTGATGTCGGCCACCAGCGGATAGCCGACCTGGCCGATGCCGCCGTTGTTAATGGAGGTGTTCTTCCAGGCCAGATGGGTGAACTGCGAGTCGATCGAGCAACCGATGACCTCGACGCCGCGCTTCTTGAACTCGTCGAGGCGATGGTCGAAAGCGATCAGTTCCGAGGGGCAGACGAAGGTGAAGTCGAGCGGGTAGAAAAACAGGACGACATGCTTGCCCTTGAACGAGGACAGCTTGAGGTCCTTGATTTCGTTGTTGCCATAGACGGCGGTTGCGGTGAAATCGGGGGCGGCTTTGCCTACGAGTACGGCCATGGTGATGCTCCTTGCGGGGTGGTTGGATTAACCCTTCAAGGATAAAGGCAATGAGCCGAAATTCAAGCCGTAGGCAGCTGCTCGAAGGAAGAAAATTCGCCGCTGCCCATTTCGACCATGACGTGGTCGACACTGGCGCCGGCCGGCCCGTGATGGCTCCACGCCAGCATCGCCGCGACCGGTTCGGCGCCACCGGAAATCATGGCCTCGACGGTGCCATCGCGCCGATTGCGGACCCAGCCGGCAAGGCCGAGCATGCGGGCCTGGGCTGCCATCGCATAGCGGAACCCTACCCCCTGCACCACGCCGTGGATGACCAGCCGGCGAACTTCGGTCACTTCACACGCATCCCGGGTTGCGCACCACTGTCGAGCGACAGAAGATAGATTCCGGGCGACTTGCCATCGGCGTCCGAGGCCGCCAGCACCATACCCTCGGACATGCCGAACTTCATCTTGCGCGGGGCGAGGTTGGCCACCATCACCGTCAGGCGGCCTACCAGCTGCGCCGGATCGTAGGCTGATTTGATGCCAGCGAAAACGTTGCGCTGTTCGCTACCCAGGTCGAGAGTAAGCTGGATCAGCTTGTCGGCCCCCTCGACGTGCTTCGCATCGGCAATGCGCGCCACACGCAGGTCAACCTTGGCGAAGTCGTCGATAGAAATGTGTTGCGCCTTCGGTTCCGCCTGGCCCTGGGTCTTGTCTTCGGTCGCCTGCTGGTGCTGGGCCTTGCGCTGCGGCGAGGGCTCAGGAGTCGGCGCTGGTACCGCGGCGGCCGTGGCCGGCGCCAGCGACTCGCGATTGGCCGCCACCAGGGCGTCGACCTGCTTGGGATCGATGCGCTGCATCAGGTGCTCGTAGGGGTTGATCAGGTGGGCCGGCGGCAACAGGTGGGCGGCATCGGCCCAGTGCAGGGGCGCGACGTTGAGGAACTCCTCGGCACGATGGGCCAGTTTGGGCAGCACCGGCTTGAGATAGGTCGTCAGGATGCGGAAGGCATTGATCAGCAGCGAGCAAACCTCGTGCAGCTTGGCGTCCTGCCCTTCCTGCTTGGCCAGCTGCCAAGGCTGGTGCTTGTCCACGTACTGATTGACCTGGTCGGCCAGCGCCATCACGCGGCGCAGGGCACGTGCATAGTCGCGCGCCTCGTAGTGGGCCGCGATCTCCTCGCCCGCGTCGATCAGGCCCGGCAGTTCCGCGCGGAAGGTCTCATTGAGATGGCGCGCGTCGAGCTTGCCATCGAAGCGCTTGGCGATGAAGCCGGCGGCGCGGCTGGCGATGTTGACGTACTTGCCGACCAGGTCCGAATTGACGCGGCTGACGAAGTCATCGAGATTGAGGTCGATGTCCTCCATCGTGCCGTTGAGCTTGGCGGCGAAGTAGTAACGCAGCCATTCCGGGTTCAGGCCCTGCGCCAGGTAGCTCTCGGCGGTGATGAAGGTGCCGCGCGACTTCGACATCTTGGCGCCGTCGACCGTCAGGAAGCCGTGGGCGAAGACGCTGGTGGGAATGCGATAGCCGGCGTGTTCCAGTTCGGCAGGCCAGAACAGGGCATGGAAGTAGAGGATGTCCTTGCCGATGAAATGGTAGAGCTCGGCCGAGGAGTCCCTGCCCCAGAAGCTGTCAAAGTCGAGGCTCTTCTTCTTGCACAGGTTCTTGAACGAGCCCATGTAGCCAATCGGCGCGTCGAGCCAGACGTAGAAGAATTTTCCCGGCGCGCCCGGAATCTCGAAGCCAAAGTAGGGCGCATCACGCGAAATGTCCCAGTCGGTGAGCTTGTTCTCGCCCGGCTCGCCCAGCCATTCCTGCAATTTGTTGATTGCCTCGGGCTGGTTCTGGCAGACGGTGCGCGTGGCGCGGCGCAGGAATTCCTGGCAACGCGGATCGGACAGCTTGAAGAAGTAGTGATCGGAGGAACGCAGCTCCGGCTTGGCGCCGGACACCGCCGAATAGGGGTTCTTCAGCTCGGTCGGCGCATAGGCCGCACCGCAGGACTCGCAGGCATCGCCGTACTGGTCCTTGGCTCCGCACTTGGGGCATTCGCCCTTGATGAAGCGATCGGGAAGAAACATGTTCTTGACCGGATCGTAAAACTGCTCGATCGAGCGCACCTCGATCAGGCCGGCGGCCTTGAGCTTGCCGTAGATGTCTTCCGAATAGTGCCGCGTCTCGTCCGAATGCGTACTGTGGTAGTTGTCGAAGGCGACGTGGAAACCGGCAAAATCGCGCGAATGCTCGGCATGGACGCGGGCGATCAGCTGTTCCGGCGTGATGCCTTCCTTCTCCGCACGCAACATGATCGGCGTGCCGTGGGTATCGTCGGCGCAGACGTACCAGCACTCGTGGCCGCGCATCTTCTGGAAGCGGGTCCAGATGTCGGTCTGGATGTACTCAACCAGATGGCCGAGGTGGATCGCGCCATTGGCATAAGGCAGGGCGCTGGTAACGAGGATCTTGCGGGTCATGGGGCGGTCTTTCGGGGTGCTCGCGGCGGCCGCCTGGCCAGCCGCACCAAGGGGCGCATTGTACCGGCCGCGCAGCTTGGCAGGTTTCGCAAAGTCGGCGCTGACGCTACGGCGAATTATCTACGCCAGGCCCACTGGCGTTCCCACGCTCCGCGCACCATGTTCGGATATTCCGGCTTGCCCAGGCTGCCGTTGTAGCGGCCCAGCGCGCGATAGAGGTCACCCTGTTCCATGTCGAGATAATGGCGCAGGATGGTGCAGCCAAAGCGCAGGTTGGTGCGCATGTGGAACAGGTTGCTGTCCTTGTTGCCGATCAGCCTGACCCAGAAGGGCATCACCTGCATGAAGCCGCGGGCGCCAGCGGACGACACGGCGTACTTCTTGAAGCCACTCTCGACCTGGATCAGGCTCAGCACCATCTGGGGATCGAGGCCCGCCCGCTTGGCTTCGTAATACACGGTCTTGAGGAAATCGAGGCGCGCTTCGCGGTCGGGCATACGGCGCGAAAGCCGCCCCGACATCTCGGTCAGCCAGTCGACCTTTTCCTGGATCGAGGGAAACTGGGGTTCGGGGGCGACTCGATCGGCGATCGCCGCATGCAACGCAGCCTGGACGCTGGCGGCAAGAGGTTCGTACTGCTGGGCGCCGGCCTGCGCCGCCAGCGGCAACAGCGCCGCAGCGAAGGCCAGGACCAGTCGCGCAATCAACCGAGCAGCTCGCGCTTCAGGAAGGCCGGCATCTCAGCGATATCGATCATGCTGGCCTCGGCATCGGCGCGGCCCTTGTACTCCAGCTTGCCTTCCTTCAGGCCGCGCTCGCCCACCACCACGCGATGCGGTACGCCGATCAGTTCCCAGTCGGCGAACATCGAACCGGCACGCTCGTCGCGATCATCGAGTATGGCGTCGATGCCTACCTTGAGCAGTTCCTCGAGCAGTTCGCCGGCGGCCTGGCGCACGGTCTCGGACTTGGCGTAGTTCATCGGCACGATCACCACCTGGAAAGGTGCGATCGCCGCCGGGAATATGATGCCTTTGGCATCGTGACCCTGCTCGATGGCGGCGCCAACCAGGCGCGTCACGCCAATGCCGTAGCAGCCCATGACCATGAGTTTCGGCTTGCCGGTCTCATCGAGGTAGGTGGCATTCATCGCCTCGGAATATTTGGTGCCGAGGAAGAATACGTGGCCGACTTCGATGCCGCGCTGGATCGCCAGCTTGCCCTTGCCGTCTGGCGACGGATCGCCGGCGACCACATTGCGGATGTCGGCGACGATCTCCGGTTCGGGAAGGTCACGGCCCCAGCTGATGCCGGCAATGTGGAAGCCGGCCTCGTTGGCCCCGCTGACGAAATCCGCCATGTGCGCCACGGTGCGATCGGCGACAACCTTTACGGGCTTCTTCGTGTTGAGCGGGCCGAGGTAGCCGGGCACGCAACCGAAATGATCGACGATCTCCTGTTCGCTGGCGAAGCGAAAGCCGGCATCGAGGCCAGGCACCTTGCCGACCTTGATCTCATTCACCTCATGGTCGCCGCGCACCAGCAGCAGCCATATTTCGGCGCCCAGCGGCGTATCGACGGCCAGGACAACCGACTTCACGGTGCGCTCGATGGGCAGGCCAAGTAATTTCGCAACGTCTTCGCAGCGCACCGTGTCCGGAGTAGGCAGCTTGCGCAGCGCTTCGGCCGGCGCCGGCACGGCCACCGACAAGGGCAAAGCCTCGGCCAGTTCGATGTTCGCGGCGTAGTCGGAATCCGGGCAGTACACCAGCTGGTCCTCGCCGGTGTCGGCAATTACCTGGAATTCATGCGACAGCGAGCCGCCGATATTGCCGGTGTCGGCGCGCACAGCGCGGAAACTGAGTCCCATGCGTTCGAAGGTGCGCACATAGGCTTGGTACATGGCCTGATAGCTCCTTTCGGCGGCGGCCTCGTCGCGATCGAAGGAATAGGCGTCCTTCATGGTGAATTCGCGCCCGCGCATCACGCCGAAGCGCGGCCGGCGCTCGTCGCGGAACTTGGTCTGGATGTGATAGAAGTTCTTCGGCAGCTGGCGGTAGCTCTGGATTTCGTTGCGCGCGATGTCAGTGATCACTTCTTCCGAGGTCGGCTGGATGATGAAGTCGCGGTCGTGGCGATCCTTGACCCGCATCATCTCCGGGCCCATCTTGTCCCAGCGCCCGGTTTCCTGCCACAACTCGGCGGGCTGCACCACGGGCATCAGCAGCTCGACGGCGCCGGCACGGTTCATTTCCTCGCGGATGATGGCCTCGATCTTGCGAATCACGCGCAGGCCCATCGGCATGTAGCTGTAGATGCCGCCGGCGAGCTTGCGGATCATGCCGGCACGGATCATCAACTGGTGGGATACCACCTCGGCATCGGCAGGGGCTTCCTTGAGGGTGGCAACGTGGAACTGGCTGGCGCGCATGGTTTTGGCGGAAAGGCGAAAAACGCGCATTTTACCCATCGCCGCAGGCCGCAGAAGCGCCTTTCCAGCCGCCTCCGATTGTGAAAGAATGTTCACCAGTCAATCATTGGAATTTGCATCATGCTCGATCGTGAAGGCTTTCGCCCGAACGTCGGCATCATTCTGGTCAACCATCGCAACGAGGTGTTCTGGGGCAAGCGAATCCGCGAACATTCCTGGCAGTTCCCGCAAGGCGGCATCAAGAAGGGCGAATCGCCCGAACAGGCAATGCTGCGCGAACTGGAGGAGGAAACCGGCCTCAAGCCCGAACATGTGCGGATCATCGGCCGCACCCGCGACTGGTTGCGCTACGAGGTGCCGAAACAGTGGATACGCCGCGAATGGCGTACTACCTACCGTGGCCAGAAACAGATCTGGTTCCTGTTGCGTCTGGTCGGCCGTGATACCGATGTCTGCCTGCGCGCCAGCGAACATCCGGAATTCGACGCTTGGCGCTGGAACAGCTATTGGGTACCGCTCGCCAGCGTGATCGAGTTCAAACGCGGAGTTTACGAGGCGGCGCTGCTTGAGCTGTCTCGCCTGTTGTTTGCCAACCCCATGGACCGGGTGCCCAGTTGGGAAACCGAGCCCGGGGAACACCCCAAATGACGAGGGAAATACTCTTCCTGCTGATCGCAACCTTCGCCACAACGGTTACCGCCCAGCTTCCAAACCAAAGCAGATTCAATTCCAACTACGAGGAACCTGAGGCATGGAAAGAGTTGGAGAATGTCGAACCACCGGCGTTTCCCGTCGATGAGGCGCTGGTGGAAATCTACGTCAGCCCCGTCGCCACCAACAAATACTTCATCGACTCGGTGTCCCTGTCCCCAGGCAAGGATGGCGTCGTACGCTACGTCATGGTGGTCAGGACCTCGGGGGGCGCCACCAACGTCAGCTTCGAGGGGATTCATTGCGCAGAGCGCAAGTGGAAACACTACGCCTCGGGCCGTAGCGACAAGACATGGACCAAAGCCCAGGCTGCCCGACAAGAATGGCGTCAAATCGAAAACAAGCCCTTGAACCCGGTCCACGCCATACTGAGTCGCACCCTGTTCTGCCCGATGGGATCGCCTGTCCGGGACGCCGACGAGGGGCGCCATGCACTGCGCCTCGGCAAACACCCTGCGGTCAATTGACCCTGCAATCGCCGTGTTCGAGGCAATGATTCCGGAGTTCGACAAAGCTATGCGGGCGGTGTTTGCCAGCGCCCCAACGCGTCGCCGCATCCCCGGCGCCGACTTGCCGGAGGCTGAACTGAGTGTCGAAGAGAAACGCCATGTGGCCGCGCTGATGCGGATCAATCACTGCGGCGAAATCTGCGCCCAGGCCTTGTATCAGGGCCAGGCGATAGCCTCGCGCGACCCGGCGGTGAGGCGCGAGTTGGATCATGCCGCCTGGGAAGAAACCGAACATCTCAACTGGACCGAAACGCGGATTGCCGAACTCGGCGGGCGCAAAAGTCTGCTCAACCCGCTTTGGTACGGCGGCTCACTTGCCATCGGTTTCATTGCCGGCAAGTGTGGCGACGCATGGAGCCTGGGTTTTCTTGCCGAAACCGAGCGCCAGGTCGAAGGCCACCTCGAAGGCCACAAGGCGCGCCTTCCGTCCCAGGATCGCAAATCCTGGGAAGTCCTGGAACAGATGAAACAGGATGAGATGCGCCATGCGGACACGGCCGTGGGTTACGGCGCGCGGGACCTGCCGCCGCCGGTCAAGGCCGCGATGAGGCTGTCTTCACGGGTGATGACCCGGCTTTCCTACTGGATTTGAGTCGCTCAGGCTTCGATCACCTCGAAACTGTGAGTGATCTCGGCTGTCTTGCCCAGCATGATCGAGGCCGAGCAATATTTCTCGGCGGATAGCGCGACCGCCCGCTCGACCGCTTCCGGCTTCAGCTTTCGGCCGCGCACTAGGAAATGCATGTTGATCCGGGTAAACACCTTGGGATCAGTCTCGGCCCGGTCGGCCTGCAACTTGACTTCGCAACCGGACACATCGTGGCGGCCTCGCTTGAGGATCAGCACGATATCGAATGCGGTACAACCTCCCGTCCCGGCGAGCAACAACTCCATCGGCCGAGGTGCCAGATTGCGTCCACCGGCCTCCGGCGCGCCATCCATGCAAACCAGATGGCCACTGCCAGTTTCCGCTACAAAACTCATTCCTTCATGCCAGCGAACCGTGCATTCCATGTGCATTTCCTTTGATTGATGCCTGATGGGAGCGCTGCTTCCGCAGCGCCACAAAAGCTCCCAAGTCCTGCACTCAAAACCCCGCAATCAAGCTTGGCCAGGATGCTTGGAATACCAGTAGAAAAACTGACTATTTTTAATAAAATCAATTAAAACATATACTTCAAATCTTTACTGACGGGGCCTGAATTTTTTAGTTTCGCAATGCACAAAAATATCTTGCAACGCAGCATTGCATGTGGAAAAATTACCGCAACTGGGCACCTGTCTTGTTGCCGATTTTGCCAAGTATTTCCGGTGTGACCAATGTCTCCTCCACCCTCCTCCTTTGGTGTGGATTCAACGCAACCCCAATCGGGTTGCGTTTTTTTTGCCACCTTTCCGCCCGGATTGCGTCCCGAATATTTCCCACAGGCGAAAGTTTGACAGGTCTGGCGAAGCTCTGTAGGATTCGCGCCCTTCTGGGCCGGGTCGGTAGCTCAGTCGGTAGAGCAGCGGACTTTTAATCCGTTGGTCGCGAGTTCGAGTCTCGCCCGACCCACCACGTAATATAATTCCCAGTTCGGGTTGTTAGCTCAGTTGGTAGAGCAGCGGACTCTTAATCCGTAGGTCCACAGTTCGAATCTGTGACAACCCACCAAATTCCCGACGAATCAGCGAAACACTCCTGATTCCTACGCCTCGGCAACCGCCGCCGGGTCATCCCAGCATAAGCCATATCCCCACGGCCAGGCATGCTGCTCCGCGCAGGGCACTCCAGCGACACAGGCGCGCTCGAAGCGCCCCATGCCATTGACCCTGCGGTCCTGGCCGCAGCCACACCGGTAATAGCTGCGAAACGGCGCCACTCACCAGCGGCAGCAGGAAGGCCAACACAAAACCTGCCACCGCCGGCCGCCCGGCCATGGCACCGACGCCGTGCAGCAAGCCCGACACCAGCAGGCAACCGAGGCCCACGGTGGCTGCAAACAGCGAGGATTCGGCGCGGTGGAGGCTCAGCAGAGCGCCGCGATAGCTCGTGACCCAGACATACAGAACTCGCAGGACAATGGTGAGGTAGAGCAGGCCGCCGCCGATCGCAAGCACCTTGCCGACGGCTGCGGGCACCAGCGAAGACGCACCGACGGCAAGCAGAAATGCGGCGCAGCCGGCCCACCAGACATCGCTTCGCATACGGGCGGCGAGTCCCGGGTCCGGCTTGCCGATGCAGGTCGGCAAAAGAACTTGCACGGTACCCAGGGCCGTCAGGCCAACGAAGCCGAGCAGATTGGCATGCAGATGGAAAAGGCGCAGTTCCGCACGCAAGTGGGGCAGCCAGGGCATCAACACTATTGCGCCGAGGGCTAGCGCGAGCATCGCCAATGCCGCGAGGTACCAGTCGAGGCCGGAATGCCGTCTGCCTATCATGCGACTCGCCCTCACCATGGCCCACGCGGCAAGGCCGAGTGTAGTGAACACGCCCAGCAAGGCCGCCAGGCTGGCGATTTCGGTTGGCAGATTCAACGCCAGGGTGGCAACGACCCCGGCCCCGGCGCACAAGGCCAGCAGCGGCGGCAACCAAGCGGCAGTGATCGCTCCTGGCCCACGTGTCAGCACCGGGACGAAATACGCCATGGCAGCAAAGATCAGGGGCATCACGCCGAGCGCAAACGCGATGTGGACCGCCACCGCAGGCGCGCCGTGGCTTGCCACCATCAAGGCCGCCGCCGCCAACAACAACAGCAGGGTGGCCATGGCAAGCAAGGGCAGCAGACGAAGCGAAATCATGGATCGATTGTAATGGCCAAGCCTGCATGCGACACTCGGGGCATGCCCACCACCCGACTGCCGCGCGCCGGCCTCATCCTGCTGGCCCTGCTATCACTCGGTTGGGGCTTCAACTGGCCGATCATGAAGCTGGTGATCGCCGACATCCCGCGCCTGGTCTTTCGTGGCGATTGCATCGTGCTTGCCTCGCTCGGGCTGTTTGCCATCGCGCATTTTTCCGGCCTGTCGCTCAAGATTCCACCCGGCCGCTGGCCTCAGGTCTGTGGTCTGGCGGCGTGCAACATCGCCGGCTGGAACGTATTCGCAATTTATGGCGTAAGCATGTTGCCGTCGGGCCGTGCCGCCATCCTCGGCTACACCATGCCGGTATGGAGCGCGCTATTGTCGATCTGGCTGCTCAAGGAACCCCTGACGCGTCGTCGGCTGACCGGACTGGCCTTGGGCATGAGCGGCATGGCACTGCTGATCGGCGCCGAATTCGACAAGCTTGGCACTGCGCCTACCGGCGTGATCCTGATGCTGATCGCGGCTATCTTCTGGGCTGGCGGCCTGGTCTGGTACAAGCGCGACCCGGTGCCGATGCCGATTACGTCACTGACGGCATGGCAGGCACTGATCGGCGGCATCCCCGTGGCGATTGCGGGTCACCTGCTGGAAACGGTGAATTGGAACGCGGTAGGCTTCTGGCCGTGGTTGGGCTACTGGTACAACGTGTTCGTTGCGCTGACTTTTTGCTATTGGGCATGGAACAAGCTGGTGCAAATGGTTCCTGCCAGCGTGTCGTCGCTGGGTTCGCTGATCATCCCGGTGGTTGGCGTCTTCAGCGGCATGCTAGTGTTGGGGGAGCAACCCCATTGGCAAGACTTCCTGGCACTGGCGCTGGTGCTCGCCGCGATTTCCACGGTGTTGCTGCCGACGCGAAGGGCTTGATTCCGGGCAAATCGCGGAGGCCCGGTTTCGGGCACAATTGCGCCATGCTGAAGGTTTCCGGTCTTGCCTGTTCGCGCGGTGAACGCCGCCTGTTCTCCGATGTCGACTTCTCACTGGGAACCGGCGAGTGGCTGCACGTTCAAGGCGCTAACGGCGCCGGAAAAACCAGCCTGATGCGCCTTCTGGTCGGACTTTCCCCGGCCGATGCGGGCGAGATCCGTTGGCGGGGCGAAACGGCGCCCTCTACCGAGTTTCGTCGCGACCTGATCTATCTGGGCCATCATGCCGCCGTCAAGGAAGACCTCACTCCGCTGGAAAACCTTCGCCTCGCGGCGGCGCTGGATGGCATAGTGCTGGACGAACGAAGCGCTCTGGCCGCGCTGATACGCCTCGGCCTGCGAGGACGCGAAAACCTCCCGGTGCGGGTTCTGTCCGCCGGACAGAAGCGGCGGGTGCTGTTGGCGCGCTTGCTGACTCGACCTGCCGTGCTTTGGGTCCTCGACGAAGCTTTCAACGCACTGGATGTCGGCGCCGTAAAACTGTTGGGCGAACTCATCGCCGAACACCTGGGCAATCAGGGCATGGCGGTATTGACCAGCCATCAGCCGCTGCCGGTGCCGGGTGGCAAGGCGCTGGTGCTATGAATCCGTTGTTCGCCACGGTGCGTCGCGATGTCCTGCTGGCCCTGCGCCGCAAGAGCGAGGTGCTGACCGCCGTCTTCTTTTTCGTCATCGTCACCAGCCTGTTTCCGCTGGGCATCGGTCCCGAGCCGGTCCTGCTGAAGAAGATTGCGCCCGGTATCCTCTGGGTCGCGGCCCTGCTGGCCACCCTGCTTGGTCTGCCGCGCCTGTTTGCCGCCGATCACCTGGATGGCACGCTCGAACAGATGGCGCTTTCCCCTTCGCCCTTGGGCCTGCTGGTTGCCGGTAAAATACTCGCCCATTGGCTGTTGTGCGGTTTGCCGCTGGTGCTGTTGGCGCCGGTGCTTGGACTGCAGTTCGACCTCGATCCCTCGGCCTTGGGCATCCTGACGCTCGCGTTGTTGCTGGGGACGCCGCTTCTGTCGTTGATCGGGGCCATCGGGGCGGCACTGACCCTGGGCGTGCGTGGCGGAGGCGTGCTGCTCGCGCTGCTGGTGCTGCCGCTTTACATTCCGGCGCTGATATTCGGCGCCGGTGCGGTCGAGGCCCACATCGCCGGGCTCGACGTCGGCGGGCATCTTTCGCTGCTTGCCGCGATGCTGGTGCTGGCGACATTTTTTGCGCCGTGGGCGACCACGGCAGCCTTGAGGGTTGCATTGGAGTGAGACAGTCGATCATCCACTGGTTCAAGTACGCCAGTCCGCAGAGCTTCTATCCGCTCGCGGGACGCATGATCCCTTGGTTCTGGGCTGCCGCCGCGATTTTCGGCATTGCCGGCTTGTGGATCTCTTTCTTCGTCGCGCCCACCGATGCGCAGCAAGGCGAGGGCTACCGCATCATCTTCGTACACGTTCCCGCGTCCTGGATGTCGATGTTCATTTATCTGGTCATGGCCTTCTGGGCCGGACTGGGGCTGGCGCTCAATACCCGGGTCTCCGGCATGATGGCCCAGGCGCTGGCGCCGACCGGGGCCTTGATGGCCGCCTTATCGCTGTGGACGGGGGCCTTCTGGGGCAAACCGATGTGGGGCACCTGGTGGGTCTGGGACGCGCGCCTGACCTCCGAACTGATCCTGTTCTTCCTCTACCTCGGCTTCATGGCCCTGCAGGCCGCGATCGACGATCCGCGTCGTGCCGACAAAGCGGGCGCCATCCTGGCGCTGGTCGGTGTGGTGAACATTCCCATCATCTATTTCTCGGTCAAATGGTGGAACACCCTGCACCAGGGCTCGACCATCAACCTCAACAAGGCGCCGTCGATGGCCCAGACCATGCTCTGGGGCATGCTGCTGATGGCCCTCGCGTTCTGGATGTATTCGATTGCCGTGGCGCTTACGCGGGTGCGCGCCATCATCCTGGAGCGCGAGCGACACACGGATTGGGTGAAGCATGCACTGGAATAGCGTAGGCGAATTTTTCGCCATGGGCGGCTACGCCCTTTACGTGTGGGGCAGCTTCGGCGCCTGCCTGGTACTGATGGTGGTGGAACCTTTGCTGGCCAAAAGGCGTCTCAGTGAGGTCCGCGAAACTCTCGCCCGCGAGCGGCTTGCCGACGAACTCGACCACCAATCCGGAAGCTCATGAAACCAAGACAGAAACGCATTGCCCTGATTGCTGGCGGCCTGGCCTCGCTGGCGCTGGCCGCGGCACTCACGCTTAACGCGCTCGACAGCAATATCGCACTCTACGTCACCCCGTCCGAGGTTGCCGCCGGCAAGGCGCCGCAAGGCAAGGCCTTTCGCATTGGCGGCCTGGTCAAGGAGGGCACGGTCAAGCGCGACAACATGACCGTGCGCTTTGTGGTCACGGATACCGCCAAGGATATTCCCGTAGCCTACACAGGCATCCTTCCCGACCTGTTCAAGGAGGGCAAGGGCGCCGTCATCCAGGGCAAGCTCGGCAACGACGGCATTTTCGCCGCCACTGAAGTGCTGGCCAAGCACGACGAAAACTATATGCCTCCGGAAGCGCAACACGCCGTCGATCAGGTCAAGAAAGCTCAAGCGAAGTGACGCCCGAACTCGGGCACTTCGCGCTCATCCTCGCCTTCTTCGTCGCCCTCGTTCAGGGCGTGATGCCCTTGCTCGGCGGACCGCGCGGCAAGCCGCAGTGGGTCGCCATGGCACGGCCGGCGGCACAAACGCAATTCCTGCTGATTGCGGTTTCGTTCGCCTGCCTGGCGCAAAGCTTCCTCGCCAACGACTTCTCGGTAGCCTACGTCGCCAACCACTCGAACACCCGCTTGCCCACGCTGTACCGCTTCTCGGCGGTCTGGGGCGGTCATGAAGGCTCCTTGCTGCTCTGGGTGCTGATGCTCGCCGGCTGGGGCGCCGCGGTATCGCTGGCATCGCGTCAGTTGCCGGAAACCATGGTGGCACGGGTGCTCGCCGTGCTGGGGCTGGTGGGGATCGGCCTGCTCGCCTTCATCCTGTTCACCTCAAACCCCTTCGAGCGCATGTTGCCGGCCGCCGCCGAAGGGCGTGACCTCAACCCGCTGCTGCAAGACCCCGGCCTGGTGTTCCATCCACCCATGCTGTACATGGGCTATGTCGGTTTTTCGGTGGCTTTTGCCTTTGCCATCGCCGCACTGATTTCCGGCCGCCTCGATGCCGCCTGGGCACGTTGGTCGCGCCCATGGACGACCGCCGCCTGGGTCTTCCTGACCCTGGGCATTGCCCTCGGCAGCTGGTGGGCCTATTACGAGCTGGGATGGGGCGGCTGGTGGTTCTGGGATCCGGTGGAAAATGCATCCTTCATGCCCTGGCTGGTGGGCACGGCACTGATCCATTCGCTGGCGGTGACCGAGAAACGCGGCGCCTTCAAGAACTGGACCGTCCTGCTGGCCATTGCAGCGTTTTCGCTTTCCCTGCTGGGAACCTTTCTCGTCCGCTCCGGCGTACTGACCTCGGTGCATGCCTTCGCCTCCGACCCTCGGCGCGGCATCTTCATCCTGGCGCTGCTGGTGATCGTGGTGGGCAGTTCCCTGTTGCTCTACGCCTGGCGCGCGCCCAAGGTTTCGCCCGGCGGCAGCTTTGGCCTGCTCTCGCGCGAAACCCTGTTGCTGATGAACAACGTGCTGCTCGTGGTCGGCACCGCCAGCGTGTTGCTGGGCACCCTGTACCCGCTGCTGATCGACGCCCTGGGCATGGGCAAGCTGTCGGTCGGGCCGCCATACTTCAACGCCGTGTTCGTGCCGGTGATGGTGCCGCTGCTGGTCCTCCTGGCGGCAGGCCCCCTGGCGCAGTGGAAGCAGGCCGACCTGAGGGCCATCGCACGCCGGCTGCGGGTCAGCTTGGTGCTGGCGATCCTCGCCGGGATCGCCTTCCCGCTGCTGATGGGGCGCTGGACCCCGCTGACCGCGATGAGTTCGCTGCTGGCAGTCTGGATCGCCGCCAGTGGCATTTTCCAGATCATCGACCGCGCCAAATCAGGGAACCCACCCTCCGCTTTCTGGGGCATGCAGCTCGCGCATCTGGGCGTTGCCGTATTTGTGGTCGGCGTGGCCATGGTGGGCGGCTACCAGGAAGAGAAGGACGTGCGCATGGAACCCGGCGATACCGTCCAGGTCGGTGGCTATACCTTCCGCCTGATAGGCGTCAAGACCGCAATGGGGCCCAACTATCGGGCTTCGGTCGGCGAGGTCGAGTTGTCGCGCGAGGGTCGTGTCCTGCGCTCCATGCATCCGGAAAAGCGCCAGTATTTTTCCTCGCAAATGCCGATGACGGAAGCGGCGATCGACGCCGGATTTACCCGCGACGTCTATGTCTCGCTCGGTGAACCGCTCGACAACCGCGGTGCCTGGAGCGTGCGTGTGTATTACAAGCCCTTTGTCGACTGGATCTGGGGCGGCTGCCTGCTCATGGCCCTGGGCGGCCTGATCGCCATGAGCGATCGGCGCTATCGTCTGCGTGCCAAGACTGCCGCCGAGATTCCCGGCGGAGTAACCGTATGAACACCGGAAAACTCCTCCGCACCGTTTGGCTCTGCTGCGGCCTGCTGCTGCCCGGACTGTCGCTGGCAAGGGAAGCGGCACCGATGGCGGCGGATGTCGAGATCGAAAAGCGGATGGTGGCGATCAGCGAGGAGCTGCGTTGCCTGGTCTGCCAAAATGAATCGCTGGCCGGATCGCACGCGGAACTGGCGCAAGACCTGCGCCGCGAGATTCGCAAGATGATCGCCGAAGGCAAGTCGGACAAGGAAATCCTCGACTTCATGGTCGGCCGCTATGGCGACTTCGTTCGTTACAGCCCGCCGGTCAAGCCAAGCACGTGGCTGCTCTGGGGCGGGCCTTTCCTACTATTGGTCGGCGGCATCGGCGGACTCGTCGTGTTCCTTCGCCGACGCAAGGACTCGCCCGCACCTTCCGGGCTGAGCGAAGAGGAACGCCGCCGCGCCGACGCATTGCTGGAACGAACCGACACATGATGGCCTTCATTTCGGCCGGCGCGACCCTGGTCGCCGCCGCCCTGCTGTTGCTCTTGCATCCCTGGTGGCGCAAAAATCGCCGTATCGCCAGCGCCGACTCCCAGGCCAGGCTCAATGTCGTCATCCATCGCGACCGGCTGGCAGAACTGGACCGGGACCATCGCAATGGCACGCTTTCGGCGGCAGGCCTGATAGAGGCCCGCGAGGAATTGCAACGCCAGTTGCTGGAGGATACGGCCACAGCCGAATCCGTTACCGCAGGCACCGTGGACACGCGCACCGGCCTTGCCATAGCGCTGCTGTTGCCCCTGCTCGCGACCGGAACCTACTTTTTCCTGGGCACCCCGGGAGCCGTGCTTCCCGAAACGGAGCGAAACCAGCGCGCCGCAGCTGACATGGAACAGCTCACCATGCAGCTCGCGAAAAAACTCGAGCAGAGTCCGGACAATTCCGAGGGCTGGGCAATGCTCGCCCGTTCTTACAAATCGCTTGGACGCTGGGACGACGCCGAAAAGGCCTTCGCCAAAATTGGCCCGACGCTCGACCAAAACGCCGAACTGCTTGCCGAATACGCGGAGATGCTGGTCCAGCGCGACAACGGATTCAATCAGCGCGCACGCGAACTGACGCGCAAAGCGCTGCAGATTGAACCACGCAACATGCTGGCCCTGTTTCTCGGTGGCGGGGAGGCCTTCGATGGCGGACGGTACGCCGAGGCGATCAGCCTTTGGGAGCGCCTGCTTCCCCAGCTTGAGCCCGGCGGCGAAGATGCGCAATTGGTCGCGGCGAGCATTGCCCGGGCCCGACAGGCTGGCGGCGGAAAAGCGCCGGCCGCCGCGCCACAGGATGATCTGCATCGTGCGGCAGCAGCCAAATCGCAGGGAGCCGCTGCGAACGCAAAGACCGCGGTCAGTGGCCGCGTCGAACTCGCGCCTGCATTGAAGGGCAAGGCCGATGCGCAGGACGTGGTGTTCATATTTGCCCGTGCCATAGATGGTCCGCGCATGCCCCTGGCCGCCTTGCGCGCACGAGTCGGCGACCTCCCGCTCGCGTTCACGCTTGATGACAGTCAAGCACTGAATGCGGAGAGCACGATCTCGTCGGTCTCCCAACTGCGCGTCGAAGTTCGCGTTTCGAAATCCGGCAACGCCATGCCGGGCCCCGGCGACCTGACGGGGAAAAGTGCGCCTGTAAAGCCGGGCGCCAAGGGGCTACGCATCGTGGTCGATCAGATATCGCCCTGAAATAAGCGGCGCGGAGCCAATTTTCATATCCGCGACCCCTACTTCCGCCACGATAGATAGCGCCGGCAACGGCGCGTCGGCGCGAAGACGACTTGATCGGCATCAAGGCACGCCTCCATTGCAAGCCTAGGATGGTGCACGTGCACAAACCTGTGCTTATGTCATGGGTATCTCGGCTTCCTTAAGGTCTGGAATCGCTCCGCTACCCGGAATTGGAGTTCCGTAATGAACATCTCCAGCGCGATCGTCCATGCCGCACCCGGCCGTGTGGCACAAGTGGAATCCGGGATCGCCACTCTTGCCGGCGTCGAAATCCACGCGATTTCTCCCGAAGGCAAGTTCATCGTCACCATAGAAACCGCCGACGACAGCAGCAATGTCGCCACCTACGAACACCTCGGTAGGCTTGACGGCGTTTTGTCGGCAGCCATGGTCTTCCACCAGACCGAAGCCGAACCCGATGTCGAAGTTTCAGTCGAGCCCAGGTCGTGACCTGCGGCACCACTCAAAGGAGATCCGAAATGAAATTGACGCGACGTGAATTCATCAAGTCCAATGCCGTGGCTGCGGCGGCCGCCAGTGCCGGCATGAGCATTCCCGGAGTGGCGCTCGCCGCCGCACCGCAAAGCCAGGACGGCGTGCGCTGGGACAAGGGCGTCTGCCGCTATTGCGGCACGGGTTGCGGCGTACTCGTCGGCGTCAAGGACGGGCGTGTGGTGGCCACCCAGGGTGATCCGGATGCACCGGTGAATAAGGGCCTCAACTGCGTCAAGGGCTATTTCCTGTCGAAAATCATGTACGGCAAGGACCGCCTGACCAAGCCGCTGCTGCGCATGAAGGACGGCAAGTTCGACAAGAATGGCGAATTCGCGCCGATCTCCTGGGACCAAGCCTTCGACATCATGGCCGAAAAGGTCAAGGCGACGATGAAAAACCCCGACCAGGGCCCGCGCGGCGTTGCCATGTTCGGCTCCGGCCAATGGACCGTATGGGAAGGCTATGCCGCCGCCAAGCTGATGAAGGCCGGCTTCCGCTCCAACAGCATCGACCCGAATGCGCGCCACTGCATGGCCTCGGCCGTGGCCGGCTTCATGCGTACCTTTGGCATCGACGAGCCGATGGGCTGCTATGACGACGCCGAGCACGCCGACGTCTTCGCCCTGTGGGGCTCCAACATGGCCGAGATGCACCCCATCCTCTGGTCGCGCATCACCAACCGCCGCCTGACCGCCAGCCACGTCAAGATCCACGTGCTGTCCACCTTCTCGCACCGCTCCTGCGAGTTGGCCGACAACGAACTGATCTTCAAGCCGCAGTCGGACCTGGCGATCCTCAACTACATCTGCAACTACATCATCCAGAACAAGGCCGTCAATCAGGACTTCGTCAAGAAGAACGTCGGCTTCTTCCAGGGTGTGACCGACATCGGTTACGGCCTGCGCCCCAACCATCCGCTGGAACAGGTCGCCAACAACAATGGCTACCCCGGCGCCGACGGCAAACCCAAGGGCGACCCGAACAAGCACACGCCGATCAGCTTCGACGACTTCGCCAAATTCGTTTCCGAATACACGCTCGACAAGGCCCACGAGATTTCCGGCGTGCCGAAGGACAGGCTCGAAGCCTTGGCCAAAGCCTATGCCGATCCGAAGGTCAAAGTCACCTCCTACTGGACCATGGGCTTCAATCAGCACACGCGCGGCACCTGGGTCAATAACATGATCTACAACGTGCACCTCTTGACCGGCAAGATCTCCGAGCCCGGCAACAGCCCCTTCTCGCTGACCGGCCAGCCCTCGGCTTGCGGCACAGCACGCGAGGTCGGCACCTTCGCCCACCGGCTGCCCGCCGACATGGTGGTAATGAACCCGAAGCACCGCGAGTTCTCGGAAAAGATGTGGAAACTGCCCGCCGGCACGATTCCAGACTGGGTCGGCTATCACGCCGTGCTGCAAAGCCGCATGCTGAAGGACGGCAAGATCGGCTTCTACTGGACCTCGACCACCAACAACATGCAGGCCGGTCCGAACGTCAATGGTGAGATCTATCCGGGCTGGCGCAATCCCAAGGCCTTCGTCGTTGTCTCCGACGTCTATCCGACCGTCTCAGCGATGTCGGCCGACCTGATCCTGCCTTGCGCCATGTGGATGGAAAAGGAAGGCATGTTCGGCAACGCCGAACGTCGCGGCCAGATGTGGCGCCAGCAGGTCAAGGCGCCGGGCGAGTGCCGCTCCGACCTCTGGCAGTACATGGAGTTCTCCAAGCGCTTCAAGGTCGAGGAAGTCTGGCCGGCGGATCTGGTCGCCAAGGCGCCGGAACTCAAAGGCAAGACGCTTTACGATGTGCTGTACGCCAACGGCCAGGTCAACAAGTTCGCCAAGGACGAAACAGCGAAGGTCAACGCCCACGCCTGGGCCGGCTACACCAACGACGAATCCGAGGCGTTCGGCTTTTATGTTCAGAAGGGCCTGTTCGAGGAATACGCCGGCTTCGGTCGCGGCCACGCCCACGACCTGGCCCCCTTCGAGACTTACCACAAGGTGCGCGGCATGCGCTGGCCGGTGGTCGACGGAAAGGAAACCCTGTGGCGCTTCCGCGAAGGCTACGACCCCTATGTGAAGAAGGGCGAAGGCGTGAAGTTCTACGGCTATCCGGACGGCAAGGCCAAGATTTTCGCCCTGCCCTATCAGCCGGCGGCGGAAATGCCGGACAAGGAATTCGACCTCTGGTTGTGCACCGGCCGCGTGCTGGAGCACTGGCATACCGGCTCGATGACGCGCCGTGCGCCCGAGCTGTACAAGTCTTTCCCCGACGCCGTGGTCTGGATGCACCCGAAGGATGCCGAGAAGCGCGGCTTGAAGCGCAACGACGTGGTCAAGGTATCGACGCGCCGCGGCGAGATCGAGTTGCGGGTTGATACCAAGGGTCGCAACAAGCCGCCGGAGGGGCTGATCTTCATTCCCTTCTTCGACGAGCACCGGCTGGTCAACAAGCTCACCCTGGACGCAACCTGCCCGATCTCGAAAGAGACGGACTTCAAGAAGTGCGCGGCCAAGGTGGTCAAGGCCTGAGCCGGATGAACGGAGACGGCGGGGAGTCGTGACTGGCGTGCGCTTCCCGCCCTCGAATCATGGACACGGACACCAAGCCCAGCACAGCGGCACGGCGGCAGTTCC
>CAIVQO010000052.1 GCA_903908065.1 uncultured beta proteobacterium | reverse complement strand
GCGGTTCTTTGCGTCATCCCATTTGGAGTTTCCCATCATGTATGCGGTCATAAAAACCGGCGGCAAGCAATATCGCGTCGCTGCCGGCGAAAAAATCAAGATAGAACAGATACCGGCTGATGTGGGCGCTGAAATCACTCTCGACCAGGTCCTCATGGTCGGCGAGGGCGAATCGGTCAAGATCGGTTCCCCCATGGTCGCCGGCGCCAAGGTCACGGCGAAGGTGATTGCCCAGGGCCGCCATCCCAAGGTCACCATTTTCAAGATGCGCCGTCGCAAGCACTACCAGAAGCACCAGGGCCATCGCCAGAACTTCACCGAGATCGAGATCAGCGGCATCGCCGCCTGAGCCCGAAGCATCAGGAGCTAACACATGGCACACAAAAAAGCAGGCGGCAGTTCGCGTAACGGCCGCGATTCGGAATCGAAACGCCTCGGCGTCAAGAGCTACGGCGGCGAGCTGATTTCCGCCGGCAGCATCATCGTTCGTCAGCGCGGCACCGAGTTCCACCCCGGCGACAACGTCGGCATGGGCAAGGACCACACGTTGTTCGCCAAGGTCGATGGCACCGTGCAGTTCGCCATCAAGGGCCCGGCCAAGCGTCGCACGGTCAGCGTCGTTCCGGCCGCGGCCTGATCTCCGCCTTTTCGCGCCGAAAGCCCTATCGGCTCGATAGGGCTTTCGCGTTTCTGGCCCCGGAAAAATCATGAAGTTCTTCGACGAAGCGCGCATTGAAGTTCTCGCCGGCGACGGCGGCAACGGCTGCATGTCGTTTCGCCGCGAGAAATACATCCCCATGGGTGGGCCGGACGGCGGCGACGGCGGCAAGGGCGCCAGCATCTGGGCGGTTGCCGACCGCAACCTCAACACCCTGATCGATTTCCGCTACACCCGCGTATTCCGCGGCCAGAAGGGCGAGCACGGGCGCGGCTCCGACTGCTACGGCAAGGGCGGCGAGGACATGGACCTGCGCATGCCGGTGGGTACCGTAATCACTGACATCGACAGCGGTGAAGTCATCGCCGATCTCGATCAGGATGGCAAGCGGGTGCTGATCGCCAAAGGCGGCACCGGCGGCCTTGGCAACATCCACTTCAAGTCCAGTACCAATCGCGCGCCCAAGCAGTCCACACCGGGCACGCCGGGCGAGCAGCGCAACCTGCAGCTTGAACTCAAGGTACTGGCGGATGTCGGCCTGCTCGGCTTACCCAATGCCGGCAAGTCGACCTTCATCCGTGCCGTCTCGGCGGCCAAACCGAAAGTGGCGGACTATCCCTTTACCACCTTACATCCGAATCTGGGCGTGGTGCGGGTCAGCGACAACCGCAGTTTCGTCATCGCCGATATTCCCGGCCTGATCGAAGGCGCGGCGGAAGGAGCCGGCCTGGGCCATCGCTTCCTGAAGCATTTGCAGCGCACCGGCCTGCTGCTGCATCTGGTCGATATCGCCCCCTTCGACCCGGCGGCTGATCCGGCCAGGGATGCCAAGGCCATCCTCAAGGAACTCAAGAAGTACGACGAGGCCCTGTACAAAAAGCCGCGCTGGCTGCTGATCAACAAGATCGACCTGGTGCCGGAGGATGAGCGCGATGCGCGCATCGCAGCGCTGGTCAAAAGCTACAAGCCGAAGAAGCACTTTGTGATTTCAGCGATTTCCCGCGAAGGTTGCCGTGAGGTGAGCTTCGCCGTGATGGATTATCTGGAACAGAACCGTAAGCATGAGAAGGCAGATAGCTGAAGCGAAGCGCCTGGTTGTAAAGGTTGGCAGCGCACTGGTCACCAACAACGGCCAGGGGCTCGATAGTCGCTTCATCGCCGATTGCGCCCGGCAAATTGCCGCTCTGCATGACGAAGGGCGCCAGGTTTTACTGGTCTCCTCTGGCGCCATAGCCGCCGGCATGCAGCGCCTGGGCTGGACCACGCGCCCGCATGCCATGCACGACCTGCAGGCCGCCGCCGCAGTCGGCCAGATGGGCCTGGCCCAGGCCTATGAAACCACCTTCCTCGAGCACGGCCTCAAGGCGGCGCAGATCCTGCTGACGCATGAGGATCTGGCCGACCGCACCCGTTACCTCAACGCACGTTCGACCTTGCACACCCTGCTCGAGCTCGGCGTGGTACCGATCATCAACGAGAACGACACCGTCGTCACCGACGAAATCAAGTTCGGCGACAACGACACGCTGGGCGCCCTGGTGGCAAATCTCGTGGAAGCCGAGGCGCTGGTGATACTGACCGACCAGAAAGGCCTCTACAGCGCCGATCCGCGGCTGGATGCATCAGCCAAGCTGATCGCCGAAGGTCGCGCCGATGACCGCGGCTACGAAGCCATGGCTGGTGGTGCCGGCAGCGGCATCAGCAAGGGCGGCATGATCACCAAGGTACGCGCCGCCCAGCGTGCGGCGCGCAGTGGCGCACATACGCTGATCGTCAGCGGACGGGTTGAGGATTCACTACTGGCCGCCGCACGGGGCGATGCCATCGGCACCCTGCTCTACGCCGCCGAAACTCCCCTCGCGGCACGCAAGCAATGGTTGGCTGACCATCTGCAGCTTGCCGGTGCGCTCACCCTGGATGCCGGCGCGGTGCGTGCGCTGGCCGATGGCCGCAGCCTGCTCGCAGTGGGCGTCAAAAACGTCGATGGGGAGTTCCAGCGCGGTGCCGCCGTGAGCTGCCGGTCGCCTGAGGGGCAGGAAGTTGCCCGCGGCCTGGTCAACTACTCAAGCTCCGAAGCCCGTCGCATCGCCGGCCATGGTACGCAGGAGATCGAAGCCCTTTTGGGCTATATCGACAGCTCAGAACTGATCCATCGCGACAATCTGGTCCTGATTTAATTCCAGAACACAATATTCAATGCCGCACTCAGGCAAAAAAAAGCCACCCCGGAGGGTGGCTTTTTAGCTTCCAGACTGCATCGGCACGAGGCCGACACAGAATTAGAAGGAGTGACGCAGGCCAGCGCCCCAGCGAGTGAAGCCGCCAATACCATTACCAGTCAAAGACGAGCGGTCATTGTCGCCAGTTTCATAGCGAACATAGGCGGTAGAGCGCTTGCTCATAGCATAGTCGAGACCCAGCGAGTTCAGGTTACGATCCTGATCACCAGCCGACTTGACGTCGACGCGAACTACGTTCGCAGCCAGGCTCAGCGCACCATTAACCTGATACTTAAGAGCGAGGTTCCAAGAACGGGCGTCGATGTTCACCGCAGCGTTGCCGCTATTCTTCGAGCTAGTCCAGCCAGCATAAACGGTCGCAGGACCAAACGTGTAGTTACCGGACAGGATGTTGTGGGTAACTTTTTCGCCAACGCCCAAACCAGCAGCGTTGCCAGGAGCAACGGCACCCGACTTGATCTGCTCATTGACGTAGTAGACGTTGATCGGGCCATTGTTGTACTTCATGCCAAGAGCCTGGAAACCAGCGGTATTACCGGCAGCCGCGACAGCCGCGTCGTCATTCTGCTTGGCCATTTGCAGCGATGCAGAGAAGCCGCTCCAAGTCGGCGTGCTGTACTGGATCGAGTTGTTCACACGAACCGAACGGGAGCCCGCGCCAGCGTTAACGGCCGCAGTAAAAGCCTGCTCGCCTTCGGTAGTGATACCTGCGGTGCCGGCGTTGGCAGCGCCAAAGGTACCATTGCTACCACCGCGCGACAAACGACCGAAGGAGCCAGAAATGGCGCCACCGATACCAGTGCCGAAAGGCTGGGCGCCGATAAGAGCGTACAGCGCATCCGTGTTCAGGTTACCGCCACGGATGGCACCCCAGTTACCCGACAGCTCAAGGTAGTTGTAGCTGTTCAAAAGGCCGGTACCGCCGTTGGTGGTCGGCGCCCAGTCGGTTTCACCAAAGAACTTGGCCTTCATACCGCCACCAAGATCTTCGTTGATCGTGATATTGAATTGGGACGTCGCGGAGTTGTTCGCCGCAGCAAAGGTCTTGGTATCGGCGATGCCGGCGGTCTGCATCGACTGCGAGTAGTAGCCGACATCGACCAGACCGGACAGGGTCACGTTGGTCTGGGCGAAGGCGGCGCTGGAGAGGCCAGCGATGGCCAGAGCGATGATTTTCTTTTGCATAGATTTCTCCAAAAAGAGAGTTGGTTTTTTACAGTTTGCAATGACACCACGTGGTCGGTCACTGCTCGC
>CAIVQO010000051.1 GCA_903908065.1 uncultured beta proteobacterium | reverse complement strand
TCAAAATTTCCCGCGGACCAAAAGCGCCCAAGAAGCAGGTTCGCGGAGCAAATGCTGGAGGAGAACAACGCATGGCTGCATCCCAATCGGGTTCGCTCGATACGTTTCCGCGTCTGTTGCTGAATCACGCGCTGGTGCGCGGCGAACGGCCGGCAACGCGCGAGAAGTTTCTTGGCATCTGGCAGACCTGGAACTGGTCGCAGGTGGCCCAGGAAGTCCGTGCCATTGCCTGTGGCCTGGCCGAGCTTGGCTTCAAGCGCGGCGACAACCTGGCCATCATCGGCGACAACCGGCCGCGCCTCTATTGGTCGATGTGCGCAGCGCAGATGCTGGGCGGCGTCGCGGTGCCGATGTACCAGGATGCGGTGGCCAACGAGATGGTCTTCGTCCTGCAGGATGCCGGCATCCGCTTCGTCATCGTCGAGGACCAGGAGCAGGTGGACAAGATGCTGGAGGTCAAGGACCAGTGTCCCGACCTGCAACATGTTCTCTACGACGATCCGCGCGGCATGCGCCATTACAACCAGACCTTCCTCCACGGCCTGGATGAAGTGATCGCCGGCGGCAAGATCCACGACCAGAACCACCCCGATTTCATTCCTGCCGAGATCGCCAAGGGAACATCCGGCGATGTCGCGGTGATGCTCTATACCTCGGGCACCACGGGCAAGCCCAAGGGCGTCTGCCAGACCCACGAGACCTTCATCGCCGCGGCGCAGAGCGGCGTCGGCTTCGACAAGCTGACGGACCAGGAAGACATCCTTTCTTACCTGCCAATGGCCTGGGTCGGCGACCACCTGTTCTCGTATGCGCAGGCGCTGGTGGCGGGCTTCACCATCAACTGCCCGGAATCCGGCGACACAGTAATGACCGACCTGCGCGAGATCGGGCCGACCTACTACTTCGCGCCGCCGCGGGTGTTCGAGAACCTGCTGACCACCGTGATGATCCGCATGGAGGACGCCGGTGCGCTGAAGCGCAAGATGTTCCACTACTTCATGGCGGTGGCCAAGCGCTGCGGCGCCGAGATCCTCGACGGCAAGTCCGGCGTTTCAGCCAGCGACCGCCTGTTGTACGCCCTGGGCAACCTGTTCGTCTTCGGCCCCCTGCGCAACGTGCTGGGCATGAGCCGCATCCGCGTTGCCTACACGGCTGGCGCGGCGATCGGCCCCGACCTGTTCCGCTTCTACCGTTCGATTGGCGTCAATCTGAAGCAGCTCTACGGCTCCACCGAGACCTGCGCGGCGGTTTGCCTGCAGCCCGACCGCGAGATCAAGTTCGACAGCGTCGGCAAGCCGGCGCCGGGCGTCGAGGTGAAGATCGCCGCCAACGGCGAGGTGCTGGTGCGCGGCAAGCTGCTGCTCAAGGAGTACTACAAGCGGCCGCAGGATACGGCCGAGGCAATCGATGCCGAGGGCTACTTCCACACCGGCGACGCAGGCTTCTTCGACGACGACGGCCACCTCAAGATCATCGACCGCGCCAAGGATGTCGGCAAGCTGGCCAACGGCGCCATGTTTGCCCCCAACTACGTCGAGAACAAGCTCAAGTTCTTCGCCCACATCAAGGAGGCGGTCTGCTTTGGTCATGACCGCGACATGGTCTGCGCCTTCATCAACATCGACATGGGCGCGGTGGGCAACTGGGCCGAACGGCGCAACATCGCCTATGCGGGCTACACCGACCTGGCACAGAAGCCGGAAGTGTATGAACTGATCAAGTCCTGTGTCGAGGAAGTGAATGCCGACCTCGCGCATGATGCGATGGTGGCCGATTCGCAGATCCACCGCTTCCTGATCCTGCACAAGGAACTCGATCCCGACGACGACGAGCTGACCCGCACGCGCAAGGTGCGGCGCGGCTTCGTCGCCGAAAAATACGCGGTGCTGATCGATGCGCTGTATGGCGGCAAGGCCTCCCAGTTCATCGAAACCCTGGTGCGCTTCGAGGATGGCCGTACCAGCAAGGTGGCGGCGGACCTCAAGATTGCCGACGCCAAGACCCTACCGGTGATGAGGAAAGCAGCATGAGCGGCAGAAAGATCGGCGACGTCATCCTCGACCTGAAGAACATTTCGCTGTCCTTCGGCGGCGTCAAGGCCCTGACGGACATCTCCTTCGATGTGCGGGAGCACGAGGTTCGCGCCATCATCGGCCCCAACGGCGCCGGCAAGAGCTCGATGCTCAACGTCATCAACGGCGTCTATCACCCGCAGGAAGGCGAGATTATTTTCCGCGGCCAGCACCGGCGCGACATGGACACGCACGAAGCAGCGGAACAGGGCATTGCCCGCACCTTCCAGAACATCGCCCTGTTCAAGGGCATGTCGGTGCTGGACAACATCATGACCGGGCGCAACCTGCGCATGAAATCCAACCTGTTCCTGCAGGCGCTGTGGATCGGGCCGGCCCAGCGCGAAGAACTGGAGCATCGCAAGAAGGTCGAGGAGATCATCGACTTCCTCGAGATCCAGCACATCCGCAAGACGCCGGTCGGACGCCTGCCCTACGGCCTGCAAAAGCGCGTCGACCTGGCGCGCGCGCTGGCCATGGAGCCGGAAGTGCTGCTGCTCGACGAGCCGATGGCCGGCATGAACGTCGAGGAAAAGCAGGACATGTGCCGCTTCATCCTCGACGTGAATGACCAGTTCGGCACCACCATCGTGCTGATCGAGCACGACATGGGCGTGGTGATGGACATTTCCGATCGCGTCGTGGTGCTCGACTACGGCAAGAAGATCGGCGACGGCGTGCCCGACGAAGTGCGCGCCAATCCAGAAGTCATCAGCGCCTATCTCGGCGCCAGCCATTGAGGATTCCGGACCATGAGCTTCTTCATTGAAACCCTGCTCGGCGGCCTGATGACCGGCATGCTGTATGCGCTGGTCGCGCTGGGTTTTGTACTGATCTACAAGGCTTCGGGCGTGTTCAACTTTGCCCAGGGCGCGATGGTGCTGTTCGCGGCGCTGGCGATGGCACGCTTTTCGGAATGGATTCCCGGCTGGCTTGGCATCGAAAGCCTGTTCCTGGCCAACCTGATCGCCATCGTGCTCACCGTCGTGGTGATGTTCGTCGTGGCCTGGCTGGTGGAGCGCCTGGCCTTGCGCCACCTGGTCAACCAGAACGAGGCCACGCTGCTGATGGCGACCCTCGGCATCACCTACGTCCTTGACGGCGTCGGCCAGACCATCTTCGGCAGCGACATCTACAAGATCGACGTCGGCATGCCCAAGGACCCGGTGATCATGCTGGAGAGCATGTTCGAGGGCGGCGTGCTGATCAACAAGGAAGACTTCATCGCCGCGGCGATTGCGGCGATCCTGGTTGCCGCGCTGACGCTCTTCTTCCAGAAGACGCCGACCGGGCGTGCCCTGCGCGCCGTGGCCGACGACCACCAGGCAGCGCTGTCGGTGGGCATCCCGCTCGACCGCATCTGGGTCATCGTCTGGTGCGTGGCAGGCATCACCGCACTGGTGGCCGGCATCATCTGGGGCTCCAAACTGGGCGTGCAGTTCTCGCTCTCGACCGTGGCCCTGCGTGCGCTGCCGGTGGTGATCCTCGGCGGCCTGACCTCGGTGCCGGGCGCCATCATCGGCGGCCTGATCATCGGTGTCGGCGAGAAGCTGTCCGAGGTCTATCTCGGCCATTACGTCGGCGGCGGCATCGAGATCTGGTTCGCCTACATGCTGGCCCTGGTGTTCCTGCTGTTCCGTCCGCAAGGGCTGTTCGGCGAGAAGATCATCGATCGCGTTTGAGGTAGGAAGACATGCTCTACAGAGAAAACGGACAGTTCAAGACCACCTACCAGGCCGACCAGCAGATCTTTCCGATCGCCCAGGACCGCTGGGGCGTGCTGCTGCTGATTGCCTTCGCCTTCGTCGGCGTGCCCTTCCTGGTCGACGAGTACATGTTCCGCGCCATCCTGATCCCCTTCCTGATCCTGTCGCTGGCCTCGCTGGGCGTCAATCTGCTGGTCGGCTACTGCGGGCAGATCACGCTGGGGGCGGGCGCCTTCATGGCGGTCGGGGCCTATGCCGGCTACAACTTCCTGATCCGCGTCCCGGAGATGCCGGTGCTGGGCGCAATCCTCCTGGGCGGTGCCACCGCGGCGGCTGTCGGTATCGTGTTTGGCGTACCCAGCCTGCGGGTGCGCGGTCTCTACCTCGCCGTGGCGACGCTGGCGGCGCAGTTCTTCTGGGACTGGGCCTTCCTGCGCATCAAGTGGTTTACCAACGATTCGCCCTCGGGCAACGTGTCGGTATCCAACCTCAATGTCATGGGTTTCGAGATTTCATCGCCGCTGTCGAAGTACATCTTCTGCCTGTCGGTACTGGTGGTGTTTGGCCTGGCGGCGAAGAACATGGTGCGCGCCACCATCGGCCGGCAGTGGATGGCGATCCGCGACATGGACGTGGCGGCGGCGGTGATCGGCATCCGCCCGATGTACGCCAAGCTGACCGCCTTCGCCGTGAGCTCCTTCTATGTCGGCGTGGCCGGCGCGCTGTGGGGCTTCGTGCACCTGGGCTCGTGGGAACCGGCGGCCTTCTCGGTCGATCGGTCCTTCCAGCTGCTGTTCATGGTGATCATCGGCGGCCTTGGTTCGATCATGGGCAGCTTCTTCGGCGCGGCCTTCATCGTCATCCTGCCGATCTTCCTCAACCAGTTCCTGCCTGTGCTGGGCGCGCTGTTCGGCATGGAAATTTCGACGGCGACGGTGTCGCATGCCGAGATCACGATTTTCGGCGCCTTGATCGTATTTTTCCTGATCGTGGAACCGCACGGTTTGGCCCGCTTGTGGTCAACCGGCAAGGAAAAGCTGCGCCTGTGGCCTTTCCCGCATTGATTCAGTAGTTCTCGTCGCAGCAGCATCCCTTACTAGAAGGAGGAGACCCATGAAGCAACTCAAGAAACTGGCAATTGCCGCATCGCTGGCCGCAGCACTGGCCGGTGGCCTGGCCGCACCGCAGGCCTTCGCGCAAGCGAAAGAGCAGTATTTCCCGATCCTGGTCTATCGCACCGGCGCCTACGCGCCCAACGGCGTGCCCTGGGCCAACGGCTTTATCGATTACCTGAAGCTGGTCAACGCCAAGGGCGGCATCAACGGCGTCAAGATCTCCTTCGAGGAGTGCGAAACCGGCTACGCCACCGACCGCGGCGTTGAATGCTACGAGCGCATGAAGGGCAAGAACGGCGGCGCGACGATGTTCCAGCCGCTGTCGACCGGTATCACTTTCGCGCTGACCGAAAAGGCGCCCAACGACAAAATACCGATCATCACTGCCGGTTATGGTCGCAGCGAATCGCAAAACGGCGCCGTGTTCGGCTGGAACTTCCCGCTGATCGGAACCTACTGGATGGGTGCGGACGTGCTGGTCCAGCACATCGCCAAGAAGGAAGGCGGTTTTGACAAGCTGAAGGGCAAGAAGATCACCCTCGTCTATCACGACAGCCCCTACGGCAAGGAGCCGATCGCCCTGCTGCAGGAGCGCGCCAAGATGCACGGCTTCGATCTCTCGCTGCTGCCGGTTGCGCATCCGGGCGTCGAGCAGAAGGCAACCTGGTTGCAGATCCGCCAGAACAAGCCTGACTATGTCTTCCTCTGGGGCTGGGGCGTGATGAACTCCACCGCGCTCAAGGAAGCGCAGGCCACCGGCTTCCCGCGCGAGAAGATGTACGGCGTGTGGTGGGCCGGTGCCGAACCCGATGTCAAGGACGTCGGCGAGGGCGCCAAGGGTTACAACGCGCTGGCCATGCAGCACGGCGCCGAGCCGAACGCCAAGGTGGTCAAGGACGTCCTGGCCATGGTGCATGGCAAGGGCCAGGGCACGGGTCCGAAGGAAGAAGTCGGCCAGGTGCTCTACATGCGCGGCCTGATCTCGGCAATGCTTTCCGTCGAGGGCGTGAAGAAGGCGCAAGAGCGCTACGGCAAGGGCAAGGTCATGACCGGCGAGCAGACGCGCTGGGGCCTGGAGAACATCAACCTCGACCAGAAGACCCTCGATGCGATGGGCTTTGGCGGCGTGATGCGCCCGGTGCAGACCTCCTGCCTCGACCACATGGGTTCGGCCTGGGCGCGTATCCATACCTGGGACGGCAAGAAGTGGAACTTCACTTCCGACTGGTACCAGGGTGACGAGAAGGTGCTGCGTCCGCTGGTGATGCTGACCTCGGGCAAGTATGCGGAAGAGAAGAAGATCAAGCCGCGTACGCCGGAAGACTGCAAGAAGTAAGCAATACGGAACCCCGGGGCGATTGCCGCCCCGGGTTTTCTCCCAGCCAAGGGTGACGGATTCCATGAGCACGGCCAACACAATACTCAACGTCAATAACATCGAGGTCATCTACAACCACGTGATCCTCGTCCTCAAGGGCGTCTCGCTGACGGTGCCTGAAGGCGGTATCGTGGCCCTGCTCGGCGGCAACGGCGCCGGCAAGACGACCACGCTGCGCGCGGTGAGCAACCTGCTGCACGGCGAACGCGGCGAGGTGACCAAGGGCACCATCGAATACCGCAACGAGAGGATCGAGGCCAGTACGCCGGCCGACCTCGTCAAGCGCGGCGTAATCCAGGTCATGGAAGGCCGCCATTGCTTCGCCCACCTGACCATCGAGGAAAACCTGATGACCGGGTCCTACACCCGCAGTGAAGGCAAGGCCGCGGTGGCGCAGACCTTGGAGAAGGTCTACAATTATTTCCCGCGCCTCAAGACCCGGCGCAACAGCCAGGCCGCCTATACCTCGGGCGGCGAGCAGCAGATGTGCGCCATCGGCCGCGCGCTGATGGCCAACCCGAAGATGATCCTGCTCGACGAGCCCTCGATGGGCCTCGCGCCACAGATCGTCGACGAGGTCTTCGGCATCGTCAAGGACCTCAACCAGAAGGAGGGCGTCACCTTCCTGCTGGCCGAACAGAACACCAACATGGCGCTGCGTTACGCCGACTTCGGCTACATCCTCGAAAACGGGCGGGTGGTCATGGAGGGCAGCGCCGAAGAGCTCCGCACCAACGAGGACGTCAAGGAGTTCTACCTTGGCCTGTCCACGTCGGGGCGCAAGAGCTTCCGCGAAGTCAAGCATTACCGCCGCCGCAAGCGCTGGCTCGCCTGAGGGCTGCGGATCACGCGGCGCGCTGCGGCGTTGCTCAAGGCCTCGTTTAGAGAAACTAAACGTCGGCCTTTCGCGCTTTGCATCGCTTGATGCTCCACACCCCTCACCCGATATATCAAGCCTGCGCTTTGCGGCCTCACTTAATCTCGGAGTCTCCCGAAATGTCGAAACATTTTGACGCCCTCGAAACCCGTTCCGCCGACGAACGAAAGTCGGCGCTGGCGACACGCCTGCCGCAGCAGATTGCGCACGCCAAGGCGAATGCAACCTACTTTGCGGAATCGCTGAAGCACATCGACGCGGCGTCGATCACTTCGGTTGAGGCGCTGGCGGCCTTGCCGGTGGTGCGCAAGCACGACCTGATCGAGCTGCAGAAGCAGCGTCGTCCCTTCGGCGGCCTGGCGGCTGGTGGCTGGGGTCAGCTGGGGCGCGTGTTCTCCTCGCCCGGCCCGATCTACGAACCCGAAGGCCGCGGTGCCGACTACTGGCGCACGGCGCGGGCCTTGTATGCCGCCGGCTTCCGTGCCGGCGACCTGGTGCACAACAGCTTTTCCTACCACATGACGCCGGGCGCCTGGATCCTCGAAGCCGGTGCCACGGCTCTGGGCTGCACAGTGTTTCCGGCCGGTGTCGGCCAGACCGAGCAGCAGGTGGCGGCGATGGCCGACCTGGCCCCGAACGGCTATGTCGGCACGCCTTCCTTCCTGCGCATCCTGCTGGAGAAGGCCGACGAGCTCGGCATCAAGCTGCCTTCGCTGACCAAGGCGCTGGTTTCGGGTGAGGCCTTCCTGCCGCCGGTGCGCGATGCCCTGCTGGCCCGCGGCATCGCCGGCTACCAGGCTTACGCCACGGCGGAACTCGGCGTCATCGCCTACGAGTCGGAGGCCCGCCAAGGCCTGATCGTCGATGAAGGCGTCATCGTCGAAATTGTGCGTCCCGGCACCGGCGATCCGGTCGCCGAGGGCGAGGTCGGCGAGGTCGTGGTGACGACCTTCAATAGCGACTATCCGCTGATCCGCTTCGGCACCGGCGACCTGTCCGCCGTGCTGGCAGGCACCTCGCCCTGCGGCCGCAGCAATATGCGCATCAAGGGCTGGATGGGCCGCGCCGACCAGACCACCAAGGTCAAAGGCATGTTCGTGCATCCCGAACAGGTCGCTGCGGTGGTCAAGCGCCATGCGCAGATCCTCCGGGCGCGACTGGTGGTGACCAATCCCGACAGCACGGATCTGATGACTCTGAACTGCGAAACCGCGACGCCTGGCGCCGAACTGGAGAAGGCGATCGCCGACACCGTGCGCGACGTCACCAAGCTGCGGACCGAGGTGAAGCTGGTTGCACCCGGCAGCCTGGCCAACGACGGTAAGGTGATCGAGGACGCGCGCAAATATGACTGAGGTTGCCGCTGGCAAGGGCCCGCTCGCGGGCCTGCGCGTGCTGGACCTGACGCGCCTGTTGCCCGGGCCGGTGGCCACCATGCATCTGGCCGACCTGGGCGCCGAGGTGATCAAGATCGAGGACACCGGGGCGGGCGACTATGCCCGCGCCATGGGGCCGGGCGAACGCGCCAAGGCGGGCAGCGAGGGCTCGGGCGACAGCGTTTTCTTTCGCCTGGTCAACCGCAACAAGAAGAGCCTGCGCCTCGACCTCAAGCAGGCGGCCGGGGTCGACGCCTTCCTGCGCCTGGCGAAAGATGCCGACGTGGTTTTCGAGAGCTTTCGTCCCGGGGTGGTGGACAAGCTAGGCATCGGCTATGAGGCGGTTAAGGCGATCAACCCGCGCGTCGTCTATTGCGCGATTACCGGATACGGCCAGACCGGCCCCTGGGCCGAGCTTGCCGGCCACGACATCAACTACCTGGCCACCTCCGGCCTACTCGACCAGATCGGCCATCACGATGGAGAGCAAAGCGGTCCTCCCGCGATCCCCAACCTGCAGGTCGGCGACCTGCTCGGGGGGGCGCTCACTCCGCTGCTTGGCGTTCTTGCGGCGGTGATCGGTGCCAAGACCACGGGGCAGGGCAGCCACGTCGATGTGGCCATGACCGATGCCGTACTGGCGCACAACATCTTCCCGCTGGTGACCACACAGGTCTTTGGCAAGCCCGCGCCGCGCGGCGCCGACCTGCTGACCGGCGGCGTGCCCTGCTATGGCGTGTATCGCACGGCCGACGATCGCTACCTGGCTGTCGGCGCGCTGGAGCCCAAGTTCTGGCAGGCCATGTGCGCCGCCCTGAATCGCCCCGACCTGGCCCCCCACGGCCTGGCTACCGGGAGCAAGGGGCGCGAAGTCAAGGCCGAACCGGCCGCGCTCCTCGCATCGCAGACGATGGCCCACTGGGAGCCGATCTTTGCCGCCGCGGATTGTTGCGTAACGCCCATCCTGCGCGTCGATGAGGTGCTGCAACATCCGCAGATCACGGCGCGCGACATGGTGGTCGAACTCGGCGGCGTCAAGCAGTATGCGCCGCCCTTCAAGCTTTCGGCCTGGCCCTGGGCGGCGCCGATGCCGGCGCCGGCCGCGGGCGCCGACAGCGAGGCCGTGCTGGCCGCTGCGGGTTTCAGCGCCGCCGAGATTTCATCGCTTAGGGCGTCTCGGGTAATCTGAGGGGGCCATGGCCCCCGACACCGCGCTTGTCCTTGCCTTACTTCCCGACTTTGCCCTGATCGTTCTCGGCGCCCTGTTGCGCCGTCTGCTGCATCTGGGCGACCACTTCTGGAACGGGCTGGAAAAGCTGGTGTATTACGTGTTGTTCCCGGCCCTGCTGTTCACCGGCCTGCTCAAGGCGCGCATCGAATGGTCGGCTGCCGCGCCGATGCTGGCGGTTGCTGGCGCGGCGATGGCGGGCAGCATGGTGCTGGGGCTCGGCGCGCGCCTGGCGCCGATCTCCCCGCTTTCATTCGCCTCGCAATACCAGTGCGCCTTCCGCTTCAATTCCTACATCGGCCTGGCCGTGGCGGGCACGCTGCACGGGCTGCCCGGCATCGCCGCGATGGGGATCGTGGTCGGTCTCATGGTGCCGCCGGCCAACCTGGCCGCGGTGTGGATGCTGGCGCGTCATGGCGAGGCCGGCATTTGGCGCGAGCTGGCGCGCAATCCGCTGATCCTCGCCACGCTGGCCGGAATTGCCGCCAACCTCGGCGGCCTGCAGCTGCCGGGGGTAATGCTCAAGTTTCTGGGGCGCATGGGCGACGCGGCGATCGTGCTCGGCCTGCTGGCGGTTGGCGCCGGACTGCGAATAGTCGGCGCTAGCGGTACGGCGAGCCACCTCGCCGCGGGCTACCTGCTGCTGGTGAAACTGGTCGCCATGCCGGCCATGGCGCTGCTGGCGATCCGAAGCTGGGGACTGGCCGGTCTGCACGCCGACATCGCGCTGATTTTCTGTGCCCTGCCGGCGGCCAGCTCGGCCTATATCCTGGCCCAGCGCATGGGCGGCGATGGCGCGCGCGTGGCCTGGCTGATTTCGGCCGGGACGCTGCTGAGCATGGTCAGCATCCCGCTGTGGCTGGCCTGGCGCTGATTACTTCTTCTTTTCCTTGGCCTTTGGCTCGGCCTCGGCCGGGGCCTCGGCGCCGGTCGCGCCGGTTGCGGACGGCGCTGCGTTCTGCATGAAGTTCCACGGCCACAGCGCCGGGTTGGCGAAGGGATTGGCCTGGGCCTCCGGGCTGCTGGCGGCCTGGCTTACCGCCTGGAGCGCCGACAGGGTGGCGCGCTGCATTTCCAGGCCCTGGATGGTCATCTGCAACATGCCCAGATTGGTCTTGAGCCAGCCTTCCACGGCCTTCAGGTCGGTGATGCGCTTGTCGAGTTCGTTGGTATCGAGCGTCGGTGTCACGAGCCCGGGCAGGGGCATGCCGGTATTGCCCCAGAGGGACTTGATGAATTCCATCGGATCGGTTGGTGTTGTGCTCATGGCGTGCTCCCTGAAGAATGGGATGATCTTACCGCAGCGTGGGCATCCCCGTTAGAATGAAACTCGTCATATTCCGGCAGGGCCTGTGGAGACAACGATGCTGAATGTACTGGTGGTCGAGGATCATGCGTTGGTGCGCGAGGGCCTGCTGGCGACGCTGGGCGGACTGGGTTCCGAAACCCGGACCATTGGCGTGCCGGACGCCAACGAGGCCATCGGCGTGCTGGAGAACGAGGACATCGACATGATGATCCTCGACCTGATGCTGCCGGGGACCAAGGGGCAGACCTTCCTGCCGCTGGTGCGGCGGCGTTTCCCGACGGTGCCGGTGGTGATCCTCTCCGCGCTCGACGATGCCGATACGGTGTCCCGGGTGATGAAAGCCGGCGCCTCGGGTTTCGTTTCCAAGGCCGGGTCCAGCACCGAACTGCTCGATGCCTTGCGCGCGGTGCTGTCGGGCGAGATCTACCTGCCGCAGAAACTCCAGGAACTGGCCAGCCGCAGCGAGTCGGCGCAGGGTGAGGGCAAGCCCCTGGCGCAGCGCTTCGGGCTCACCGTGGCGCAGGCGCGGGTGCTCGACCTGCTGGCCGAGGGGCGCAGCAACCGCCAGATCGGCGAACTGCTGGGCCTCACCGAAGGTACGGTAAAGATCCATGTGTCGGCGATCATGAAAGCCATGGGCGTAAGCAATCGCGCCGAGGCGGCCCTGCTCGCCAACCGCAAGCGGCGTCCGAACTAGGCGAGCCCGAGTTTTGCGCGCAGGCTGTCGCGCTGCGGCGCGACGGCTTCGATGGCGCGGCGCTTGACGTGGCCGAAGCCGCGAATCGCTTCCGGCAGCGCGGACAGGGCAATGGCATCTTCCAGCGTGTC
This sequence comes from uncultured beta proteobacterium, assembly GCA_903908065.1. Classification (GTDB taxonomy): domain Bacteria; phylum Pseudomonadota; class Gammaproteobacteria; order Burkholderiales; family Rhodocyclaceae; genus Sulfuritalea. The sequence goes on along the minus strand of CAIVQO010000051.1, from coordinate 5,417 downwards.
GGCATTCAGCCGGGGCAATAATCCGGCGAGATCCGCTTCATAGTCGGCTAGCAGCTGACGCTCGAGTCGGCGTTCCTCGCTGCGGCCAAAGACGTCCCAGCGCGTGCCGCGCCAGCGCCGCGCCCGGGCCAGCCACTTGAACGCGGTGAAGATCCAGGGACCGAAGCTGCGCTTGGCGACCTGACCGGTCGTCGGGTCCGGCCGCGCCAGCAGGGGGGGAGCCAGATGCACATTCAGTTGGAAGTCGCCCTCGAAGAGTTCGTCGAGCTTGCGCCGGAATTCGGGATCGGCGTACAGCCGCGCCACTTCGTACTCGTCCTTGATTGCCATCAGCTTGTGCAGGTTGCGCGCCACCGATTCGGTAAGCGCCGTCGAGCCAAGTGCCGCTTCGGCGGCCCGCACGCGATCGACCAGGCTGCGGTACCGCGTCGCGTAGGCGGCATCCTGATAATCGGTGAGCAGGGCTTCGCGCCTGGAAATCAGCTCATCCAGTGACGGCGCTGCCGGGGCATCGGACTTCGGCGCAGCGCGTGCGGCGACCGCAGCGGGATCCAGCGCAGCACGCCGACCCCAGAGGAAGGCGGCGCGGCTCATCGCCACGGCCGTGCCGTTGAGTTCGATGGCGCGGTCCATGGCGTCCCACGATACCGGCACCAGGCCCTTCTGCCAGGCGTAACCGAGCAGGAAGAGGTTGCCTGCGATGCTGTCGCCGAGCAGGCGGAAGGCGAGATCCGAGGCGTCGACGAAATGCGCTGCGGAATCGCCGACCGCTTCACGAACTGATGCCTGCATGCGCTCCAGAGGGAACTGCCAGTCCGGATTGCGCGTGAAATCGGCGGTTGGCGTGCGTGCGCAATTCACCACCACGCGGGTACGGCCGGATTGCATGCGACTCAGGGCGTCGGGCGAGGCGGTGACGATGACATCGCCGCCGATCATGGCGTCCGCATCGCCGGTGGCCACGCGCACGGCGTGTATCGCCTCCGGGTCATCGCAGATACGCACATGCGAAAACACCGCGCCGCCCTTCTGCGCCAGGCCGGTCATGTCGAGTACGGTGACGCCCTTGCCGTCGATGTGGGCGGCCATGCCGATCAGGGCGCCCAGCGTCACCACGCCGGTTCCGCCGACCCCGGTGATGACAATGCCGTAGGGCTGTAGCGTCGATGCAAGAGTCGGCGCTGGCAACACGGCGAATTCGGGTCCGCCATGGGTCTCGGCTACCGGGCCACGACCCTTGCGCACCTGCCCGCCGAGTACCGAAACGAAACTCGGGCAGAAGCCCTTTTCGCAGGAATAGTCCTTGTTGCAGGCAGACTGGTCGATGGCACGCTTTCGCCCGAGCTCGGTCTCCAGCGGCACCAGGGCGAGGCAGTTCGACTGCGTGCCGCAATCGCCACAGCCTTCGCATACGGCCTCGTTGATGTAGAGCCGGCGCGGCGGGTCCACCATCTTGCCGCGCTTGCGGCGGCGGCGCTTCTCGGCGGCGCAGGTCTGGTCGTAGATGATGGCGGAGACGCCGGGGCATTCGCGCATCTCGCGCTGCACGGCATCGAGTTCATCGCGGTGCCGCATCGGCACACCGTGCGGCAGATCGGCGGGGCCATAGGCGCGCGGGCTGCCGTCGGTGACCACGACGACGTGATGCACGCCTTCGCCATGCAGTTGCGCAGCGATCTGCGGCACGCTGAGTGTGCCATCCACCGCCTGGCCGCCGGTCATGGCGACAGCATCGTTGTAGAGGATCTTGTAGGTAACGCCCTTGCCAATGGCGGTGCCGCCGTTGAAGGCGGCGACGGCGGCGCGGATCGCGAGCACGCCGGAATGGAAATAGGTGCCATCCCCGAGATTGACGAACACATGCTGCTGTTCCGTGAAAGGCGCCTGGCCGATCCAGGCCGCACCTTCGCCACCCATGTGGGAGTAGGTGGCAGTGTTGCGGTTCATCCACAACACCATGAAATGGCAGCCGATGCCGGCCAGCGCGCGCGAGCCTTCGGGCACCTTGGTCGAACTGTTGTGCGGGCAGCCGGGGCAGAAGTAGGGCGTGCGCGCTATTGGAATCACGGGTGATGCCGCGCTTTCCTTGGCTTCGAGCAGGGCCAGCCGTTCGCGGATGCGCGGCGAGGTGAAATGCCTGCCGATGCGCTCGGCGATGACGCGGGCGATCTGGGCCGGCGACAGCTCACCGGCGGCTGGCAGCAGCCAGCGGCCATGCGGCAGCGCCCATTCGCCCTTCTCGTCGAACTTGCCGATCACGCGCGGGCGTACGTCCTCGCGCCAGTTGTATAGCTCTTCCTTCAGCTGGTACTCGATCAGCTGGCGTTTTTCCTCGACCACCAGGATTTCTTCCAGCCCCTCGGCGAAGCGTCGCACGCCTTCGGATTCGAGCGGCCAGACCATGCCGACCTTGTAGAGGCGGATGCCGATTTCGGCGGCCAGCGCGTCGTCGATGCCAAGGTCATCGAAGGCCTGGCGCACGTCGAGGTAGGACTTGCCGGTGGTGATGATGCCCAGCCGTGGCTGCGGCGCATCGATCACGATCTGGTCGAGGCGGTTGGCGCGACAGTAGGCCAAGGCGGCGTACAGCTTGTGATCGAGCAGGCGGGCCTCTTGCAGCAGGCGGTCATCCGGCCAGCGAATATTGAGGCCGCCGGCGGGAAGCTCGTAATCGGTGGGCAGGACGATCTTTACACGGTCGGGCGAGACATCGACCGACGCCGACGATTCAACGGTGTCAGCCACCGCCTTGAAGCCCACCCAGCATCCCGAGTAGCGGCTCATGGCCCAGCCGTGCAGGCCGAGGTCGAGATAGTCCTGCACGCCGGCGGGGACCAGCACCGGCATCATCGCCGCCTTGAAGGCGTGTTCCGACTGGTGGGCAACCGTGGAGGAACGCGCTGCATGGTCGTCGCCGGCCACCGCCAGGATGCCGCCGTGCTTCCAGGTGCCGGCACAATTGGCGTGCTTGAACACGTCGCCGCAGCGATCCACGCCCGGACCCTTGCCGTACCACATGCCGAAGACACCGTCATGCTTCGCTCCGGCTGCGAGATTGACCTGCTGCGTGCCCCAGAGGGCGGTGGCGGCGAGGTCTTCATTGACGCCGGGCTGGAACACCACCTGATTCTTCGCCAGGTGTGCCTTGGCTTTCCACAGCGCCTGGTCCAGGCCGCCCAGCGGCGAACCCCGGTAGCCGGACACATAGCCGGCCGTGTCGAGGCCTGCCATCGCGTCGCGCTGGTGTTGCAAGAACAGCAAGCGCACCAGCGCCTGGGTGCCGGTGAGGAAGACCCGGCCCTGGCTCAGGGCGTATTTGTCTTCGAGCGTGATGTTGCGCAGCGGAGCGTTCATGCAGGCGGCAGGACCTTGCCGGGGTTCATGATGTTGTCGGGATCGATGGCTTTCTTGATTGCGCGCATCAGTTCGATGGCGACGTCACCATGTTCCAGGGCCATGTAGGGTTGCTTGCCGATGCCAATGCCATGCTCTCCGGTGCAGGTGCCGTCCATGCGGATCGCACGCTGGGCCAGGCGCGAAGCGAATTCCTTGGCGCGGGCCAGGTCGTCCGGTTGTTCCGGATCGGTGAGCAGCATGATGTGGAAGTTGCCGTCGCCGACGTGACCGACCAGCGGGCCCTTGAGGTCGGCCGCGCGGGCATCGAGGTCGGCAAAGGTTTCGGCGACGCAATCGGCGAGGCGCGAGATCGGCACGCAGACGTCGGTGGTCAGCGCGCGACAGCCCGGCCTGAGCCCCAGGCCGGCATAGTAGGCGTCGTGCCGCGCCTGCCACAGGCGGCTGCGGTCCTCGGGACGTGTCGCCCATTCGAAATCCTGGCCCTCGTGTTCGCTGGCGATCTCCTGCACCGTCTCGGCCTGCTCCTTGACGCCCGTGGGCGAACCATGGAATTCGAAGAACAGGGTCGGTGCTTCGCGCAGCGTGGTTTTGCTGTGGCGGTTGATTGCCGTGATCGCCACGGTATCCAGCAGCTCGATGCGCGCCACCGGAATGCCCATCTGTATGGTCTGGATCACCGTGCGTACCGCAGACGCCAGTGTCGGGAAGGTGCAGACGGCGCTGGAGATCGCCTCCGGCACCGGGTAGAGGCGTACCGTGAGTTCGGTGATGATGCCCAGTGTTCCCTCGGAGCCGACCATCAGGCGTGTCAGGTCGTAGCCGGCGGCCGATTTGCGCGCGCGGCCGCCGGTTTTCAGGATGCGCCCATCGGGCAAGACCACCGTCATGCCAAGGACGTTTTCGCGCATTGTTCCATAGCGCACTGCATTGGTGCCCGAGGCGCGCGTGGCGGCCATGCCGCCGAGGCTGGCGTCCGCGCCGGGGTCGATCGGGAAGAACAGTCCGGTCCCGTTCAGGGCCGCATTCAGGGCTTTGCGGGTGACGCAGCATTGCACCGTGGCATCGAGGTCTTCGGCGCGCACCGCAACGACCTGGTTCATGGCCGACAGGTCGATGCAGATGCCGCCATTGACTGCCAGCAAATGGCCCTCCAGGGAGGTTCCGGTGCCAAAAGCGATGACCGGAACCCGAAACTCGTGGCACAGGCCGACGACCTCGGCGACTTCCTCGGTCGATTCGGCAAACACCACGCCATCCGGCGGCATCGGCGGGTAGGAGGACTCGTCCTTGCCATGGTGCTGTCTTACCGCGGCGGCAATCGAGAAGCGTGCGCAAAATCGCGATGTGAGCTGCTTGGCAAGCGCCTCGGGCAAGGGAGGGCGGTCTGATGGGGCATTCATGGCGTTCTCCGGCGCTGGAAGCGGTCGATTCTACGCCGCCGTAGCCGGAAGGCAGGCATCCGGGGCATTTGTGCGAGAAGGGAAATATTGCGCCGCAACAATGGCTTGCGGAAGAATCAAGGGCGGCATGACGCGAATTTCTGCGAACTCGTTGACGCGATAGAACGATTTCGAGATAATCACGGGTTCAGCTGGAGGGGTTCCCGAGCGGTCAAAGGGATCAGACTGTAAATCTGACGGCTCTGCCTTCGAAGGTTCGAATCCTTCCCCCTCCACCAGATGAATTTTGAATCAAAGAGTTATGCGGTTAGCGGATGTCGGGCGGCGGTAGTTCAATGGTAGAACCTTAGCCTTCCAAGCTAATGACGCGGGTTCGATTCCCGCTCGCCGCTCCAGGTTTTGTAGTTGCAGTGTTTCAGCCCTTGTAGCTCAGTGGTAGAGCACTCCCTTGGTAAGGGAGAGGCCACGTGTTCAATCCACGTCAAGGGCACCATTTTTTTAGTGTTTACTCGTTGGAGTGCGACATGGCAAAAGGCAAGTTTGAGCGTACGAAACCGCACGTGAATGTGGGGACGATTGGTCACGTGGACCATGGTAAGACGACGTTGACGGCGGCGATCACGACGGTGCTGTCGACGAAGTTTGGTGGTGAGGCGAAAG
>CAIVQO010000050.1 GCA_903908065.1 uncultured beta proteobacterium | reverse complement strand
GTCGCTCCAGGGTAACTCCGGCGACCAGGGCTCCCTTGACGCCATTTGATTTCATCGCTGCGATGAACTCGCTCTCCCGGCCGTGAAAATCCGGAAAATCGAGGTGACAATGCGAATCGACAAGCTGCGCGTTCATCGCCGCACAGGTCGAACCGCACGCAAAAACTCAGCCGCGAGACTTTCAAGAAATAACTGTTGATTCAATGGATGGCGAGAGCTTCGTCGAAATTGGATTAACTCCATCCAAGCGCCAATCAACGCTTCGGCAGCGTATCCTCCGGCTGGCTTTGCGGGTTTGCCCCAGGCTCCGTGAAAGTGAGGTTGGCCGGCTACGGCTTCCTGCGTCAGATCGAAAACCCAGCGCTGCACCGTCTCCACCAGGTCAGTCAATTTGAATCCGGGCTCGGATTTAAGGATACCGTCCCAACGGCTCGCCAAGACCGTGGGGTCCTCAGGCGGTGATGACAGACTTTCGATCGTGGCGGCGATGGGGGGCAGCATTCCTTCATCTTTCCACCGGGTAACGCGCAACGGTGCTCCGCCGGCAAGCCCGAGATATTGCTCGGCATGTTTTCCGCAGCCGGCAGCCACCAAGATCCGCTGCGCCTCTTCTGCTTCTGGTGGTGCGAAAGAAAGCACGCGGCAACGGCTGCGGATCGTGGGTAAGAGGAAGCGCTGTTTAGATGAAATCAATATAAAATATACAGATGGCGGCGGTTCTTCAAGTATTTTTAGAAGTGAATTTGCGGCGGCTGCGTTCATTGCTTCGGCTTCGGTCATGAGGACGACGCGACGCCCCATGCGATGGCTACCGATCGCTATGAATGATTCCAGATCTCGAATCTGGTCAATCTTGATGATGTCGCTGGGGCGTTTTTTGGGCTTGCCTCCGCTTTCGCCCTCTTCGTCTCCCTCCGACGCGGGGGCAACCAAGCGGAAATCGGGATGATTGCCACCTGCAATCCAGTGACAGGCCTGGCATTCCCCGCAGGCACTTTGATCGGCTTTCCTGGATTCGCATAACAGGAGATGCGCCAACCAGGCACCAAAGCCGACTTTGCCCACGCCTTCCTGGCCAGTCAGTAGCAGCGCGTGGGGCAGTCGCTCAAGACCGCCCTGAAAAAGTTGCCTTGCTTGAGGAGTATCTGTGTAATCTATTTTGTAATTATAATGTTGCAACTATTTTCTCAAGTTGTTTATTAATATTGTCTGGCGCCTGGGTGGCGTCCAGAACCCGAACTCGGGCCGGATTTTCGGCGGCGATACGCAAATAAGCCGCCCGTACACGTTCGAAAAATTCGGCCTGCTCCTGTTCGAAGCGGTCGGGATTCTGTGTTGCCGCGTGCAGGCGCTTTTGTGCCACGGCAACCGGCGCATCGAAAATCACGGTTAGATCCGGACGCAAATTGCCCAGTGTCCACGTCGCTAGGGCGTCGAGCTTTTGCCAGTCGAGGCCCCGCCCTCCTCCCTGATAAGCAAACGAAGCGTCCACGAAGCGATCGCAAATGACCCAGTCCCCCCGTGCCAGCGCGGGCTCGATCAATTGCGCCAGGTGTTCGCGCCGTGCCGCAAACATGAGCAGAGCTTCCGTTTCCAGGTGCATGGGTTCGGCCAGCAGCAGGGCACGCAACTTCTCGCCCAAAGGCGTACCGCCAGGTTCCCTGGTGGCTACTACGGCATGCCCGGCCTCACGCAAGTGACTGACCAACCAGGCGTGCTGCGTGCTTTTCCCAGCGCCGTCGATACCCTCAAAGCTGATGAAACGGCCGCGTTGCACCATCTCAGCGCTTCTGGTACTTGGCTACCGCAGTGTTGTGCTCGTCCAGGGTGGCGGAAAACTCGCTAGATCCATCACCGCGCGCGACGAAATAAAGCATGTCGCTGGGCGGGGGTTTGGCTGCTGCAAGCAGCGAAGCCACGCCGGGAACGGCGATCGGTGTAGGAGGAAGGCCGACGCGGGTATAGGTGTTCCATGGCGTATCTGTCAGCAGATCAACCTTGCGCAGGTTTCCGTCAAACTTGTCGCCAAGCCCATAGATCACGGTCGGGTCCGACTGCATCAGCATGTTGCGCCGCAGACGATTGGTAAATACGGCAGCGATCTGCGGCCGGTCTGTCGCCAGGCCGGTTTCCTTTTCGACGATCGAGGCAAGGATCAGCAATTCGTAAGGGCTCTTGAGTGGCGTGGTGCTTTCGCGCTTGGCCCACGCCTCGGCGATCTTGGGCTGCATTGCCTTGTACGCGCGGCGCAGTACGTCGAGATCGCTGGTGCCTTTGGCAAAAAGATAGGTGTCGGGAAAAAACAAGCCCTCGGGATGCGTTTCCTTGGCACCAATACCCTTGAGAATCTGCTGGTCGCTCAGCTTGACGGTATCGTGGGCAAGGTCAGGGTGATCATTCAGGGCAGCCCGAAACTGGCGGAAGCTCTTGCCCTCGACCAGTACCATCTCGCTGAACAGGACATCGCCCCGGGTCAGTTTGTCGATGAGGTCCATCGCCGTCAGCCCCGATTCGATTTCGTAGCTGCCCGCCTTGATCTTCGAGGAGCGACCCTTGAAGCGCCCGAGCAGTTCCAGCTGCCATGCGGGCATGTCGACCCCCGCATTCTCGACGATCTGCGTCACCGATCTCAGGCTGGCGCCTGGCGGGATGGAAAAGCTGATCGTGTCGCTTCGCATCGGCAGGTGGCGAACGGTAAACCAGCTCGCACCGACTATGATGCCAAGGAAGGCCAGTATCACCAGCAGCAGGACTATTTTGAAAGTACGCATGATGACCTTGAATAAGTGGCAAGCCGACGCAACGTGGATGGGTGCCGTGATAATAGCATCGCGGGCCATGCAAACCGGACGGACATTATGAATCAGGACTGGACTACTTTTCTTGCCGGACAAGGCCTTGTGGCTGACGGCAGCAGCTTCGGCGACCTTGCGCAGGAATTGGCTGCGGCATGCTCGGGCAGCGTGCTCGCTCCCCTGCTCGACCATGGTCTGATTCGCGCCAGCGGGCCGGATGCCGCAGACTTCCTGCATAACCTGTTGACCAATGACATCAAGGGCCTGAGCACCTCAAACGCACGCTTTGCCGGCATGTGCACGGCAAAGGGGCGATTGCTGGCGGTATTTCTGGTCTGGCGGGATGGCGACGATTTCCTGCTCATGGTGCCGCGCGAGATTCTTCCCGCAATACTGAAGAAGCTGTCGATGTATGTCCTGCGCGCCAAGGTGAAACTCACGGACGCCTCTGCCGAATTGAACCTTGTCGGCTTCGCTTCGGTCGCCGTGTCCCCGGCGCCGACTCTTACCGATTGTCCGCGCCATGCGCTCGCCTCGATTCCTGGTGGCCGCGCCATCCGCCTGGATGGGCAGCGCTGGCTGCTGGCGCTGGAACCCGGCAAAGCGATCGAGGCCTGGCAAGCATACGCCGAGACGGCACAGGCGGTCGGAACAGCGACCTGGCAGTGGCTGGAAATTGCAGCAGGCCAGCCGCGTGTGGTGACGGCGACCCAGGAAGCCTTCGTGCCGCAAATGCTGAACATGGAATTGCCCGCGGTCGGAGGCGTCAGTTTTACCAAGGGCTGCTATCCGGGTCAGGAAATCGTGGCGCGTACCCAGTACCTGGGCAAGGTCAAGCGGCGCAGTTTTCGCGCTCGCCTGCAGTCGGCGATCGCACCCGGCACCCATGTGTATGCTCCGGAAACCGGCGAACAGCACTGCGGCGCCATCGTCAGCCTGGCGCCTTCACCGGAGGGGGGGCACGAGTGCCTGGTCTGCGTTCAGATCGGCGCCCAGGAAAGCGGCGACGTTCGCGTCGGCAGCCTGTCCGGCGAACGTCTCGAATTCCTTCCCCTGCCCTACAGCATCAAGGAAGCAGACGCCGCCTGAGGCAAGCATGTGCCTCATTTTTCTTGCCTGGCAGGTAAATCCGAACTATCCGCTGGTCGTTGCCGCCAATCGCGACGAGTTCTTCGCCCGCCCCACCGCAGCGGCGGATTTCTGGTCCGAGGCGCCCCAGGTTGTTGCCGGACGTGACCTGGAAGCGGGCGGTACCTGGATGGGCGTTACCCGCACTGGGCGCTTCGCCGCTCTGACCAATTACCGCGATCCGGCGCAAATGCGCAGCGGAACGCCGTCCCGAGGCGGGCTGGTCTCGGGATTTCTTGCCGGTCACGACGCGCCGGCGGAATACCTGGCGAAAACCGAATCCCTGGGCCGGCAATGCAACGGTTTCAACCTGATGCTGGGCGATGGAAAATCGCTCTGGTGGGCCTCCAACATGGGCGGCGCGGCACGTGCCCTGGCCCCGGGAATTTACGGCCTGTCCAACCATCTGCTCGATACTCCCTGGCCAAAAGTCGGCGCCGGCAAGACGGCGTTGGCGGCGGCCCTCGATACCTTGCCCGACGAGCGGGGACTCCTGACGCTGCTGACCGATGACGGCCTTCATCCCGATCACGTCTTGCCACAAACCGGCGTGGCGCTGGAGTGGGAACGACTGCTGTCTGCCGCGTTTGTCAAGTCACCGAATTACGGCACGCGAAGTTCAACGATTCTGACCGTGGGGCACAACGGTTGGACCAGCTTCGATGAGCAGACCTGGCTGCCGGGGGCAGTCCCGGGACCGCGACGACGCTTCCGGTTCAGGACGTCGCCAGGCGCCGCATCGCCTGGTGCGGCAGCCCGGCCTCGATGAACTCGGGGCCTTCCGCAACGAAACTGAAGCGCCGATAGAAGTTAAACGCCGTGGTCTGGGCATTCAAGGCGAGATCGCGCATTCCTGCTGCGGCGGCTTCCTCGAGCAGGCGTTCAAGCAAGGCACGCCCCACGCCCTGCCCTCGCCAGGTGGTGGATACCGCCATGCGCCCGATATGGCCATCGGGAAGCAAGCGACCGGTGCCGATCGCACGCCCGTCAGGATCCCGGGCCAATACATGCCGACAGGAAGGATCCCGACCGTCGATTTCCAGCGCGCGCGGCACGCCTTGCTCGCCGACAAACACTTGTTCGCGCAGCCAGCTCGCTTCGCGGGAAACCTGATCCCAGGAACCAGCCTCGACGCCAAACTCGACGATATCGACCCGCGTGTAGGCCGGCACCAGATCGAACAATTCAACGATATCAGCATTGCGCATGCGCACGCAGCCAATCGAGCCGGGAATGCCCATGCTCGCCGTATCCGGCGAACCATGCAGATAGATGTAGCGGCGCATGGTATCGACCACCCCGAGGCGGTTGCGTCCCGGCTCGGTGCCTGACAACCAGAGAATTCGGGTCAGGATCCAGTCGCGGCCCGGATGCGCCATTGCCAGGGCGGGCGACCAGACCTCGCCAGTGGGCCTGCGCCCGCGAAAAACGGTATTGGGCGCGACGCCGCTACCGATCTTGGCGCGCACGATATGGCGTCCGCGCGGCGTGCAATTGCTGCCCTGCACCTCCCCTGCACCGTTTGTCGCGGTCGACACGGCGTAGCGACGCAGCAGGTCGCCCCGCTCGTCGCGAAGCTCGAGGGTTTGCTGCGGCAGGCTGATGCGGATATGCACGGCGAATTCAGGCCACGGCGCTGCGACCGCGTCGGGCAGCGAAAAAGCCGGAAAGTAGCGCACCGCACTCCTCGGCCAGGATGCCGCCTTCGATGCTGGTGTGGTGGTTCAAGCGGGTTTCGGCAAACAGGTCGATGACGCTGCCTGCAACCCCGGTCTTGGGGTCGCGGGCGCCGAAAACTACGCGGCCGACTCGCGCATGCATGATCGCACCGGCGCACATGGCGCAGGGTTCGAGCGTGACGTAAAGGGTGCTGCCCGGCAGCCGGTAGTTGCCCAGCTGCCCCGCAGCATCGCGCAGGGCCATGACTTCTGCATGCGAGGTGGGATCGTGGCGGCCGATCGGCTGGTTCCAGCCGCGGCCGACCACCTCGCCGTTCAGTACCACCACGGCGCCAACCGGAACCTCCCCGGCGGCGCCTGCCTGGCGCGCCAGATCAAGCGCCAGCCCCATGAATTCCTCGTCATTCATGGGGCCGATTATGGCAGGCCCGCGAAGGCTCAGGCGTTCTTGCTTACCGTGCCGCCGGACTCCTGCAACTTGGCTTGCGCCGCCGCCAGTCGCGCAATCGGAACGCGCGGGCCGGAGCAGGACACATAGGTCAGGCCGATGCCATGGCAGAAGTGGATCGATCCCGGATGCCCGCCGTGTTCGCCGCAGATACCGACCTTCAGCTCGGGGTTGGTCTTGCGTCCCTCGGTCACCGCCAGCTTCATCAGTTCGCCGACGCCCTTCTGGTCCAGCACTTCGAAGGGGTTGTCCATCAGGATGCCGGTTTCGATATAGGCCGGGAGGAACTTGTTTTCGGCATCCTCGCGGCTGAAGGAGAAGGTGGCCTGGGTCAGGTCGTTGGTGCCGAAGCTGAAGAACTGGGCATCCTCGGCCATGCGTCCGGCGCGCAGGCAGGCGCGCACCACTTCCAGCATGCTGCCGAACTTGAAGCCGACGTTGATGCCATGGGTCAGTTCGACCACCTTGTGGATGCGCTGCACGACGCCGTGGATGCGCTTCAACTCTTCCACCGTCGCCACCTGCGGCACCATGATTTCCGGATAGACCTCGATGCCCTCCTTGGCGCACAGGGCCGCCGCCTCCAGGATGGCCTGGATCTGCATGGCGTAGATCTCGGGATAGGTGATGCCCAGGCGTACGCCGCGATGGCCCAGCATGGGATTCACTTCAGACAAGGCCCGCACCTTCTTCAGCGTCTTTTCCTTCTTGTGGATGACGTCTTCCTCAAGGTGGTTGTCCTTGAATTCTTCCATGCCGCGCCCCAGCTTGGTCAGGCCATCGGCATACTGCTGGTAGAGGCGCGGACTCAGGAGCTTCAGGGTTTCCGGCAGTTCCTCGACTGCCTTCAGCGAATCCCGGAGGTGGTGCAAGTGGGCAATTTCCAGTTCCAGCTGCGCAGCCGTCGGCAGGAATTCGTGCAGCGGCGGGTCCATCAGGCGCACGGTGACGGGCAAGCCCTTCATGGCCTTGAAGATGCCCTTGAAGTCGGCACGCTGGATCGGCAGCAGGCGATCCAACGCCGCCTGGCGCTCGTCGTTCGATTCGGCAAGAATCATCTCCTGCACGATCGGCAAGCGGTCGGTGGCATTGAACATGCGCTCGGTACGGCACAGGCCGATGCCCATGGCGCCAAAACCGCGTGCCTTGGCGGCATCTTCCGGCGTGTCGGCGTTGGCCATCACCTTCAGCCGCGCCACCTGGTCTGCCCATTTCAGCAGCGTTTCCATGTCGTGGCTGAACTCGGCCTGCACAGTCGGCACTTCGCCCGCATAGACCTTGCCGTTGCCGCCGTCGATGGTGACCACGTCGCCTTCGTGCAGCGTGGTATCGCCGATGGTGGCACAGCGCTTGATGTCGTCGATGTGGATCGCATCGCAGCCGGAGACGCAGGGCTTGCCCATGCCGCGCGCTACCACGGCGGCGTGGGAGGTCTTGCCGCCACGGCTGGTGAGGATGCCCTGGGCCTGGAAGAAGCCGTGGATGTCCTCGGGCTTGGTTTCCTCGCGCACCAGGATGATGCGCTCGCCGTTGCGACCGCGTGATTCGGCGGTATCGGCGTCGAACACGATCTTGCCCGAGGCGGCGCCGGGCGAGGCCGGCAGGCCCACGGCAAGCGGTTTGCCCCTGAAATCGGGCGAAAGCTGCGGCACCAGCAACTGTTCCAGCATCGCCGGATCGATGCGCAGCAGAGCCTTCTCCTTGCTGATCAGGCCTTCCTTGAACATCTCCACCGAGGTACGCACCATCGCGGCGGCGTTCATCTTGCCGTTGCGCGTCTGCAGGCAGTAAAGCTTGCCGCGTTCGATCGTAAATTCGAAGTCCTGAACTTCCTTGTAGTGCGACTCCAGGCGGTTGTGCAGTTCCAGCAGCTGCCGGTAGATTTCCGGCATGTCCTGCTCCATCTCGGCGATGGCCTTCGGCGTGCGGATGCCGGCCACCACGTCTTCACCCTGGGCATTGACCAGGTACTCGCCGTAGATCATGTTTTCGCCGGTGCCCGGGTTGCGGGTGAAACCGACGCCGGTGCCGGAATCGTTGCCCATGTTGCCGAACACCATGGTGCAGATGTTGACGGCGGTCCCGTTGGCCATTTCCTTGGTGATCTTGAACTGCCTGCGGTAATCGATCGCCCTTTTGCCGTTCCAGGAGCGGAATACCGCGCCGATCGCGATTTCCAGTTGCTTGTAAGGATCTTCCGGGAAGGGGCGACCGGAATTGTGCTCGACGATCTTGGCGAAATCGTCGGCCAGTTCCTCCAGATGTTCAGCCTTGAGGTCGACGTCCTGCGACACGCCGACGCGCTTTTTCATCGTCGCCATGGCGTCGTCGAAATGCTTGTCGTCGATGCC
>CAIVQO010000049.1 GCA_903908065.1 uncultured beta proteobacterium | reverse complement strand
TCGATGTTGCGCTGCATCTGGTAGGCCTGGGCCGAGACCTTGGCCTGGATCGTGCCTTCGGAAACCATCTTGACGATGCCGCCCTGGGCATCGACCTCAGCCATGATCTCTTCCATCTTGGCGCGCATTTCGTTGGTCATGGTCTCGACGTAGAAGGAGCCGGCCAGCGGATCGACGGTTTCGGTGAGGCCCATTTCCTCGATCAGCAGCTGCATGGTACGCAGCGAGATGCGCGCCGAATACTCGGTGGGGATGGTGTAAGCCTCGTCGTAGGAACACAGCGCCATGGTCTGCGTGCCGGACAGCGCCGAGATCAGGGCGTAGTAGGCGCCGCGCACGATGTTAACCTCCGGCTGCTCGAAGGTCAGGCCGCCGCCGCCGCCGGCGGCGATCATGCGCATCCACATCGATCCGGGTTTCTCGGCGCCGTACTGCTCCTTCATGATCTTGGCCCACAGGCTGCGCCCCGCGCGGAACTTGCAGACCTGCTCGAAGATGTTGCCGAAGATGTTGAAGTTGTACGACAGGCGCCCGGCGAACTCGTCCACCGGCAGGCCGCGCTTGATGGCGTCGTCGGCGTAGGCCTTGGCGATGCAGAAGGCGTAGGCCATTTCCTGCGCCGGCGTCGCCCCGGATTCGCGGATGTGGTAGCCGCAAACCGAGACCGGCGTGTATTTGGGAGCTTCCTTGGCGCAGTATTCGATGGTGTCGCCGACCAGGCGGATCGAATGCTCGACCGGGAAGATCCAGGTGCCGCGGCCGATGAACTCCTTGAGGATGTCGTTCTGTGCCGTGCCGCGCAGTTCCTTGATGTCGTAGCCGCGTTTCTCGGCCATCGCCAGGTACATGGCGATCAGGATCGCCGCGGCGCCGTTGATGGTCAGCGAGACGGTGATCTTCTTCAGGTCGATGCCGTCGAACGCGATTTCGAAGTCGCGCAGGGTGTCGATCGACATGCCGACGCGACCGATTTCGCCTTCGGCCAGCGGATCGTCGGAATCGAGGCCGATCTGGGTCGGCAGGTCGAAGGCCACGTTGAGGCCGGTCTGGCCGTTGGCGATCAGGTACTTGAAGCGCTGGTTGGTGTCGGCCGGGTTGCCAAAGCCGGCGTACTGGCGCATGGTCCAGGGCTGCTTGCGGTACATCTCGCGATGGATGCCGCGCGTGAAGGGATACTGGCCGGGGTCGCCGACCATGCTCATGCCGCCGCTGGCTTCGACATCGGCCGCGGTATAGAGCGGCTTGACCTCGATGCCGGACTCGTTGATGACCTTCTTCAGTTCAGGTTTCTGGGGAGCGTTCATTTCACATTGCTCCGAATGTATTCAGTGATGGCGTCGAGCTTGGAGCCGGACGGGAAGATGCCCTTGAAGCCCAGCGCACGCAGGGCATCGTGGTCCTGCGCCGGCAGGTTGCCGCCGATCATCCACAGCTTGTCGGTCAGGCCGTTGGCTTCGAGCAGGGGCTTGAGCTTGGTGCAGAAGGGAATGTGCGAACCGGCCATGCTGGAGAGCGAGATGACGTCGACGTCTTCTTCGAGCGCGATGCGCGCGATCTGTTCCGGGGTCTGGCGCAGGCCGGTGTAGATCACTTCAAAGCCGGCATCCATCATGGCGCGGGCGACGACCTTGGCGCCCTGGTCGTGGCCGTCGAGGCCGGGCTTGCCCAGCAGCACTTTTATCGGTCGGGTCATGAACTGACTTCCTTGGCAATGATCAATTTCAAAATCTCGCTGGTGCCGCCGCCGATTAGCGTGAAGCGCACGTCACGCAGGTAGCGTTGCACCGGGTATTCCATGGCGTAACCGTAGGAGGCGAAGACGCGCGCGGCCTGGTCGCAGACCTTGGCCGCGGTCTCGGTGGCGAACAACTTGGCCATTGCCGCGTGCTTGTGGTACGGCCGGCCGGCATCGCGCAGCCAGGCGGCGTAATACACGAGGTGCTCGGCGGCCTCCAGTTCGGTGGCCATCTCGGCCAGCTTCATCTGGATCGCCTGGTAGCGGTTGATCGGCTTGCCGAACTGCTTGCGCTCGGCTGCGTAGCGTACGGCTTCGGCCATCGCCGCATGGGCGACGCCGAGGCCCATGGCGCCGGTGATAATGCGGATCTCGCCGAGGGTCTTGCGCAGGTGGCTTTCGCCGTCGCCTTCGGCCTGCGACAGGCGGTGGCTGTCGGGGACGAAGCACTCGTCGAAGGCGACTTCGGAGGTGGGCAGGGCCCAGACCCCCATCTTGTGGATTTCACGGCCGACGATGAGGCCCTTGAAGTGCTTCTCGACAAGGAAGATGGTCAGCTTCTTCTCTTCCCCGGCTTTGGCGAAGACGGTGAAGAAGTCGGCTACCGGCGCCGAGGTGATCCAGGTCTTCTGGCCGTTTATTACGTAGCCACCGTCGACCTTCTTCGCCGTGGTGGCGATGGAATCGAGGTCTGAGCCGGAGTTGGGCTCGGTCATGCAGATGGCGCCGATCTTCTCGCCGCGCAGCGCGGGTTTGAACAGGCGCTCGATGATGTCGGCGTTGCCCAGCAGGTGCAAGAACTTGGTTCCCATCAACGACTGCATGGCCACGGCGCCGGCCAGCGACATCGAGCCGCGCGAGATTTCCTGCAGCGCCAGCGCGAACTCCGTCAGCGCCATGCCGGTGCCGCCGACGTCCTCGGGGTAGCGCATGCCGAAGAAGCCGAGGTCGGCGAGCTCCTGGAACAGGGCGCGCGGGTACTGCTTGGCTTCGTCGAGCGCTTCGGCCTGCGGCGCGATGCGTTCGTCGCAAAAGCGGGCGAAGGTATCGCGGATCGCCTTTTGGTCGTCGGTTAGGTCGAAATTCATTGGTCGTTCAGTTACGTTGATTGCGACGGTGTGTGCGCGCCTGGGGTGTCGGGTGTCCGATTCCCTCCGTGTCCTCCGAACCTCGCTACGCTCGGTTCTCCCCCTTTACCTGCGGGAATCGGACACCCGACACCCCACGCGGGAAAGGTGAGCGCATTGCTGCGGCAAATCGGTGCAGGCGCGTCCGGATCGGGCTGGTAGGGTGCCCTGTTCCGCGCAAGTAAAGGAGGAGGAACTGGCCGCAGGTCAGTGACGGGGGACATGGAGCGGAGCAGGGCGCCCTGGCGGCCCGATCGCGCGCTGCAGGTTGCACTGCTGGTAGTTGCCTGTGAGTTCACTCGCTATACCCGTAATCGCGCATCGCCGCTTCCTTCGAGATCACACCATTGCGGATTTCCTCGGCAAGCGTCTTGCGGTCGCGCTTCTTCGGATCGCCGTAGCCGCCACCGCCACTGGCGACCTGGTGGTAGACGGTGCCCTTGGGTACGCCGGTGATCAGGTCCTTGTTCTTCGGAACCACGGTCTGCCCGTCGGGGTAGTGCAGACGGATGAAGTTGAGGCCGGCATCCTTGCCGCCGAAGAGGCCGAAGGCCGGCTCGAAGTCGCCGTCGCCGAAGGTGACGAGTTGGGTGTCTTCTGAGCCGATCTCGAAGATGGTTTCGACGCCGAGGCCGCCGCGCCATTCGCCGGCGCCGGCCGAGTCGGTCAGCAACTCATGCTTGAGCAAGCGGTGCGGCGTCTGCTGTTCGAACATCTCGTAGTCCTGGTCGAGCACGCCGCCCGAGGCGTCGATCATGCCGATGTGGTCGTAGCCATCGATGCCCAGCATCGCGCCCGAGCCGCCCTTGAGCCCCATGAAGCCGATGTCGACGTAGGCCTCGTTCTTCTCCGGGTCGGTACCGGTGGTCAGCGAGCAGAGCAGGTTGTTCCAGCCGGCGGTGACGCGGTCGGGCATCGCGGGCCCGAGCGCGCGCTGGATGGCGTCGGCGTTGGGTGGGCAGAGGTGGTTGCCGAAGGTGGTGGCCTTGGGGTAGGCGGCGTTGAGGATGGTGCCTTCCGGGATCACGATCTCGATCGGGCTGACCATACCCTCGTTGTGCGGGATATCGGGGTTCACCATCTGCAGCAAGGTCAGGATGGTGGCCGAGGCCGAGGAGGTGAAGGTGCCGTTCACGAAGCCGTTGGTCTGCGCGTCGGTGCGCGAGTAATCGAACTTGATGCTCTTGTCCTTGACCTCGATGTCCACGCGGATGGTGAACTTGCTGCCCTCGTGGCGGCCGTCGTAATACACGTAGCCTTCGCCGCTGTACTTGCCGTTGGGGATCTTGGCGATCTCGGCTTCCATCATCTTGCGCGTGGCGTCGAACAGCGCTTGCTTGTGCGCCTCGTAGCTTTCCAGCCCGTACTTGTCGAGCAGTTCCAGCAGGCGGCGCTCGCCGACGGTGCAGGCGCCCATCTCGGCCTTCATGTCGTGCTGCACGATGTCGAGGCGGATGTTGGCGAAGATCAGGTTCCAGACGTCCTTCTTCAGCTTGCCCTTTTCGACCACCTTGACCGGCGGGATGCGCAGCGCCTCCTGCCAGACCTCGACCGCGTTCGGGTTGTAACCGCCGCGCACGTTGCCGCCGATGTCGGCCTGGTGGCCCTTGACGGCAGTCCAGGCGACCAGCTTGCCGGAATGGAAGATCGGCTTGTACACCGCGACGTCGTTGTTCTGGTTGCCCAGGCTGAAGACGTCGTTGTGGAAGATCACGTCGCCTGGGTGCAGGTCGTCGGCGAAGTAGTCCTTGATGTACTTGCACACCGGCGCCAGCGAAAAGGCCAGGATGGGCAGGTTTTCGGTCTGCTCCAGCATGTTGCCGTCGCCGTCGTAAAGGCCGGTGACGTAGTCCTTCGCCTCGCACAGGATGGGCGAGCGCGTGGTCTGCTCCATCGAGATGCTCATCTCGTCGGTGATGGACTTGAAGGTCCGCGCATAGACGGACAACAGGATGGGGTCGATTTTGGTGCTCATGCCGTCACCTCTTCTTTGGCGAAACAGGATTTGACAAGGTCTTCGCGTCCCTTGCGGTAGATGGCGAAGGAACCCAGGGCGTCGACCACACAGTCGTAGGCGGCGGAGACGAAGATGGCCGTCGTCTCCTGCTCGACCATGGCCGGGCCGTCGATGCGGTTGCCGAAGCGCATCTTGTGGCCGTCGAAGACCGGCACGTCGGCGAATTTCTTGGTCTCGGGGATGTACATGCTGCGGCGGCCCTTGAGCGCGCCGGAAGCATCCTCGCCGGCAAATGTCTCTCCGCGGTAGGAGGGCTTGTCGGTGAAGCCGATGGACTGCACGCGGACGTTGATGATCTCGATCGGGGCGCCTTCGGCCTCTAGCGAGTAGCCGTAAAGCCGGTTGTGCTCTGCGTGGAAGGCGCGCGAAATGGCGGCGACGTCGCCCATGGCCACCAGTTCGCGCGGTACCAGGAAGGAGACCTCGTGGTACTGCTTGATGTAGCGGCAGTCGAACTTGATGTCGTGGCGGCGACGCGCTTCGGGGATGCGCTCCTCGGTGAGCTGACGCGCACCCTCCGCCGACATCTCGTCGATCATGGCGCCGAGCTTCTTCCAGTCCACGGCCTCCAACTTGGCGACGAAGGTGCGCACGAAGTCGTGCTTGAGCTCGCTCATCAGCATGCCGAAGGCGCACAGCACCGAGGATTCGCGCGGCACGATCTGCAGCGGGATTTCCAGCTCCTCGCAGATCAGGCAGGAGTGGATGGGTCCGGCGCCGCCGGCCGGGATGAAGGGGAACTCGCGCGGGTCGAAGCCGCGCTTGATGGTCACCTCGCGCACGCCCTGGGCCATGTTGTTGCAGGCGACGCGGTACATGCCGGCCGCCGCATCTTCGACGGAAAGGCCCATCGGCTTGGCGATGTGGGTCTCGATCGCCTTGCGCGCGGCGGCGACGTCTAGCTTCATCTTGCCGCCGGCGAAATAGTTCGGGTCGAGGTAGCCCAGCACCACGTTGGCGTCGGTGGTGGCGGGCAGCTGGCCGCCCTTACCGTAGCAGGCCGGGCCGGGGTCGGCGCCGGCGCTCTGCGGGCCCATGCGCAGCATGCCGCCTTCGTCGAGCCAGCCGATCGAGCCGCCGCCGGCACCGATGGTGTGGATGTCGAGCATGGGCAGGGCGATCTTGTGACGGGCGATCTCGCCGTCATTCTTGATCATCGGGCTGCCCACCGCGACCGAGGCTTCGAAGCTGGTGCCGCCCATGTCGGTGGTGATGCACTTGTCCTGGCCGTGCGGCGTGACGTAGAACAGGCCGGCGCCGGGGCCGCCGGCGGGGCCGGAGAGCAGGGTCAGCGCGGCCTTCTCGCGCGCCAGCTGGGGCGAGATGACGCCGCCGTTGGATTGCATGATCAGCAGCAGGCCGTGGAAGCCGATGCCCTTGAGGCGGCCGACCAGCTGGTCGAGGTAGTGGTTGAGCTTGGGGCCGACGTAGGAATTGAGCGCCGTGGTGCTGATGCGTTCGTAGAAACGGATCGAGGGCAGCAGGTCGGTCGATACCGAAAGGTAGGCGCCGGGCATTTCCTGTTTCACCAGCTTGGCCGCCGCCTGCTCGTGGGCCGGGTTGGCGAAGGAGTTCATGAAGCAGATCGACACCGCCTGCACGCCGTCCTGCTTGAACAGGTCGATGGCCTGCTTCACCTGGGCGAGGTCGAGCGGCGTGACTTCGTCGCCGTTGCGGTCCAGCCGCCCCTTTATGCCGGCGCGCAGGTAGCGCGGCACCAGCGGTTTGACGTTGGCGTAGCGGTTGTTGTACTGCTCCTCGCGGATGCCGCGGCGCATTTCCAGCGCGTCGCGGATGCCCTCGGTGGTGAGCAGGCCGCACTTGGCGCCGGTGTGCGTCAGCGTGGCGTTGGTGGTCACGGTCGTGCCATGGACGATGGTGTCTATCGTGGCGGCGAAGGCCTCCAGCGTCTGCGGCGGGTTTTGCGCCGCGGCGATGTCGGTGAGGCCATTTACCACCGCGATCGATGGATCGGACGGGGTGGACAGCGACTTGAAGATTGCCGGTTCCGCGCCGTCGCGGGTGACGGCGAAATCGGTGAAGGTGCCGCCGACGTCGATGCCGATCTTGAGTGTCATGGGTTGCTCCTCTAGCGCGCGACCATCTGCCGCACGTCTTCCTTGCGTACCTTGCCCAGTGCCGTCTTGGGCAGCGTCTGGACGATGAAAACTTCCTTGGGGTGCTTGTAGCGGGCGATGCGGCCTTCGAGCAGGCCCAGCACCTGGTCGCTGTCGACGCGGCGACCTTCGCGTGGCACCACGACGGCGACCACCACTTCGCCCCAGCGCGGATCGCTCTTGCCCACCACCGAGGCCTCGGCGATGTCGGGCGATTCGATCAGCAGATTTTCGATCTCGGCCGGGTATACGTTTTCGCCGCCGGTGATGATCATGTCCTTGCTGCGGCCATCGACGTAGAGGTAGCCTTCCTCGTCGAGGTGGCCCATGTCGCCGCTGCGGAACCAGCCATCGTTGAGGGCGGCGGCAGTGGCCTCGGGCGCCTGCCAGTAGCCGCTCATGACGTTGCCGCCCTTGATCCAGATCTCGCCGGTTTCGCCTTGCCTGACCTCGTTGCCGTCGCCATCCACCAGGCGCAGCTGGCACAGCTTGCCGACGCGGCCGGTGGAGCCGACCTTGCGCATGGCGTCGTCGGCCTTGAGGTAGACGGCGATCGGGCAGGTTTCGGTGGAGCCATAGACCTGCACCAGGGGCACGCCCTTGTCATGCACGGCGTGGATGACGTGGCGTGGCACGATGGTCGAGCCGGTGGTGATCATGCGCAGCCGCGAAAAGTCGGCGCCGGACCAACGGCGATTGGCCATCATCATGTCGAGCTGGGCGGGCACCAGCACGGTGAGCGTGATGCCTTCGCGTTCGATGGCGTCGAAGCTGGCTTCGGGGTCGAACTTGGCGTGCAGCACGATGCTGCAGCCGGCCCTGAGGCCCGGTGTCACCAGGTTGTTGAGCCCGCCGACATGGAACAGGGGCAGGCTGTTGAAGATCACGTCTTCGGCCGTCAGGCCGTGCATGTCCTCGCTGTTCACGGCATTGACCTCGAGCGCGCCCTGGGCCAGCAGTACCCCCTTGGGTTTGCCGGTGGAGCCAGAGGTGTAGCAGATCAGCAGCGGCGTTTGTGGCCCGACCTCGGGATCGGCCGGCGGCAACCCGTGGCCAGCGGCGAGGAAGCTGTCCCAGTCCTGCCAGCCGGCGGCCTCGCCACCGATCGCGACCTTGCACATGCCGCCCAGCTCCTCGCCCAGCGCGGCGGTGGGGGCGAGGAACTCGCGTTCGACGATCAGCACCTTCGGCGGGCAGTCGGCCAACATCTGCTTGTGCTCAGGCGCGGCAAGGCGCCAGTTGAGCGGCATGTAGAGCGCGCCCAGGCGGGCGCAGGCAAATAGCAGCGCCAGCATTTCCGGGCTGTTGAAGCCGAGGAAAGAGACGGCATCGCCGCGGCGCACGCCGGCCGCCGCCAGCGCGGCGCCAATGCGGTCCGCCAGCGCCGCAAAGTCGCGGTAGGAGAGTTCGCGGCCATGGAAGCGGATCGCCGCCTTGTCCGGGCGGCGGGCAGCGCTATCCGAAATCCAGTCCGCAATCACTGTTTGCGCGGCCTACTTTGCGTCGCAGACTTCCAGTACCACCGACATCGCCGTGTCGCCGGCGGCACAGCCGGTGAACAGCCCCCAGCCGCCGCCCTTCAGGGCCAGTTCCTCGATCAGCTCGATGATGGCGCGGGTGCCCATCGGCGCCTGCGGATGGCCCCAGACCAGGGAGCAACCGAAATTGTTCATGCCATTCAGGTCGCAGCCGGTCTGCTTGGCGAAGTAGAGGTCGTTGACGGCGAAGGGGTTGTGGGTCTTGATCGCCTTCATGTCGGCAATCATCTTGCCGGCCTGGTCGAGGGCGCGTTGCGCCGCCGGCACCGTGGCTTCGGGCATGAAGGCCACCGGCACGCGGGCGAGGCCGAAGCCGTGCAGGCGCACCGCGATCTTGGGATCGGCCGACAACTCGCGCGCCTTGTCGCGGCTGGTGACGATGATCGCCGCATTGCCGTCGGCAGGATGGGTCTGGCCGCCGAAGGTGACGCAGCCGCCCGGCATCACCGGTTTCAGCTTGGCCAGGCCTTCGGCCGTCGATTGCGAGATGCCTTCGTCGCCGGCTATGCTGCCGGCGGCTTTCTTGTAATTGGGCGCCGGCACCTCGAAGGGCAGGGTCATGAAGCGCTTGAGGAAGGCGGAGTCGTTGTCCAGCGCCATGCGGTATTGCGCTTCGCGGCGCAGCACCAGTTCGTGCTGTTCGGGGGTGCCGATGCCATGCTTCTTGGCCACGTTTTCGGCTGTCTGGAGCATGGCGTGGGGGCCGAGCGGGTCGCAGTTGAAGCTGTCCATCACCCAGTTTTCCGAATCGCCCGTGCCGCCCGGACCTTTCGGGTTCGGGTAGAAGAGGTGGGGGCCGTTGGAGGTGCGGTCGCAGTTGATCGCCAGGGCGACCGAGGCCATGCCGACCTCGATTTCCTGCGCGGCGGCGAGCAGGCTGCGCACGCCGGTGGCGCAGGCCTGCATCAGGGTCGGGCCGCCGGCCTGGCCGGCGCCGATCAAGCCGGCCAGCCAGGGCAGGCCGTAGAAGGAATGCTTTTGCGGTACCGAAAAGCCGAGCACGCCGTAGTCGAATAGCTTCGGGTCGATCTTGCGCTTCGCCAGTTCGGCCTTGGCCACGTGTGCTGCGAATTCGATGCTGTGCAGGTTGGCGAAGCTGCCTTGCCAGCGCGCGAACGGAGTGCTCCAGTAGGCGCCGTAGGGGATTTCTGCCTTGTAGCTCATGGCGGATTAGTCTCTTTTCAGGATGGGAATGCGGGTCAGTTTCGTGCGCTGCGGCGCGGCGCGGGTGCTTCGGAAGTCGGCGCTGGCGCCACGGCGACTTCGGCGGCCTTTTCCGTTTCGATCTGGGCAATGGCGTCGACGAGGAAGCTCTTCGCTGCTTCGAGGTGCTTGTGCATCGCCGTCGCCGCGGCCTCGGCATCGCGCTTGCGGAAGGCGGCGTGGATGGCCTTCATGCCGGTCAACGCGGCCTTGCGCGCCCCGGCGTCACCCAGGGTCAGGACGCGCAGGAAACGCACGTGGCCGACATACTGGTCGAGCAGCTTGGACATCCGGCGGTTGGGCACCAGGGCGCGCCAGGCGTGATGGAAACGGCTGTTGGCCTCGAGGAAGGCGCGAAAGTCGCCGGCCTTTTCGGCCGCCACGGCATCATCGACCGCCGCCGGTTCGAGCAGGAAGCGCAGCTGGTAGATCTCCTCGACGTCGGCATCGGTGAGTTCGGGAACCACGAAGCCGCGGCCCTCGACCACGATCATGCCTTCGCTTTCCAGGCGGGCCAGGGCTTCGCGCACCGGGGTGCGGGAGACGCCGAGCTGGGCGGCGAGGCTGACTTCCTGCAACCGTTCGCCGGGTCGGATCTGGTGGCTGCCGATGTTGTCGCGCAACTGGTTATAGACCCGGTCGGCGAGGCCTGCCGGTCGTTCAAGGGGCTTGATTGACGTGTTCATGGCAGAATCGATCGCGCTGTTGCGCTCGGTTTGTGGAATACTGGATACTGTATACGCAGTACATTGCGAGTGTCAATAGACGATGAGCCTCACTATGGATGACTTGGCGCGCCGCCTGCTGGCCGGCGAAAAAGCCGCGCTGGCGCGTGCCCTGTCGCTGGCCGAGCGCGAACCTGCCGCCGGTGCCGCCCTGATGCAGGGCTTGGCCGATGCCAAGGGGCACGCCCACGTGGTGGGCGTCACCGGCCCCCCGGGCGCCGGCAAGTCGACCCTTGTAGGCGCCCTGGTGCGCTGGCTTCTGGGACAAGGGCACAGCGTCGCCGTGCTCGCCGTCGACCCCTCCAGCCCGGTCAGCGGCGGCGCGCTTCTAGGCGACCGCTTCCGCATTGGCGAGGCCATCGAGGGGCGCTGCTTCGTACGCTCGACGGCCAGTCGCGGCAGCCTGGGCGGCCTGACCGCCGCCGCCCAGCCCATGGTGCGGCTGATGGATCTCGCCGGCTACGACCTGGTGATTGTCGAGACGGTCGGCACCGGGCAATCCGAACTCGACGTCGCGCACCTCGCCGACACGCTGCTGGTGGCTTTTCCGCCCGGCCTGGGCGACGAGATGCAGGCGATCAAGGCCGGCATCCTGGAACTGGCCGATTTGCTGGTGGTGACCAAGAGCGACACCCCGGCCGCTAGCCTGGCCTGCGACAGCCTGCGCGCCGTGACCCACCTGTGGCGCCACGCGCCGCCCATCCATGCCGTGAGCGCCGTCAGTGGCGAAGGCATCGAGGCGCTGGTCGGGGCCATCTGCGCGCGGGCGGCGGTGGGCGACAGCTCGAGGCGGCAGGCCGATTTATCCTCGGTGGCCAAGCCGGTCGCCGAGCGCTTCGCTTCGCTATGGGGCCGGGTGCAGGCGGCGGTGCCACTGGCGGCGGGACTACGAACCACGTTGACTGAACCGGAGGGCGCGACCCTGCGAGTCGAGATCGCGCCGGTGGCGACGGGCGGCGTGTTCCTGCTCGGAACTGCGGTAGGCGCAATTGCCGCGCTGGCGGCCCCAGAAGGCCTGCGCTGTTCGTTCGCGCAGCCTGAGCCGCAGGTAACGTCACTGGTGGTGGAAGTTACGGCAATTCGCTAAAGTCGCGGCAACCGCGGTAATGCCATGGGTATTGAGCCCGGCGCCGGTTTCGGGCAGGATGCCGTATGGCTATCCGTTCGTTATCCGCTTTACTTCCATCGACCTACAAGCGACTTCGTGCAGGCTTTCCTTCCGGAAATCTGCAACTGCTCGCCTGCGTCCGCCGATAACGCCAAGCGCAGTGCGGAACACGAATCAATGAGCCAGAGCGATATGGCTAGGAGCAGTCGGATTCCAGGGTTGATGGCTGGGTCGATTGGTGCTTCTGCGACGGATATGGGAAATGACTCTGACCCCTTTAGCACCCAAGCGGCATGAGCACAAAACGGATCCAACAACTCGCCACGGCGCTGCTGGCCGCGATGACGCTGGCCGCCTCCGCGCAAACGCCACCCGGCAAGGAAGACCCGAAGGCACGGCTGGCAACGGCCGAAGCGATGTTCGCCGAGCGTTGCAAGAAGGCGGGGGTCTTCATTCACCGTACTGCGGACAACGTCGAGGGTGTCTTTCTGATGAAGATTCGGCCGACCGACATCAACTATGGGGATCAGTACAAGCTGGATGATCCGTATGGAAATGACTCTGGTGATGATAGCTACTTAAAGACGTTCTTTTCAGGGTTTCATCGCGTACCGAAAAACCCTGCCTTCTCGCTACGCCTCGGCTACCGCTACGTCGAAGCCCTCGACCCCAAGGACGGCAAGCGCTATCGCTATACGGGTTCGCGTAAGGCGGTCGGCAAGCAGGACTCCACGGCACCCAATACCAAAGTCGAGTTACAGCGCAATCCGAACTACGACCTCAATATCTACGCTTTCGTCCTCGACGAAATTCCCGCTCCCGGCCCCATGCCGCGCTACGGCGTCACCTACGACGATATCTCGACCCGCGAAGAACGCGACTACTGGATCGCCGGCAGTTCGCTCAAAGTCATCGACCTGCAAACTAACGAAGTGATGGCCGAGCGTATCGGCTACATGATGGATCGGGGGCAGGGTAATCGAGGTGGTGGACGGTCGCCGTGGCTGTTTGCCAAAAACAACGCCTGCCCACAGTTTCCTGCCGCGCCCGATGGTCACGTCGTGCAAGCAAACCAGACTCGCGATTTCGTCGTCAAGACCCTCAAGCCTTCATTGGAGAACTGAAAACCAAAGGGGTCAGAGTCATTTGACTTTCTGAGCACCTGTCATGCCACGCCGCCCGCGCATCCTTATCGCTGACCAACCGCTGCATATCGTCCAGCGCGGCATCAATCGCGAGCCCTGCTTTTCGCCGAGGAGGACTTTCGGTGCTACCTCCATTGGCTGGAAGAAGCGGCTCGCGATTGCGGTTGTGCCATCCACGCCTGGGTACTGATGACCAACCACGTACATCTGCTGCTCACGCCGGGCGAGGCAGGAGCTCCCGCGCGAGAGCTAAACGGGTCAGAGTCATTTGAAAATTGGTTAGGCGACCAAGGTCGGAAAGTGTCAGATTGATCTGTTAGCGGGATAGGCGTATATAGAAACGGAAATTGGGTACCAAGGCGACTCCTGGCTCCTTTGACTAGGTGAGGACATGAAATCCAAAATCATAGTTTTGCTCGTCGTGATGCTGAGTGCCCTGGCGCAGGCGCAGGTTGAGCGGCGCGATCACGCCGTCAGCGCAACGGGGCTGGAGGTTGCTTTCCCTGACGGCTTTGGGTGCGAGCGGATTGCTTCGCCTTACGCTTCATCCACGCGCTACGACGGCAGCAGCCGCCGTGGCGATCGGAACGGCGGGCTGCACGGGGGCATCGATCTCAGCCTCAAGGTGGGAACGCCGCTATTGGCCATCGCCGATGGCGAGGTGATCACCTTTGGCGAGGGCGGCCGCCTGGAAGGCATCTACCTTTGGTTGTTGCACTCGCCCGAGGATACCGGCACACCCTTCCATGTATTTAGCAAGTACCAGCACCTGTCCGCCTTGCCGGCCTTGAAGACGGGGGACCGCGTCAAGGCGGGGGCGGTGGTTGCCCATTCGGGTGCAAGCGGTACCGTGGGCCGGCACTATGGCGTGAGCGGTTACGCGCATTTGCACCTGACCACGTTCTACGGTCCCAGCGCGGAGTACGAAGTCAAGGGAATGTTCGATTCGATGGTCAGCGGCAGGGATTCACGGATGGACGATCCTCTTGTCCTCTATGCTCAGGGCCTGCGCGACCTGGCCGAGGTGCGTCAATTGCCCGAGCCGCGCCGCATCGTGCGCCCCGCCGTGGTCGGCAGCGATGGCGCTATCCACCCACCGGGCGGGAAGACCGTCTGGCCGGTCGCGTGCAAGGAGCCTGGCGCACGCTGAGTCGTAGCGCTCGAGACGCGCGGATCCGGTGTTTTGGGGAGGCAGGTCGGGCCGCCGCGATGCTTTGGATGGGTTTGGGGTCGGCGCCTTGATCGTCGGCTATTGCCGTCTACGAGCCGCGCCGACCGCGATTTTGGTGGCTGCCTCCCAGGCGCCAGCCTCAAACCAGGGGTCGCCCTGGAGCCAGGCGCGCACCATGGGCAGGGAATCGAAGCCCCAGAAGACCTTGTCGTCGACCACGAGGCTTGGCACGCCGAAGATGCCCTGGCGGATGGCGTCGTCGGTATTGCATGAGAGGGCCACCTTGACCTCGCCGCCGGCCGGGTCGCGTACCGGGTTCAGGCGTCGGGTCAATTCGGCGATGCGCTGCGGGTCGGCGGCGTCCTGCCCGCCCTGCCAGGCATGTTCGAAGATGGCGGCGCAGGCCTCGCGGCCGGGATTGCCCTCGCTCACGGTGGCCAGCGCCAGGCGCAGCAGGGCCAGCGCATTGAAGGGGTGGGCGGCGGGCAGGTCGAGTCGCAGGCCGTTGCTGTGGGCCAGCCATTGCACCTGGCGGTAGGTCCAGTCGCGCTTGGTGGCTATTTCGGCGGGACCGAGCTGGCCGTGGTGCTTGAGCATCGCGGCAAACAGGACCGGCTTGTAATTGACGGCGACGTCGCAGCCGTGCAGTGCCGCGGGCAGCTTTTCGAAGGCCAGATAGGCGTAGGGCGAGATGAAGTCCAGGTAGAAGTCGATGGTCTTCATCGGGGCAGGCTTCAGCGGTGTTCGGGAAAGACCTTCTGCAGCAGCGCAACCAGCTGGTCGCGCTCGGCTGTGGTGAAGTTCTGCATCAGGCGCTTCTCGTGCTGCGCCACCTGACGCTTAAGCTTCTTGAGCAGGGCCAATCCTGCCTCGGTGAGGCGGATCGCGTTCGAACGGCGGTCGTGCAGTGCGACGCGACGCTCGACCAGGCCGCGCTTTTCGAGGTTGTCGATGACCGTCACCACCGTCGAGCGATCGAGGCGGGTGGCGCGCGCGAGGTCGCTTTGCTTGAGATCGGGATTCGCCTCGATCACCACCAGGACGCCGAACAGGCCCGGCGTCACGTCTTCGGCCCCCGGTCCCTGGGCGAAATCCTTGAACAGCGCGATCTGCGCCATGCGCAGCTGGTAGCCGATCAGGCCGGGCAGGACGCCGTAGTCGAGGTCGGTTCTGCGCTTGCTTGGTTTGGGGGTGTCGGGCATGGCGGAGGGAGAACGATGCGATGGGGCCAACGCGGCCGCGGCGGAATTATCGCCGCGGCATCATTGGGCGTCAAATTGTTCCCTCTCGCTGCGTCCCGCCGAGGATGCTCAGGCGTCGTGCTTGACGTGGAAGCGTTTGGCCTTCATCTCGAAGCGCGGCAGGGTATTGCGCGCCACGTGGTGCACGCGAGGCCGGAAGGACAGCATCGAATCGAGCTTAATTGCAAGCTGGTGAGCCACGTCCGGATCGGCGCCTTCGCAGAGTTCGATCTCGATGTCCATCTCGTCCATCTGCTTGACCTTGTTCACCGTGATGCGGAATTCGTCGATCTCGGCGAACTTGCGGATGATATTTTCGACTCCGGCGGGGAAGACGTTGACCCCGCGCACGGTGACCATGTCGTCGGCCCGGCCCAGGATGCCGCCGTCGAAGCGCAGGAAGGTCCGCCCGCAATCGCAGCGGTCGAGGTTCATCTTGACCAGGTCCCCGGTGCGGTAGCGGATCACCGGGAAGCCCCAGCGGCCGAGGTTGGTCAGCACCAGTTCGCCGCGTTCGCCCGGATTGACCACGGCTCCGGTCAGGGGATTGATGACCTCCGCGATGTATTCGCTTTCGATCAGGTGGGTGCCACCGGGTTGATGCAGGCATTCGAAGGAATGCGCGCCGACTTCGGAGGCGCCGGCATGGTCGAAGCACTTGGCGGTCCAGGATTCCTGGATGCGGTTCTTGGTGGAGGGGATGTTGGCACCGGGTTCGCCGGCATGCACCGTCGCCTTCATCGGAATGCCGGCGAGGTCGAAGCCGATTTCGTGGGCCACTTCGGCCAGGCGCAGGGCGTAGGTCGGCGTGCAGCAGAGCACGGTGGCGCCGACTTCGCGCATCAGCTCCAGGCGTTGCTGCGAGTCGCGGCCGCCGCCGGGCACCATCACCGCACCGATCTTGCGCGCGCCCTCGACCGCTGCCCAGAAGCCGATGAAAGGGCCGAAGGCGAAGGCCATGAACAGGCGGTCGGCGGCCGTGACGCCGGCGCCGGCCAGTACGTGGCCCCAGCAGCGGCCCCACCAGTCCCAGGACTCGGTGGTGTCGAGCACCTTGAGCGGCACGCCGGTGGTACCCGAGGTCTGGTGCATGCGCACGTAGGCGTCGAGCGGGTAAGTGAGGTTGGTGCCGAAGGGGCCGTTGGTGGCCTGGTCTTCCATCAGTTCGCCCTTCTTGGTGAAGGGCAGGCGCACGATGTCATCCAGGCTGCGGATATCCTCGGGGCTGACTCCGGCAGACTTCCATTTGTTGGTGTAGAAGGCGTTGCGACCCCACAGTTCGCGTGACATGGCCTGCAGCTTGCCGAGTTGCAAACCCGCGAGTTGTTCGCGCGGCAGGGTTTCCGTTGCTGCGTCGAAGTAGGTCATGCCTCAGCCTCCTGCGATGATGGGAACCAGCGCAACGCGGTCGCCGCTGGCGATGCGCTTCGACGCTTCGCCGGAGAGCACCATTTCGCCATTCACCGCGACATTCCAGGAAGTGTCGGCGAGGTCCTCCGCCGCTTCCGGCAGCTTGTGCCGGATCGCGCGGCGCAGGGCTGCGATGTCGGCGACCGGCTCGTCGATCACTACCTGCTTTTCCGGCGCGCCGGGCAGCGGCTTGGGCAACTCGACGCGGACAGCGAAGCCGGTGATCAGGCGCGACAACTTCTCGTGCCATTCCACCGCGGGCAGGCCCTCGGCGTTGAGGCCGGTGAGGCCGTAGAAGCGCTGTTTCATCGCCTCGAATTGCTCACGGTCGATTTTCTCGCCCTTGAACGGGCCTTCGGTCAGCGGTTCCTCGAACCAGCGGCGGGGCAGAGTGTCGTCCCTGGCGCGCAGGCCGCGGCGGAAGTTGAGCATGTGCTCGAGGCCGGAGATGTTGCGGCCGATCTCGTCCATGCCGGCTTCCTCGAACTTCTGGCCGGTGAGTGAGGTGAGCTGCACGGCGAAATCGCCGGGATCGGGCAGGGTGGGCGAGTTGAACAGCTT
>CAIVQO010000048.1 GCA_903908065.1 uncultured beta proteobacterium | reverse complement strand
TCCCAACTGGGTGGCGACCATCGTCTACAAGGACGGCCATGCGCACCACTTCGACGGCGCCAAGGACATGTTCAAGTTCTGGCATGACCCGGCGAAATACGCCGCCGGGCACCGGCGCGAGGACATGGCGGCGATCTGGGTGACGGATTTCTACGGCCTCGCGCGCATCGACGCAAGGAAGGCGTTTTTCGTGACCGGCTCCGATGTGCTCGGGCCGATGGGCCACGAGTTCGTGCCGCTGGCCAACCGCGAGGACGCCGCGGAATTCCTCAAGGATCACAAGGGCAGGCGCATCCTCGGCTTCGGCGACATCCCGCGCGGCATGCCCGAGCAGGTGGATGACGGAAAGTTCTGAGGCGTCCGACTTAGTTCACATCAAGGTCGTAGCTGGAAGCGGCGGTATGCTGCGCGAAAACGCTTGGTATCTTTTGCCTTGGGGTTCGTCGCATGAAATCCGGTCTTGCTTCGCTATCTGCAATCTCCCTGTTCCTGTTGGCTGGCGCTGCGATGCCTGTTGTCGCCAATGCCGCCGACGCCCCCGCGCTCTATCAGCAGCATTGCGCCGCCTGCCACGGGCCGGGCCGAGTCGGCCTCACCGGCCCGGCGCTGCTGCCAGAAAGCCTCTCCCGCTTGCGCAAGCCCGAGGCGGTCAAGGTCATCAGCGAAGGTCGTGCGGCGACGCAGATGCTGGGTTTTGCCGACCGCTTGGCCAAGGAGGAGGTCGCCGCACTGGCCGACTACATTTACACCGCCGTGTCGCCGGCGCCGACTCTCAGCGAGGCCGAGATCAAGGCCTCGCGCATCGTCAATCATGCCCCGGGCAGCCTGCCGGCCAAGCCGGCCGAGGTGTTCAAGGGTGTGGACATGATGAACCTGTTCATCGTGGTCGAGACCGGCGACCACCATGTCACGGTGCTTGATGGCGACAAACTGGAACCGATCCATCGCTTCCCCAGCCGCTATGCGCTGCACGGCGGGCCGAAGTTCACGCCGGACGGGCGCTATGTCTTTTTCGCCTCGCGCGACGGCTGGATCACCAAGTTCGACATCTGGAACCTGAAGGTGGTGGCCGAGATCCGCGCCGGCATCAACACGCGCAACGTTGCCGTCTCGGGCGACGGCAAGTACCTGGCAGTGGCCAACTACCTACCGCATACGCTGGTGCTGCTTGATGCCGACCTGAACCTGCTGAAGATCCATGAAGTGTGGAACAAGGACCGCAAGGAAAGCTCGCGCGTCTCGGCCGTGTATGACGCCGCTCCGCGGCAGAGCTTCGTCGCAGCGCTGAAGGACGTGCCCGAGGTCTGGGAAATCAGCTATAACCCGAAGGCCGACGACATCCCGGTGGGCATGATCCACGACTTCAAGTACAAGGAAGGCAGCTTCATTCCGGGCTTCCTCAATCCGCGCCGGACCTTCCTCGCCGAGCCGCTGGACGATTTCTTCTTCACTCAGGACTATGCCGAACTGATGGGGTCGAGCCGCGAGGCGGGCAAGGGCCAGGTGGTACACCTCGACGTGCGAAAGAAGATCGCCGACCTCAAGCTGCCCGGCATGCCCCACCTGGGCTCTGGCATCACCTGGAACTATGCGCCGCCGCAGGGCGCGGAGCGCAAGGTGATGGCCACGCCCAACCTCAAGGAAGGCCTGGTCACGGTGATCGACATGAAGGATTGGAGCACGCTGAAGACCATCCCCACGCTGGGCCCCGGCTTCTTTATGCGCAGCCACGAGAACACGCCCTACGCCTGGACCGATTCGATGATGTCGAAGGGCAAGGACACGCTGCAGGTGATCGACAAGCGCACTTTGGAAAAGGTCGCCGAGGTGAAGACGAATCCGGGCAAGACCCTGGCCCATGTCGAATTCACCCGCGACGGCAAGTACGTGCTGGCCAGCCTGTGGGAGCGCAAGGCCGACGGCGGCGCGCTGATCGTGTTCGATGCGGCGAGCTTCAAGGAAGTGAAGCGCATCCCGATGGACAAGCCGGTCGGCAAGTACAACCTCTACAACAAGATCAACCGCTCCGAAGGCACCAGCCACTGAGCCCGCCACGGCTGGCCCGGGCCGGCCGACTACGTAGATACCGCAGTCCCTCGCGCCATCTAAGACTATTCCTTTAGTTAGTCTTGTGGGAAGATCGGCTGGCGGCGGCAGCCATGGCCAGCCGGCCTTTCAGGCGGGGCGGTCACGGCGGCCGCCCTGCACTGCATCTGACGAGGGAAATCATGGGCAAGCAACTGCTTTTCGCGCTGGTCTGGCTGTGTGCGTTGGTGGCGGGCGCCACTGCGCAGACCTTGACCATCAGCACCAACAACACGCCGCTCGACCGCCAGGCCTTGCAGGATTTGTCGAAGGAGGCGTTCCGCCGCATCGGGGCCGAGGTCAAGCTGGTCAGCCTGCCTTCCGAGCGCTCGCTGCATTCCGCCAACCAGGGCGAGGTCGACGGCGAGGGCTTGCGCGTGCCCGGGCTCTCCAGCCAGTATCCGAACCTGGTCCAGGTGCCGGAGCGCTTCATCGGCATCAGCTTCGTCGCCTTTGCCAAAGATGCAACGATCCGCCTCGACCAGGGCTGGGAAAGCCTCAAGCCGCATCGCGTGGCCTTCATCAATGGCTGGAAAATGTTCGAGGCCAGTGCCTCCGGCGCCAAGGTGGTGAACAAGGTCGACAAGCCCGAGCAGATGTTCCTCATGCTCGACGGCGGACGCATCGACCTGGCCCTGTACACCCGGGCTGACGGCGTTGCGCTGGCACGCACCATGGGCCTCTCTGCCGTGGCGCCCCTGGCACCGGCACTGAAGGATGTGGATATGTACCTGTATTTGCACAAGCGGCATGAAGCGCTGGTGCCGAAGCTGGCCCAGGCGCTGCGCGAAATGAAGGCCGACGGCAGCTACAACCGCATCCTTTCGTTTTCCAGGACCGACTAGGACACCGGCGTGGCAGCCCCTGGCGCCGGCCGCGGCCGGCTCGATTTCCTCGGATTCAACAGCCGCCTGACGCGGCGCATCCTGCTCTGGTCGCTGCTGGTCGGCGGCATCGCGTCACTGCTGATCTCGACCGCCGAAGCGCTGATTGGCTATCACGAGAGCATCGAGCACCTTGAAGAGCACATCACGTCGACTGCGAAATTTGTCAGTCCGGCGGTGTCAAAGAGCCTGTGGGCCTTTGATCGCGAACAGGTCGAGGTGCAATTGCGCGGCATTTCTCAGCTCCCCTCGATAGATACCGTCCATCTCAATATGCCTGGCCAGATGGCGGTCAGTTTCGGACGTGCGCTCCAACACGGCGATGCAATCAAATATTCCTTCCCACTCAGTTACGAGGATTCGGGACAGATCCACGCCCTGGGCAGCATGGAGATCGTTACCGATCTGAGGGAAGTCCGGGCCGAATTTGTACGGCGCGGCCTGATCTCCTTTGCCGGTAGTACCGTGGTGATCCTGCTGGTGGTGGTGCTGGCGGTGATGATCTACCACGCCTTCGTCAGGCGCCGCCTGCTGGTGATCGCGGAAGAGCTGAAGAATGTCACGCCTACGGAACTGCGCCAGTTTAGCCATGTAGGCCAAGCCGCCGGCGCGTTGCCGATGCGCGACGAGATCGACGAACTGGCGGCCGCCATCGTGGCGCTGAAGGAAACCGGGGCCCGGGCCTTGCGCGAGACCGACGAAAAGAATGCCCTGCTCGAAGTCAGCGAGGAACGCTATCGTTCGCTGGCCGAGAACTCGGCGGATTGGGTCTGGGCGATCGATCGACAAGGACGCCACATCTATTCCAATGAAGTCGGCCTGCGCGTGCTCGGGGTCAGCCTGACCCGGCTGCTGCAATCGCGGGCTGCCGACTACCTGCATCCCGACGACCTGCAACGGGTGGAAAAGTCCTTCGTCGAGGCCCTGAAGGAGCGGAGGGGCTGGCAGGGCATCCACCTGCGCTGGCGTACCGCCGACGGCGGCTATCGCAGCTTCGAGTCGAATGCGACGCCGATCTTCGATGCTGAGGGCCATATCCTCGGCTTCCAGGGCGTCGACCGCGACATCACCGAACGCCTGCGCATCGAGGCCGAACTCGATCAGCATCGCAGCAACCTGGAAGAGCAGGTGCTGGCGCGCACCTTCGAACTGGCCGAAGCCAAGGAGGCGGCCGAGGCAGCGAACATTGCCAAGAGCGCGTTCCTCGCCAACATGAGCCACGAGATCCGCACGCCGATGAATGGCATCGTCGGCATGGCCCACCTGCTGCGACGTGCCGGCGTGACGCCCCAGCAGGCGCGGCATCTGGACAACATCGACAACGCCGCCGAACATCTGCTGGGCATCATCAACGACATCCTCGACATTTCCAAGATCGAAGCCGGCAAGTTCGTGCTGGAGGCGATTCCCGTGGATATTGCCGGCCTGCTGAGCAAGGTCGGTTCGCTATTGGCCGATCGCGCGCGCGCCAAGGGCATCCGCTTGATGATCGAAACCGGCCCTTTGCCCGAGGGTCTGCTCGGCGATCCGATCCGACTGCAGCAGGCTTTGCTGAACTACGCCAACAACGCCCTGAAATTCACCGAAACCGGGACGGTCACGCTGCGTGCCACCTTGACGGCAGAAGAGCCCGACGCCGCGACGATCCTGTTCGAGGTCGTCGATACTGGCGTCGGCATCGACGCGGACGTCCTGCCCCGCCTCTTCAGCGCCTTCGAACAGGCCGACAATTCGACTACCCGCAAGTACGGCGGCACCGGCCTCGGGCTGGCGATCACGCAGCGGCTGGCCGAACTGATGGGCGGCAAAGTTGGCGTCGAGAGTACGCCGAAGGTCGGCAGCCGCTTCTGGTTCAGCGCCAGGCTACGGCACGGTGCCACCGCCGCGCCGGACCTGCCGGCCGACGACAACGACGCCGAAGGGCAGATTCGACGCCAGTTCGCCGGGCGGCGGGTACTGGTGGTCGACGACGAGCCGGTGAACCTGGAAGTTGCCCGGATGCTGCTTGCGGACGTCATGCTCGAGGTCGATACCGCGGAGAACGGCGAGCAGGCCTGCGCCATGGCCGCCGGGGAGTCCTATGCCGTGATCCTGATGGACATGCAGATGCCGGTGATGGACGGCCTCGACGCCACCCGCGCCTTGCGGCGCAACGCGCGCCATGCCGACACGCCCATCATCGCCATGACCGCGAACGTGTTCGCCGAGGACAAGGCGCGCTGCATCGATGCCGGCATGGACGACTTCCTGGTCAAGCCCTTCGAGCCGGCGATGCTGTTCGAAACCCTGCTGCACGCGTTGCGGCAGGAGGAAAAGTCCCCCGCCTGAAGCGGGCCGGGGGCAGGAGGCCTATACTTCGAGCATGCGGCAGCGGACCGATCCCGAGGCCGCCACCGTCGAGGAGCCAGGCCATGAGCCACAAGCATCGCAACGTCCTGCAGGCAATCTTCCATGACCCGATTGCCGGCAATATCCACTGGCGGGAAGTCGAATCCCTGCTCCATCACCTGGGTGCCAGCATCGAGTCCGCGCACGGCGCGCGTTTCCGGGTGGTTCTGAATCGCCACGAATTCACCGTGCATCATCCGCACCACGGCAGCGACATGGGCCGCAACGACATTCGCTACCTGCGCGAACACCTGGCCGCCGCAGGGGTCAGCCTGTCGAGTTACGAGGCGGCGGAAAAGCAGTAAGCGGCGCGGCGGGCGCTGCCGCCCGCGGCGGCAAACTCAGGGCTTGCGACTCCACTTGCCCTG
Organism: uncultured beta proteobacterium; assembly: GCA_903908065.1. Classification (GTDB taxonomy): domain Bacteria; phylum Pseudomonadota; class Gammaproteobacteria; order Burkholderiales; family Rhodocyclaceae; genus Sulfuritalea. The sequence continues at coordinate 78,085 of CAIVQO010000048.1, read as the reverse complement.
CGCATCGCGCAGCCACCAGCCGGATTTCCATTGCTGGTTCCAGCGTGCGCGCTGCAGTTCCCAAACCGCAGCCTCTTCGTTGCGGCGGCCATTGCTGTCGGCCAGGGCCTGGATCAGCGCCTTGCGCTCCTGGTTTTCGGCATCGATCAGCTTTTCCGCGATCTGCTGCTTCATCAAATTCATCTTCACGCCTTCGCGCAGATAGATGAAGCCGTCGACGCCGAGGCCGATTTCGCCGGCTTCATAGAAGCGCACCAGGCGCGAGGTGCGTTGCGCCAGCGCATGCTTGACCACCACCACCGGGGGCGTGCCGATGTCCAGGTTGATCGGCTCCCGCGCCGGTTCGGCGGCACGGGGCGCCTGCAGTGTCAGGGTCAGGCAGGCGAGGATGAACAGCAGTTTTTTCATGGCGCGGTATCCGTGGTGTCTTACTTGCCGGCGAGCAGCAGCTTGAGGTCGGCGGCAACGTTGGTCGGCGTTTCGCCATGGCGCAGCAGCAGGCGCAGGCGGCCGGAGGGGTCGAAGGCATAGCTGCCGGTGGAATGGTCGACGCTGTAGGTGTCGGGAGTCTTGCCCGGCTGCTTGACGTAGAACACCTTGAAATCCTTGGCGGTGGCGGCGATCGTCTTTTCGTCGCCATAGAGGCCGAGGAAATTGGGGTGGAAGGATGGCACGTACTGCGCCAGCAACTGCGGGCTGTCACGCGCCGGGTCGACCGTGGCGAACAGCACTTGTACCCGTTTGGCATCGTCGCCGAGCAGGGCCATGGCTTCGCGCATGGTGGACAGCGTGGTGGGACAGACGTCGGGGCACTGGGTGTAACCGAAGAACAGGACCACCGCCTTGCCCTGGAAGTCGGCCAGGCGGCGCGGTTTGCCGTGGTGGTCGGTGAGCTGGAAGTCCTTGCCCCAATCGACCATCGAGAGGTCGGTGGAGATGAATTTGCGTTGTTCGCTGCAGCCCGCGACCAGCAGCGCAAGGCTCAGAAACAGGGCGGATAACAGCTTCATGGCGGGCTATTTCAGGATATTCGCAACAGGGTCGACAGTGTACCCCTTCGGCCCGCAAAGCTTGCCGTATACTCGGCTTATTTTCGCGGGGCAATAGTGAATTCGCATAGCATCGAGGTCGCCTCCGGGGCGCCGCAAAAACTGGCCCGGGCCTGGCTCTGGCTCGGTCTGATGGCCCTCATCGGGTCGGGGCTGCTGGCGATCCTGCTGGTCCTGTCGCGCACCCCCGGCATCCAGGACGTCTTTCCGCTCAAGGGCTTTTTCCGCGCCGCGCTGGTGGTCCATGTCGACCTCTCGGTGGCGATCTGGTTCATGGCCTTCGCCGCCGTGATCTGGAGCGCGCTCGGACGCGGCGGGCTGGCCTGGCTGGGCTGGGCCGGCGTCGGTCTCGCCGCGTTGGGCACCGCGCTGATGACGCTGTCGCCTTTCATGCCCGGTGCCGAGCCGGTGCTCAACAACTACATCCCGGTGCTGCAACAGCCGCTGTTCCATGTATCGCTGTGGATCTGCGGCGCCGGCTTTGCGCTGGCCGTGCTGCGTGCCCTGCTCACCACCTGGCCGCGTCCCTTCCTCGGCGTGCCCTTGCAAACCGGCGCCTTCCTCGGCGCGGTGGCGGCCTGCCTTGCGCTCGGCGCCTTCGTCTGGTCCTTCGTCGTGGTGCCGCGTGCACCGGAGATCGAGGACAAGCTCTACTTCGAGGTGCTGTTCTGGGGCGGCGGCCATACCCTGCAGTTCCAGCATGCCTTGCTGATGGTGGTCGCCTGGCTTTGGATCGCCGCCGCGCTGGGCAAGGGCATGGACGAGGCGCCGCGCGCGCTGTCGGCGATGTTCTGGATCGCCGCGCTGCCGCTGCTGGCGGTGCCGGCGATCTACCTGACGATTCCGGCCGGCGAGTTACCGCACATGCAGCTGTTTGCCAAGCTGATGATCTGGGGCCATCCCTACATGGTGCCGCTGATCCTCGCCGGTTTGCTGGCTTTGTGGTCGGTGCGCGGGGCACCGGCGGGTGGCGCGAAATCGGCGTTCATCGCCTCGTTCTCGCTGTTCGCCGTCGGCGGCGTACTGGGCTACATGATCCAGGGCGTCAACGTCGTGATCCCCGCGCATTACCACGGCTCGACCGTCGGCGTGACCCTGGCCTTCATGGGCCTGGCCTATGTGCTGCTGCCGCGCCTGGGCTACGGCGAGGTCGACGGCGCCATGGCGCGCTGGCAGCCCTACGTCTATGGCGGCGGCCAGTTGATCCACATCCTCGGCCTGGCCTGGTCCGGCGGTTACGGCGTGCAGCGCAAGGTGGCCGGCGCCGAGCAGGCGCTGACCACGCTGCCGCAGAAGATAGGCATGGGCATGATGGGCGCCGGCGGCCTGATTGCGGTGATCGGCGGCATCATGTTCGTGCTGGTGCTGCTCAAGCTGATGCTGAAGAAGCGCGGCTGAGCCCACGCGACCATATCAGGAGTCGGCGCTGGCACCACGGCGATGACCGGCCGTCATGCAGGCCAGTTTGCCTCAGTGACGATTCTGCTGGCGGGCCGGCGGCGTGCGGCCTTCGATGTGGCGGAAGTTGATGCGACCCTTGGACAGGTCGTAAGGCGAAACTTCGAGCGAGACCTTGTCGCCCGCCAGGATGCGGATGTGGTGCAGGCGCATCTTGCCGGCGGTGTAGGCGACCAGCATGTGGCCGTTGTCGAGCGTGACGCGGTAGCGTGAATCAGGCAGCACTTCGGTGACAACGCCCTGCATTTCGATGAGTTCTTCCTTGGCCATGAGCTTTCTCCAGGTTGGCACGGAATGAAAAAGCCCGGCATGGGCCGGGCTTTTCCGGGGGCTGGCATGCAGGGAGCGGGCCTTGAGCCCGCTCGTGCAAGTGCTCAGCCCGCGTCGCGAATGTTCGACGCCTGCTTGCCCTTGGGGCCGGCGGTGACGTCGAAGCTCACGCGCTGTCCTTCCTTGAGGGTCTTGAAGCCGTTGCCCTGAATCGCGGAGAAGTGGGCGAAGAGATCGTCGCCGCCGCCTTCCGGGGTGATGAAGCCGAAGCCCTTGGAATCATTGAACCACTTTACGGTGCCTGTTGCCATGTCTTGAATATCCTGAAAAACAAAAAGAAGGGGCACGCCCCTGATGGGACGAAGATCAAGACGGCGGGGTGGTGAAGGAAGTGAGAGGCCGCGAGCGCGGACCCCGAAAACCAGACAACAAAACACTGCTTGACGATCGCTGGCGCGCACTGTGCACTGAATCGCCGAAATAAGCAATCTATTTCGTTTGGCGCAGCGCGGAAAACAGACTCGGCGACCTGCACCATAATCGCGATGCCATGGGTGCCGCCATGAAATCCGCGATACCGAACCGGGCGCAGACGCTGAAGCTGCTGCGCCTGATGGGTGAGCACGCACCGATCCTTTACCTGCGCGGCGAGGACGACGGCTTCGGCGACCGCTGGACCCTGCATGGCGGCGAAGTGCCGCCGGCGATCGCCGGCTGGCTGATGCAATCCGGTTACGTGGCCGACATCGGGGCCACCGAAATGGGCGCCCGCCGCCTGTTGCTGACGCCCGCCGGTGTGGAGTTTCGTGCCGACGGCCTGCGCTGGTGGGCGCAACTTGGCCGCCTGGCCAGGTTGCGCGTGATTGTCTTCGGCTAGTTCCGCTAGCCCTTGGGCTGGAAGGCCATCGAGCGGGCCGAGACGGTGAAGGCGTCGGAGAAGCACATGCCTTCTTCGGCACCCTGGTTCTTCAGCGACGGGAAGATCGCCTCGACCATCTTCACCGATCCGCAGGCATAGATTTCCTTGCCGGCGAGGTCGGGGAAGTCGGCGAGGATGGCTTCGTGCACCAACCCCGTGCGGCCGCTCCAGTTGTCCTCCGGCGCCGGCTCCGACAGTACCGGGATGAAATGGAAGTTTTCGTGGTCGCGTGCCCAGCGTTGCGGCAGGTCGGGCAGATACAGGTCGGCCAGCCGGCGCACGCCCCAATAGAGATGGATGGGTCGCTTGAGGCCGCGGTGGAAGGCGTCCTCGACCATGCTCTTGACCGGCGCGAAGCCGGTGGCGCCGGCGACGAAGACGATGGGCCGCTCGGACTCGCGCAGCGTGAAGTCGCCCAGCGGGCCTTCGAACTCGATGACATCGTCCTCCTTCATGTGCTCGAACACATGGGTGGTGAAGCGGCCGCCGGGCATCAGGCGGATCTGCAGTTCGATTAGGTCGGGCTGATGCGGCGGATTGGCGAAGGAGAAGGCGCGGCGCTGGCCGTCGTCGAGGATGATGTTGATGTACTGGCCGGCCCTGAAGGAAATTTGCTGGGCGTGCGGCAGCTTGAGCATGACCTGCATGACGTCGTGGGTCAGCTTTTCCATGTTCACCACGTGCGCCGTGTAGCGGCGGATCGCGCTAGGCACCGCGGGGGCCGCGTATTCGATCTCGACGTCGCCGCGCGCCGTGGCGCAGCAGAGCAGGACCTTGCCCGCCGCGACTTCCTCTGCGGACAGGGCGCTCGGCTGGTAGAGGCCGGGATCGACGTCGCCGGAGAGCACCGTGCATTTGCAGTGGCCGCAGCCGCCATTGCGGCATTCGTAGGGCAGGTTGATGTCGTGGCGCAGGCCGGCATCGAGCAGGGTTTCGTCGAAGCGGATGGCGACGGTCTTATGGTCGGGATGGAAGGTGACGACCGCTTCGGCCGGAGCATTGCCCATGCGCTTGGGCGGCAGCCAGGGGGTGAGGAACAGCAGCAGGGTGAACACGATGATGCCGATCCACAGCTTCAGCGGGTCGACCACATACACCAGGGCCAGGACCGGCATCTGGAACCAGTCGATCTGGATGTTGGTCGGTACCACCAGCATGTCGGCTTCGCCGCCCTGGCTGACGACGGGCTTGACCAGCGCCAGCACGACGAACATCGCGGTGAAGGCGATGGCGATCTCGCGCGGCGGATTGATGTGGGCGCGCGGCACGCGCTGCACATGCACCCAGGCCAGCACGCCGGCGATTAGCGGCGCGCCGAGGTGGATGAAGGCGAGCAGGGTGAACAGCCGGCTGGTGACGTTTTCCTGGTAGATGAAATTGCGGATCAGGGTGCCGTTGAACATCGGCAGGACGTCGAACCATTCGGCGGTGGCGATGACCACGAACTGCGCCAGCTTGTCCCAGACCAGCATGAAGCCGTTCAGTCCGGAGATGTAGATCAGCCAGATCAGCGCCACGCCGATCGCCCAGGAGAACCAGCGGAAGCCTCGGTAGCGGTCGTAGGCGAAGTGCCGCAGCATGTGCAGCAGCATGGTCAGGATCATGCCGTCGGTGGCGTAGCGGTGGATGCTGCGCATGATGCCGCCGGCCCACCACTGATTATGCGTGATGCGCTCCACCGATTCGTAGGCGTCATGCACTGCGGTATCGGCGAAGATATAGAGGTAGAGGCCGGTGCCGATCAGCAGCCAGAACTGCCAGAAGCTGATGGTGCCGAGATGGTAGAAGGGATTCAGCTTCTCGCCAAAGGCAAGGTTGAAGGCGTTTTCGAAGCGCATGAAGAACCAGCGCACGATTTTCTGGATCAGGCTCAGCATGGTCTCAGTCCTTTGCCTGCTGGAAGAACAGGCCGCCCTTGTCGGGATTGAAGTCGATCACCAGCACACGCGCCGGTTTCAAAGTCACCTGCTCCTCCTTGACGTGGTTCCAGCCGGGATTGACCAGGCTGTCGTTCATCTTCACCGCCAGCTTGTAGGTGCCGGCCTTGAGTTCGAAGCGCTTGTAGACCGTGGAGATGCCGTCCTTCGAGAGGCCGGTCGGATGCATCACGGTTTCGTAGAAAGGCTTGTCGTCGAGTTCCACCCGCAGCTTGATGTCCGAGCGCCCGCGCGGGCATTCCAGCGGCGCGCGCATGTTGGGCGGCAGCTTGGCCAGCTCCTCGGCCGTGCGCTTGCGGCATTCGCGCCCGCCGAGGTGGCTCATCGAGAGCTTGACCAGAGACACGTCGGCGGGAATCTGCTGGTAGGTCGGCGCCGTGGAAAAGTAGCCGATGAATCCGGCAAAGGCGCCGTAAAGCACGACCTGGCCGAGGATGGCGACGGGTTTAGCCATGGTGTTGGGTTCTCCGGGTGAAGGCGGGTAGCTTGTTTTTCGCTGAAACTTCGTTTGCAAGGCGCGTGCGGAATGCGGCAACTGCGGTGACGAGCCGTTCGGCCTCGCCGCTTGCCACGGGAACGACCTCGACGCGGTCGAGCGGCACCAGGGCGCGCAGCTCGGGTTCGCGGCGCCGGGCCAGGCGCTCGCGGGTCCATTCCATGCCGAGGCGGAATTCGCAGCCGCCGTCACGGCAACCGGCGATGACCACGCCGTCGGCGCCGCTGCGCAAGGCGTATTCGACGAAGGAGGGTGGCAGCATGCCGGCGCAAATCAGGCTCATGGCGACCGTGTCGGCCGCCGCCAGCGACTTCACATCGGCGCTCTGGTCGCAGCCGAACACCACCAGCCGGGTTTGGCCCTGGAGCGCGGCCAGCTGCGCTTCGAGCTGCCGCCGCAGCAGGTCGACGGGCAACTGAGGCATGTCGATGCCGGTGACCAGGCGCTGCTGGCTGCGGAAGGGCGTCGAAGATGGACAGGAGCCCGCACAGATGCCGCAGCCAGCACAGAGGTCGGCATCGACGATGGCGATCTTGTGCGCCCGCTTGTCCGGATGTGGCGCCATGGTAATGGCCTCGTAGGGGCAGTCAGCATGGCAGCGGCTGCAGCCGTTGCAGTTCGGTGCGTCGACCACGGCGATCGGCTTCGCCTGCCTATGCGGCAGGAAGGGCAGGGCGAAGAGCAGGATCGTGGCGCCGAAGATCAGGGTCCATACCGCCGCCGGCGAGGTGAGGTCGGTCAGCGGATGGAGGAAGAGGAAGAACCAGTCGATGCGCAGGTCCGTCGGCACCAGGGCGAGGTCGGCCGGCGCGTCGGACAGCGCCGGCTTCCACATGGCCAGCAGCAGGAAGGCGCCGAGCGTGGCCAGCATGACCCGGCGCGAGGGCAGGTAATCCACTCGGCTGATGCGATTGACATGGGCCCAGAGGCCGAGGATCAGCATCAGCGGCACGCCGATGTGGATGAACACCAGCACGGTGAACAGGCGGTCATTCACGGAGTCCGGGGCGAGGAAGTTGCGCGCCGCCGGTTCGCTGAAGATCGGCAGCCAGTCGAACAGCTCGGTGGTGGCGATGGCGGAGAACTGCGCCAGGCGGTCCCAGACGATCCAGTAGCCGCCGATGCCGGAGATGTAGACCAGCCAGATCAGCGGCACGCCGGTGACCCAGGAATAGAGGCGAAAGCCGTGGTAGCGCCCGTAGGCCCATTCGCGCAGCAGGTGCAGGAACATGACGATGACGAAGGCGTCGGAGGCATAGCGGTGCAGGCTGCGCAGGATGCCGCCGAAATACCATTGCTCGCGGGAGAGCCAGCCGATCGAGCTATACACGCCCTCGATGCTGGTATCGAGCACGATGTAGAGGTAGAGGCCGCTGGCGACCAGGATCCAGAGGAAATAGAGGCCAAGAGCACCGAGGTGGCGCAGCGGATTGTCGGTGCCGCCGAAGAAGGCATCGAGCAGGTTCTCGCTGCGTTCGAAGGCGGATCGCGCTGCTGCAAGCATGCTCACGTTGGGGTTCCCACGTGCCGGCTGGATGCCGACTATTAGGAATTGATGATATTCAGTCGGCGGCCAATTTCACTTGACTCGAATCAACCGGATTGAATCCGGTTCGAGCGGTACTTGTGCGTGAAATTCCAGGCGATCCAGCCGAGGAAGCAAAGGAAGCTGATGAAGCCTACGATTTCGAAATACAGCGCGTAGTTGGTGCGGTAGCGCCCGGTCAGCGGGTCATACACGGAACAGATGATGCGCAGGCGGTCGGCCAGTTCGGCGATGGTGCTGGTCTGCGCCGGCAGCGGGGCGCCGGTGACCATGGCCTTGAGCGGTTCGGCGATGTCCTGGGCGGTGAAGCTCTCGCCATACACCTGGCGCACGATGCGGCCCTCGGCATCGACGAACGTCACCTGGTTGAGGTGGTCGAAGCCGGCGGTGGTGGAGACGAAGCTGAAACCGAAGTTCTGCGTCAATTCATCGACGATGGCGGGCGCCGGGCTGAGGAATTCCCAGTTCGGTAGGTTGATGCCGTGCTGGCTGGCGAAGGACTTCATCGCTTCGGGCGAATCGAAGGGCTGGTTGAAGCCGATGCTGACGATGTTGAAGCGTTCGGCGCCGAGTACGGCGACGGTGTTCTGCACGGCCTTCTGCAGGTTCCTGGTAGTGGTCGGGCAGACCTGGAAGCAGGCGGTGTAGATGAAGTTCACCAGCAGCGGCTTGCCCTTGTAATCCGCCAGGCGCTTCGGGCGGCCCTGGCGGTCGAGCAGGACATGGTCGCCCATCGGCTTGCCGATTGCATCCTGCGAACGCTTGTAGGCGCTGTCGTTGTCCAGCGTGGTCAGCGTCAATCCGCTGCGGTTGCCCTGCGGCACCTGGGCCGTTGCGGGGGCGGCGGCGGTCGCGCCCGGTGCCGTGGTCGGCGTGGTGCCAGCGCCGACTTCCAGGCTTGCGGCGAGGGCGATCAGCGCGAGCGCACGGCGCAGTAAGGCAGGGTTCATGACATGGCCGGTTCAGAAGCGGGCGTCGATGATCGCAGCCGTCAGAACCAGTGTCAATTGCATCAGCGAGGCGTGGAAGCAGGACATCGCCGTCTGGCGGTTGGCGTTGCGCGCCAGGCGCCAGGCCTTTTGCACGAAGAGGCCGCCGCCGATCGCCGCGCCGGCGAAATAGATTGTGCCGAGGCCGAAGAACAGCGGAATGAAGGAGGCGGCCACCAGTGCCACGGTGCTGGCGAAGATAACTTGCGCGGCGCGTGCATCGCCCACCACCACGGGCAGCATGGGCACGCCCGCCCGCGCGTAGTCGTCGCGGAAGGCGATCGCCAGGCTCCAGAAGTGGGGTGGCGTCCACAGGAAGAGGACGAAGGCCAGGGCCAGCGGCACCGCGCCGACCTGCGGATCGGCCGCGGTGGCGCCGGCGAGCACCGCCCAACTGCCGGCCAGCCCGCCGAAGACGATGTTGAGCCAGGTGCGGCGCTTCAGCCATACCGTATAAACGATGGCGTAAAAGAATGCGCCGAGGAAGGTGAACAGCGCGGCCCAGGCGTTGAGCGCCATCCAGGCAGCGACCACGGAAATGGCCATCAGGCCGAAGATCACCGCCAGCCAGATCGGCCCGTGCTTGACTTCGCCGGTGGCGAAGGGCCGGTTCTTGGTGCGCGACATCAGCGGGTCGGTGTCGTGCTCGTAGTACTGGTTGAAGGCGCCGGCGCTGGCCGAGGAGACCAGCACCGCCAGCGTCAGCACCACCAGCTGCAGGGCGCTCAGGCTGGGGCCGGAGCTGACTGCAAGGCCGGCCAGTGCGGTGAAGGTAATGACCACGCCGATGCGCAGCTTGAAGACTCCCGCGATGGTGCGGAAGCTGAGGCCGGTAGGTTGGGGCAGCGTCTTTTCCATAAGCGTCATTGTCGTTGTGGTGGGTTCAACCTGCTTGAATCGGTCCTGGACTGGCCAAGCCCGATTCGGGCAGGCCCCGCGCTTGGGCGCGGGAGCCTTGATGCGACTTTAGCTAATTTTTAACTTAGACCCCAGACTTCAGACAGGTACTTCCAGTTCACGAAGTAGTAGAGGACGAAGCAGACCAGCAGGGTGATGGCCAGTACCACCGTGCCCGGCACGCCGACGTGTTCCTCGCTGCCGGAATGGGACGCGGAAGCTGCGGCGGACTGGTCGGGGATGGGCGTGGGCTTGTCGGAGGTCGTGCCGCCGTCGAGCTTCTTGCCGAACAGCAGCGAGAGCACTACGAGGCCGATCCAGAGGCCGCCGCCGATGACCGCGATCACGCCGAAGATGCCGGTGAGACCCATCATCAGGTAGGCGGAACCCGGCCACTCATACTGGAACGGGGCGCCCGAGAAGGCCATGTCCCAGTGGCGACGGGAGACGCCCAGGGTGCCGGCGCCCATCATCACCAGCGACAGCACGATCATGCTGAGGCCGTAGAGGTAGGGCTGGATCTGGCACAGCTTGGGGAACAGCATTTCGCGGCGGAACAGGGTCGGCACCAGCAGGTAGGTGATCGACATGAAGGCCAGCGTGGTACCGACGACGACCGTGGCGTGGAAGTGGCCCGGAACGTAGAAGGTGTTGTGCATCAGCATGTTGATCTGTTCCGTGCCGAGCACGACGCCGGAGATGCCGCCGATGAAACCGAAGCCGACCAGCGAGATGAACATGCCGGAGAACACCGGGTTGCCCCAGGGTGCCTTGCGCAGCCACTCGAACAGGCCGTTGGTCAGCCCCTTCTTGCGCTGCGCCGCTTCGATCGCGCCCGGCACGGTGAAGCCGTGGATCATCGAGGCCAGCACCGCGAAGTACATGAAGTAGGAGGTGTTGAGCACCTTCCACTCCGCGCTCATGCCCGGGTCGGACAGCAGGTGGTGGGCGGAGGCCAGTTGCAGGAACAGGATGTAGAGCAGGAAGGCGAAGCGCGACACCTTTTCCGACAGCGGCTTGGCGCCGAAGGCCACGGCGGCGATCAGGTACCAGATCGCGACGTGCGCGGAGACGTTGATCTGCTGCGAGGAGTGACCCAGCGCCCACCACACCATGCGATACAGCTGTGCGTCGATCTCCTTGAGGATACCGACCGACCAGAGGAAGGTCGGGATCAGGATCGCGGCGCCGGAGGCGATGGTGAATACCGCGATGATCGCTGCCGTCATGGCACCGAAGGTCACCAGCGGAATCGAACCGACGTAGGTCTTCTCGCGCTTGGCCACCACTAGGGTGCCGAAGAACACGCCGCAACCGATCAGCGCACCCACGGCGAACAGGATGATGCCGAGGTAGAAGTGCGGCGCGGCCTGCATCGGCACGTAGGAGGTGAACATCACGCTCGACTCGCCCTGGAAGATGGCGACGTTGGTCATGATGCCACCGACCACCATCAGCCAGAACTGCACCCAGGCCAGCTTCGGTGTCGCCAATCGACAGCGCAGCAGGGTCGATGAGGCGAAGTAGAGCACCGCCATCTCGAAGAAGATGATCCACAGGATCAGCATGTCGATGCCGTGGGCGGTCAGGATCAGGTAGAACTGGTCGGCGGGCAGCAGCTTGATCGCCGGCCAGCGGGTCAGGATCACCAGCAGGGCGGTGATGCCGCCCACCAGCAGCCAGAGCACGCCGGCCACGGCGTTCCAGCGCATCAGCTTGTCGGCGTCGAGGTCGAACTGCAGACCGGTGCGCGGACAGGTACGGTAAGTAGTAGCCATTCGTGCTTCCCCTTATTTCACGTAGATCCGACCGAGCATCGTGTGGTGCCCGATGCCGCAGTACTCGTTGCAGACGATGGCGTAGGTGCCGGCCTTGGTCGGTGTCATCTTGACCACGTGCTCATAGCCCGGGATGACCTGGATGTTGATGTTGGTCGGCTGCAGCGAAAAGCCATGGTTGTAATCGACTGCCGAGAGGTGGATCTTGTAGGTCTTGCCGGCCTCCAGTTCGAGGATCGGGTACCAGGACCACAGGCGCGCCAGAAGGAAGGCCTCGCCCTTGGCATTGGGCTTGGCGACCGGAATCTGCTGGTCGGTCTCGGTGCGGATGGTGTTTTCCTTGACGAAGGCTTCCGTCTTGGCGGTGAACATTTCCGTGGTGGTCTTGTAAACCTCGTTGGAAAGGTTCTGTTTGCCGTTGATATGCCAGTAGATCATCATGACGAACATGATCATGGCCCAGACGAAGGCAATGCCGATCCAGGCCCACTCCTGGCCTGCGATCGGCTGCTTCCACCACAACCGCTCCGAGGGCGGCAGGATTGCACTCATAGGTATCTCCCTGATTGTTTAAACGGATTACTTGGCGAGGGGGACACTCATGATGTCCACGATGCCCCAAAGGATGTAAAGAACGCCGGGCGAGGCCACCCCCAGGAACAGCAGGAGGAAGTGGTTGTCCAGCAGCTTTTGCATGAAAGGAACATCGTCGTCATTGTTGTTCGCCATGGTTCTGCCCTTTTTATTGGCGCTTGCGGCGCGCGGTGAATCGGAATTTCGGAAACTCGTGGCCGCGAAGATAGCCGGCAGGGGGTGTCCGGGTAATTGATTCAGGACAAGAAAACGGAGTGAACACAGAAGCTTCCGTGCTGCGCCGCGACAAATGGTCGCAGGGAAAATCTCAGCCGAATCCGGGGATTGCAGCGGCAGCGGGCGAAAACGGGTAATGTTGGAGTTCCCGCATTCCTGCCAAACCCACCGGAGCCCGCATGAAACCCGCACTAGATTCCGTTTCCCAGGACCAGCTCTTCCGCCAGGCCCATACCTTCAACAAGTTCAGCGACCAGCCCGTCAGCGAACAGACGATTCGCGAGCTTTACGAACTATTGAAGTGGGGGCCGACCTCGATGAACGCCCAGCCGGGGCGCTATGTGTTCCTCAAGAGCCCGGCGGCGCGCGAGCGGCTGATCCCGGCCATGATCGCCGCCAATGCCGAAAAGACCCGCAAGGCGCCCCTGACCGTGATCGTGGCCATGGATTCGCAGTTCTACGACCTGCTGCCGAGCCAGTTCAAGGCTTACGACGCGCGCCCGATTTTCGCCGACAACAAGCCCTTGGCCGAGGCCACGGCCTTCCGCAACAGCTCGCTGCAGGGCGCCTACCTGATGCTGGCCGCGCGCACGCTGGGCCTCGATTGCGGCCCGATGAGCGGTTTCGACCCGGCCAGGGTCGATGCCGAGTTCTTCCCGGATGGGCGCTGGAAGTCGAACTTCATCATCAACCTGGGTTACGGCCTGGAAAGCGGCGGCTACTACCCGCGCGGCCCGCGCCTGGGCTTCGAGGAGACGGCGCAGGTTTTGTGAGGCGGCGGGGCGGCCTCAGGCCGCTTCCTGCGACTCCAGCCAGTAGGCCAGGCCCTGGGCGTTGAGTTCCAGGTCGAGGTGCCAGATCTCGAGGATGTTTTGGTCCGAGATACGCACGCCGTGGTGGCGTGCTTCGTCCAGCAGGAGGCGCGTCAGCCCATCGCGGATCACGGCCGTCTTGTCGTCGGCGGCGCTGGCGGCAAGGGCAATGTCCACATAGCGGTCGAGCAGGCGCAGTACCTTGCGGCCAAGTTCGGCGGGCGGTGCGAGGCGGCTGAAGTGCGTCAGATAGACCGCATCCGGGTTGAAGGAGAGCATGCGTTCGATCGAGGCGCGCATTTCGTCCGGATCGAACTGTATCGGCGTCGAGGACGGCATGATCAGCGGCCGGCCGTCGACATCGAGTTCCCGATAGGAGATGCCGAAGGTGTCGCCGGTGAAGATGCCGCTCGACTGACGGTCGACGATGGCGATGTGATGCTTGGCGTGGCCCGGCGCATCAATGCACAGCAGTTCGCGCGAACCGAGCCTGAGCACGGTGTTGTCGTGGGCCTCGATGATGCGTTCGGCCGGGATCGGGATCAGGCTGCCGTACATGCGCCGCGCGCGCTCGCGGCCATACACGCCCTCGACGCCGGCCATCAGCTTGGAAGGCTCGACCATGTGCCGCGCGCCGCGCGGATGTACCACCAGCTTGGCGTTGGGGAAGGCTTCCATCATCACGCCGGCGCCGCCGGCATGGTCGAGGTGGATGTGGGTCAGGATCACGTAGTCGACGCTTTCCGGGCCGAGGCCGCGCGCTTCCAGGGCGGCCAGCGCCTGTGGCATGACCTCGAAATTGGCGGTGTCGACGAAGGCGGTGCGGCCTTCGCTTTCGATCAGGTGGATGGCCGCCAGCAGCGGGCGCACGTAGCCGGCATCGAAGGCGAAAATGCCATTGTGGTAGTCGATCAATGTGCTCATTGTTTCCTTGCCGCGCGGATCAGTTGGGCGCCGCGCTCGGCGATCATGATGGTGGGGGTGTTGGTGTTGCCCGAGGTGATGGTCGGCATGATCGAGGCATCGACCACGCGCAGGCGGCCGACGCCGCGCACGCGCAACTCGGGATCGACCACCGCCTGCCCGTCATCGGCCCGGCCCATGGCGCAGGTGCAGGTCGGGTGGAAGATGGTGGTGCCAATGTTGCCGGCGGCATGGGCGAGTTCCTCGTCGCTCTGGAACTGCGCGCCAGGCAGGTGTTCCTCGGGCCGGTAGGCGGCCATCGCCGGTTGCGCCACGACCTGGCGCGTCAGGCGCAGGGCACGTGCCGCCACCTGGCGATCGTTGTCGGTGGAGAGGTAGTTCGGCGCGATCCTAGGTGCCGAGGCCGGGTCGCGGTCGCGGATGCGCACCGTGCCGCGCGAGCAGGGCCGCAGGTTGCAGACGCTGGCGGTGAAGGCGGGGAAGGTGTGCAGCGGATCGCCGAACTTGTCCAGCGACAGCGGCTGGACGTGGAATTCGAGGTCGGGCGTGGCGATCTCCGGCGCGGAACGAAAGAAGCCGCCGAGCTGGCTGGGTGCCATCGACAGCGGGCCGCTGCGGAACAGCGCATATTCGAGCGCCATCATGGCCTTGCCCCACAGGCTGTTGGCGCTCTGGTTGAGTGTCCTGATGCCATGCACCTTGAAAATCATGCGCAACTGCAAATGGTCCTGCAGGTTGGCGCCGACGCCGGGCAGGTCCAGCACCGGCGGCACGCCCTGTTCCTGCAGCAGCGCGGCGGGGCCGATGCCGGAGCGCTGCAGGATGGTCGGCGAGCCGATCGCGCCGGCGGTCAGTATCGTCTCGATTCGTGCCGAGGCGCGGCAGGCCTGGTTGCCGAGGCGGAATTCGACGCCTTGCGCCTCGCGGCCGGACATGACCAACTTGTCGATCAGCGCGCCGGTCACCACCTTCAGGTTGCTGCGGTGCTGCACCGGGCGCAGCATGGCCTTGGCGGCGTTCCAGCGCACGCCCTTCTTCTGGTTGACCTCGAAGTGGCCGATGCCGAAGTTGTCGCCGCGGTTGTAGTCGCTGGTGAAGGGTATGCCGGCCTGTTGCGCGGCTTCGACGTAGCGGTCGAGCACATCCCAGTGCAGGCGCTGCTTTTCGACGCGCCACTCGCCCCGGTCGCCATGGAACTCGTCGGCGCCGCGCCAGTAGGATTCGCTTTGCTTGAACACCGGCAGCACGCTGTCCCAGTTCCAGCGGCTGTCGCCGGTGAGCTGCGCCCATTCCTCGTAGTCGCGCACCTGGCCGCGCAGGCTGAGCATGGCGTTGATCGACGAAGAGCCGCCCAGTACCTTGCCGCGCGCATAGATGATGGAACGGCCGTTGAGTCCCGGCTCCGGCTCGGTCTTGTAGCACCAGTCGGTGCGCGGGTTGTTGATGCAATACAGGTAGCCGATGGGAATGTGGATCCAGATCCAGTCGTCCGGCTCGCCGGCTTCGAGCAGCAGCACCGAGACCTCGGGGTCGGCGGAAAGGCGGTTGGCCAGGGTGCAGCCGGCGGTGCCGCCGCCGGCGATGATGTAGTCGAACTCGCCAAAATCCTTCACTTGTTCACCGGCATCACGAACTCGGGCCCCTTCGATTCCGACCCCGGCCAGCGCTGCATGATGGCCTTGTAACGGGTGTAGAAGCGGACGCCTTCCTCGCCGTAGATGTGGTGGTCGCCGAACAGGCTGGCCTTCCAGCCGCCGAAGGAATGCCAGGCCATGGGCACCGGAATCGGCACGTTGATGCCGACCATGCCGACCTCGATCTTCTGCACGAAGGCCTGCGCCGTGCCGCCGTCGCGCGTGAAGCAGGCGACGCCATTGGCGAAGCTGTGGCGGTTGACGAGTTCGACGGCGGCAGCGAAGGTGGGCACGCGCACCACGCAGAGCACCGGGCCGAAGATCTCCTCGCGATGGATGCTCATCTCCGGCGTGACCTTGTCGAACAGCGTCGGGTTGATGAAGAAACCCTGCGCCAGATCTCCGGTGAGGCCCTCGCGGCCGTCCAGCACCAGGGTTGCGCCTTCCTTCACGCCGGCGGCGATGTAGCCGGCGACCCTGTCGCGGTGGATGCCGGTCACCAGCGGCCCCATGTCGACATTCGCCGTGTCGCCGGCGCCGACTTTCAGCTTTTTCGCACGTTCGACGACCTTGGCGATCAATTCGTCGGCGCATGAGCCGACCGCGACGGCCACCGAGATCGCCATGCAGCGTTCGCCGGCCGAACCGTAGGCGGCGCCGATCAGCGCGTCGGCGGCGCCGTCGAGGTCGGCGTCCGGCATCACCACCATGTGGTTCTTCGCCCCGCCCAGCGCCTGCACGCGCTTGCCGTGGGCAATGCCGTGGCTCTGGATGTATTTGGCGATCGGCGTCGAACCGACGAAGGACACGGCATCGACGTCCGGGTGTTCGAGCAGGGCGTCGACCGCCTCCTTGTCGCCCTGCACGACGTTGAAGGCGCCGGCGGGCAGCCCCGCTTCGCGCAACAGTTCGGCTGCCAGCAGCGAGGGCGAGGAATCGCGTTCCGAGGGCTTTAGGACGAAGGTATTGCCGCAGGCCAGTGCCATCGGCGCCATCCACATCGGCACCATGAAGGGGAAGTTGAAGGGCGTGATGCCGGCCGCCACGCCCAGCGGCATGCGCTGGCTCCAGTGGTCGATACCGCCGCCGATGCCGTGCGAATGCTGGCCCTTGAGCAGCTGCGGGATGCCGCAGGCGAACTCGATCACCTCGAGGCCGCGCTGCACTTCGCCCAAGGCGTCGGGCAGGGTCTTGCCGTGCTCGGCGGTGATCAGCGCGGCAATGTCCTTGCTGTACTTGTCGACCAGGTCGCGGAAGGCGAACATCACGCGGGCCCGGCGTTGCGGCGCCGCGCTGCCCCATTCGCCTGCGGCCGCCTTCGCCGCGGCCACGGCACGGTCGACGTCGGCACGCTCGGCCAGCGCCACCTGGCGCGCCACGCGGCCACGCGCCGGGTTGAAAACCTCGCCGCGACGGCTGCCGCTGCCGACATCCGCCTGGCCGGCGATCCAGTGGCCAAGCAGGTCCGGCGCATTGATGAATTGGAGGTTCATGGCTTCCTCGAAACAGTGGGCGAAAGACCGGAATTGCAGCCTGCCCGGCATGTGAAGTCAAGCGCTTCGACGATCAGGCGCAAGATTTCTTGCACGGACCGCATCCCTGTGGCAGAATGCGCGCCTCTTCAGCGGGGAGTGGTAGTTCAGTTGGTTAGAATACCGGCCTGTCACGCCGGGGGTCGCGGGTTCGAGTCCCGTCCACTCCGCCACGCATCGATAAACCCTGATTTCTCAAGCAACTCAATAGGTTGGCGAGATCAGGGTTTTCTTATTTACCACACGTTTTTACCACACGTTTGCCTCCCGCAAGGCGTCCTTTCCCGCCCTGTTAGCCCCCGATTGCTTCGGAGAAGGGCGGGTCGGCGGCACTACGGGTATGCAATTGCATAGCTATAAGGATGCATAGCCTGATCCCGAACGCTACCCCTCGTCTTCCTGTGCGTTCAACTCCCAGTGCTCTTGAAGAAAACCGGGGAGAGTAGCGTCGTAAATCTCCAAGGCTCTCGCAAAGGCTTCACGACGTTGGTACCCCCGCTTGCCAAGGTGCCGCACAAGTAGTTTGGCGAGGTCTTGGGCCTCCTTTTCAGTCTGCTCCTCCCAGTTGATTTCTTCGTCGGCCTTCCCCTCCGCAAGCATTCGAGCGCTTCTCCAAGTGAGGTCACTAAGATCATGCTCGGAGTTCTTCTTGAGAAGCATCGCCTTTACTCTCCGCATCGAAGCAACCGTCCCATCGCTTACTCCCGAGATATCCACCACTGTGGCCTTTGAGTAGGGTGGCTCGGTGGTGGTAAGCCGCCAAGCGGTTTCAGTTTTCTCCCTGCTGCTCATCGACAGCTTGTCCCGCGTATTGCCTTTGGCTGCCCTTGCGATGGCATCCTCAAGGGTTCCACTGAAGGCTTCAACTGGGACGTCACGTTCGGCCCAGCCTGCCTGCTGATAAGCAGCGATCCTGTGATGCCCATCCACGCATGCCCACCCCTTCCCGTCCCACCAGATGGTGATCGGATCGAGAGGTTTCCCCTGCTGGGGTGCCTTTCTTCACGAGCGAATTCACCAGATCGGCCAGCTTGCTATGTATGGGAACCTCTCGAACGCCTGCCGGGGTCTTTGCATCTTCGATGTAGAAGGTACCTTTTTTGATCTGAGATACCTCGATGGAACATAGTTCTTCGATCCGTGCGCCCGTGTAAGCACCCAGCTTGATCAACGCGGCTAACTCAGGGTCAGGAGAGGGGCGAACTCCCCGGCCGGCTACAGCTGCCTTGTACAGACTAACGACCTCCTTTGGATCGTATGGGAGGTTTGCGGACTTTCCTCTCTTCTTGGCCTTGGTGTCGGCTGCCTTTCCGAGTTCTAGGGCTCCCTTGAATGGCGTCAGTTCCATGGGGACCACATCGTGGGCCTGCAGGTAGCGCCAGTAGTTACGGGCAGCCACAAAAATGCGATCAAGGGTGGCGTGAGATTTACCCTCTGCCTTCATGGCCTCGACCCATTTCTTTACCGAACTCTTGGTGATGCCCTCAAGGGTGCTGAACCTGGCGATGAGAATGAGCAAGTCCTTCTTCATCTGGTCCTTGGTCTTGGGTGTGGCGTCAAGTTGGCTTTCCCATGCCTCGCGATGGCTATCTGTTGGAGTCAGCTTGCCCTCAACGAGTCCACCAAAGGTATCGGCAACTTCAGGCCCCTTCGTTCTGCGGATGTGTTCCTCACGGTTTTGAAGATGTTCATGTAGCTCCAATGTGCCCATGCCATCCTCGTCGCCCATCTGCCGGTCTGTCGTGGCTTGTTCCTTGAGGGCTTGTCGCCACCGCTGGGCCTCATCGTGGAGGGCGTTCGATACCCCCCGTGCTTGCCTGATGGTGGCCTTCCACTTGGCGACCAGAGGGGCAGCCAGAATTTTCGCCTCCGCTTTGTCGGGGGTGCCCAAGGATTGGAAGAATCGGAATTTCCCCAGCTTGCCCCGGGCATCAACGGGGACGGTCAGGCGGGCGTACCAAAGGTTCCGTCTGCGTTCTAAATGGGACATGATGAGGGGTAAAGTGGCTTAGGCAGGAACCCAATTTACCACACGCTTTTACCACACGCGATACCCTTGGAGGCCTTTATATACGCAGTAGTAAGGGTTCGGAGGTGACTTGTCGGAGAGTCCCGTCCACTCCGCCACGCATAAGAATGAAAAAGCGCTCTTCGGGGCGCTTTTTTGTTGCGTGAAAGCCTTGCTGCGTGGCGCGGGTTATCATTCCCGCTGATTTTGGTTTGGATCGCTTCCCTTGGACATTCCACTCGTCGAACCCGGCACCGTCGGCCCCTGCCCGGTGGCGCCTGACGCCCTGCAGGGCATCGTCCGTCAGCAGACCAATCCCGCGCGCTGGAACGGCGAGGGCTGGCCGGGCTTTGTCGCCGAATTGCGCACGGCGGGTGTCGACGTCGCCGAAAGCGCCTCGGCACGGGGCATCTTCGCCACCGATGCCGGTGGCACGGCCTACGGCATGCCGCATGGCGTGGTGGTGGCGCGCAGCGCGGCCCAGGTCGCCGTCTTGCTCAGGGCGGCGCAGGCCCACCGGGTACCGGTCACGGCACGCGGCGGCGGGCTGACCACCGAGGGCGAATCCGTGGCCTACGGCGGCGTGCTGCTCGACATGACCGGCATGAGCCGGGTGCTGACGATCGATCGCGCGGCCATGACGGTACGTACCGAGGCGGGCATCTATTGGCATGGCCTGGCGGAAGAACTGCGCCGCGAGGGCCTCGATTACCTCTCCGCGCCGCTCAACATGACCTCGTCCGTCGGCGGCACCCTGGGTGTTGGCGGCATCGACGTGAATTCGGCGCGCTTGGGTTGCAGCGCCGACCAGGCGATTGCGCTGCAGGTGGTGACGCCCACCGGCGAGATCGTCGAATGTTCCGACAGCGAGAACGCGGAGCTCTTCCAGCGCGTGATCCTCGGCTACGGCCAGTTCGGCGTGATCACCGAGGCGACGCTGAAGATCCGGCCCTACACGCCGCTCTCCATGCATTACTACTACTACTCGACGCTGCGTGAGGCGATCGATGATTTGCAGCTGCTGGACCGTAACGACGCCAGCGACTACTCGGGCATCCTGACCATCATGGACTGCGCCGTGAACCTGCTGGTGGCCTTTGATTCCGCCGAGCGCGAGGCGGCCTTCAAGGCGAACTGGGAAAAGCAACTGCGTGGCCACGGCGAATTCGGCTTCGCCCTGTGCATGGTCGGCCACTATGCGCGCCGACCCTGGCGGCTGGGCGAGGCGCTCTACCTGCTGAAACGCAAGCAGGCGGTGTTCCCCGAGTTCCGCCGACCCGAGTTCCATCGCGACGGGCGCATGGACGACCGCACCGTGGTCTTCTCGCGCGCGGTGTGGAAGCACTGGGGCTCGCGCAACATGGTGATTCCCGACCTCGCCACCACGGCGGACAAGTTCGTCGAGGCGGTCGAGCGCGGCAATGCGGTGTGCCGCAAATATTTCCGCCACTACACGCTCTACTGCGTCGGCATCAAGCTGCGCGCCGACCACGCGGCGCATTACGAAATGAGCTGCATCCCGCCTGGCGCCGAGGGCTGGGCCTACGGCTGCGAGTTCGAGCCGATGATCGAGGGCGAGGTGTACAGCCGCGACCACTTCCAGTCCTTCAAGAATGCCATCTACGACATCGGCGTGGACATGGGTGCGAGCTATTACCGCTTCGGCGGCATGATGAAGGGTTACATCCGCCGCGTCTTCGGCGATGCGCTGGTGGACCGCCACCTGGCGATGAAACGCAAGGCCGACCCGGCGATGATCCTCAACCGCGACGTGATCTTCTGATGTATTCGAGCGCACATCCCCGCGAGTACCCCGCGTGCAGCGGTTGCAGCCTGTGCCGCCTGGTGTGCCCGATGTGGCGTGCGCGGCGCGACCCGCGCTACAGCCCGGAAGGCATTGCCAAGGCGCGCCAAAACGGCGCCGAGGCGGCCGAACTGGCCGAGGTGCTGGATGCCTGCACCCTGTGCGGCGCCTGCGATCCGGTCTGTCCGGAAGACATCGCGCTGACGGACATGATCGTCGACCTGCGCCGCGAACTCGAACTGCCGCCGGATCTGGCGGTGCTGCAGGTCGGCTACCAGCAAGCGGCGGCCGATGCGAGCGCCGCGCCGGCCGGGGCGCTGCTGCTGCCGGGGGCCGCCTTGCATGCCGATGCCGGCCTGCTGGCGCGCGTCGAGGCCCTGCTTGGCCTGCGGGCTGCGCAGGACGACGGCGCAGACCTTGCGGTGGCGCTGGAAATCGGCGGCGACATCGATCCGGTGCGCAAACGGCGTTTCCTCGCCGGCCTGGAAGGACGCAGCCTGGTGGTCGGCGACGGGCTGTTGTTGCGCTGGTTGCGTCGGGAATTGCCCGGCGCCAGACTGCAAGGCCTGGGCCAGGTCCTGGGCAATCTGCCGGCGATTCGTCGCCGTATCGCCAGCGCCGACTTTTATGTGATCGAGGCGCGTGCCTACCATGCCGACCAGCCTCGCCTCGTCGCCCATTACGATGCGTTGCGCAAGGAGACCGGCTGCGCCATCAACCTCGACCTGCAACGCATTGCGGTGCCGCCACGCGCCAGCGGCTATCCCGGCCTGCGCATGGGGCCGTCGGCCGAGGACCTGGCGCAGGCCGGCTGGATGCTCCACGGGCGCCAGCCGGCACGAGTCCTGGTCGAAAACCCGGCCGAGCGTGATCTGCTTCGCCGCGTGGCCGGGGTGCCGGTGCTGCACTTGGCCGAACTCGCCGACGCCTGAACGAGGATTGCCGAAATGCGTGATGTCGATGTCCTGATCGTCGGTGCCAGCCTCGCCGCCGCTGCCGCCGCCAAGCGCACCGTGGATGCGGGACTGGAAACCGTGATCCTCGAGCGCAAGGAGCTGCCGCGCCACAAGATCTGTTCCGGCATCCTATCGCCGCGCGGCCATCGCTTCCTGCTCGAGAATTTCGGTCCCCTGCCGCGCGAAGTGCTGCACGAGCCGACCTCCTGCCGTGGCGTCACCTTCCATTTCCCCTGCCGCGTCGAAATGCCGATGGACTTCTTCCATGGCACCACGCCGCACCTGCATCGCAAGTATTCCGACTACTGGGCGATCCAGCGCAGCGGCGCCGAGGCCCATGACCGCACCTCCTTCGCCGGGCTGGAGGACAAGGGCGACCATGTGCTGGTACGCGCGGTGCGAAATGGCGAGCCGATCGAGTACCGCGCGCGCCAGGTGATCGGCGCCGATGGTCCGAGTTCGCTGGTGGTGCGCGCCGTCTATCCGGATTACACCAAGCAGATCCCCTGGTTCTTCGTCGGCCAGAAATTCCACGAGATCATCGACTGCCCGCTTTCGCCCGAGTACTTCCATTTCTGGTTCCACCCCGGCCTTGGCCATTACACCTGGAGCCACGCGCGCGACGGGCGGCAGATCGTCGGCGTCGGTTTCAAGCGTGGCGACAATTTTGCGCGGAAGCACCAGGTGGTCGAGGCCTACCTGCGCGACAAGCACGGCGTGCAGCTCAAGCCGGCGGACGACGACCACGAAGGCTGCGCCGAGAACTTCGGCCCCTCGCTGATCAACCGCTACATCTTCGGCAAGGGCAACGTATTGGTGACCGGGCAGGCGGCCGGCTTCCTCAACATGATCGGCGAGGGCATGAGTTGCGCCCTGCATTCGGGGGCGATCTCCGGCGAGGCCATTGTCGAGGCGCAGCGGCGCAACCGACCGGTGCAGGAGATCTACCGCAAGATGATCGCCTCGGAAGTGCGCCGCTGCAGCGACCAGTGGAACCCGCTCAAGATCGCCTTCGACCGCCCGCATGAAGCCGACTTCCCCGAGGCCTTGATGAAGCTCTCCTGGCGCGAGCGCAAGCTGGTGTTGCGCGACATGTGGAACTTCATCGTGCTGTTCAAGGAATTCAAGTGGGGCCGCCAGATCGCGGCGGCGGCGCTGCAACGGCCGCTGCTGGGTGGCTATCCGCTGCAGAAGTGGCTCTAGGGGCCGCACAATGCCTGCCGCGCGCCTGCTGCGGACACTGAAAGCCTGGCTGCGGCGCAAGCCCAGGCTGCCGCCGGAATTGCAAGCGGGGAAGGACGTCATCGACGCCATCGATGCCGGCGGCCTGCCGCTGGACCCGACGCGCATCAACCGCATCGCGCGCGAACTCGGGCTGGAAATTTCCGCCCGGGCGCCGGTGGAGGCGACCGTGGAGCGCCTGCGCTCTGCCGTAACGCGGGGGCTGGAGACGCTGGCCATGGAAGCCGCTGCTGCCAAGAAAAAGGGAGGAAAACAATGAACATCCGGACCGTAAACACCACGCCCTTCGCCGACCAGAAACCCGGCACCTCGGGTCTGCGCAAGAAGGTCGCCGTATTCCAGACGCCCAACTACCTGGAGAATTTCGTCCAGGCGGTGTTCGACACCGTGGCGGCACCGGCGGGCGCCACGCTGACCCTCGGCGGCGATGGCCGCTACCTGAATCGCGAGGCGATCCAGGTGATCCTGCGCATGGCCGCGGCGAATGGTTTCGGTCGCGTACTGGTGGGGCAGGGCGGCATCCTGTCCACTCCGGCCGCGTCCTGCGTGATCCGCAAGTACCAGACCTTCGGCGGACTGATCCTTTCCGCAAGCCACAATCCCGGCGGGCCCGAGGGCGACTTCGGCATCAAGTACAACACCGCCAACGGCGGTCCCGCGCCGGAAAAGATTACCGATGCCATTTTTAATTGCAGCAAGCGGCTGAACAGCTATCGCATCGTCGATGCGCCGGATGTCGACCTTGACCGACCTGGCCGGCAGGCCGTCGGCGACATGGCGGTCGAGGTCATCGATCCGGTGGCCGACTATGCCGAGCTGATGGAGTCGCTGTTCGACTTCGCCGCGATCCGCGAACTGTTCGCCGGTGACTTCGCGATCTGCTTCGATGCCATGCACGCGGTGACCGGTCCCTATGCCAAAGAGATCATCGAGGGCCGGCTGGGAGCGGCAGCCGGCAGCGTGATCAACGGTGTGCCGCTGCCGGACTTCGGCGCCGGACATCCCGATCCCAACCTGACCTACGCCCACGAGTTGGTGGAGAAGATGTACGACCTGGACGCGCCCGACCTCGGTGCCGCCTCCGATGGCGACGGCGACCGCAACATGATCCTCGGTCGCGGCTTCTTCGTCACCCCGTCCGACAGCCTGGCGGTGATCGCCGCCAATGCCACGCTGGCGCCGGGCTACGCGCAGGGCATCGCCGGCATCGCGCGCTCGATGCCGACCAGCGCCGCCGCCGACCGCGTGGCGCAAAAGCTCGGCCTGCCCTGCTACGAGACGCCGACGGGCTGGAAGTTCTTCGGCAACCTGATGGATGCCGGCAAGGTGACCCTGTGCGGCGAGGAGAGCTTCGGCACCGGCTCCGACCATGTGCGTGAGAAGGACGGCCTCTGGGCCGTGCTGTTCTGGCTCAACATCATCGCCAAACGTCGGCAGTCGGTGGAGCAGGTGGTGCAGGCGCACTGGGCCGAATTCGGGCGCAACGTGTATTCGCGCCACGACTACGAGAACCTGCCCACGGATGTCGCCAATGCCATCATAGGCCGGGTGCGGGCGGCGTCCGCCACCCTGCCGGGCCAGGCCTTTGGCGGCTACACGGTGAAGTTCTGCGACGACTTCGCCTACACCGACCCGATCGACGGTTCGGTGTCGACGGGCCAGGGACTGCGTATCGTGTTCACCGATGGTTCGCGCATCGTCTTCCGCCTTTCCGGCACCGGCACCGAGGGTGCCACGCTGCGGCTTTACCTCGAAGCCTTCGAGGCCGACCCGGCGCGCCAGGGGGGCGACGCGCAACTGCTGCTGGAAGACCTGATCGCCATCGCCGACCGGATTTCCGGACTCAAGGCCATGAGCGGGCGCGAACGGCCGACCGTGATCACCTGATACAGATGCTTACAGTTGGGTGTCAGCGCCGGCTCAGCGCAGAGCGTTGTTGGTCTACGGGCCAAGCGTGGTCCTCATTAACCAAGGAGACAAAAATGAATGCCAAGCAACTTGCCCTCGCCGCTGCGTTGTTTGCCGGCGTTGCTTTCAACGCCCAGGCGCAGGGCGCACCCGCCGCCAACACGACTGTCGCGGCCGACAAGGCCCAGATCAAGCAGGACAAGGAAAAGCTGCAGGCCGACAAGGCGACGTTGAAGGCCGATAAGGACAAGTTGAAGGCTGACAAGGCAGCAGGCAACAAGGATGCCTTGAAGGCCGACAAGGAGAAGCTTGCGGCCGATCGTGCCAACGTCAAGGCCGACCGAGAGAAACTCAAGTCGGACCACAAAAAGCTTCACGCCGACAAGAAGGTGGCGCGGAAGGAAAAGGCGGCGGCCAATTAAGGCGCCAAAAAAACGGCCGCCGGTAATCCGGCGGCCGTTGTCTTTCCGGTGTGAATGCTCAGACCGCGGCCAGCGCCTGCTCCAGGTCGGCCTTGATGTCGTCGATGTGCTCGATGCCGATCGAGAGGCGCACCATGTCTTCCGAGACGCCGGCTTTCTTCATCTCTTCCGGTGAAAGCTGGCGGTGCGTGGTGCTTGCGGGGTGGCAGGCCAGGCTCTTGGCATCGCCGATATTGACCAGGCGTGTCACCAGCTTCAGCGCATCCTGGAAACGGGCGCCTGCAGCGGCTCCACCCTTCACACCAAAAGAGAGGATGCCCGAGGCGCGGCCGCCGCAGTACTTCTGCACCAGCGCGTGGTCGGCATGGTCGGGCAGGCCGGCGTAATTCACCCAGCCGACCTTGGCATGGCCCTTGAGGTAATTGGCCACCGCCAGCGTGTTTTTGCAGATGCGGTCCATCCGCAGGGCCAGGGTCTCGATGCCCTGCAGGATCAGGAAGGAATTGAAGGGCGAGATCGCCGAGCCGGTGTTGCGCAGCGGCACCACGCGCGCACGGCCGATGTAGGCGGCAGGGCCCAGCGCCTCGGTGTAGACCACGCCGTGGTAGGAGACGTCGGGTGTGTTGAGGCGCTTGAAGCGTTCCTTGTGCTGCGCCCAGGGGAATTTGCCGGAATCGACGATGACGCCACCGATGCTGTTGCCATGGCCGCCGAGGTATTTGGTCAGCGCATGCACCACGATGTCGGCGCCGTGCTCGAAGGGGCGGCAGAGGTAGGGCGTCGGCACGGTGTTGTCCACGATCAGCGGCACGCCGGCGTCATGGGCGATCTTGGCCAGGGCGGCCAGGTCGACCACATTGCCCAGCGGGTTGCCGATGGATTCGCAGAACACCGCCTTGGTGCGGCCGTCGATCAGCGGCTTGAAGCTTTCCGGGTTGCGGTAGTCGGCGAAACGCACCTCGATGCCGTACTGCGGCAGGGTGTGGGCAAAGAGGTTGTAGGTGCCGCCGTAGAGCGTGCCGACCGAGACGATGTTGTCGCCGGCTTCGGCGATGGTCTGGATCGCGTAGGTGATCGCCGCCATGCCCGAGGCCACGCCCAGCGCTGCGATGCCGCCTTCGAGCTCGGCCATGCGCTTTTCCAGCACGTCGGTGGTCGGGTTCATGATGCGCGTGTAGATGTTGCCGGCGACCTTGAGGTCGAACAGGTCGGCACCGTGCTGGGTGTTGTCGAAGGCGTAGGATGTGGTCTGGTAGATGGGCACCGCAACCGCCTTGGTGGTGGGGTCCGGGCTGTAGCCGCCGTGTACGGCGATGGTTTCGATCTTCATATGCGGATTTCCTCCTTTCGATGGAAGGCGGAGTATAGAGTCAGGGGTGGAGTTATGAAACGGCTCTTTGTCGCCTTGTTTTTCGTCAGCAGCCTCGGCTGGGGCCAGGCGCTGGAAATCGTTACGCTGAGGCATCGTCAGGCCGAGGCGCTGCTACCGCAGCTGCTGCCCTTCGTCGAACCGGGCGGCGCGGTCAATGGCATGGGCGACAAGCTGTTCCTGCGCGCCTCGCCGCGCAACCAGGCCGAACTGCGCCAGTTGATCGCGGCGCTGGATACGCCACAGCGTCGCCTGATGATCAGCCTGCGCCAGGAGGGCAGCGACAGTAGTGCGGCCGGCGGCGCCGGTGCTGTGGCACGCGTGGAAGTCGGCGCCGGCGGTGCGGCGATCTCCGGTCGCGGCCACCTGTACCAAGCCGATAGCCAGAGCCGGCGCAACGTGACGCAACAGGTGCAGACCATCGATGGCGGCCGCGCCGCGATCATGGTTGGCCAGAGCTATTTCCTGCCCATGCGGCAACTGGTGATCGGCCCCGGCGGCGCCATCCTGTCGGAAACCCTGGTGCAGCGCGACCTCGGCACCGGCTTCGTTGCCCTGCCGCGCCTGGCCGGTGATCGGGTGACGGTCGAGATCAGTCCGCGCGACGACACGCCCGGGCCGCTGCCGGGCTCGGTGAATAGCCAGCGCCTGGTCACCACGGTCAGCGGCCGCCTCGGCGAATGGATGGAACTCGGCGGCAGCGGCACGGAACAGTCGGCGTCCGGCAGTGGCATCGTCCGCTATTCGTCGCAAGCGGCGTCTGGCCAGCGCCGACTCTTGCTGCGGATCGAGGCCCTGGATTAAGCTGCGATCCACAAAACACAGGAGGAATGAATGAGGTCCATTCTCGGCATCATCGGATTGATGCCCGCCTTGGCAATGGCGCAGATCGAGGTCCATGAACTCAAGACCCGCCCCGAGGTGACGCTTCGCTTCGTCTATTCCAAAGCGCCTGGCGCTTTTGCCAGCGCGGTGCTGTTCCAGGGCGGCGGCGGCGCCATCGGCATCTTTCCCAATGGCTCGATCCGCAACGAGAACTTCCTTTCCGGCGGCGCCCGCCGTTTCAACGACAACGGGATCAGCGTGGCCATTGTCGACGTGCCGTCCGACCGGCGGGTACTCGACGAATTTCGCCATACCCGCGAACACGCGGAGGATGCCGCCGCGGTAATCGCCTTTCTGCGCCAGCGCGAAAAGCTGCCGGTGTGGACCGTGGGCACCAGCAACGGTTCGCTCTCGGCGGCCACGGCGGCGGCGATGCTGGGCGAGCGCGGCCCGGATGGTGTCGTGCTGACCGCGTCGACCACTCGCCAGCCTGTGGCGGCCGCTCATCCGGTGACCCTGGCCATGCTCGATGAAATCACTCAGCCCGTGCTGTTCGTGCACCACAAGGACGACGGCTGCATGGTCACACCCTATGATGCGATTCCGGGCGTGATGGCGGCCATGAAGAAGGCGAAGCGGGTCGAACTGATTACCGTCGACGGCGGGGATCGCCATGGTAATCCCTGTCATTCCGGCCACCACCAGTTCCTCGGCATCGAGGCCTCGGTGACGCAGAAGATCGCCGACTGGATACGGCAGTACCAGACGGCAAACGCCAGCGCGACACCCGCGTTGCAAAAATAAGCCCCAACCCACCCCAAGGAGAACCCCGATGCACCTGCCGCTGCTGTCCAACCTGATTGCTGCCGCCCTGCTGGCCATTGCCGGAACGGCGGGCGCCTACGACAAACCGGTGGAAAAGAAAGTCTTCAGCCTGCCGTCCTACACCACGGCGGGCGGCAAGCCGATCGCCCAGGTACGGTTCGGCTACGAGACCTACGGCACCCTGAATGCCGCCGGCGACAATGCCGTTTTCATCTCCCATTTTTATTCCGGCACCTCGCATGCCGCCGGCAAGTACAAAGAGAGTGACGCCGCCCCGGGTTACTGGAACTCGATCATCGGACCGGGCAAGCCGATCGATACCGACAAGTATTTCGTCGTTTCTGCCGACACGCTGGCCAACCTCAACACCAAGGACCCCAACGTCACCACCACCGGGCCCTCGTCGATCAACCCGGCCACCGGCAAGCCCTACGGCCTGTCTTTCCCGGTCGTTTCGATGCGCGACTCGGTGCGCGTGCACAAGGCCTTGCTCGACAGCCTGGGCGTGAAGAAGCTGCAGGCCGTGGCGGGTGCCTCGGGCGGATCGGTCCAGGCCATGGAGTGGGCAGTCAATTATCCCGACTACGTCGAGCGCGTGATCCACGTCATCGGGCCTGGATTCTCGATCTCGCCCTGGGTCATCGGCCTGCTCGACGCCTGGGTGCTGCCGATCAAGCTCGACCCGAAGTGGAACAACGGCGACTACTACGGCAAGGAGGAGCCGCTTGACGGCGTGGCCCAGGCACTGAAGCTGGTCACCCTGACTGCGCGCCACTGGGGCTGGGCCGAGAAAAGCTTCGGCTACAAGCTGGCCGATCCGGCGAAGAATCCGGGTGACGAGCGTACCAACGTCTTCCTGATCGAAGATACCTTGCAGAAGGCCGGCGTCGCCCGCGCCAAGACCACGGACGCCAACAACAAGATCTACATGGCCAAGGCCAACCAGCTCTACAACGTCGAAAGCGAAGTCGGGAAGATCAAGGCCCGCATCCTCTTCGTGCCGGCGGCCTCCGACCTGATCTTCCCGCCCGAGTTCTCGAAGAAGGCAGCGGAAAAGTTCATCGCCCAGGGCGGCAAGGCCGAGGTCTTCGTCATCGAGGGCGACGGCGGCCACCTTGACGGGGTGCTCAACGTGGCCAAGGCCGGCGATGCGATCCGTGGCTTCATGACGCGCTGATTCGTCTGGCAAGGGAAAGCGGCGCGGTCCACCCCGTGCCGTTTTTGTTTCAGGGGCTGGTGACGCCTTCGTTCAGGTTGCGCCGCACGAAACCGATGTGGCCGCGCAGGCCGTAAAACAGGTCGCCGAAGGATGCCGGAATGATGATGCGATTCACCGCTGATTCGATGTGGTCGAGCTGGCGCAGCAGTTCGGCGCGGCGCGCGGCGTCAACCTCCGGCTTGTAGGCTTCGCGCTCGAGTTCCAGCAGGACCTGGTACCAGCGGTAGATGCGCGACTCGATGCGCCAGCGGTAGATTATCGGCGCAAACTTCAGCGCCGGCAGCAGCAACAGCACGATGGGCACCAGGAAGGCCAGCACACGGGCGATCAGCGTCGCCAGCCAGAAGGGGAATGTGCGGTAAAGGAAGGTCTTGCCGGTGCTGTAGTAACGCTGGGCGTCGGGGCTCAGGCGAAACTCGCCTTCGCGTGCGGCGGGGAATTCGCCCTGCTTGCGGTAGAGCCCGGGGCGGCCATGGATCTCGCGCGCCGCTTCCAGCAGCAGGTCGGAAAGCGCAGGATGCAGCGACTCGCGCGCCACCAGTTGCACCGTCGGTCCGATCAGGTAGATGTCGTCCGGCGGCAGGTCGTTGCCGAAATCGAGGCTGCCGCGCGGCAGGTGCAGCTTGTTCAGTGTGTGGATGCGGCGCACATAGGCATCGGACTGGGCGAAGCTGAAGAGCTGCACCCCGCCGTCGCGCATCAGCTTGCGGATCACCGTGCGGTCGGTCGAGTCGCCCATGAGAAACACCACATCGACGCGATTTTCCGCCAGCGCCTTGGCCGGGTCGTCGAGGTCGGTCATGTCGATCACCGTGTCGGCGCCGGGTACGATGCCATTCAGCTTGAGCAGCGCCAGGGCCAGGTCGTGGGTGCCGCTGCCCGCCGGGCCGATGTTGATGCGCTTGCCCTTGAAGGCCGACAGCAGTTCGCGCTTCTCGCCGCGATAAAAGACGGTCAGCGGCTGATAGGCGATGCTGCCCAGCGACATCAGCGCATCGTAGGATTTGTCGCCCGCCGCGCCGCCCAGGACGAAGCCGACATCGACGTGCTGCTTCGGGTCGGCGAGGCGCTTAAGGTTTTCCCCCGAACCGTCGGACGGCAGGATCTTCAGGCTCACGCCATCGCGCTCGAGGATCTTCTGGTAACGCTCGGCGGTGCGCTGGAAGGAGCTGCCGGCGGGGCCGGCGCTGATGGTCAGCGTGCGTGGTGCGGCGGTGTTGAGGAAGAGGAAGGCCGCCAGCGCCGCCGTCACGCCGATCAGGACGATCGAACCGATCGAAAGCACCAGGCCCTTACCGAAAAAACTGTTGAGCCGGGTCCAGGCGCGCAGCAGGAGGATCTTGGGCGAAGTCATGGAAGGCTGGTTGTCGGAGTGTTCCGATTCTACCGTCCGCCTGCCGCAAATCGCCGTATCGCCGGCGCCGACTCCTGCTCGGCCCGGCGCGTGGCGCGTGCTACCATGCCGCGCCCGCCATGCCTGATCTCGACAGAATCTTTGCCCCCGAAGGGCCGCTCGCCGCCGCCGTTCCCGCCTTCCGCGCGCGGCCGCAGCAGGTGGAAATGGCGCAGCGCATTGCCGAGGCGATCGCCAACAACCAGGCACTGGTGGCCGAGGCCGGCACCGGCACCGGCAAGACTTTCGCCTATCTGGTTCCGGCGCTGCTTTCCGGCGGCAAGGTGATCGTCTCCACCGGCACCAAGACCCTGCAGGACCAGTTGTTCAATCGCGACCTGCCGACCGTGCGCGATGCGCTGGGTGTCGGCGCCTCGATTGCCTTGCTCAAGGGGCGGGCCAACTATGTCTGCCCCTACCATCTGGAGCGCGCCCTGTCGGCGGCACGGCTGGCGACGCGCGAGGAAGCGGCGCACCTGCGCAAGATCGTGCGCTTCGCCGAGCGGACCCGAACCGGGGACCGTGCCGAGTGCATCGACGTGCCGGAAGATTCCGGCGCGTGGGCGGTGGCGACCTCGACGCGCGAAAACTGCCTCGGCCAGGAATGCCCGCACCAGAAGGGCTGCTTCGTGCTGGCGGCGCGGCAGGATGCCCTGACCGCCGACGTAGTGGTGGTCAATCACCACCTGTTCTTTGCCGACGTCATGCTCAAGGACGAAGGCATGGGCGAGTTGCTGCCCGCCTGCAACACCGTGATCTTCGACGAGGCGCACCAGTTGCCGGAAGTGGCCGGCCTGTTCTTCGGCGAAAGCCTGTCTACCACCCAGATCATCGAACTGGCGCGGGATACGCGCAACGAAGGCATCATCGCCGCCAAGGACTATGCGCCCTTGCAGGAGGCGGCCAGTGCGCTGGAGAAGGCGGCGCGCGACCTGCGCCTGGCGGTGAAGGGCGAAAACCTGCGCCTGCCCGCGGGGCGCATCGAAGCCGAAGCGGGTTTCGAGGATGCGCTGCACGGCCTGGTCGGGGCGATTGCTGAATCGATCCGTCATCTCGACAGCCAGGCCGAGCGCGGCGAAGGCCTGGCGAACTGCCTGCGCCGCAGCCACGAGCTGGCAGCAGCACTCAAGCGCTGGCGCGGCGTCGGTGTCGATCCGCAAGCCGCCGCCGGGGAGGAACTGGCCGATGAGGTCGTGAAGTGGGTCGAGGTCTATTCGCAGGCCATGTCGCTCAACCTGACGCCGCTCGATATCGCGCCGATTTTCCAGCGCCAGATGGAGGGCCATCCGCGCGCCTGGATCTTTGCTTCGGCCACGCTGGCGGTGGGCAGCAATTTTTCGCACTACTGCGGCGAACTGGGGCTCACCGAGGCGGCGACCGCGATCTGGGGCAGCCCCTTCGACTACGAGCGCAATGCGCTGCTCTACGCACCAACCCACATGCCCGATCCCAACAGCCCGCTCTACCAGGAGGCAGTGGCGGAAGCCGCCTGGCCGGCGATCCGCGCTTCGGGCGGGCGGGCGTTCGTGCTGTGTACCTCGCTGCGCGCCATGCGCCGCATCCGCGAACTGCTGCAGGACAAGCTGGCCGCCGAGGGCCTCGACCTGCCGCTGCTGATGCAGGGCGAGGGTTCGCGCTCGGAGCTGCTGGAACGTTTCCGCTTCCTCGGCAACGCGATCCTGGTCGCCAGCCAGAGTTTCTGGGAAGGCGTGGACGTGCGCGGCGAGGCGCTCTCGCTGGTGGTGATCGACAAGCTGCCCTTCGCGCCGCCCGACGACCCCGTGCTGGCGGCGCGCATCGACAAGCTGCGTGCGGCGGGGCGCAACCCCTTCCTCGAATACCAGTTGCCGCGGGCGGTGATCAACATGAAGCAGGGCTCGGGACGCCTGATCCGCGACGAGTCGGATCGCGGCGTGCTGATGATCTGCGACCCGCGCCTGACCGGCAAGCCCTATGGCAAGGCGATCTGGCGCTCGCTGCCGCCGATGCGGCGCACGCGCGAGATCGCCGAGGTCGAGGCCTTCTTTGGCGAGCCGGTAAAATCGGGCGCATGAGCCACAGCATCCAACTCGCCGAACGCCTGAACGCCGATTGCCATTGCGTCTCGCTCGACAGCGGGCGCCTGGAAGCCGAGCTGGAACGGGTCAGCCCCGGCTTCCACGCCGAGGTGATGGAAGGGCGCCCGCACCTGTTCTCGTCTTCGGTGGCATTCGTCGGCGCCGAGCATGTGGCGCGCATGGCGCGCCTGGTGGCGGCCGTCGAGCGCGTGGTGGCGCTGCCGGCCTACCGGGAGCACGTGCTGGGCTGGGCGGCAGATTCCGCACGCCATGCTACGGCGGCGCGCGGCGTATTCCTCGGCTACGATTTCCACCTCGGTGAAGCGGGGCCACAGCTGATCGAGATCAACACCAACGCCGGCGGCGGGCTGCTCAACGCGGTCCTGGCGCGGGCCCAGAAGGCATGCTGCGACGACGTCGAGACGCTGTTGCCCGGTGATCTCGGGGGCGAAACCCCGGAGCACCTGTTCCTCGACATGTTCCGCGCCGAGTGGCGTGCCTTTGCCGATGCCACCGGAAACTGCGCCCCCTTGCGCAGCGTGGCCATCGTCGACGAGGCACCGCGCACGCAATACCTGTATCCCGAATTCGTCCTGTTCCAGCGCCTGTTCGAACAGGCCGGGATACGCGCCGTGATCTGCGATCCGGGCGAACTTGAGTTTCGTGATGGCGCGCTGTGGCATGGCGGCCTGCGCATCGACCTGGTGTACAACCGGCTTACCGATTTCAGCCTCGATGCGCCGGCCAATGCCGTGCTGCGTGACGCCTGGCTGGCCGACGCGGCCCTGCTGACGCCGCAGCCGCAAGCCCATGCGCTGTATGCCGACAAGCGCAACCTGGTCGCGCTGTGCGACGAGGCGTTGCTCTCAGCTTGGGGCGTGGATGCGGAAACGCGGGCCATCCTCGCCGCCAAGATCCCGCGCACCGAACTGGTCAGGCCCGACCTGGCCGACGACCTCTGGGCGCGGCGCAAACAGTTGTTCTTCAAGCCGGCGGCCGGTTACGGATCGAAGGCGGCCTATCGGGGCGACAAGATGACCAAGCGTGTGTTCGAGGAGATCCTGGCCGGCAATTACATCGCCCAGGCCCTGGTGCCGCCCTCGTCGCGCACGCTGAAACTGGGCGAGGTGCCGGTGGAACTCAAGCTCGACTTGCGCAACTATGTCTATGCCGGCCACGTGCAGTTGATCGCGGCACGCCTGTGGCAGGGGCAGACGACGAACTTCCGCACGCCCGGCGGCGGCTTCGCGCCGGTGCTGACGGTACCGTCACCGGAGGTCGCCGAGTGAGCGCCGCCCGCCGGGCCGTCCCCGGGGCGGCGCCTGCCAGAATGCGGAGCCGCGCAGCGGCGAACCGGTGTCACCCCCTCGCTCGGCGAGGGGGCGGGGGGACGTGCTCATGAAGGTATTTGGCCTCGCCGGCTGGTCCGGCTCGGGCAAGACCACGCTGCTGGAAGCGCTGATTCCGCGCCTGACGGCGGCGGGCCTGCGCGTTTCGCTGATCAAGCATGCCCACCATCGCTTCGACATCGACCATCCGGGCAAGGATTCCTATCGCCTGCGCGAGGCCGGATGCTCGGAGGTGCTGCTGATTTCCGACCAGCGCTGGGTCTTGATGCACGAACTGCGCGGCGCCCCCGAGCCTTCGCTGGAAGAGCAGATCGCGCGCTTTTCCGACTGCGACCTGGTGCTGGTGGAAGGCTTCAAGGAAACGCCCATCCCCAAGCTGGAAGTGCATCGGCCCTCGGTGGGCAAGCCGCTGATCGCCGGCACCGGGGTCGAGACAATCGTTGCCGTCGCCACCGATGATGCGGCGTCCCTGGCCGGGCGCACGTCACTGCCGATACTGGAACTCGACGACCGCGATGCGATCGCGGATTTCATCCTCAGACACCTGGAGTTTCACCAATGAGCGGGATGCTTGATTACGACGAGGCGCTGGCGCGCCTGCTGGCTGGTGCGGTGCCAGTCACCGCCACCGAGGTCGTGGCGACCTACGCGGCGGCCGGCCGCGTGCTCGCCGAGGGCCTACGTTCCGCGATCGATGTGCCGCCGCTGGACAATACCTCGATGGACGGTTATGCGCTGCGCTGCGCCGACGTAAGCACCGCCGGCGCGCGGCTCGCCGTGGCCCAGCGTATCCCGGCCGGCAGTGTCGGCCATAGGCTGGCACCGGGGACGGCGGCACGCATCTTCACCGGCGCACCGGTGCCGGCCGGCGCCGATGCCGTGGTGATGCAGGAACTATGCGCGGTGGAGGGCGACTCCATCGTCGTGAACCATGTGCCGCACGAGGGCGAATGGATCCGCCGCCGCGGCGAAGACATCGCCGCCGGGGCCGAAGTGCTGGCCGCCGGCACGCGCCTCGATGCCGCCCATGTCGGCGTCGCCGCCTCGGTGGGCGCGGCGCGGTTGAGCGTGTTCCGCCGGCTGCGCGTGGCGCTGTTTTCCACCGGCGACGAACTGGCGATGCCGGGCGAGCCGCTCAAGCCTGGCGGCATCTATAACTCCAACCGCTACACTCTGCGCGCCCTGCTCGAAGGCCTGGGCTGCGAGGTGGCCGACCTCGGCATCGTGCCGGATACGCGCGAGGCGACGCGCGCGGCCTTACGCGAAGCAGCGGCCGGCAATGACCTGATCCTGACCAGCGGCGGCGTCTCGGTCGGTGAGGAGGACCACGTCAAGCCCGCGGTCGAAGCTGAGGGTTCGCTCGACTTGTGGAAGATCGCCATCAAGCCGGGCAAGCCGCTGGCCTTCGGCAGCGTGCGCCGCCCCGGCGGCGAGGGGCAGGCCGCCTTCATTGGCTTGCCTGGAAATCCGGTGTCGAGCTTCGTCACCTTCCTGATGCTGGTGCGGCCTTTCATACTCAAGTGCCAGGGCGCGTCCGAATTGCGGCCGCGCGCGCGCGGGATGCAGGCCGACTTCGATTTCAAGGGCGATCCGCGTCGCGAATTCCTGCGCGCACGGATCAACGAAACCGGTGGGTTGGACCTGTTTGCCAACCAGAGTTCCGGCGTGCTGACCTCCTGCACCTGGGCCGACGGCCTGATCGACAACCCGCCGCGCCACGCCATCCGCTCCGGTGATATGGTGCGGTTCCTGCCTTTTTCGGAACTGCTATAGTTAATTGATGAACGTCACGGTGCTATTTTTTGCCGGCCTGCGCGAGGCGCTGGGCAGCGGGCGGGAAAGCCTGCCGCTACCGCCCGGGGTGGCCACGGTTGCCGGCTTACGCGATTTCCTTGCCGCACGCGGTGAACCCTGGTCGGCCCTGGCAGGCACGAAGAACCTGCGCGTTGCAGTTAATCAGCAGATGGTTGGCTTCGATGCCGCGATCAAGGATGGGGACGAAGTGGCTTTCTTTCCGCCGGTAACCGGAGGCTGACATGTCGGTCAGCGTCCAGCAGGCTGATTTCGATGCCGGCGCCGAGATTGCCGCGCTCTCCGCCGGGCGTGACGACGTCGGCGCCGTGGCCAGTTTCGTCGGCCTGGTGCGCGCCGACAAGGCCGCCGGTGCGAACGTCGATGCAGGCGCCGTGCAGGCGATGACGCTCGAACATTACCCCGGCATGACCGAGAAGGCCTTGCAGGATATCGTCGCCGAGGCCGAAGGGCGATGGTCGCTGCTCGGGGTCCGCGTCATCCACCGCATCGGCCGCCTTTTGCCCGGCGATCGCATTGTCTTCGTCGGTGCGGCCTCGGCGCATCGCGGCGATGCCTTCGCCGCCTGCGAATTCATCATGGATTACCTGAAAACGCGCGCCCCCTTCTGGAAGAAGGAAGAGACACCGGCCGGCGGCCGCTGGGTCGACGCGCGCGAGAGCGACGACGCGGCGGCGGACCGCTGGTCTGCGCCGGCGCCTGGCGACACCCAAAAAAACGGCTGACCGCTTGCGCGGCCAGCCGTCGGGGGGCTCCTCCTCCCTGATTGTTTCTAACTTGCGCTTGGCGCTGGCCTTCTTGACCGACTCGCCGACGCTGTTCATGGCGGCGGTGGAGGTCTTGGCGATCTGGTCGAAAGCCTGGTTGGCGGTGGCGATCGCCTGCTGGAAGGACTCCATCATGTTCGGCGTCTGGCCGGGCAAGTTCTTCAGGAAGGCCTGGAGGGATTCGGCCATGTCCTGGCTGCCGGAGGCGAGTTGCTCGGTGATCAGGCGCGCGAATTCGGCACGGGCGCTGTTGCCGATCTCGGCGACCTGCTGCGCGGCTTCGACCATGCGCTGGGTGGTTTCCTGAGCGTACTGGGTGCGCAGCTGCATCAGCGCCTGGGGATCGCGGGCAGTGGTTTGCGCCTTGGCGTTCTCGACGCCGGCCTGGAACATTTCCTTGGCCAGTTCGTTTTGCAGGGCCATGATGCGCTGCGAGTTTTCGATCGAAAGCTGTGCCAGGCGCATGGCGGCTTCCATGTTCTTGCGTTGCAGTTCGCTGAATTGTTCAACTTTGCCTGCCATGATCCTTCTCCTGTAGGTTGATTCGAAAGTTTTATCGTAGCACCAATGGCTTACGGTACCCTGACCTAGGTCAAACCTGCACCGGTTCCGTCAAAACTGTTGTGTCACAAGCTTACGTGGCGGATACTTGCCAAACTCGTTTGACATGGCAAAGGATCGAACATGAAGCTTCTCGCTGCTGCGCTGGTCGGTTTGGTCGCCCTCGAGCATCTGTATTTCCTCTACCTCGAAATGTTCCTGTGGACCACGCCCAAGGGCCTGAAGATTTTCGGCAACACGGCGCAGAAGGCGGAGGATTCCAAGGTGCTGGCGGCCAACCAGGGGCTCTACAACGGCTTCCTCGCCGCCGGCCTGCTGTGGGGGCTTGCTTACCCGGGGACGGCGGGCGTCCATATCCAGATGTTCTTCCTTGCCTGCGTGATCGTCGCCGGCATCTACGGCGGCCTCACGGTCAAGATGCGCATCCTTTACCTGCAGGCGGGGCCGGCGCTGCTCGCCTTGCTGGCCCTGTTGCTGGCCTGAGGAGCGTTCATGGCGAATCCCAGCACGGATTGGAAAGAACGCGTCGGCGCCGACGAGGCCGAGCGCCACGCCGGCTATGCGCGGGATTTTGCTGCGATCCAGGCGCGCAAGTCGGAGCGCTACGG
Source organism: uncultured beta proteobacterium (assembly GCA_903908065.1). Lineage (GTDB taxonomy): Bacteria > Pseudomonadota > Gammaproteobacteria > Burkholderiales > Rhodocyclaceae > Sulfuritalea. The sequence goes on along the minus strand of CAIVQO010000048.1, from coordinate 39,909 downwards.
CAAGGGGCGGGCGCTGCACCGCAAGCAGCAGCTCGGCTTGCGCGGGCGGTTCGAAGTGCTCGGTGGCCTGCCTGCGCATGCTGCCCAGGGCGTGTTTGCCCGTCCCGCCGAATTCGAAGCATGGGTGCGCGTGTCCAATGGCGGGCCCGACCGCCAGGCCGATCACAAGCCTGATGTCCGCGGGTTTGCCATCAAGTTGCGCGGCGTCAGCGGACCCGGCGCACTGGGTTCGGGGGCGACCGATGCGCAGGACTTCCTGCTGATCAACCATCCGGCCTTTGCCTTCGCCGGCGCCGACGAATTCGTCGGCCTCGCAAAGCATCTGGTGGCCGGGCCGGGCGCGCTGTTGGGCTATCTGTTCCGCCGCTACGGCGTATTCGGCGCGATGGGTATGATGAAGCGGCTGGGGGCCACCTTCAAGCGGCCCTTTACCGGCTTCGCCACGGAGAACTTCCATTCGGCGGCGCCGATCGCCTGCGGACCCTATGCCGCGCGGGTGCGCCTGCTCCGCGCCAGCAGCGAACCGCGCCCCGGGGCATCCGGCGACTGGGCGGGGGATTTCATGCGGCGCCTGGCGCTCGATGCCCTGCGCTTCGAACTTCAGCTTCAGTTCTTCGTCGACGAACGGCGAACGCCGATCGAGGATGCCTCGGTGGATTGGCCCGAGGATGTTGCGCCTTATGTGACAGTCGGGGTGCTGACGCTTCCTCCCCAGGATCATTCGTCGAGCGAGGGGCGCCGCCTTGCCGAGCAGGTCGAGGCGGCTGCCTTCGATCCCTGGGTTGCGCTGGCCGAGCATCGCCCGCTGGGCGAGGTGATGCGGGCGCGCAAGGTGGTGTATTACCAGAGCCAGCAGGGGCGCAAATAGCCGCGGATTGAAATTCCGGCCACAATCACCATGTTCAGCCCATTGCTAATTCTTTGGGGCTGACGCCATGCGTTTGGACAAACTTACCACCCGCTTCCAGCAGGCGCTATCCGATGCGCAGAGCCTGGCCGTGGGCAACGACCAGCAGTTCATCGAGCCGCAGCACCTGCTGCTCGCCCTCCTGAACCAGGACGACGGCTCGACCAGCTCGCTGCTGCAGCGCGCCGGCGGCAATGTCGGCGGCCTCAAGGCCCAGCTTGCCAAGGCGCTGGAGCGCCTGCCGAAGGTCGAGGGCCATGGCGGCGAGGTCAGCATCGGGCGCGACCTGACCAACCTGCTCAACCTGACCGACAAGGAAGCGCAGAAGGCCGGCGACCAGTTCATCGCCTCCGAGATGTTCCTGCTGGCACTGACCCAGGACAAGGGCGAGTGCGGCCGCCTGCTCAAGGAAGCCGGCGTGCAGAGGAAGGCCCTGGAGGACGCGATCAAGGCCGTGCGCGGCGGCGAGAACGTCGGCTCGCAGGAAGCCGAGGGCCAGCGCGAGGCGCTGAAGAAATACTGCCTCGACCTGACCGACCGTGCCCGCCAGGGCAAGCTCGACCCGGTGATCGGCCGCGACGACGAGATCCGCCGCGCCATCCAGATCCTGCAGCGCCGCACCAAGAACAACCCAGTGCTGATCGGCGAGCCCGGCGTCGGCAAGACCGCAATCGTCGAAGGCCTGGCGCAGCGCATCGTGAACGAGGAAGTGCCCGAGAGCCTCAAGGACAAGCGCGTGCTGGTGCTCGACATGGCCGGTCTGCTGGCCGGCGCCAAGTACCGCGGCGAATTCGAGGAGCGACTGAAGGCGGTGCTCAAGGAAGTGGCGCAGGACGAGGGCCGCATCATCCTCTTCATCGACGAGATCCACACCATGGTCGGCGCCGGCAAGGCCGAGGGCGCCATCGACGCCGGCAACATGCTCAAGCCCGCACTGGCGCGCGGCGAACTGCACTGCATCGGCGCCACCACGCTCGACGAATACCGCAAGTACATCGAGAAGGACGCGGCGCTGGAGCGCCGCTTCCAGAAGGTGCAGGTCGACGAACCCAGCGTCGAGGCCACCATCGCCATCCTGCGCGGCCTGCAGGAGAAGTACGAACTGCACCACGGCGTGGACATCACCGACCCGGCCATCGTCGCCGCCGCCGAGTTGAGCCACCGCTACATCACCGACCGCTTCCTGCCGGACAAGGCCATCGACCTGATCGACGAGGCCGCGGCGCGCATCAAGATGGAGATCGATTCCAAGCCGGAATCGATGGACAAGCTCGACCGCCGCCTGATCCAGCTGCAGATCGAGCGCGAGGCAGTGAAGAAGGAAAAGGACGAGGCTTCGCAGAAGCGCCTGTCGCTGATCGAGGACGAAATCCGTCGCCTGCGCAAGGAGTACTCCGAGCTCGAGGAAATCTGGAAGGCCGAGAAGGCCCAGGTCCAGGGCTCGGCCCACATCAAGGAAGAGATCGACAAGCTCAAGGTGCAGATGGCCGAGCTGCAGCGCAAGGGCGCCTTCGACAAACTGGCCGAACTGCAGTACGGCAAGCTGCCGCAGCTCGAAGCGCAGTTGAAGCAGGCCGAGAAGTCCGGCGACGGCGCGGTGAAGACCAGGCTGCTGCGCACCCAGGTCGGCGCCGAGGAAATCGCCGAGGTGGTGTCGCGCGCCACCGGCATCCCGGTCTCCAAGATGATGACCGGCGAACGCGAGAAGCTGTTGAAGATGGAAGACAAGCTGCACGCCCGCGTGGTCGGCCAGGACGAGGCCGTGCGCCTGGTGGCCGATGCCATCCGCCGCTCGCGCGCCGGCCTGTCGGAGGAAAGCCGTCCTTACGGTTCGTTCCTGTTCCTCGGCCCCACCGGCGTCGGCAAGACCGAGCTGTGCAAGGCGCTGGCCGAATTCCTCTTCGACGCCGAAGACCACCTGATCCGCATCGACATGAGCGAGTTCATGGAGAAGCACTCGGTCGCCCGCCTGATCGGCGCGCCGCCCGGCTATGTCGGCTATGAGGAGGGCGGCTACCTGACCGAGCAGGTGCGGCGCAAGCCCTACTCGGTGATCCTCTTCGACGAGGTCGAGAAGGCCCACCCCGACGTGTTCAACGTCCTGCTGCAGGTGCTCGACGACGGCCGCATGACCGACGGCCAAGGGCGCACCGTGGACTTCAAGAACACCGTGATCGTGATGACCAGCAACCTCGGCAGCCAGATGATCCAGCAGATGTCAGGCTCGGATTACCAGGTCGTGAAGATGGCGGTGATGGGCGAGGTCAAGACCCACTTCCGCCCCGAGTTCGTGAACCGCATCGACGAGATCGTGGTCTTCCACGCGCTCGACGAGAAGCACATCGCCGGCATCGCCAGGTTCCAGCTCAAGTACCTGGAGAAGCGCCTGGCGCGGCTGGAAATGAGCATGGACGTCTCGGACGCGGCTCTGGCGCTGATCGCCGAGGCGGGCTTCGACCCGGTGTTCGGCGCGCGGCCGCTCAAGCGCGCGATCCAGGAGCGCATCGAGAACCCGTTGGCAAAGCAGATCCTCGAAGGGCATTTCGCCGCCAAGGACCGCGTCAAGGTGGATGCGAAGAAGGGGCAGGTGGCCTTTACGAAGGCCTGAGTTCGCCCGTGGCGGCCTTCCAGGCCGCTACGCGCGGATCCATGAAGCGCCGCCACAGCGGCGGCACCAAGGCCAGCAGCACCAGCGAGGCATAGCCGCCGGGCAGCTGCGGCGCCTCGTCGTGGTGGCGCAGCAACTGGTAGCGGCGCGCGGCGTAGGCATGGTGGTCGGAGTGGCGCTGCAGGTTGAGCAGCGCCAGGTTGGACAGCCTGTGGCTGTCGTTCCACGAATGGCGGGGCGTCACGCGCTCGTAGCGGCCGTCGGGCAGGCGGCGGCGCTCGAGGCCGTAGTGCTCGATGTAATTCACCAGCTCCAGCAGGGCGATGGCGACGAAGGCCTGCAGCGCGAAGAAGACCAGGCCCGCCGTTCCCAGCCAGGCTGCCATGCCCGCCGCGAACAGCAGCGTCAGGCCGTGCCACAGATACATCTCGTTGCGCCAGTGCCAGGGCGGGAGCCCGCGCGCTTTCATGCGCTCGCCGGCGAGGTGCCACGCACGCAGCGGGTTGAGGAGAAACGAGCGCAGCAGGAAGGCATAGGCCGACTGGCCCAGACGTGCGGTTGATGTATCGCGCGGCGTGGCTACGTCGACGTGGTGGCCGAAAATGTGCTCGACCTTGAAGCCGCCGTAGGCCACCAGCGCCAGCAAGACGCCGCCGGCATTGCGCTCGAGCGCCGTCGGCTTGTGGATCAGTTCGTGGGCGAAGGTGATGCCGATGGCGCCGCCGACGATGCCGACCGCGAGCGCCAGCTCCAGCGCGGCGAGCGCTTGCGTTTCGAGCATGCCGGCGAAGTGCGGCGCCGCCCAGGCCAGCATCGCCGCATGGGCGGGCAGGGCCGCCAGAGGCAGCAGGCGCCAGGAGCGGTCCGCGGCCAGGTCGGCCTCGGCCGCCGGCGCCGGGTTGCGCGTGTCGCGGCCGATCCAGGTATCGAGCAGGGGAAAGACGACGAAGACCCAGAACGGCGTCAGCAGGTTAGCCAGCGCGGCATGGCCCGTGGCGATGCCAAGGGCATGGCCAAGCAGCGGCAGGCTGAGGAACTGCAGCAGAATCAACCATGCGTGCCGGGTACTGAAGGGGGCGGACTTCATGCGCAGAATGTAGCACCCGGCGCAAACCCGTGTCGATTCCCTGCCGATGCCTGCTGAAGGGGCAGCTCAAGGTGGGACGCCGCGCCGGCGAACCACCTTGTGTTCATTCTTCGCTCAGCTGCCGTGGGGATTGCCGCGCCCGATCTGCCAGCCGAGGTGGCGTCCGTTGTTGCCATTGCTCCCGGTGGCCCCCGTCGTTCCTGCGTTGGCGGCGCTGCCGGAACTACCGTTCCAGCCAGTGGAGCGGATTCCGGAATTCCGGTGGTGGTCCTGCCAGGCTTCGCGACGATGCTCGACGCGATCGTTTCGCTGCTCGTTCCAGTGCTGACGGCGCTCGTCGTTCCAGCTGGCATGCTGACTGTCCTGCCGGCGCTCGCGCAGGTCGTGGCGCAGTTCGGCGCGGTCGCGGCGGATTTCAGCCATGTCCTGGCGTATCTCGTTGCGTTCGCGGCGCATGCCCTGCACATCGCCATTGGCCCGGGCGCGGGCATAGTCGGCGCGATCGGCCTGCAGTTCGCGGTAGTCGTTGCGCAGTTCGCGGCGATCCTGGCGGATCTCGCGGGTGTCCTGGCGCCAGTCCGAGCGGTTGTCCTGCGCCTGCGCGGCGGGAACAATGGCGACCAGCGCCAACAGGCCGGCGGCGATCAGGCTGGATTGCATGGTCCTTACTTTCATGTCCTTCTCCTCGGTTTGTCGGGCGGCGCCCCTGCGTCGTCCATGGCGGCCATCTTTGCAAATCGACCTGGTCCGAGTTGTGAGCAAGTGTCAGCGGATATTTCGGCCGTCGATATCGGTTAGCATCGATCCATGCCTGATACTCGTCCGATACGCGCCGACATTGCCGTGATTTCGCTGGTCGGCGTGGCCCATGCCACTTCGCATCTGTTTCACCTTTTGTTACCTCCGCTGTTTCCGCTGCTGATGCCAGATTTCGGATTCAGCTATACCGAAGCCGGATTCCTGATGACGGTGTTTTTCACGCTTTCGGGTGTCGGCCAGGCGATGGCCGGCGTGGTTGTCGATCGCTACGGCGCGCGCCGGGTGCTGATGGCGGGCAATGCTTTCCTGGCGGCCTCCGGGTTGTCGCTGGCCCTCGCGGCGAATTACGGAATGCTGCTGCTGACCGTGGTCCTCGCGGGCATCGGCAATTCGGTATTCCATCCCGCGGATTTCTCGCTGCTGAACAAGAAGGTTTCGCCCGGGCGTCTCGGTTATGCCTTTTCGGTACACGGCCTGTCGGGCAATCTGGGCTGGGCCATGGGCGCGGCGATTTCGGGCACCGCCCTGGCCTGGGCCGGTTGGCGCGGCGCCGGGCTGGCCGCCGCGCTGGTGGCGGTGGTGACGGTGATTGCGCTCCGGGTCGCCCGTCCGCTGCTGGACGACGACCGGCCGAAAGTCGGCGCCGGCGGCACGGCGAGCGGGGCCGTATTCGGCTTTCTCGGCCTGCCGGTAATCTGGCTGGCCTTCCTGTTCTTCTTCTTCATCACCGCCGCATTCAGCGGTTTGCAGAATTTCTCGGTGCCGGTACTGGGCGGCATCTACGGCATCAGCGCCGCCACGGCCGTGGCGGCGCTCACCGGCTATTTGCTTGGCGCAGCGGCCGGCATGGTCGCAGGCGGTTTCCTTGCGGTGCGGGTGCATAGTCATGAACGCAACGTCGGCGCGGCGCTGGTGGGTGCCGCGATCTTTGCCGCCGTGCTCGCCAGCGGTCTGCTGCCGGCCTGGAGCGTGATTCCCTTGATGGTGGGGGTGGGCGTCGGTGTCGGCCTCGCCGGCCCCTCGCGCGACCTCCTGGTGCGCCGCGTCGCCACCGAGTCACTGCCTGGTGGCAAGGAATCACCTGCCTTCGGCCGGGTGTATGGCTTTGTCTATTCCGGGCTAGATGTGGGCCTTGCGCTGGGGCCGCTGGCCTTCGGCCTGTTGCTCGACGCAGGTGGGCGCGACGGCGTGCTTCCCGGGGTGGCTCTGCTGCAGATCCTGGCGGTGTTCACGGTGCTGGCGATGGGACGGCGGGTCGGCCTGAAGGCGGCTTGACAGAATTCAGTGGAACATACATCATCGATATACATTATCGAGGATGTCGCTATGGTCAGAACCCAGATTTACCTCACCGAGCAGGAACAGTCGGCATTGCGTGTATTGGCCGGCACCACGGGACGCAGCCAGAGTGAATTGATCCGTGCCGCCATTGATCGGCTGATCGAGCAGACTTTGGCAAAGGATCGTGGGCAGGTGTTTGCTGCCGCAGCCGGGCTTTGGGCAGAAGGTGACGAGAGAGTGGATTTCTTGGCGGTGCGGCGTGAAGCTGACCGTATCGAGCCCCGCTGACGCCGATGGCGACCCCGCTGCTACTCGATACCGATGTCCTGATCGATTACCTTCGAGGACAGGTCGATGCCGTTGCTTTCCTCAGAAAGACCCGGCGCCGTCTTTGCGTGTCGGCGCTGACCATTGCGGAGCTCCACGTCGGGGTGCGCGAAGGCACCGAGCGACAGGTCCTGGACAACTTCCTTAGCCTGATGGAAGTCTTCGCAGTATCACCGGAGATTGCGAAACTGGGCGGGCTATGGCGCCGCGACTACGGCAAGAGCCATGGCACGGGGCTTATCGACGCATTGATTGCCGCGAGCGCTGAGATTCATGGCTGCACGCTCGCCACGCTCAATGAAAAGCACTTCCCGATGCTGGAGGCTGTGCTGGTTCCCTACCGCAAGTCCTGAGCGCGCCAAGCGCGGCATTGCGTCGGGTAGGGCTTTCCAACAGTCGGCGTTGACGGTACGGCGTGGGCTCATCCCGCCCTGGCTGACAGCCAGCCCCGTCGGTCCGGGTTCGCCGGCCTGCGGCTGCCCTTGCTGTGGGGTCGCGCCAGGCCGCTGGCGAAACTAGCCGCTGCCGAAAAATCCGGCATCAGCGTCGGACAACGCCAGCGGAAAGCCCCTGACACGACTCCTCGCGGCGGCGGCTCCCACGGGCCGCCGGGACAAGCTGTCTGTATTGAATTAGCGAGACATAGTTGTTCATTGTAATGCGCCTTAATTCGTTAAGATCTCACTGTAAATCTTTCAAAAAACAGTAACGACGAAAGATAGACCCCGGTTTCAATCACAGGGCGTTATATCTTCGTGATTCGCCCCTCCCAGTAAGGTTCGCGCAGTTCGCGCTTGAGCGTCTTGCCCGCGGCGTTGCGCGGGAAGGCATCGAGAATAAGCACGTCGCGCACGCGCTGGTAGCGCGCGGCGACGCGCTCGTTGATCCAGTCGCGCAGTTCCGTCGCCGTGGCGCCAGCGCCGACTTTCAGCACCACGGCGGCGAGCGGGGTCTCGCCCCAGGCCTCGTGCGGCACGCCGAACACGGCGACCTCGGCCACCTCGGGATGGCGACTGGCGATGTCCTCGATGTCGCGCGGATAGACCTTGACCCCGCCCGAGTCGATCATGTCCTTCTTGCGGTCGACCAGGTAGAGGAAGCCCTCTTCGTCGAGGTAACCGACGTCGCCGCTGAAGATCCAGCCCTCGCGCACCGTCTGTGCCGTCAGTTCCGGCTTGTTCCAGTAGCCCTGCATGACGAAGGGGCCGCGCCCGACGATCTCGCCCGGCGCGTCCGGCGGCAGGTCGTGGCCGGCGTCGTCGACGATGCGCACGTCGCTGAACACCGGCGGGCAGCCGACCGAACCCGATTTGCGCACGGCGTCGGTCCTGTCGAGGATGGTGAGGAAGCCCTCGGTGAGGCCGTAGAGTTCATGGAAGCGGCCCGGCAGCAGTGCATTGAGCTGGTCCTTGCGCGCCTGGGCCAGCGGCGCGCCGAGCGAGAGGATCATCTGCAGGGATTGCAGCCTGGCCGGATCGAAATCGGGCGAATCGAGCAGGGCGATGATCTGCGCCGGCACCACCATGACGTGCGTTACCTGCTCGCGGGCGATGGTGGCCAGCATGGACCGCGCGTCGAACTGGCGCTGCAGGATGTAGGTGGCGCCGAGGTGGAAGGCCGGCATCAGGGTGACGAAGGCACCGTTGAAGACGATGGCGCCGGTGTGCAGCACCACCGATTCGGGTGTCATGCGCCAGGCTGGCCCCAGCAGCAGGGCGTAATTGGCACGGATGCGGTGGCTGTGCATGATGCCCTTGGGCAGGCCCGTGGTGCCCGAGGTGTACATGATGTTGAAGAGGTCGTCGGGCGCGATGCCGGCATCCGGCGGCGGCCCCATGGGGGCGGCGGCAACCTGCCGCGAGTAGCTGCCCCAAGGAGGCAGTTCGGCGTCGATCAGCCAGATGCGTTCCGGGGTCAGGGACGGCAGCTCGCCGATCACGGCCTCGACCACCGGTAGCAGGTTCTTCTGGGTGACCAGGCAGACGGCGCCGGCGTCCTGGATCAGGCTGGCGAGGCCAGTGCCGGTCAGCAGCGGCGAGAGCGGAACGATCACCGCGCCACTGCGGGCACAGGCCCAGTAGAGTTCCAGCAGCTCGAGGGTATTCGGCAGCAGGGTGGCGACGCGCTCCCCCTTCCTGATGCCAAGTGCCAGCAGCGCGTGCGCGACGCGGTCGACGCGGGCACTGAATTCGCGGTAGCCGAAGCGGCGGTCGCCGAACACGACGGCGGTGGCCTCGGGCCGATAGCGGGCATGGTGGGCGAGCAGCGTGGAAAGTTGCACCTGTGCGCTCCGTCGGGTGTGGCTACTTGTTTTTCATTTCCCAGACGCCGTCCCAGTCGTCGGGTGGCGGGGTGCCTCGGTAAAACTGGCAGCGTTCGAGGTAGATGCGGGTCGGGCCGTCGCCGGGGTTGGCCGCCAGCGCTTCGCGGAAGTGGCGTTCGGCGCCGAACCAGTCGCGGCGGCGATAGTGGCGCAGGCCGGCGCCGAAGGCATCGAGGGCTTCCTGGCGATGGGGGAAGCTGTCTTCGGAATGGTGGCCGAGGGCTTCGTAGATGGCGACCGGCGTGCTGCGGCCGCGCACGCGGATCAGGTCGATCTCGCGCGTCGCGGCGTGGTGCTTGACGGCGGCCCAGGTCGCGTCGCAGATCAGGATCGAGGTGCCGTAGAACTTGTTGGCGCCTTCCAGACGCTCGGCCAGGTTCACCCGATCGCCGATCACCGTGTACTCCATGCGCTTGAGCGAGCCGATGTTGCCGGCCACCACGTTGCCAGTGCTGATGCCGACGCCGATGCGGATCGGCTCCTCGCTGCGCGCGACGCGGCGGCGATTGAGGACATGCAGGGCCGTCATCATCTTGTTGCCCACCACCACGGCATTGCTGGCGTCTTCCGCGCTTTGCAGTACCGAGCCGAAAACCGCCATGATCATGTCGCCGATGTACTTGTCGAGCACCCCGTTGTGGGCGAACACGATGTCCACCATGTCGGTGAAGTACTCGTTGAGCAGGGCCACGGTTTCCTTGGCGCCAAGGCGCTCCGAGATGGAGGTGAAGCCGCGGATGTCGGAGAACAGCACGCTGACGTCGCGGCCGATGCCGCCGAGTTCCGCCTCGCCGCTTTCCATCAGCTTGTCCACCACCGACTTGCTCATGTAGCGCGACATGGTGTTGCGCAGGCGCTTCTCGCGGGTGATGTCTTCCATCATCAGCATGTAGCCGATCGCCTCGTCACGCATGCTGGTGAGCGGGACCGTGACCAGGTTGACCGAAATCGTGGCGCTGCCGTCGATGATGAGGTCGGTGTCGATGGTGATGTCGGTGCGGCCCGAGCTGCGCACTTTGTCCAGGCTCTTCACCACCCAGCCATTGCGCCCGGGAAAGAGTTCGTCGAGTTCGCGACCGACCATGTTTTCGGCGCCGCGTTCCAGGATGCGCGCGGCGGCGCCATTGACCTTGCGCACCACGCCGGCGGCGTCGAGCGTCAGCACGGCATTGTTCATGCTGTGCAGGATGGCCTCGTTGTAGTTGCGCTCGGCGCGTACTTCCTCGAACAACTGCGCGTTCTCGATGGCCACCGCTGCTTGTGCGGAAAAGGCGCGCAGGCGGCGTTCCTCGACCGGACCGAAGGGGCCGCCGCGCCGATTGAGGATCTGCATCACGCCGATCTTGCGTTCGCCGCGGGCGACGATCGGCATGCAGAGCATGCTGTGGGTACGGTAGCCGGTGTGGCGGTCGACCGCCGGGTTGAAGCGCGAGTCGGCGTAGGCGTCTGAAAGATTGATCACCTTGCCGCTGCTGAAACATTCGCCGGCGAGGCCGGCATTGGCCGGGAAACGGATGCCCTCGGCGGTAATCCCGCCGGCGACGCGGGAATACAACTCGTCGCGCGTCGCGTCGTAAAGGAACAGCGTGCCGCGATCGGCGTCGAGCAAGGTTGTGGCCGCCGCCATGATCTTTTCGAGCAAGGGTTCGAGGTGGATCTCGGAGACGATGGAGATGCTGACCTCGAGCAGCATCGCTTCCTCGCGCTGCTGGCGTTCTACTTTTTCGAACAGGCGCGCGTTTTCCAGCGCGGCCGAGGCTTGCAACGACAGGCCTTCGAGCAGCCGCTGGTCTTCGCTGTCGAACTCGCCGGAGAGTTTGTTCAGTACCTGGGTGACGCCGATCACCTCGCGCTTCTTGTTGCGGATCGGCACGCAAAGGATATTGCGGGTGCGGTAGCCGGTCTGGCGATCGACGTCCTGATTAAACCGGTCGTCGGCGTAGGCATCGACGATGATTTCGGATATGCCGCTGGTGAACACCGAGCCGGCAACCCCGAGCCGGCTGGGGAAGCGGATCTCGCCGATGGTGTCGCCCTGCAGCACGCGCGAGAACAGTTCGCCGGTCTCCGGGTCATGCAGGAACAGGGTGCTGCGGTCGGCGTTCAGCGCCTCGGTCACCACCTCCATCAGTCGCGGAAACAGGACGTCCAGCGAAAGGCTGTCGTTGACCCGGTTGGCGATGTCGGCCAGCGCCGTGGTCCGGCGCAGCATCTCGGTGATGCGGTAGAAGAGTTCGGCCTTGCCGGCTTCGTCCAGGCCTTCGAGCAGGCGCTCGATATCATCCTGGTGCAGACGATGCTCGAGAATTTCGCGGATGGTTTCGAAGCCGATCTGCATGCGCGACGGAAGCGGGAGTCCCGTGGATACCGGATGCGGACTATTGTATCCGGAATCCCTGTCGTGCCAAGGGTTTCCGGCCTGCCGGCGGGTTCCCGGCGTGACCTGGCGCTTCAGCCCTGGACTTGCGCGTGGCGCGGGCAGGTCAGCAGATGGTCGTTGACCATGCCGGTCGCCTGCATGTGGGCATACATTACCGTCGGCCCGATGAAGCGGAAGCCGCGACGCTTGAGTTCCTTGGACATCGCCTCGGCCTGCGGGGTGATCACCGGCACCTCGGACATGCTGCGCCAGCGATTGATGCGCGGCCGGCCGTCAACAAAGCCCCACAGCAGTCCGTCCAGGCTGCCGCCCTGATCGTAGAGTTCCAGCGTGGCGCGGGCATTGGCAATGCTGGCGGTCACCTTCAGGCGATTGCGCACGATGCCGGCATCGGACAGCAGGCGGGCGACGTCCTTTTCGCCGTAGCGGGCGATGCGCTGCGGGTCGAAGCCATGGTAGGCGCGGCGATAGTTCTCGCGCTTGCGCAGGATCGTGATCCACGACAGTCCGGCCTGCGCGCCTTCGAGGATGAGGAATTCAAACAGGGCGCGCTCGTCATGGCAGGGCACGCCCCATTCCTTGTCGTGGTAGGCCACATAAAGCGGGTCGTCGCCGCACCAGGGGCAGCGCTCTGCCATTTTCAATTCAGCACCAGCACGCCGCGCTTGAGCCCGGGATCTTCCGGATGCGCCGAAAGCACGAAGCCCAGGCTGGCAACGAAGGCCAGCATGCGCGCGTTCTCCGACAGGAAATCGCCATGCATGTAGCGCAGTCCGCGACTACGCGCGGTGTCGATGATGACCCCCATCAGGCGGCGTGCCAGTCCCTTGCCCTGCCAGTCGTCGGCGACGACTATGGCGAATTCGCAGGACTCGCCATCCGGATTGGTGGCATAGCGCGCGACGCCGACTTCCTTTTCCGAACCGTGGTCATCCACGGTAGCGACGAAGGCCATTTCGCGGTCGTAGTCGATCTGGGTCAGGCGCACCAACTGGGCGGGCGAGACTTCGCGGATGGTATTCATGAAGCGCAGGTAGCGCGACTCGGCAGACAGGTTGCGCACGAAGTCCTGTTCGATGCGCACGTCTTCGGGCTTGATCGGGCGGATCGTGACCAGGGTGCCGTCCTTGGCCTGGTAGCTGGTCTGCAAGTGCGATGGGTAGGGGTGGATCGCCATGTGGTCATAGCGACCGGCAGTGATCGGCAGATTGTCGATCTTGATCCGCGCATCCACTGCCACGGCTGTGTTTTCGTCGACGATCAGCGGGTTGATGTCCATCTCGCTGATCCAGGGCAGTTCGCAGACCATCGCGGAGACGTTGAGCAGCACGGTCTCGATGGCCTGCATGTTGACCGGCGGCATGTTGCGGAATTCGCCCAGGCGTGCCGTGGTGCGGGTCGATGCCAGCATGTCGGCGACCAGCACCGAATTCAGCGGCGGCAGCGCCACCGCGCGGTCGCTGACGTGAGTTTCGACGCCGGCGCCGCCGGGGCCGAAGACGATGGTCGGGCCGAAGATCTTGTCGCGCACCATGCCGACCACCAGTTCGCGGCCGTTGGGCTTCTGGATCATGGGCTCGATGGCAATGCCGTTGATCTGGGCGTCGGGGCGGTTCTTCTTCACCTCCTCCATGATCTCCAGCCAGGAATCGCGCACCGCAGCGAGGCTGTTGAGGTTGAGTCGCACGCCGCCGGAATCGGCCTTGTGCACGATCTGCGGCGAGTCGATCTTCATCACCACCGGCAGGCCGAGTTCCTCGGCCAGGACCATGGCCTCGGAGGCCGAACGGGCCACCACGGTCTGCGCGATCGGCACGCGGAAGGCCGCCAGCACCGCCTTGGATTCCATTTCGTTGAGGACTTTGCGGCCCTCCATCAGCGCGGTTTCGATCACCAGCCGGGCGGATTCAAGGCGCGGCGGCGCCTGCTCGGAAATCGAGGGCGGCGACTGCATCAGCAACTGGCGGTTGCGGTAGTAGTTCGATACGTGGGCAAACAGGTCGACTGCCGGCTCCGGCGTCTTGAAGGTGGGGATCGCCGCGCCTTCGAACAGCTTGCGCGCTTCGCCCACCTGTTCCTCGCCCATCCAGCAGGTGACCAGGGGCTTGTCGGTGCTGCGGGCAATCTCGATCACCGTACGCGCGGCCTGGGTCGGATCGGTCATGGCCTGCGGGGTGAGGATCGCCAGGACACCGTCGACGCCGTCGTCTTCGATGCAGGCCTGCAGGGCGACGCGGTAGCGCTCGGGATCGGCGTCGCCGAGGATGTCGATCGGGTTGGCGCGCGACCAGGTAGGCGGCAGCAGTTCGCCGAGCTTGGTCATGGTCGCCGTGGACAGCTGCGCCAGCGGAATGTCGATGTCGGCGGCGTGGTCGGCGGCCATCACGCCGGGACCGCCGCCGTTGGTGATGATCGCCAGGCGCTTGCCGCGCGGACGGAAGTGGGAGAACAGGGCCGATGCGGCGGCGTACATCTGGCCGACGTTGGCCAGGCGCACCACGCCGGCGCGGCGCAGGGCGGCATCGAACACGTCGTCGGCGCCGACCAGGGCGCCGGTGTGCGACAGCGCCGCCTTTTCGCCGGCCGGGTGCTTGCCGACCTTGATCAGCAATACCGGCTTGCAGCGCGCCGCGGCACGCAAGGCGCTCATGAAGCGGCGCGAATTCTTGATGCCTTCGATGTAAAGGAAGATGTTCTCGGTGCGCGGATCCGAGACCATGTAGTCGAGCACTTCACCGAAATCGATGTCGCCTTCGGCACCGAGCGAAACCACATTCGAGAAACCGACCTTGTTGGGCAGGGCCCAGTCGAGGATGGCGGTGCACAAGGCGCCGGATTGCGAGATCAGGCCGATGGTTCCCGCGTTGGCAAAGCCGTGGCCGAAGGTCAGGTTGAGCTGGTTGCCGGGACGCATGATGCCCAGGCAGTTGGGGCCAAGCACGCGCATGCCGTGGCGCCGCGCGTTCTCGAGCACGGCTCGTTCCAGCGAGGCGCCGCGCGGGCCGGCTTCGGCGAAACCGCCCGAGATCACGATCACGTTCTTGCAACCGGCGCGGCCGCAGGCATCGACGATCTCCGGCACGATCGCCGCCTTGGTGCAGATCACCGCGACGTCGAGGCGCTGCGGAATCGTATCCACCGAGGCGTAGGTCTTTTGCCCGAACACGGTGTCGTGTTTAGGATTGACGAAGAACAGCTTGCCCTTGTAGCCCGAGTCGAGCATGTTGCGCACCAGGGTCACGCCGATCGAATTCGGCGTCTCCGACGCGCCGACGATGGCGATCGATGCCGGTTCGAAAAGGGTGTGCAGGTAGTGGCGTTCGTTATGCATGGTGGTCACGCCTTTCGGAGGCGGGCACGGGGTCGGTTGGTGCGGTGCAGCATAGCACTTTCGGGCAGGGTTTTTGGAGGCCGGCCACTAGAAATTGCCAAGGCGGGAAAGTCGGTTCGTCACCGGGCGCTTCGGCACTCAGACTGCGTCGGGAATGCCCATCCCGCGCCGGAAATGACCGAGATGGCGGTCGGCGCTCACGATGTGATTCACCAGCCAGCCCGTCATGAAGCGCTTGACGCGGAAAATCAGGTAGATGCGATCCTCTTCACGCGATTCGATCTCGCGCCGGAGTTCGTCGAAATACTCGAAAAAGCGCTGGTGCTGGCGCGCATGCAGGTCAAGGAAGGGGTAGCCCGACTCCGCCATCAGGCGCTCTTCGAGTTCGAAGTCCTTGAGCGCCGCCGCGCTGATCTTGTCCAGCAGTTCCCCGGTGGCGTCCAGATTGTTGTCGTGCAGCGCCCTGGACAGGGCATTCATGTCGGTCAGTAGGTCCTGATGCACGGTGTCGACGGTCGACAGGCCATACGAATACTCTTCGTGCCAATGGGGCATGGTTTCCGGGCGTGGCGGGCCAAAATTCTCGGCCAGCGGATTGCAGCGTTCGAGGTATACATGCACCGCACTGTCCTCGGGGACCGCCGCGGCGTAGTCCACCAGTCGCTGGCGCGCGGCGCCGATGTCGCCGACGTGGTAACAGGCGAGCGCCTGCTCGAACAGCTTGATGGTCCGCTTCTTGGCTTGCACCAGGCTTGGCGTGTCGTTGTTGAAAACTTCGTACACGGAATGCGAACCCTGCTTGCCACGCACCTGGGTGCGGTCGAGGAAGCGGATCGACCAGTCGTCCGGGTGGTCGAGCGAATACAGGGTGTAGTCGCTGATCAACACCGAGACGCGATACTCCTTGGTCAGGCGTTCAAGGCGGGCAGCGAGGTTCACCGCATCGCCGATCACCGTGCCGTCCATGCGCGCGGCGCCACCGATGGTGCCGAGGATGACGATGCCGGTATTGATGCCGATGCCGATCCGGATCGGGCGGTAACCGGCGCGTTGGCGGCCATCGTTGTAGGCATCCAGCTGGCGCAGCATGGCCTGGCTGCAACGCAGGGCCTCGTCCGGCGAATCCGGAAACAGGGCCATGATGGCGTCGCCGATGTACTTGTCAATGAATCCGCCATGCGCCGCAATCACCGGCTCCATCTGTACCAGGTAGGAGTTCAGGAAATTGAAGTTTTCCTGCGGACTCATGGTTTCCGACAGGGCGGTAAAGTTGCGGATGTCGCAGAACAGGATCGTCATCTTGCGCTCGACCTGCTGCCCAAGTTCCACCTTGCGGATATCCTCGATGCCGAGCAGGTTGAGGAATTCCCGCGGCACGAAGCGGCTGTATGCCGCGGTGGTGTTGTTCAGGCGTTCACGCAGGGCGTCCGAGTTTTCCGGCGCGTTGCCTTGCGGTGAGCTCGGGGTGGCGGACATGGGGCGTTGCGTGACCGGGAAAGTCGCTGGCGACGGAGTTTGGCTCAAAATGATACTCGACATGGCAAACGATATGAACGGAAATCCATCACGCTGGGTGCAGCGCCACGCGCCCCTGATCATTGCCGGCGGGCGGGTGCTCGACCTCGCTTGCGGCAGCGGCCGTCATGCCCTTCTGCTGGCGGCGATGGGCTATCAGGTCGAGGCGGTCGATCGCGACGCCGAAGCGGTCGCCGCGCTCGGCGCGCGGGAGCCCCGCATCGCGACTCGCGTCGCCGACCTCGAAGGCGGGCCATGGCCGTATTACGGATGCGTCTTCGATGGCATCGTGGTCAGCAATTACCTGTTTCGGCCCTTGTTGCCGCAGATCATGAACGCGCTCGACGTCAATGGAGTGCTGATTTACGAAACTTTCATGGTCGGCAACGAGCGCTTCGGCAAGCCGTCGAATCCGGCCTTCCTGCTGCGCCAGGGCGAACTGCTCGACGTGGTGCGGCCCAAGCTCAAGGTGGTGGCCTTCGAGCAGGGCGAGGTCGCGGAGCCGCGCCCGGCCATGGTCCAGCGGCTTTGCGCCACGCGCGCGATCGAGTGGCGCCTGCCGTCAGCCGACGGCCTTGCCTGATCCCGGCCATCCGGCAATACGGCGTTTCATCCCGGGAATTCCGCATTTTGTCGCTCGGCGCTGGCGCGTGGTCGCTCCCGGCAGGACACTGGCTCCATACCGCACATGCGGAGTACTGCCAGGAGAAAATCATGGTCTGCCGTTCCCGTTACATCGACGATTCCGCAATCTCGTCAGCTGAGCGCGATGCCCGCCGCCAGGTTGCCAAGCTGCGCGGTTTTTATTCTCATCTGATGGTGTTTGTTCTGGTGAATGCCGGCTTGCTGGCGATCAACCTGATCACTTCTCCGGGTCGCTTCTGGTTCCTTTGGCCGGCCCTCGGCTGGGGGATCGGGCTGACCCTGCATGCCATGGGCACCTTCCACCGCGGCCGCTGGCTGGGCGCGGAATGGGAAGAACGCAAACTGGCCGAGTTCATGGCCGACAAGGCCGTGAAATAATCGCCACATGCCGCGCCCGATTCCATCCCTGCTTGCGACGATAGCGTTCAGCACCTTGATCGCGGCCTTGCTGACCGCGATCGGCTTTGGTGGCGGTTTTGCCATCAACATGGTGTTTTCTCAGTGCATCGGGCTCAGCATCGGTGGCTTGCTGATGCTGTTGCTGCGCTTGCGCTTGCCACCCCTCGCGCGTGCGCTGGGGGCGGTGGCCGGGATTGGCGGCGGCGCCTTGATCGGCGGCGTCCTGGCGCGGATGCTGACTGGCGTCGGCAGTTCCAGCGACGGCTCGCACGAGATGCAGTCGCTGCTGCTGGGACTGGCGTTCGGCGCAATTGCCGCCATTTTTTTCTGGCTGCGCGAGCGCAACGCGAACCTGGATCAGGAGTTGCATGCACGCGAACTGGCGCGGCTGGAAGCTGAAAAGCAGGCCCTGGCCGCACAGCTGCGCATGTTGCAGGCCCAGGTCGAGCCGCACTTCCTGTTCAATTCGCTGGCCAATGTCGGGGCGCTGATCGAGCCTGATCCTAAGCTGGCGGGGCGCCTGCTCGATGCCCTGATTCGCTATTTGCGGGCGAGCCTGGCCCGCACCCGCGCCGAGGGTGGTTCGCTGGGCGACGAGGTTGGGTTGCTGACCCGCTACCTCGACGTGCTGAAAATCCGCATGGGCGAGCGCCTGCACTACGAGTTCGACATTGCCCCGGAGCTGCTGGCGCGCGACTTCCCGCCCATGCTCCTGCAGCCATTGGTGGAGAACGCGATCCGCCACGGCCTCGAACCCAAGCTCGGTGCCGGAACGCTGCGCGTCAGCGGACGGTGCAGCGATGGCCGCATGGTGCTGACGGTCGCCGACGACGGCGTTGGCCTCACGCAAGCCGGTACCAGCGCGGGGGGCACGGGCCTTGGCCTGGCCAACATCCGCTCGCGCCTGGCGGCGCTGTTCGGTCCCGGTGGGCGCCTGGTGATTCGCGCAGAAGTCGGCGCTGGCGTTACGGCGACGCTGGAGATTCCCTTGCAGGTGCCGGCATGAAAGCCGTGATTGCCGACGATGAAGTCGCGCTGGCGGGCCACCTCAAGTCCCGGTTGGCCGCCCTGTGGCCGGAGCTCGCCATCGTCGGCGTGGCCGCCAACGGCATCGAGGCACGTGACATGATCGAGGCCCTGCGCCCGGAGCTGGCCTTCCTCGACATCCGCATGCCCGGCCTCACCGGGCTCGAAGCGATGCAGGCGCTGTCGCCCGCGGCGCGCGCCGCCTGCCGTGTCGTTTTCGTCACCGCTTATGACCAGTTCGCGGTGCAGGCCTTCGAGCAGGAGGCCGTGGATTACCTGTTGAAGCCGATCAGTGACGAACGCCTCGGCGCCTGCATCGAACGCCTGAAGCGCGCCCGGCCCCAGGCCGCGGGCGCGGACGACCTGCTGCAGCGACTGCAGGCGCTGATGCCGAAAGCTGCCGAGCGCCTGCGCTGGGTGCGCGCTTCCGTGGGCAACGAGGTGCGCCTGGTGGCGACCGACGAGGTTTGCTATTTCCAGGCCGCGGACAAATACACGGCGGTCTTTACCCGCGATGCCGAATTGCTGATCCGCACGCCGATCAAGGAACTGGCGGAACAACTCGACCCCGAGCAATTCTGGCAGGTGCATCGCGGCACGCTGGTCAATGTGCGCCAAATCGAGTCCGCGCGCCATGACGCCCTGGGTCGCGTCAGCCTGCGCCTGCGCGAGCGCAAGGAGGCAGTGGCCGTCAGCCGCGCCTACGCCCACCTGTTCAGGCAGATGTAGCCAGGATTCGCGCCGCCAGCGCATCCAGCGCAGGCGTGTCGAGTGTTGGCGTCGTGTATCCGGCGGCGGTCGAATAGGACGGGTAGTTGTGCGATTGCGAGCGCTGGTAAAGCGGATCGTAGTGGCGTGTCAGCAGTTCTTCCACCAATGCCGCAAAATCGCCGGCGGCGATCAGGGCGCGCCAGCCTTCCAGGGTCTCGTTGCTCTGCAGGCCTTTGAGATGGCCCAGGCGTTCGAGCAACCAAGCCGGGTCGGCGACGGCGTAGTCGTAGTCGCGCAGGAGGAAGTCGACGCGGGCCGGCAGGGCGGCCTCGATACGCAGGCCGGGCGCGGCGCGGATTGCGTCGAGCAGGACATCCGGCACTTGCAGCTTGCCGATCTTGCGGCTTTCGGCTTCGACGAACACCGGGCGGTCGGGGTCCATGCCTTGCAGCGCAAACAGGATCTGCGATTCAAAGGCCTTTTGCGCCGGTTGCGGTGCGCCGGGCAAGTTACCCAGCACCGAGCCCTTGTGCGCTGCCAGTTCTTCGAGGTGCAGCACCTGGGCACCCTGCCGACCCAGGGCTTCGAGCAGGCGGCTCTTGCCGCTGCCGGTGGCGCCGCTGATGACCCGAAAATCCAGTCTCGCCGGGAGGTTCGCCAACTGCTCGATCACATGCCTGCGCCAGGCCTTGTAGCCGCCCTGCAGGCGATGGGCATCCCAGCCGATTTCGCGCAGGATGTGGCTGAAGGCGCCGCTGCGCTGGCCGCCGCGCCAGCAGTAGACCAGCGGCCGCCAGGACTTCGGTTTGTCCAGCAGGTGGCGCTCGATGTGGTCGGCCACGTTGCGCGAGACCAGCGCCGCACCCAGCTTCTTCGCTTCAAACGCCGATACCTGCTTGTACAGCGTGCCAACCCGTGCGCGTTGCTCGTCGTCGAGCACCGGCATGCTGAGCGCGCCGGGCAAATGATCCTCGGCGAACTCGCCGGGTGCGCGGGCGTCGATGATGGCGTCGAAGTTGCCGACCTCGGCCACGGTGGCCATGCCGCGGATGCCTGGCCGATCGGTGGGTGCAGCCATGGCCTTACCCGAGCAGGGGCTTCAGCGCCGGCCAGACGTGGTCCAGCAGTTTCGGCTGGGCCGACGCAACCGGATGCAGGCCGTCGGGCTGGAAGGCATCGCGTTCCAGCGCAATCGGTTCGAGCAGGAAGGGCAGCAGCGCGGCCTTTTCCGCGCGCGCCACGTCGCGAAACGCCGCGTCGAAATCCCGCGTGTACAGCGGGCCATAGTTGGGCGGCAGGCGCATGCCGACCAGCAGCACGCGCGCGCCGGATTTTTGCGCCAGCCGCGTCATGGCCAGCAGGTTGTCCTTCATCGCCGCCACCGGCAGTCCGCGCAGGCCGTCGTTGGCGCCCAGTGCGAGGATCACCACGGACGGCTTGAACTGTTTCAGGGCGAGGTCGAGGCGGGCACGACCGCCCGCCGTGGTTTCGCCGCTGATGCTGGCATTGCTGACCACATACGCGGAACCCTGTTGCGCCAGGCGCTGGCCCAGCAGGGCCGGCCAGCTATCCTTGACGGCGATGCCGAATCCGGCGGAAAGGCTGTCGCCATAGACCAGGATGCGCTTTTCTGCCGCCATGGCCACCTTGGCCGGCAAGGCAAGTAAGATCGCGAGCATCAGGCAGGAAAACAGCTTCTTCGACATGGGCGGGACGATGGCAATGACAAAGGCGGTGATCGACGTGGCGGCGCTCGGCAAGGTGGTGCCGAGCGGCGATGGCGAGCTCGCGATTCTGCACGAGATTTCCTTTTCCGTAAGCGCCGGCGAGGCGGTGGCCATCGTCGGTGCCTCGGGTTCCGGCAAATCGACACTGCTGGGACTGATGGCCGGGCTCGATCTGCCCTCGTCCGGCGCCGTCCTGCTCGGCGGGCAGGATCTGGCCGCGCTGGACGAGGATGCCCGCGCGGAACTGCGCGGCCGCCTGCTCGGCTTCGTGTTCCAGTCCTTCCAGTTGCTGCCGGCGCTGACGGCGCTGGAGAACACCATGCTGCCGCTGGAGCTCGCCGGCCGCGCCGATGCGCGATCCACGGCGCAAGCCATGCTGACGAGAGTCGGGCTCGGCGAGCGGCTCGGGCATTACCCCAAGCATCTCTCCGGCGGCGAGCAGCAGCGCGTGGCGCTGGCGCGCGCCTTCGCCATGCGGCCACAACTGCTGCTGGCCGACGAGCCGACGGGCAACCTTGACGCCGCCACGGGTGCGCAGATCATCGAGCTGATGTTCGACATGAACGCTGAAGCCGGCACCACGCTGATCCTCGTCACCCACGACGAGGCCTTGGCACGGCGTTGCGGGCGCACGCTGCGGCTGGCCGCGGGAAGGCTGGTCAGCTGAGGGCGAGGATCTGCTTCGCCGCCGCGACGCCGCTTCTGACCGCAGCTTCCAGCGTCGCCGGATACTCCCCCGCAACATAGTCGCCGGCCAGCCAGAGGCCGGGCAGGCCGCTGGCCGTGGCCGGCCGCCGGAGATCCGGCAGACAGGCGAAGGTGGCGCGCTTTTCGGTGATGGTCTGCACCGATTCCGGTGCCGGCAAGTTCGGCACGACACGTGCGATTTCGGCGTGGATGCCTTGTTCCAGGGTAGCGGTGGGCAGTTCGGTGTGGCGGCCGCGTGCGCTGATCACTGCGGCGATCACGCCCTCCTGGCCGCACAGCCGGCCGCGGTCGAACAGCCATTGTGCGAGCCCGCTGTCGACGCCCAGCATGGGTTGCGGCAGGCGGATGCCCCTGGGGTAGCGGAAATAGCTGGTGACGATCGGTTCCCACTCGAAATGGGCGACACGGTCGGCCAGGTCGGGCAGCAGGTCGCCGAGGTGGTAGGGCGCCACTGCCAGCACCACCTGTGCGTAAGGGCCGTCGGCATCGATCCACCAGGCGTCGGCTTCGCGGCGCAGGTCGCCGACCCGGCGGCCAAGCTGGACCCTGCCGCCCTGCTGCTGGACGAAGTCGGCTGCCGGTGCGGGAAACAGGGCGCCCAGGTCGACTTGCGGCAGCAGCATGTCGCTTGCATCACGCGGGCCGCCCAGGCTGTCGCGCAGGACGTTCGCCAGCACTTGCGCCGAGGCGCGCTCCGCAGGGGTGTTGAGCGCGGCGATGCATAGCGGTTCCCACAAAAGTCGGCGCTGGCGGGACGGCGTTTTCTGCGACTCCAGCCAGGCGCTGACGGTGCGGTCCGGTGCGATTCGGTAATGGTCGGCTTGCAGGCCGCGCATCAGGCGGATCGCAGCAAGTTTCTCTGTCCAGTCCAACCCCTGGGCCAGCAGCAGGGCGAAGGCGGTGTGCAGGGGCGCCGGCAGACGTGGTGCCTGCATCAGGAACTCACCGGGAAATTCGAAGCGCAGCGGCGTGCGCTTCAGCAATCGATCGGGATCGGCGCCCACGATCCGCATCAGGCGCAGGGTGTCGCGGTAGGCGCCGACCAGGATGTGCTGGCCGTTATCGACCGTGAGATCGCCGATACGTGTGGCACGTGCGCGGCCGCCGACAACGCGCGAGGCTTCGAAGACGTCGACTGCACGACCCGCGGCGGCCAGCTCGACGGCGGCAGCCATGCCGGCGTAGCCGGCGCCGACGACCGACACCCTCATGCGGAAAACCAGGTCTTTGCCGCCAACCAGAGCTTGCGCAGGGGCGGCAGGGAGATGCGCTGGTCGAGCACGCGGTAGTCGTCGCGCACGATTTCGTTGAGGGTGGCCTGGTAAATCGCCGCCATGATCAGGCCGGCGCGTTGCGCCTTGCGATCGGCAGCGGGAAGCTGGGCGAAGGCCTGCGCATACATGTCGCGCGCCCGCTCGACCTGGAAGGCCATCAGGCGGCGGAAGTTCTCGCCATAACGGGCGTTGAGAAGGTCGTCAGCGCTGACACCGAAGCGCTGCAGTTCGTCCTGCGGCAAGTAGACGCGGCCGCGTCGGGCATCTTCGCCCACATCGCGGATGATATTGGTAAGTTGGAACGCCAGGCCGAGGTCGTGGGCGTACTTCAGGGTCTGCCGCTCGGTGTAGCCGAAGATTTCGGCGGCGAGCAGGCCGACCACGCTGGCGACGCGATAACAGTAGAGGTGAAGGGCCTTGAAATCGGGATAACGCGCCTGCTCCAGGTCCATCTCCATGCCGTCGATGATTTCCTGCAGCTGTTCCTGTGGCAGCGAGAATTGCCGCAGCGAGCCCATCAGCGCCTGGGTGACCGGGTGGCTGGGGCGGCCTTCGTAGAGTGCTTGTACCTCGCCCCGCCACCAAACCAGCTTGGTGCGCGCCACTTGCGGGTCGGGACACTCGTCCACCACGTCATCGACCTCGCGGCAGAAGGCGTAAAGCGCGGTGATGGCCTGGCGCCGCTTCGGTTCGAGGAAGAGAAAACTGTAATAGAAACTGGAGCCGCTGGCCGCGGCGCGCTGCTGGCAGTAGTCGTCAGGGCTCATGTCGCTACTCCGGCGGGGCGCACCAGGGATCGCCAGATCAACAGGGGCCAGTCATGCCCGCGCAGGCGTGGCCGGCGGGTGAAGACCTCGTAGTCGATGGCCTCGATCTTGTCCAGGATGCGCAGGCCGCCGGTGACGATGGCGCGGATTTCGAGGCCGATGCGGCCTGGCAGGTCCCAGCCCAGGGTGGCGCCGGAGAGCATCAGCGCCCGCGCGCGCTCGACCTGGAAGCGCAGCAAGGCCTTGAAGTCGGCGTCGGCAATACGGCGCAACACGTCGCCATCGCGCACGCCGAAGCGGGCCATGTCGTCCTGCGGCAGGTAGATGCGGCCGTTGGCGTTCTTGCCGGCGTCGATGCCGACATCCTGCCAGTGGTTGATCAGTTGCAGGGCGGAACAAATGGCATCCGAGCGATCCAGGTTGTGCGGCGAGGCCTGACCGAAGAGATACAGCAGCAGGCGCCCCACCGGGTTGGCGGAACGTCGGCAGTAGTCCATCAGCTCAGGGAAATCGGCATAGCGTTCCTGGTCGATGTCCTGGATGAAGGCATCGAGCAAGTCGCGGAATAACTGCAGTGGCAGGCGATATTCGGCGATCACCGGCCGCAGGCGGAGGAACACCGGGTGCTGCGTCGGTTCATTGCGCTCGATGGCGTCGAGTTCGGCCTGGTAGCCGGCCAGCAGTTCATGCCGTTGCGCCGGGCTGCGCTCGCCCTCGTCGGCGAAATCGTCCGCATTGCGGGCGAACCAGTAGATCGCCGCCACCGGCTCGCGCAGGCGCGGCGGCAACAGGATCGAGGCGACGGGGAAGTTCTCGTAGTGGTCGACGGCCATGCGCGTGATCGGCGGCGGGACGGAAGCCCATGATTCTACCGGCGCTTTCGTTCCCGTCAGGCCTTCCCGACCGGCCGGGGTCATCGCCGGGGCGTTCGGAAAGCAGGTAAAATTGGCAATCCACTCGGTGTTGCAGCGGGCCGTGAACAGGGCCCCCGGCGACATGCGCCCAGGTGGCGAAATTGGTAGACGCACCAGATTTAGGTTCTGGCGCCGCAAGGCGTGGGGGTTCGAGTCCCTTCCTGGGCACCAGCGCGTTGGCGCGAGCGTGAGCACTGCATGGCGGCGAATCTGGGCCGGCATGGTTTTTTTGATGAACTTTTCGATACGGATACAAAGATGACGGAAACGGCAACGACGGCAGCGGCGACGGAAACGGTGAGCGCGCTGGAACGGCGCATCGACATGACGGTGGTGTTGGCGGACATCGAGAAGGATGTCGACCAGCGCCTGAAGCAGATGTCGCGTTCGGTGAAGATGGCGGGTTTCCGTCCCGGCAAGGTGCCGATGAAGATGGTTGCCCAGCAATACGGCGGCCAGGCGCGCTCGGAGGCGATCAGCGCGGCGGTGGAAAAGGCCTATGGCGAGAAGGTGCGCGAACAGAACCTGCGCGTCGCCGGCTATCCGCGCATCGAGCCCAAGGCCGATGCCGGCGAGGGCCAGCTCGGCTTCACCGCGATCTTCGAGGTGTATCCGGAAATCACCCTCAACGAAGTGAGCGGCGAATCGATCGAAAAGCCGACCCTGACCGTCACCGACGTGGAAGTCGACAAGACGCTCGATGTGCTGCGCAAGCAGCGCACTACCTACAGCCCGACCGATCGTGCGTCCGAGAACGGCGACCGCCTGGTGATCGATTTCATCGGCCGCAAGGATGGCGAGGAGTTCCAGGGTGGCAAGGCCAGCGACTACACCGTGATGGTGGGTGGCGGCATGATGCTGCCGGATTTCGAGACCCAGCTGATCGGCGTCAAAGTGGGGGATCACAAGACCTTCGACGTAGCCTTCCCAGCTGACTACCAGGCCGCTGAACTGGCCGGCAACACCGTGCAGTTCGAAATGACGGTGAAGAAGGTCGAGGCCCCGGTCGTGCCCGAGCTTGATGCCGAGTTCGCCAGGCAGCTCGGCGTTGCCGACGGCGACACGACCAAGATGCGTGCCGAAGTGCGTGCCAACCTTGAGCGCGAAGTGAAAAAGCGCCTGCTGGCCAAGGTCAAGGAACAGGTGATGGATGCCCTGCTCAAGGTCAATCCGATCGAGGTGCCGAAGGCACTGGTGCAGATGGAATCGGAGCAGATGGCCGAGGCCGCCAAGCGCGACATGGAGCAGCGCGGCATGATGATGAAGAACATACCGGTCGAGGCGTCCTGGTTCACCGACCAGGCCGCGCGCCGCGTCAAGCTGGGCCTGTTGCTGGCCGAGCTGGTCAAGGCCAAGGACCTGCACGTCAAGCCCGAACAGGTAAGGGCCATCGTCGACGAATTCGCCGAGACTTTCGAGGACCCGAAGGAAGTGGTGCGCTGGTACTATTCCCAGCCGCAGCGTCTGGCCGAAGCCGAGGCCCTGGCGCTGGAAAATAACGTGGTTTCCTGGGTGCTGGCCAGTGCCAAGGTGACTGAAACTTCCATCGCCTTCGATGCCCTGATGGGCAACGCAGCGTGATCTCGCCGGAGATGTCCATGCACGGTTCGCGACAGTTTGGCGGTGCGCACGACGCGCCGCTTCATGAAACCCAGGGCCTGGGCCTAGTGCCGATGGTCATCGAGACCAGCGGTCGGGGCGAGCGGGCCTACGACATCTACTCGCGGCTGTTGCGCGAGCGGGTGATTTTCCTGGTCGGCCCGGTCAATGATGCGACCGCCAACCTCGTGGTGGCGCAACTGCTGTTCCTCGAATCGGAAAACCCCGACAAGGACATCTTCTTCTACATCAATTCACCGGGCGGTTCGGTCACGGCGGGCATGGCGATCTACGACACCATGCAGTTCATCAAGCCGAATGTGTCCACGCTGTGCATCGGCCAGGCCGCGAGCATGGGCGCCTTCCTGCTGGCGGCGGGCGAAAAGGGCAAGCGCTTCTGTCTGCCCAATTCGCGGGTCATGATCCACCAGCCGATGGGCGGTTTCCAGGGCCAGGCCTCGGACATCGAGATCCACGCCAAGGAAATCCTTTATCTCAAGCAGAAGCTGAACGACATGCTGGCCAAGCACACCGGCCAGCCGATCGAGCGCATCGAACGTGACACGGACCGTGACAACTTCCTTTCCGCCGATGCTGCGGTAGAGTATGGTTTGGTGGACAAGGTACTGACGCGTCGCGAAGAGGCGGCGGCGACCTGATCGTTCGCGGCAACGGAGACGAAGATGGCGGAAAAGAAACAGGGTGGTGCCGACAAGCTGCTGTATTGCTCGTTCTGCGGCAAGAGCCAGCACGAGGTCAAGAAGCTGATCGCCGGTCCCTCGGTCTTCATTTGCGATGAGTGCATCGAACTCTGCAATGACATCATCCGCGATGAAATCGCCGCCGAGCCGGCTGGAGCCGCCAAGCGCGAACTGCCCGCACCGAAGGAAATCCGCGACATCCTCGATCAGTACGTAATTGGCCAGGATGCAGCGAAGAAGATCCTCGCCGTAGCGGTCTATAACCACTACAAGCGCATTCGCCACCAGGACAAGGGCAGCGACGGCGTTGAACTGGCGAAGAGCAACATCCTGCTGATCGGACCCACTGGTTCGGGCAAGACCCTACTGGCGCAGACCCTGGCGCGCATGCTCAACGTGCCCTTCGTGATGGCGGATGCCACCACCCTGACGGAAGCCGGCTATGTCGGCGAGGACGTCGAGAACATCATCCAGAAACTGCTGCAAAAGTGCGACCACGAGGTCGAGAAGGCACAGCAGGGCATCGTTTACATCGACGAAATCGACAAGATTTCGCGCAAGTCCGACAATCCCTCGATCACCCGCGATGTGTCGGGCGAAGGCGTGCAGCAGGCGCTGCTCAAGCTGATCGAGGGCACGGTGGCGAGCATTCCGCCGCAGGGCGGGCGCAAGCACCCGAACCAGGATTTCATCCAGATCGACACGACCAACATCCTGTTCATCTGCGGTGGCGCTTTCGATGGGCTGGACAAGGTGATCCGCAACCGTTCCGAAAAGGGCGGCATTGGCTTCGGTGCCGAAGTGCGCAGCCGCGATGCGGGCGGCGTGGACGAGATGCTGAAGCAGGTGGAACCCGAGGACCTGATCAAGTTTGGCCTGATCCCGGAGCTGATCGGCCGCTTGCCGGTGATCGCCACCCTCAAGGAACTCGACGAAGAGGCGCTGATCGAAATTCTCATTGCCCCCAAGAACGCGCTGATCAAGCAATACCAGAAGTTGTTCTCGATGGAAGGCGTCGAACTCGAGGTCCGTCCGTCAGCCTTGCAGGCCATCGCCAGGAAGGCGCTGAAGCGCAAGACCGGCGCGCGCGGCCTGCGTTCCATCCTGGAAAACGTGCTGTTGGACACCATGTACGAGCTGCCGACCATGGAGAGCGTCAGCAAGGTGGTTATCGACGAGAGTACGGTGGAAAGCAGCGCCCAGCCACTGGTGATTTACGCCGATCAGCCCAAGGTTTCCGGTTCGAATTAAGCCGCAACGGCGGTGCGCGCCCTGCGCGCGCCTTGAATCTCCCCCGGCCGCCCCCATCTCCACGGGGTGACTTACAAACCAAAGGACACCACGATGTCTGGCCTGCCTGATTCCCCCTCCGAGATCCAATCCCTGCCGCTGTTGCCCCTGCGCGACGTAGTGGTGTTCCCGCACATGGTGATTCCGCTCTTCGTCGGCCGCCCCAAGTCGATCAAGGCGCTCGAAACCGCCATGGAAGCTAGCAAGAGCATTCTCCTTGTGGCGCAGAAATCCGCTGCCAAGGACGAGCCGGTGCCCGAGGACATGTATGAGATTGGCTGCCTGGCCAATATCCTGCAGATGCTCAAGTTGCCCGATGGCACGGTCAAGGTTCTGGTCGAAGGCGTGCAGCGCGTGCGCCTGACCCGCATTGAGGATCAGCGGGCCCTGTTCGTTGCCGACGTTTCCCTGATTCCGATCGAGGAGCGCAGCGACAACGAGATCGAAGCCATGCGCCGCACCGTGCTGGCCCAGTTCGACCAGTACGTCAAGCTCAACAAGAAGATTCCGCCCGAGGTGCTGACCTCGCTGGCCGGCATCGAGGAAGCCGGCCGCCTGGCCGATACCATCGCCGCCCATCTGCCGCTCAAGCTGGAGCAGAAGCAGGAGGTACTGGAGGTTTTCGGCGTCACCGAGCGCCTGGAGAAGCTGCTCGGCCAGCTCGAAGCCGAACTCGATATCCTGCAGGTCGAAAAGCGCATCCGCGGCCGCGTCAAGCGCCAGATGGAAAAGAGCCAGCGCGAGTACTACCTCAACGAGCAGGTCAAGGCCATCCAGAAGGAACTCGGCGAAGGCGAGGACGGCGCCGACATCGACGAGATGGAGAAGAAGATCAAGGCCGCCGGCATGAGCAAGGAGGCCCTGACCAAGGCCACCGCCGAGATGAAGAAGCTCAAGCTGATGTCGCCGATGTCAGCCGAGGCCACCGTGGTGCGCAACTACATCGAGACGCTGGTCGGCCTGCCGTGGAAGAAGAAATCTCGCATCAGCAAGGACCTTGCCGCCGCCGAGAAGATCCTCGACAAGGATCACTATGGTCTGGAAAAGGTCAAGGAACGCATCGTCGAATACCTTGCCGTGCAGCAACGTGTGGACAAGGTCAAGGCTCCGATCCTCTGCCTGGTCGGCCCCCCGGGGGTCGGCAAGACCTCGCTTGGCCAGTCCATCGCCCGCGCCACCAACCGCAAGTTCATCCGCATGGCGCTGGGCGGTGTGCGCGACGAAGCCGAGATTCGCGGCCATCGCCGGACCTACATCGGCTCGATGCCGGGCAAGATCCTGCAGAACATGAGCAAGGTCGGGGTCAAGAACCCGCTGTTCCTGCTCGACGAGGTCGACAAGCTGGGCATGGATTTTCGGGGTGATCCTTCGTCGGCGCTGCTGGAGGTGCTCGACCCCGAGCAGAACCACACCTTCCAGGACCACTACATCGAAGTCGATTTCGACCTCTCCGACGTCATGTTCGTCGCAACGGCGAACTCGCTCAACATCCCGGCGGCACTGCTCGATCGTCTGGAGGTGATCCGTCTCGCTGGCTATACCGAAGACGAGAAGATCAATATCGCCGAACGCTACCTGCTGCCCAAGCAGATGAAAAACAACGGCATCAAGCGCGACGAACTTGGCGTTACCGAGGATGCATTGCGCGACATCGTGCGCTACTACACGCGCGAAGCCGGCGTGCGGGCGCTGGAACGCGAGATTTCCAAGATCTGCCGCAAGGTGGTCAAGTCGCTGGTGATGAAGGCGCGCAAGAACAAGATCGTGGTGAACGCCAAAAACCTCGACAAGTTCCTTGGCGTCCGCCGCTACAGCTTCGGCATGGCGGAAAAGGAAAACCAGGTCGGTCAGGTCACCGGTCTGGCCTGGACCGAGGTCGGCGGCGAATTGCTGACCATCGAGACCGTCGCGCTGCCGGGCAAGGGCAAGACCATGACCACGGGCAAGCTCGGCGAGGTGATGCAGGAGTCCATCCAGGCGGCGCTTTCCGTGGTGCGCAAGCGCAGCAAGGCACTCGGCATCGCCGACGATTTCTACCAGAACAATGACATTCACATTCACCTGCCCGAGGGGGCGACGCCGAAGGATGGTCCCAGCGCCGGCATCGCCATCTGTACCGCCTTGGTTTCGGTGTTGAGCGGCATTCCGGTGCGCGCCGATGTGGCGATGACCGGCGAAATCACGCTGCGTGGCGAGGTGCTTCCGATTGGCGGCCTCAAGGAAAAACTGCTGGCAGCGGTGCGCGGCGGCATTCGCCTGGCGCTGATCCCCGAGGAAAACGTCAAGGACCTGGCCGAGATTCCGGACACCATCAAGAACCGCATCGAAATCCAGCCGGTGCGCTGGATCGACAAGGTTCTGGAACTGGCACTGGAACGCATGCCCGAGCCCTTGCCCGACACGGCCGAGACGCCGGCGGTCGCGGTGGTTGCCGAGGATGCTGCGGTGGCCGGGGTGGTAACCCACTAAGGCGTCGAACTGCTAAAATCGCGGTCCGGTTGCCTGTTGGGGCGACCCCCGTTCATCGGGTGCTTAGCTCAGTTGGTAGAGCGTCGCCCTTACAAGGCGAATGTCGGCGGTTCGACCCCGTCAGCACCCACCAAAGAACAAAGGCGAACCCCGGTTCGCCTTTTTCCTGCAGGGTACCCGCCGCATGAGCATGTTTGATATCGTTCGCAACAACAAGAAGATCACCCAGATCTTCCTCGCTGTCATCACCCTGCCGTTTGCCTTCTGGGGCGTTGAATCCTACGTGCGCAACGTCGATAGCGGCAACGAGGTTGCCACGGTCGGAACCTCCAAGATCAGCCAGCAGGAATTGCAGGGCGCGATACGCGAGCAACAGGACAAGCTGCGTGCGCAACTCGGCGGCAAACTTGATCCGGTCCTGTTCGATTCTCAGGAAATGCACCGGGCGATTCTCGATACGCTGATTACGCAGCGCCTGCTGGCGGAGCAGGCTCGCACCGCGAAAATGAGCGTCGGCGATGCGCAGTTGGCCCAGTTCATCGCCTCCGTGCCTTCCTTGCAGGAGAACGGCCGGTTTTCCAAGGAGCGGTACGAGGCGCTGGTCGCCAACCAGGGCATGAGCAAGGAAATGTTCGAGGCCAGACTGCGGCAGGATCTGGCCATGCAGCAACTGGCCTTGCCGGTTAGCGAGGCCGGCATTTACGGCGTTGCGGCTGCGGGGCGCTGGTTGACCACTCAGCTTGAACAACGTGAAGTCAGCGAGGCCGCACTGTTCCCCGATGCCTATGCCAAGCAGATCAAGATTTCGGCGGATGCGGTTCAGAAATATTACGATGCCAACCGCAAGCAGTTCGAGACTCCGGATCTGGTGCGGGTCGAGTTCGTCAGCCTGAGCCGCGATGCATTGGCGAACCAGGCTGTTCCGGGCGACGAGGAGATCAAGGCCGCCTACAAGGCCAACGAGGCCCGCTACAAGGCGCCGGAAACCCGCCGTGCCAGCCACATCCTGCTGCGCGTCGACAAGTCGGCGTCCGATGCCGACGCCAAGAGCGCCAAGGAAAAAGCGGAAGGCATCCTGGCGCAGGTGCGCAAGGCGCCTGGGGATTTCGCCAAGCTGGCCAAGCAGCATTCACAGGATCCGGGTTCTGCCGAACGTGGTGGCGACCTCGACTGGTTTGGGCGTGGCGCAATGGTCAAGGCCTTCGAAGATTCCGTGTTCGGCATGAAGGACGGACAGATTTCCGAGTTGGTGCGCTCGGACTTCGGTTTCCACATCATTCGCGTCACCGGGGTGCGTGCCGAACGGGTAAAGCCGCTCGAGGAAGTGCGTGCCGAAATCGCTGCCGAACTCAAGAACGCCGCCGGTACGAAAAAGTACGGCGAGGCCGCGGAAGCCTTCGGCAACATGGTCTACGAGCAGTCCGACAGCCTCAAGCCGGCTGCCGACAAATGGAAGCTGGAGATCAAGCAGTCGCCCTGGCTGGCCAAGGGCGCCAAGCTGGCCCCGCCATTTGACAATCCGAAGCTGGCAAATGCGGTCTTTGCCGACGATGCGGTGAAGAACAAGCGCAATACCGAGGCTGTCGAGGTTGCTCCAGGCATGCTCGTTTCAGCGCGGGTAGCGGAGCACAAGCCGGCCGCCGTGCAGCCCCTGGAAGCGGTCAAGGCTGACGTGGAGAAGCGGCTGGTGAGCGAGGAGGCCGCCGCGCTCGCGATCAAGGACGGCGAAGCGAAGCTGGCCAAGTTGCAGAAAGGCGAGGCCGTCGAACTCAAGTGGTCGCCGACCCAGGCAGTCCGTCGTAGCGAACCGCGTGGCCTGGCGCCCGAGTCGGTGCGCGCGATCTTCGCCGCCGACGCGGCGAAGCTTCCTGCCTACGTTGGGACGGCGCATCCTGGCAAGGGCTATGCCTTGTACCGGATTGCCGGGGTGAAGGCGGTCGCCAACCCCAAGGATGATCCGCGCGCGGCTTCATTGCAGGAAATGTACACCCGCGCCGTGGCGGAGGAGGAGTTCGCCGCCTGGTTAGCCAGCCTGCGAGACAAGCATCCGGTCAAGGTCGACAAGGCGAAACTAGCATCCAAGGATCGTTGATCCGACCTCCCAAACAAAAAAGCCACGCATGCGTGGCTTTTTTGTTTGGGAGTACAGGAGTGGTTCAGCCCGGTAGCGGGTCCGGATTGCCCATCGCGGTGGTATGCGTGCCGCCATCGACGTAGAGCACTTCGCCGGTTATGCCGCTGGCAAGGTCGGAGAGCAGGAAGGCGGCCGCATTGCCGACTTCTTCGATGGTCACATTGCGGCGCAAGGGGGCGTGATGCGCGTTGTAGGCCAGCAGCTTGCCGAAGTTGCCGATGCCGGACGCCGCCAAGGTCTTGATCGGTCCCGCCGAGAGGGCGTTGGCGCGAATGCCTTGCGGCCCAAGACAAAAAGCCAGGTAACGGGTGGCCGCTTCCAGGCTGGCCTTGGCCAGGCCCATGGTGTTGTAGTTGGGCATGGTGCGCTCGGCGCCCAGGTAACTCAAGGCCAGCAGGGCAGGGTTATTTCCCTTCAGAAGAAGCGGCCGCGCGGCCTTGGCCAGCGCCGGATAGCTGTAGGAGGAAATGTCGTGGGCGATGCGAAAGGATTCGCGTGACAGCCCATCAAGGAAATCGCCCTCGATGGCTTCATTGGGCGCGAAGGCGATCGAGTGCACCAGGCCTTCCATGCCATCCCAGCGTTTGCCAAGTTCGGCGAAGACCGCATCGATCTCGGCATCCTGGGCAACATCGCAGGGATAGATCGCCGATGAACCGAACTCGTCGGCAAACTTCGCCATGCGGTCCTTGAAGCGCTCGTTCTGGTAGGTGAACGCCAGCTCGGCGCCTTCACGATGGCAGGCCTTGGCAATGCCGTAAGCGATCGACCGGTTGGAGATCAAGCCGGTGATCAGGATGCGTTTGCCAGCGAGAAATCCCATTGCATGTTCCTTGGTTGAAGCCAGCGGCGGATTATAGCGGATCGGCTAAACTCGACTTCATGCGTGGCCTGCTTTCCTGCCTGTTTGCCCTGCTGCTCTCGGCCTGCGGCACGGCGTGGAACGACCCCTATCCGGCAGCGGACCGGGGGCGCAATATCCTGTACAGCGCCTTTACCGATCGGCCCAAGCATCTCGATCCGGTGCAGTCCTACAGCGAGGACGAGATCACGTTCACGGCGCAGATTTATGAGCCGCCCTTGCAGTACCACTACCTCAAACGCCCCTATGCCTTGATCCCGGCGACCGCCGTCGCCGTGCCGCAACCAAACTATCTCGATGCCCAGGGGCGTCCGCTGCCTGACACCGCCGATCCGGCGCGGATCGCCTTCACCGACTACGTCATTTCGATCCAGCCCGGCATTCGCTATCAGCCGCACCCCGCCTTTGCCCGCGTCGGGGGCGAGCCGGCCTATCACGCCTTGAGCCGAGAACAGCTCGCCGGCATCTCTGCATTGGGCGACTTCAGCCTGCGCGACAGCCGGGAGCTGATTGCCGAGGACTATGTCTATGCCATCAAGCGCCTGGCCCATCCGCGCCTGCATTCGCCAATCTTTGGCTTGATGGAGGAGTACATCGTCGGCCTCGGCGAGTTCGCGACCCGCCTCAAGGCCGAAAAGGACAAGGCATGGATCGACCTGCGTAGCCATGCGTTGGAAGGCGTGGTGGCGATTGATCGTCATCGCTATCGCATCCGCGTCAAGGGCAAGTACCCGCAGTTCCTCTACTGGCTGGCGATGCCCTTCTTTGCCCCGATGCCTTGGGAAGCCGACAAGTTTCACAGCCAGCCCGGCATGGCGGAGAAGAACCTGACCCTGGACTGGTATCCGATCGGCACCGGCCCATACATGCTGACGGAGAACAATCCGAACGCACGCATGGTGCTGGAGCGGAACCCGAACTTCCGTCGCGAAACCTATCCTTGTGAGGGTGAGCCCGGAGACAAGGAGGAGGGCTTGCTGAAGGACTGCGGACAGGTGCTGCCTTTCATCGACAAGGTGGTCTTTACCCGCGAGAAGGAGCAGATTCCCTACTGGAACAAGTTCCTCCAGGGTTATTACGACGCATCGGGGATTTCCTCGGACTCTTTCGATCAGGCCGTGCAGGTCAACGCCGGCGAGGTCACGCTGTCCGACGCCATGCGCGAACAGGGCATCGTGCTGACCACATCCGTGGCGACATCGAGCATGTACATGGGTTTCAACTGGCTTGACCCCGTGGTAGGCGGTGCCGATCCGAAAACAGTGGAGCGCGCGCGTAAGCTGCGCCATGCCATTTCGATCGCCATCGATCAGGAGGAATTCATCTCGATCTTCCAGAATGGTCGCGGGCTGGCCGCGCAAGGGCCCATCCCGCCAGGCATCTTCGGTTATCGCGAAGGCGCTGCCGGGATCAATCGCAGCGTCTACGACTGGGTCGATGGCCAGCCGCGGCGAAAGCCGGTGGCCGAGGCGCGGCGCATGCTGGCGGAAGCCGGATGGCCCAACGGCAGGGATGGTCAGACTGGCGAACCGCTGGTGATCAACCTCGACACCACGGCCACCGGGGTCGGCGCCAAGGCGCGCATCGACTGGCTCAACAAGCAGTTCGCCAAGATCGACGTGCAACTGGTGGTGCGCAGCACCGACTACAACCGCTTTCAGGAAAAGGTGCGCAAGGGCGCGGTGCAGCTTTTCTACTGGGGATGGAACGCCGACTATCCGGACCCGGAAAATTTCATGTTCTTGCTGCACGGCAAGCAGGGCAAGGTCAAGCAAAGCGGGGAGAACGCCGCGAATTACGCCAGCGGCGAATATGACGTCCTGTTCGAGCGCATGAAGACCATGGAAAATGGTTCGCAGCGACAGGAAATCATCGATCGCATGAACCGCATCCTGCATCACGACGCGCCCTGGGTCTGGGGCTTCCACCCCAAGGATTACAGCCTGCGCCACGCCTGGCTGCTCAACCGCAAGCCGAGCAAGGTCGGTCACAACACGCTGAAATACCAGCGGGTCGACGTGCCCTTGCGCGCCGCGCGGCGCGCCGAGTGGAATCGCCCCGTGATCTGGCCCTTGCTGCTGGTGGTCCTGGCGCTGGCCGCCGCCATCTGGCCGGCCTGGCGCGCCTATCGTCGCCGCGAAACCGCCAGCGCACGTTGAGTTGTCCGCGCACCACGCGCCGAAAATCGGCTAAGGTGCGCTTTCTTCCGTTCCGCAATCGGGGCTGCCGACATGACTTCCGTTCGCCTGAATCCGCTCGACTCGGCCTGGCTGTTCACCGAGAGCCGCGCCACGCCCAACCACGTGGGCGGGCTGCTCCAGTTCAAGCTGCCCGAGGGCGCCCCGAAGGATTACATGCGGCGCCTGATGACGGAGTTTCGCGGCCATCGGGAATTCACCGCGCCATGGAACCGGCGCCTCAAGTATGCCTTCAACAAGAATCCGGTGCCGGTGTGGATCGAGGACACGGATATCGACCTGGAATACCATGTGCGACATGCCGCCTTGCCCTGGCCGGGTGGCGAGCGCGAACTGGGCGAACTGGTCGGCCGCCTGCAGAGCACGCCGCTCGACCTCAGTCGGCCGCCCTGGGAATGCACCATCATCGAGGGCCTGGAGGGCGATCGCTTCGCGCTGTTCGTCAAGATGCACCATTCGCTGATCGATGGTGTCAGCGGCATGAAGCTGTTGCAGCGTGCGATGTCGCCGGATCGCGAGAAAAGCTGGAAGCTGCCCCCTTTTTGGGCCTCGGGCATGCCGCGCGAGGCACGTTCCGGCAGGGACCATCCGTTGCCCACCGTCGCCAACGCGGCCGCCCTGGCGCTGGATGCCCTGCGCGGACAGGCCAGGACGGTGCCGCAATTGGTGGTGGCCTTTGGCAAGATGCTCAAGGGGCTGGGTACCGGTGAGGGCATGGTGGTGCCGTTCACATCGCCGCTGTCGGTACTGAATGGCCGCGTGCGGGAAAAGCGCCGTTTCGCCACGCAACAATTCGCGATGGAGCGTTTGCGCAATCTGGCAACGGCGGCGGATTGCACCCTCAACGATGTCGTGCTGGCGATCTGCGGCGGCGCCCTGCGGCGTTTCCTCGAGGAGCGCGGAGGCCTCCCGGACAAGTCGCTCACCACCGGCATTCCGGTTTCGGTGCGGCCAGCAGGCGATGAAGACGGCGGCAATGCGATCACCTTCATCATCGCCACTTTGGGCACCGACCTTGCCGATGCCAGGGAGCGCCTGGCCGCCATCCGCGCGTCGGTACGCCATGCCAAGGAGCATGTGCAAAGCCTGCCCAAACAGGCCATGATGCAATACACGGTATTGCTCATGGCGCCGACCATCCTGACGCTGCTGGCCGGCATCGGCGGGCGCACGCGACCGATGTTCAACATCACGATTTCCAACGTACCCGGGCCGGACAAGCCCCTGTACTTTCGCGGCGCCGAACTCGTCGCCATCTATCCGGCATCGATCGTCACCCACGGTCAGGCCCTCAACATCACCTGCGAGAGCTATGCCGGGGCCATGAATTTCGGTTTCACCGGGTGCCATGCATCGCTGCCGAGCATGCAACGTCTGGCGGTGTATGCAGAAGATGCACTGGCGGAGCTGGAGGCAGCGATGGTGACGAAACCGAAGACGCCGCCAAAGTCGCGAAAGCCGGCGCAATCTGCCACCGCGAAGTCTTCGAAATCATCCGCCAAAAAGCCGGCTGCGGCGATTGCCGGTGAAGACTCGGCGGCCATTGCGCCGAAAACCAAGGCATCAAAACCGAAGGCGATCGGAAGCCCGGTTGTTGCGAAGAGGGGCGCTCCCCTGGCCACACGCAAGGCCTGAGCAGCGCAAGATCGGCGTGTCGCCAGCGCCGACTTTTGCGGCGCCAGCGGGTGCCATTCAGCCGCCGAAAAAGTCCCGCACGCGATCCAGCCAGCTCTGCGCCTTGGGGTTGTGGCGTGAGGCATTGCCCTGGCTGATTTCCTCGAACTCGCGCAACAGTTCCTTTTGTCGCTCGGTCAGGCTGACCGGAGTTTCCAGTACCACGTGGCAAAGCAGGTCGCCGGCGGCGATGGAGCGTACGCCCTTGATGCCCTTGCCACGCAGGCGGAAGACTTTGCCGGTCTGGGTTTCCGCCGGCACCTTGAGTTTGGCTACGCCGTCAAGCGTCGGGATCTCAATTTCACCGCCCAGTGCGGCAACCGTGAAGCTGACCGGCATCTCGCAATGCAGGTCGTCGTGGTCGCGCTGGAATACGGCATGGGCTTTGAGGTGGATCTGCACGTAGAGGTCGCCGGGGGGGCCGCCATTGACGCCGGGCTCGCCCTCGCCGGTGAGGCGTATCCGATCGCCCTCGTCGATCCCCGAGGGAATCTTGACCGAGAGCGTCTTGTGTTGCTTGACCCGGCCGGAACCGTGGCAGGTGCCGCAGGGATCGGGGATGTAGCGTCCGGTGCCGTGGCATTTGGGGCAGGTCTGCTGGATCGAGAAGAAGCCTTGTTGCATGCGCACCTGGCCATGGCCGGCGCAGGTGGGACAGGTCTTGGGCTCGGTTCCCTTCTTGGCCCCGCTGCCGCCGCAGGTTTCACAGCCCGCCATGGTCGGGATGCGGATACGTGTTTCGGTGCCGCGCGCGGCGTCTTCGAGCGTGACTTCGAGGTTGTAGCGCAGGTCGGCGCCGCGATAGACGTTCGAGCGGCCGCCGCCGCCTCCGCGCTGGCCGCCGCCGAATATGTCGCCGAAGATGTCCGAAAAGGCATCGGCAAAGCCGCCCATGCCGGCGCCGCCGGGGCCCATGCCGGCCTGTGGGTCGACGCCGGCGTGGCCGTACTGGTCGTAGGCCGGGCGCTTTTGCGGGTCGGAGAGGATTTCGTAGGCTTCCTTGGCTTCCTTGAAGGCTTCCTCCGCTTTCGGATTGTCCGGATTGCGGTCGGGATGGTGCTTCATGGCCAGCTTCCGGTAGGCCTTCTTGATTTCGTCATCCGAGGCGTCGCGGTTGACGCCGAGAACTTCGTAGTAATCGCGCTTCTTTGCCATGATTTCGTGTCCGACTATTGAGTGCAAAGGCCGGGTTGAGCGGAATCCGCTTCAACCCGGCCAGTTAAAGCGGCGTGCGCCGGATCAGGCCTTCTTGTCCTTGACCTCGGTGAACTCCGCGTCGACCACGTCGCCGTCGTCCTTCTTGGCATCGCCGCCACCGGCGCCCCCCGGGGCAGAACCGGCACCGGCGGCACCCGCCGCACCCTGGGTTTCAGCGTAGACCTTTTCGCCGAGCTTCTGCGAGGCCTTGGCCAGCGCTTCGGTCTTGGCTTCGATGGTCGCCTTGTCGTTGCCCTTGAGCGCTTCCTCGGCGTCCTTGATCGCGGACTCGATGGCGGATTTCTCTTCGGCGCTGATCTTGTCGCCGTGCTCGCCCAGAGCCTTCTTGATCGAATGCACCATGGCATCGCACTGGTTGCGCGCATCGACCATTTCGTGGGCCTTGCGGTCTTCCTCGGCGTGGGCCTCGGCATCCTTCACCATGCGGTTGATCTCGTCTTCCGAGAGGCCCGAGTTGGCCTTGATGGTGATCTTGTTTTCCTTGCCGGTGCCTTTGTCGCGCGCCGAGACGTGCAGGATGCCGTTGGCGTCGATGTCGAAGGTGACCTCGATCTGCGGCATGCCGCGCGGGGCCGGCGGGATGTCGGTCAGGTTGAACTGGCCCAGGCTCTTGTTGCCGGAGGACATTTCCCGCTCGCCTTGCAGTACGTGGATGGTCACCGCGCTCTGGTTGTCGTCGGCGGTGGAGAAGGTCTGCGCCGCCTTGGTCGGAATGGTGGTGTTCTTCTGGATCAGCTTGGTCATCACGCCGCCCAAGGTCTCGATGCCCAGCGAGAGCGGGGTGACGTCGAGCAGCAGCACGTCCTTGACTTCGCCTTGCAGCACGCCGCCCTGGATCGAGGCGCCGACGGCCACGGCTTCGTCGGGGTTCACATCGCGGCGCGGCTCCTTGCCGAAGAACTCTTTCACCTTGTCCTGCACCTTGGGCATGCGCGTCATGCCGCCGACCAGGATCACGTCGGTGAGGTCCGACGCCTTGACGCCGGCATCCTTGATGGCGATGCGGCAGGGCTCGATGGTGCGCGCGATCAGATCCTCGACCAGCGCCTCGTACTTGGCGCGGGTCAGCTTCATG
>CAIVQO010000047.1 GCA_903908065.1 uncultured beta proteobacterium | reverse complement strand
GGGCCTGGACCTACACGGCGAACTCGGCGCACGACGAGTTCGTGGCGGGGACGACCTACACCGACAGCTTCAGCGTGGCCAGTGCCGACGGCACGAAGACGAGCGTGGTGATCAACATCCTGGGCACCAACGACGCGGCGGTGCTCGGCAGCGACACGAAGAACCTGACCGAGACCAACCTGGCGGCGGACATCAGCAGCAGCGGCAAGCTCAGCATCAGCGACGTCGATAGCGCGGCGACCTACGTGGCGCAGACCGACACGGCTGGCATCTATGGCAAGTTCAGCATTGGCACAAACGGGGCCTGGACCTACACGGCGAACTCGGCGCACGACGAGTTCGTGGCGGGGACGACCTACACCGACAGCTTCAACGTGGCCAGTGCCGACGGCACGAAGACGAGCGTGGTGATCAACATCCTGGGCACCAACGACGCGGCGGTGCTCTCCAGCGCGACGAAGAACCTGACCGAGACCAATGCGGCGCTGACCAGCAGCGGCACGCTGACGATCAGCGACGTGGATAGCGCGGCGACCTACGTGGCGCAGACCGACACGGCTGGCACCTATGGCAAGTTCAGCATTGGCACAAACGGGGCCTGGACCTACACGGCGAGCTCGGCGCACAACGAGTTCGTCGGCGGCACCACCTACACCGACACGTTTGACGTGGTCAGTGCCGACGGCACCCACACCAGCGTGGTGATCAACATCCTGGGCACCAACGACCCTGTTGCGTTGTCCGTATCCCCGAGCACGCTGGTTACTGTCTTGAATGAAGATGCCGAATCGGCACTTAATGCCGGTTCGTTGACTTTTAGCGCAACGGATGAAACAGATCAAAGTTTTGCCCTTGATTCGTCGCTGCTATTTGCGAGCATCCGATCCCTGCCTGATCATGGGACGCTTTTCAATAGGGGGGTTGCAGTAACGAGCTTGCCGGCGGGTGGGCTTGAGATTGCCTACCAAAATTTAGGAGATATCACCTTTACGCCGGCGAGCAATGAGTATGGTGTGCGCTATACGGCGGTGGACCTGGTTGGGGTATACAGGGGTTCCGGGCAGCCTGCCATTGAGTCAGCCGTTAATAAGGCCTATTTCAGCGTTCGTGCAGTTAATGATGCGCCGACGTCGACGGATGTGAGTCCGGTTTCTTTGTATCAGGGACAACGCTTCGCGATCGATCTCAAATCAGTCTTTAGCGATGTTGATGTTGAGGATTTGGGAAAGCTCAAATATTCAACGGTTGGCGTACCCGAGGGGCTTACTGTCGAAATCGCCGGATCGATCTTGACAGTTACTAGTTCAACTTCAGTGAGCAGTTCTGTTTCAGTTGGTCTTATCGCAACCGATCCAGGGCAACTTGCCGCGTTGACAGCGCTTAATGTCACTCTGCGTGGAATTGCCACGGGTTCAAATCAAGTTCCTTCTCTTACGGGGCCAGCTTCGACAGTCGATGTTGCGGAAAACACAAGCTTTGTCTTTCAGCTTGTCGGCAGCGACCTCGACGGTGATCCAATGAGCTATTCGCTGAGCGGTCCCGATGCTTCGAAGTTTCAGATTGATCCAGATGGCAGCCTGGGGTTTGCGAGTGCGCCTAACTACGAAGCGCCGGCTGATGTTGGCGGAACGATTGGGGACAACGTTTATCAAGTTACTGCTACCGTCAGCGATGGCCGTGGGGGCGTTGCCGTTCGCGATGTCGCGGTTCGAGTCACAGACGTTGTCGAAGGGGCGCAGCCAGCAGCTGAGCTGAAGATTGCAGTTACCGCAGGTGGCGGTAACAAGGTTATTGATCTAAATCAGCTCTTCGAGAATCCGCAAGGCGCTGGTCAGATTACATACGAGCTGCTTACGACCGATCCACCCTTCCCGGTGGTCTTAAAGGGCAGCGAGCTGACACTTTATGTTCCTTCAAATTACAGCGGGTTCTTTGATATCAGCGTTCGTACAACCGCAAATGGAATTTCTTCAACCTACAGTACACGGATCGCAGTGGACCGGGATACGGACGGAGTCGATGACTTTACCGAGCTATTTGCTGGCGACTTGAATCAGGATGGTATTAGCGACGAGCTTCAAAGTGCAACGGCGTCTTTCCCGCTGGTAACGTCAGACGTCGGAGATCCGGCTACCTATGTCAGCTTGGCTGCCAATTCTGCGGATAGTGCGCTAATTAGGCAAAACCTAGAATCCGCACAGAGTGCGCTCATGACTGAAATGAGTGCTGATGCAGGGTTGGCAGCCCTTAGGGATAAGCTTCCTTCGCTCACGTCGAAGCTCAAAATCGAAGGTGTAGGCGTGGGGCAAGTGAGTTCATCCCTTTTGGCGCAATTGACGAGCGATGTTGGGAGTGCTCTTGGCCAGGCTCAGAAGACGTTGACGGCCTTCGATGCACCGATGGGCATGATCACGTTCAATCTGGCCCCCGAGATCGTCGCCAGTGAATCAGAGTTGTCGAGTCTGAGTGCAGCTGAGCGTGCCGCTTTCAACAGCTTCAAACAGAGCTACGAACAGGAGATACATGACCAGTTTGCGACTACGCAACAGGTAGTAAAGGTCGTCCTCCCCAAAGGTGCGCATGTAAATGCCTATGTGAAACCCGTCTATGCTGCTGACGGAAAGACAATAGTACGTTACGAAAACTTCACTCTGCAGACGGTTGGGGGGTTTAAGACTGGAGCGGAGTTTGTTGACAGTGATGGCGACGGTGATCCGGAATATGCATTGCTCTATTTCGTAGATAACCAGCGCGGCGATGACGATCCAGCCTTGGGCAACATTCACGATCCTGGAGTTTTCGCATGGGTTGAATCGACCGCCACAACGCCAGCGAAGGCTGCAGAGTTCTTACCGCCGACAGCTGCCTTGGATCGGAGCGTCACCGCTACCGTTTCTATGCAAAGCGGGAGCGGTGGACTCACTGTCACCTCGGATTCATTCTTGGTCGAGGATCGGACGCCGCAAAGCAGCAGCTATCAGACCAATTACCTCTCTGTACGATCGACAGAGAACCGCATCGACACTGTCCTCGGGCGAGACGGCGGTCTGTTGCTTGAGAGCAGCGACCATGGTTTCGAGGTTGAGCGCGTTCGGGAAGGTCCAAGTGAGAAACTTTCGTTCGACAGCCAGCAGAAAGGAAGTGATCGGCTCTTCGTATTCAGAGGAGTAGAAGGTACCTTGGTAGAGGTTGGGCAGGGACTGCACTACCGGGTGCCTCGTGACGCGTTTGGCCACACGAACCCAGACGCAATCGTCTATCTCGAAGCCACCCAACTCGATGGATCGCCACTACCGGAGTGGCTCGATTTCGATCCGACTTCCGGAACCTTTAGCGGACGCCCGCCGGCTGCTGCCAAGGGAGTCATGGATATCAGAGTGACGGCACGCGACGACCAAGGGCGCCAAGCATCGACGCACTTTCGCATTCACATTGAATCCAAGGCCGCGGTCGCTGAACTAAGCTTACCGATCGATTTCTCGAGCAACACAAATAGTGAGCTGTTGGATTCTGTCAATCCTGGTTCTGCAAGGAGCCTCTCCGTGCCACGGGGAGTGATCCCGTTCTCTGATCAATTGCGTTTAGCAAGACGAGATCCGGTTCTTGACCAAATCTTGGCTCGGGCGGGTAACGGAGTTCGCGATCATAATGGCAGCACTGCGACATCTGGAACGAGTGCCAATAAATCTAAACAAGACCCCGGATAATCATGAAAGCCATACTTACTGTTTTTGGAGCGGCGATTCTCGCCTCTGGTTGTGCGATCCAGCCCGTTGCATTCAGCCCGGAACAGCACCTCACGAGGATCAAGGACGATAACCAGCGCCTGTACGAGGAGCAGGAGTCATTGGTCGCGCCTCTCGGCCTTCATGACGCGATAGCGCGCGCGCTCCGCTACAACATGGACTACCGCGTAAGGATGATGGAGCAGGCCGCGTCACTGGGCCAGACGGAACTGGCTAATTTCGATCTCTTGCCGAAGCTCACCGCGGCTGCGGGTTACTCGACACGCAACAACGATGCATTTGGCTTTGGTTACACGCCGGCCGGCACGGTTTCAGCTACCCCTTCGGCCGCAACGCCTCGCGGCCATTCTTATGACAACCTCACGTTTTCCTGGAATGTGCTCGATTTTGGGGCCTCCTATTTCCGAGCCAAGCAATTGGCCGATCAGGCACTGATTGCAGAGGAACGACGGCGAAAAGCCGTGCAGAACCTAATCCAGGACGTTCGTGCTGCCTGGTGGCGGGTGGAGGCGGCGCAGCGTTTGCTGCCGGAAACCGATTCAATACTCGCCGAGTTGGATCGGGCATCGGCACGCGCCAAGTTGATCGAGACGCGCAAACTGCTTCCCCCGTTGCAGATCATTGCATTTAAGCGTGCCCTGCTCGATATCGAGCAGCAGATTTCCCTGCGGAGGCAAGAGCTGGTTCAGGCCAAGGAGGAGTTGGCGCAGTTGCTTAACCTCAGACCCGGGCAGGTGTTTTCGGTCAAACCCGCCTCGGAAAGAATTGGCATCAGGGATTTAACTGCCAGCATGGGTGCGCTCGAGAATATCGCCATCCAGAATCGTCCGGAACTGCGCGAAGAGGGTTATCGGGCCCGGATCACTGATCTCGAGGGAAGCCGGCAGTGGCTGCAATTGCTCCCGTCCCTCGCCATTGATTTCGGGATGAACCATGATTCGAACCGCTACCTCGTCAACAATACATGGTCGTCCGCCGGTTTGAGCCTGTCTTGGAATCTGATGCGTTTTGCTTCGCGTCCGGCGATCGAGCGCAGCCAGCAGGCTGCCG
Organism: uncultured beta proteobacterium; assembly: GCA_903908065.1. Taxonomy (GTDB): domain Bacteria; phylum Pseudomonadota; class Gammaproteobacteria; order Burkholderiales; family Rhodocyclaceae; genus Sulfuritalea. The sequence goes on along the minus strand of CAIVQO010000047.1, from coordinate 85,474 downwards.
TGGATGTCGATAATGCTCGCCGTCTGGCGATGCTTGCCGCTGTCCTTGGGCAAACGCGTATCGCGGCCGTGCGCTACCGTCTGCTCAGCCAGGAATTAGCCATATGGGACGATGCGGTGGCTGACGACGACCGAATCGTTTCCTATCTGCAGGCATCGAAGCAGGTCGGTCTGGAGACCGAGATGGAGTTGATGCGGGCCAAGGGACGGCAAATGCTGTCCAAGATCAACCGAGACCTGGTGAATGCAAACCTGGAGGGTGCCGTGGGGCGCCTCTTCAATTCGTTGGGGCTTGACGGGAAGGCTGCGGATGTCGAGGCCCGAGCTAGCGATGAACTGTCCCGTATCCTAGCCAGAGAGATCCAGGTCTGGGAAGAGGCGAACTTTTCAGCTCGTCCTTCCGCTTCTTATGTGCCCGTGGCCGTGGCCGCGGTAAGCGGCCTGACGGGTGAGGAGGAAGCGGCATACCTGACCTCGCTGAAACGGATTCTGACGTTGTCGAAGTTTGCCACGGTAGCCGATGGAAGCGACACCTCTTACAGCATACTGAGCGAAATAGCTCTGCAAGCGCCGGGTGATACGGGTCAGCCTGTGCGAATGTTTATGAAACTCGTTGATCGACAGGGAACCCCGCTTTATCAATCGGAGCTCACAACGATGCTGGTTACGCCGGTCAGTCCAGATCAGTGGCGGGCGTTGGGTGAGGGGGCTGGATATCGAGCCATCGAGCCGTTGCGCAAGCATCTGGTGCGCCCCGAATCCGCTAGTCCGAGCAGTGGCGCTGAGCGGTCGATTCGGCCAGATATTCCGGGCGCGCCCGCCAAGGCAGTAACAACTGGGGCGTCGAGTCTGCCCGCAGGGCATGCTGGTCCGGCGACCGGAGTCATCAGTTTGGTGCCTTCCTCCGATTTTCCTCCCTTGCGCTTATCGATGAAAATCGATCAGATGCAGATTGCCGTGGAACCGGCAGCCACACCCGAAAACTGAAAGGAACCAAATGAAGTTGAAATCCCTGGTAACCGGCATGTTGATCGTTCTGAGTGCGGGAGCGTTCGGTCAGGGCCAGCCTCGCGGAGTCCCGGCGGTTGGCGTGGCTCCGCAAGAAAAGTCAGCGGCAGGCGCCGGTGCCAAGCATGCCGTTCCGGGGCAGGGGGATACCAGCCAGGTAGCTCTGGTGGTTGCGAGCAAGGAGGCAACCCTTTCCTCACAGATGGCGGGTCGCATCAATAAGCTTTACTACATCATGGGAGATGCATTTCCGAATGGTGCCGTGCTTGCGGAATTTGATTGTGCTGAACCCAAGGCCAAGCTCGATGCATTGGTGGCCGAGTATGCAGGGGCCCGTGAAACCCATCTCGCGAAGCTTAGGTTACAGGGATTAGGGGCGGCTGGCGACCTGGAAGTGACTCTCGCTGCAGCAACCGCCGAACGGGCGAAGAGCCAGGTCAAGCAACAGGAAGCCCAATTGGCCTATTGCAAGATTGTGGCGCCATATCCAGGGCGAATAGTTCGCCTTAAGGCGAAAGAGGCAGAGACGGTTGGTGCAGGGCAGCCGGTGCTCGAAATTGTCTCAGCGGCGCAGTTAAAGGCGTTGCTTCACATGCCGTTGGCCCAAGGAGTTCGCATGCAAGTCGGCTCCAAGTTGATCATTGATATCAAGGAAACAGGTCAACGTTATCACGCTGTTGTGTCAAAACTGAATGGCCGCGTCGACGGAGTGTCACAGTCAATCGAAATTGAAGCGAGTTTCCAAGGCAAGACCTTAGGGCTGCTTCCCGGAATGATCGGAAACGTAATTTTTCCTGATGAGAAAAGTAAAACCAATTGAATACGATAGCTGGTGATCAGACTGCGATCGAATTGCTGACGTTCGAAGGGCGTCTGCGCCTAGCGAAGAGCTTAAGAGAAATTGAGTTTCTACTCGTCAATGAACCGCATTCACTGCTTCGCTTTGATCAAGCGTTACTTTGGAAGCTAGATATGCTGGGGCGACCTGTTCTCGCTGCAGCATCAGGATTAACCGAAGTAGATGCAAATTCTCCTTTTTCGCTTTGGTTTTCGCGTGCTGTACAGGTATTTGATGCCCGCCGTGAAGGCGCTTCTTTGTACCTTGTTGATCGTTCTGAGTTGCCTTCTGAACTAGTGGATGGCACTGAATGGGTATTTGCTCATACTTGCTTTGTTTGGCTCACCTCTCCAGATGGGAGGTCATTGGGAGGGCTATGGCTTTCTAGGCAAGAGGGTTTTTCCGAACCTGATCTTGCAATCGCTAAATGGATAGGTCAACAGGCGGAGTTCGCATTGTGGGCATGGCGCCGAGATCAAATCGCCATTCAGGAACGAATTTCGGCGCTGTCGCCGAAGCGCTGGCGGAATTTGTCTCAAACCAAAAAAAGGATCATTGTCGCTGTGGCGATAATCGTCTTCCTTTTCCCGGTTCGCCTTTCGGTACTTGCGCCCGCAGAGATATCGCCCCTGACGCCAATCCCTGTGACTTCGCCTACTGACGGCGTTGTCAGGCGCATTTTGGTTGTTCCGAACCAGCATGTCACTGCCGGAACAGAGTTGGCCGAAATTGACGATACATCGATGCGCAACCGACTACTAGTTGCACAAAAGACACTAGATATAGCTAAGGCCGACCAACAACGCGCGGCAAGCAAGGGCTTTGCCGACGATACCTCGCGCTCGGAGATACTTTTGCTTGAAGCGAGGGTGCGAGAGCGTGCCGCCGAGGTTTCCTACTTGTCCGAAATGCTCGCGCGATTAAAACTCGTTTCAGAAAGGGACGGCGTTGCGCTGTTTTCCGATGCTGAATACTGGCGAGGAAAACCGGTGCAGGTCGGTGAGCGAATCATGACCATAGCGGATCCATCACAAGTTGCTGTGACGATCTTTGTGTCACCGGACGATGCTTTAGCTCTTGATCCCGGAGCTGAGGTAAGAATGTTCTTGAATATTTCACCGCTGACATCATACTCAGCCAAGGTAGTGCAAGCTTCATACGAAACCGGGACTTCGCCCGAGGGTCATCCGGCGTACATCGTCAAGGCTGTCTTCGAAAATGGAGAACCGTTGCCACGCCTCGGTTTGAAAGGTACAGCCAAGGTGTTGGCGGAGCGTGTGCCAATGGTTTATTACGTTATGCGACGCCCATTGCGGTCTGTGCGTCAGGCATTGGGGCTCTGATCATTGCCTTCTAGATTGGCGTTTCCGCAGTCAAAACCCGCTTTCGCGAACCAGAACCGAGGCAACTCTGGCAAGACCGGAGCGAATAATTGCCAGCCAACTGGCATTGATGCGAACTGAGCCTCTCATGACCATTTCCGAAGTCGGTTGCCCGCTTGTCGGTGTGATGATGACGTGATATATCGCGTCATGAGGGACTAAAATGTCCTTTTCTGCCTTGACAGCCGTAATTTCACCCCCGTGGACTGATGCAAGCAACGGATGAGGAACGATTCGTGAGCTTGAACGATCTATTCGCGAGATTTGACCGTCAACTGGCTTGAGAGCAGGGTCTTCCGAATAGAAACGGATTTCCTGTCCTACGCTGAGTTCATCAAGCTGCGCCTCAGTGAAGTAGGCCTCAATCAAGTGGTTGCCGGGGGTGACAACTCGCATCAATGGGTGTTGAGTGTTGAGCCACCTTCCAAGAACAAGATCTGACGGCACATCTCGAATTATTCCCTCATGTGGAGCCAGAATATGGAGGGCTTGAATCTCCGATCGGGCACCGGTGTAGTCGGCTAGTGCTTCGTTAAGTTGTTGCTCAAGCACCTGGCGGCGTTCAAGATTTGCACGGCTTGCGGTTGCTCTCGCCACTTCTTCCGTGTAAACGGTGCTACGCACCTCCGCCCGCAATGCACGGCTTATGAGTTCGGGTGATTCGATTACAGCCAAAAGCTCATTCTTTTGAACGCGCTGACCCTGTCTTACACGTAATTCAGTCAGCCGACCGGCACTTGGCGGAAAGATTGTGGCTTCCTGCGCAGCACGGAGAATGGCCGGCGCATTGATATGATGGCGAATGGGCTGCAGCCATGCCAAGAGCGCCAAGGCGAGTGCCGCTATTACCCAAGGTGTGGAGCTTAGACGCCAGTTAGCGCGTTCTTCCCCGATAGATTTCATTTCACGCCATATCGGTAGTGCAACAAACCATCCAATTTCAACTGCCATCAAGAACACTCCAAGAGGCTTGAAAAAGAACTGGTACACCAACACCGCAATTCCCATGAACACCACAAAGCGATATGCCCATACAAGCAAGGCGAAGATGATCATGAATTGCTTCGTTCGTGGGGATAACCCTGGCTCGGGATCGACAAGTTCGTAGCCGAAAAAGAACGATCGAAGCAGTCGTCTGGCAAGCATAAAGCTACGTTCGTGAAGATTTGGCAGGCCGACCAAATCGGACAAGAGAAAGTATCCGTCAAACCGCATGAATGGACTTGCATTGATGCCAAGGGTCCAAACCCAAGTTGTGGTGGCGAGCAAGAAGAACGCACTCCGCAGTGCGCTATCTGGCGTAATCGCCCATGCAAGAGTGCACCATGCCGCCAAGGTGAGTTCGGCCGCTATTCCGGCTATAGCGACGCCGAATCGCCGGCGGCGGTCTGAGAGCTTCCATGTTTCGCTTGTGTCGGTATATAAGACTGGCATCATGACCAATAGTGCAATACCTATTGTGGGGACGTGCAGGCCATTCTTTTTGGCGCCTAGTGCGTGCCCAAGTTCGTGAAGAAGCTTTGCGAAAAGGGCCGCGGCTCCATAGAAAAAGAGTCCTTCGATGTTGAAGAAGTAGGCAAAGGCACCATAGAGCTCGGTACTCTGCCGCATTGCCAAAAATATGCCGACTATGCCGGCGATGGCCGTGATCGTCAGAAAACGTGTGCCGAATACCCAATAGAACCTTGTGGCATTTCTTTCGAGCCATGCATCGGGATGCAAGACAGGAATTCGGAAAAAGAGATAGTGATGAAGCACCTGCTTCCAGATCGGAGGGGTGCGCGCCGCGCATCGTCGCAATAATGCATCTCTACGGGCAGTTGTCGATGTCGTAGTCAGTTCGTGTCTGTCGAGAAAAGCCAGGAGTACGTCCAATTCGTCTCGCGAAGGCCTAAGCGAGGAAGATGAGGAAACTACTAGCAAGAGTTCTTCTGGATCTCCCCCTTCGCTCCAATGCTTGAGGAACTGGAACTCTGTCCAGCCAATTTCGAAGTAACGGTTGCGCAAGGGGTCGACAATTCGCCAGGAGGGGGTGCCATCCTGAAGTGGCTCGGCGGTGAGTAGCTGCAATTCCTGCCGCAAACCAGGCAGCCTAGGGCTGCTTGTAGCCGGTCCATAAGGTAGACTGGAAGCAGTCACAGTGCTCATCAGTTTCTATCGCTAACGCTGTGGCTCAAGTGCCAGGTGGAGCTAGCCGAAGCTTCCAGCAAGATATTTAAGGTATTCCGATGAATCCGATTCGCGGTCGACTCTTACATTATCCGAATCGGGATACAGAGCTGGTAGCCATCCTTCCACAGCGCCTTAATCGTAGTGCTGCCAATCCCGGCATCAGCGAGCTTTTTCTTGAGCCGGGAAACTCGTACACCCAGCGCGCTCTTTCCGGCATCGTTGAACTCCAAACCTGCAATTTCCAATATTCGCCAGTAGGCGAGTTTGTTGCCGGGTGCCTCGGCAAGACCTTTGAGAATCACTCCTTCCGTCTTGCTCAGGGAGATTTCCCGATCGTTGTAGAAAAGAACTAATCGAATGACATCAAATGCAAGGGCTGAATTCTTGTCACGGGTAGACTCGACGCGTCGAGCCATACTCGCGATTACAGCTCCTAGCTCCTCTGGTTCAATGGGCTTTGACAGATATACGTCCGCACCAGACACATACCCTTTGACGCGGTCCTGGAGCGACGTGCGGGCAGTGAGCATAACGATGTTCAGGGTTGGATGTGAGTCACGCATGCGGCGAGCGATGCTGTAGCCATCTTCTCCCGGCAGATTCAGATCAAGAATAAGAACATCGACGGATCCTTCTGAGAGGTGGTCGTCGAGGTCTTCTGCGCACGAAAATCCTGCCGTGTCATATGAACGAGCTGACAGGTAATTGACAAGCATTTCGCGAAGGTCGGAATGATCCTCTACAACCGCAATTTTTAGTGTCATCCTCGGAGTTGATCACGCGCGATTCGGGAAAAATTGCAAAATCCTACAAATGGAATCCGAAGACTACTTCCTTGTCAGGGAGATGACTACCCTGTTCGGTATTGAAGATCTCCAGTGGTCTGTACCTGGCAATCGCCTCTTCCAGCGCCTCGACACAGAAGTCCATGGTCATGCTGATCGACACCCGATGCGCCAGAACCTTGCGCGTCGCCCAGTCCAGAATTGCCACCAGATCGACGAGACCACGACGCATCGGGATGTAGGTAATGTCGGTCGCCCATACGTGGTTCGGCGGGTCAATCGTCAGATTCTTCAGAAGATACGGATAGACCAGATGCCTCGGATGCGGTGCGCTGGTATTGCGCTTGCGGTAGATCGCCGCGATCCCCATCTTGCCCATCAGGGTGCCGACAGGCTTGCCCCCGATCTGGCTACCGTAATCTCTGCTGTTGAATCATGCCAGATGTGGGAATGCTCGTTGCACGAACGAAGATTAGTGGACTTCCGATCAGGATTGTGCGGGTGTGAATTTCTCGGTGATGTCCAGATGTCAAGAGGCCGCGAAGGCGGAATGCCTTCTGGATTTATTCTAAGAACCCAGATAAGGATGACGCCAAGGGCGACAAGCAAGGCAAAAATCCCTGGAAGAAGGTTGGCTTTCGGATCTGGCCTCCGGGGAGGGTAGTACATAGGGGGGAACGCTGAAAACGGGAACGGGGGAACGCTGCAAAGCCCGCGTGACCATTATGATCTGGCGCCGCGTCGTTGATATTAAGTTTTTTAAAGCAGGGGGCGAGATTCGTTGCCTCGGATTGATGAGCTTAAATGACAAAGCACTGTATGAGTTTTGTAACCGTGGCGTCCTCCCCGCTTTTTGGGGACTATGATCCTGCCTATGTCAGCCTCAAGACCCCCGTCCGCTACACCGGCATTGCCGCTTCAGATGTTTCTGGCAGGACTGCTGGTCGCCGGTCTGCATATCTTTAGCATTGCGGCTCAGGTTCGTCCGGCTCCGCCCGAGAGCGATTTTTACTCGGAAATCTGCACGACCCACGGAGTAATGAAAGTCGACGTTCAAGGGCAGCCGATTGCGGGCCTTGGTCAGAGAAATCAGGAGTGCTGCCAGTTGTGTGTCGCAACCATGCCACAGCCGACGTTCGGAGCCGGGTTCTCGGTCTGGGCCGAGCCCGGCGAGGTCACGTGTGTCGGACATGAGGCTCCCTTTCTCGGGGAGGGCGCCAAGCTAGTGCGTCGCTTTCGAGCACGCCCTTACGCCACCTGACCCTGCAAGGAACAGTAATGACGTATCGGTATCCCTTTGCCAATGTGACTAGCTGCCATTCTCACATGACAGGTCGTGGGCGGGTCGCGATGTGGAATCGGCGCATTACTGCATGGGTTGCGGCCGTTGCGTTAGCTTTTTCCGTGCTTGTTCCGGCACTTGCACAGGCGGTTGCCTGGGGCGCCGACCGCGCCGCGCCATGGGCGGAAATTTGTACTTCCTCCGGGATGCAGCAGGGCGCCGACCCGACATCAGGTGGTGAAAACCCCTTGCCTCACGGAACCAAGCATTGCTCGTGGTGTAACGGTGGCAGTCACCCTAGCGTTCTTCTTCCAGCAAACTGTTCACCCGTGATCGGAAGTCGTGGGGAAGAATCAACCGGCGAGTTTCGACAGCCTTCGTTGGTCCGATTGACACTGCACGGCGAATCTCAGCCGCGCGCACCGCCTATTTGCTCCTGAACCAGCACTGCGGTCCGGATGTTTGCTTCCGGACACATCATCCTGTTCGTCTTTAGGAGTAAAAAATGCATAAAGCATGCAATTTGCTGTTTGCGCCGCGTCAGCGTCAGCGTCCTCTTGCCATCGCACTGGGCGCAGTCCTTTCGGTGATCGTACCATCATCCATGGCGCAACAAAACGCGCTGCCCGACATTACCGTCACCGGAACCCGCGAGGGCCAGCGCCTGGACCAGACACCGGCCTCGATCGGCGTGGTGCGCGAAGAGGCCATCAAACTGGTCAAGCCCGGCCATCCTTCGCAGATCCTCGGCCAGGTGCCCGGCACCGCTGCCGGCGTGACCAATGGCGAGGGGCACAACACCGCAATCCGCCAACCGTTCACGACTGCACCGGTATACCTCTTCCTCGAAGACGGTATCCCGATCCGTTCCACCGGCTTCTTCAACCACAACGCGCTCTACGAAATCAACCTGCCGCAAGCTGGCGGGCTCGAGGTCAATCGCGGCCCGACCACGGCCTTGTACGGGTCTGATGCGATTGGCGGTGCGGTCAACGTGCTTACCCGTATGCCGCCCGCAGCAACCGAGTTCTCACTCTTCGGCGAAGCCGGTAGCTTTGGCTGGAAGCGTATCCTCGGCAGTGTCGGCACCACCGTCGGCGACGCCGGGCTGCTGGTCAATGCCAATCGCACCCATACCGACGGCTGGCGCAGCAAGACCGCCTACGACCGCGAAAGCCTCACCGCACGCTGGGACCACGCGCTCGACGCCAACACCGTCGTCAAAACCGTGTTTTCTACCACGGATATCGACCAGGAAACCGGTGCAAATTCGCCGCTGGTGATGGCCGACTACCTCGATAACCCGACCCGAAACTACAAACCGATCGCCTTTCGCCGGGTCAGCGCAACGCGCCTGTCCGCTGCGTGGGAGCGCGAGACGGGCGATACGCTGCTTTCCTTCACGCCTTACTACCGTGACAACAGCATGGACCTGTTGGCGTCGTTCAAACTGACTGCCGGAGCCGGGGGCGACAACACGATCTCCTATGGCAGCAACCAGTCGTATGGCCTGCAGGCCAAGTGGCGCAAGGATTTCGACCAGCGCCGCGCGCGTCTGATCGTCGGTGTTGACATGGAATCCAGCCCCGGCGCGCGCAAGGAAGACCGCATCAACGTCACCGTCAGCGGTGCCGGTGCGTCACGCATCTACAGCGCCTACACCGTCGGTGCCCGCGTGTATGACTACAAGGTCACCTTCCACGGCATTTCGCCCTACATCCATGGCGAATACAGCCTGAACGAGCGCCTGCGCCTCTCGGCCGGGCTGCGCCACGACCACGTCGGCTTCAAATTCGAAAACAACATCAAGGCGAGCAGCGTCCTGGCCACCAGCCAGTATGGCCAGGCCGGCGACACCTCGATCAGCTACGACCATCTGAGCCCGAAATTCGGCGCCACCTGGGCATTGAGCGCCGACACCCATCTGTACGGCTCGCTAAACCACAGCTTCCGCGCACCGTCGGAAGGCGACCTGTTCCGCCCGGCCACCAGCACCACCGCACCGCTGGCGGTGCTGGCGGCGCAGTCAGCATTGACGCTGAAACCGGTCAAGGGCGATCAGGCCGAACTCGGCCTGCGCGGTCGTGCCGCAGGCATCAGCTATGACCTGGTGGCCTACCAGCTGGTCAAGACCGATGACATCCTGACCTATACCGATCCGGTCACCAGCGTCCGCTCCAGTTCCAACAATGGCAGCACGCGACACCGTGGTGTCGAAGTGGCACTCGGACTTCCGCTGGCCACGAGCTGGCGTGCCGACCTGGCCCTGTCCAAGGCCAGCCACCACTACAAGACCTGGATCGTGCCGGGCGGCACCACCCTGTCCGGCAGAGAGATGGCGGCTGCACCGCGCACTCTGGCGAACTCGCGCCTGACATGGACACCGGACGATCACAGCAGCCTGCAACTGGAGTGGGTGCATATTGGTTCCTACTGGCTCGACGATGCCAACACCGACAAGTACAAGGGCCACGACCTGCTCAACCTGCGCGGCGGCATCGCGCTGGGCAAGCAGTTGCGCCTGTCGGCTTCGATCAACAACCTGGCCGACAAGCGCTATGCCGACAGCGCCAGCATTTCCGGTGGCGTGCCAGTGGCCTCACCCGGCCTGCCACGTTCGTTCAACCTCGGTTTGGAGGCCAAATGGTAGCTGGCCTGCTGACAGCGGTCGCCTTGCTCTGGAGTGCCGCTGCGCTGGCCCAGGACGGGCATGCCAGGCACGGCGCCGAACCCGCTGCAGCCACGGCCAAGGCGGCCACCCGCGCCCGGGCCGGCCTGGCAATCGGTGTCGGGGTGGCGCCCTCCGGCACGCTCTGGGCGGTGGGTGTTGATCGCGAAGGGCGTCTCTTCATCCAGACCCGCGACGATAGGGGGCAGGAATGGGGTGCGCCGCGCCTCCTCGACATCGGAAACGACAAAGTGTCTGCCGACGGCGAGAACCGTCCCAAGCTCGCCTTCGGCCCCGATCAACACGTGGTCATCTCCTACACCCAGCCGTTGGCGAAGCCCTATACGGGCGAGATCCGCATGCTGCGTTCGGTCGATGGCGGCGTGACGTTCTCAACGCCGCAGACCGTGCATCAAGACCGCCAGATGATCACGCACCGCTTCGAATCGCTGGCCTTTGATGCGAAAGGCACCTTGCATACGGTGTGGATCGACAAGCGCGACCAGGTTCTGGCTGCCGGCACTGGCTATCGCGGCGCGGCAATCTATCGCAATGAATCGCGCGACGGCGGCAAGAGTTTCGGCCCCGACCTGAAGCTGGCCGACCACAGCTGCGAATGCTGCCGCATCGCGCTGGCGCCTACACCTGACGGTGGCATCGCGGCGATGTGGCGGCATGTTTTCGCGCCCAACGTCCGCGACCATGCCTTTGCCATCCTCGGTGCGACAACGCCAGCGCCGATGCGCGCCAGCTTCGACGAATGGAAGCTGAATGCCTGCCCCCATCACGGCCCGGGGCTGAGCCCGGCGCGTGACGGTGGCTACCACGCGGTCTGGTTCGGGGAGAAGGCCGGGCGGGCAGCCGTGCGCTACGGCCGGCTGGCCGCCGACGGCTCGCCACAGGGCACCGTGCGCGAGTTGCCGGACCCGCGCGCCGAGCATGCTGACGTGATGGCGACGGGCGCCACCTTGGCCATCGTCTGGCGCAGCTTCGATGGTCGCCAAAGCCGCCTGCGTGCCTGGCTATCCAGTGATGACGGCGCTAGCTTCGCCTTGCGCGAACTGGCTGCCAGCGAAGATGAAAACGACCACCCGCGCCTGATCGCCGCGCCGGATGGGATCATTGCGCTGTGGCGAACGGCGAAGGAAATCCATGTCTTTTCTGTCCAGCCCTGACTCTCCGGGTCACCCCCTTCGCCACGCGCTTCTTGGCGCCGCGCTGCTGGCTTCCACGGCCATATCGATCGCCGCTCCGGCAAAAGTGCTTCCCTTCGGCCCCAACACATGGATCGATTTGCAGCGATCCGGCGCCAGACCGCATGCCGTGGTGTTCTCGAACACGGATTGCAGCCACTGCCCCGCGGCGATTGACAGGATCGCCGCAAGCCTGCGCATTTCAGGGTCCAGACCGCGCCTGATCGTGGTGGTGATGGACGGGCAGGGCCAGGACGCCGTCCTGCTTGCTGACCGCCATTATCGCCAGGCCGATGCGCTCTATGCCTTCGATGGCGATGCCGCGCGGCTACGTTACCTCGTCAATCCGGAGTGGCGAGGTTTGACACCGTATGTGGTCCTTCTGCCCGCCGCCCGTGTGCCGCAGTTCTTCAACGGGGTGCCTCCGGAGGCAATGTTGCGTCGCTTTCTCCAGCCATGAACCGGCAGGTCGTCAAATCAGGGATCTGCCCGGAGCACGTCGCTGGCGGCCTGCTGGTGCTGGTGCTGCACGGGGTTGCCCTTTGGGGCTTGATTAGCCACCGTCTGGTCGCCTTGCCCGTGCAAATGCCAACGCTATTCGTGAGTTTGGTCACGCCGGCGGTACCGCAGATTCCGCACCCGGTTCCCGTCGCACCCGCTTCAGTTCCATCAAAGCACGTGAAGCCCCAGCCTCCTGGCGCACAGCCAAGTATGGTCGCTGCACTCACCGCGAACGAGCTGCCAATCGTGGCAGCGCCGCCATTGACGCCGCAACCCGCCGTGGCACCATCGCCGACTCTTGCGCCAGCGATTGGTCCGGTCACGCTCGCCGGCGAACTTGCCATCTCCTGTGTGGAGCGCAGTTCCGCCGAGTACCCGTTGGCCTCGCGCCGCCGCAATGAAACCGGAACTGCGCTGCTGCATGTAGAGCTCGACGAGGCCGGCCAGGTCGCGACGGCGATGGTCATTGCTTCAAGCGGCCATTCACGCCTAGACGAGGCTGCGCTCACGGCCGTCAAACGCTGGCGCTGCAATCCTGCGCAACGCAATGGGCAGGCAGTGCGAGCCACGGCCCGGCAAGCCTTCAACTTCGTCCTGCAAGGAACCTGACCATGGAAGCCAATGCTCCCATCTCCCTCGGCTTCGCTCATTTCCTGAGTAATGCGGACAGCATCGGAAAGCTGGTGCTGGCTGCATTGGTGTTGTTGTCTCTGGCGAGTTGGTTCCTGATCGTCACGCGCGCCATCGCCAATATTCTTGCGCAGCGACGGGCAGATGCCTTTCTTACCGCTTTCTGGAACGCCCCGTCGCTCGCCGAGGTGCGCATGATGCTGGCTCATCGCCCGGTCGACAATGCATTCGCCGAACTGGCCCACGCGGTACTGAAAGCCGCTGGCGACAGCGAAACTCACCATCCGCAGCGGCTGGCGGCCGCCGGGGGCCTCGGCGAATTTCTCACCCGCGTGCTGCGAAACGGTATTGATCTCGAGGCCGCGCGTAGCGAGCACGGACTCACAGTGCTCGCATCGGCCGGCTCGGCCGCGCCGTATGTCGGACTGTTTGGCACGGTCTGGGGCATCTACCATGCACTGGTGCAGATCGGCCTCTCGGGCCAGGGTACGCTGGACAAGGTGGCGGGGCCGGTGGGCGAGGCATTGATCATGACGGCACTGGGGCTGGCTGTGGCGATTCCCGCAGTGCTGGCCTACAACGCCTTCAACCGCCGCAACCGGATGTGGCTGGCCCGCCTCGATGCTTTCGCCCATGACCTCTACGTGTTGACTACTGTCGGCCGCCGCGAGGATGTTGCGTGATGGCGATCGGAAGCTTCAGCGGCCGCCGGCATTCGGCACCGATGGCGGATATGAACGTGGTACCCCTGGTCGATGTGATGCTGGTACTACTGGTGATCTTCATCGTCACCGCGCCGCTGCTGACACACTCGGTGAAGATCGACCTGCCCAGAGCCTCGTCCAGCCCGAATATCGCCAAGCCCGAACACATCGAGTTCGGGATCCGTCCAGGCGATGAAATGTTCTGGAATGGCGAGCGAGTCTTCCGTGGTGACCTCGCCGCGCGCTTTGCGGTTGCCGCTGCCCGGCAGCCGCAGCCGGAGTTGCACATTCGTGCCGACCGCGATGCGCGCTATGAAAGCGTCGCCCGGGTCATGAGCATGGCCGCCGCCGCGGGACTCACTCGCATTGGTTTCGTCACCGAGCCGGTGGGAAACTGAAAACCCTTCCCCCCGACGGTTGTCCGGGTATTCCTAAGCTAGGCCGCGGGAAGCAAATGGCGGTTACTTCGCGATGTCCACCATTGGCCCGAGATTTCGCAGTGCGATCCCTTTAGCAACCAGCAGCGATCCAGCTTTTCGTTCGAAACTTCGGGTTGCATGGCGCAGAGCGTCGCCAGGTCCGGGTGAAGCCTGGCGCAGTTGGCGCACAGCATGGTGCGAAGGGTGTCCTGGGTCGTCAGGGATTCGTCCCCGGCGGCAAGGTGCTCGGCAAGGAATGTATTCATTTCCTTGACCTTGCGCCGCCGTCGGTCTAGGCGCCCCAGTCGTTCAATCCAGTCCAGGCCGACTTTCTGGGCCAGATCAATATGGCGTTGCCGGTTTCGGCAAGGTAGAGGCTGCATTTTGGTTGGAAACATCGCCATGTCAGTCTCGTTTCGGGCGCAATTTGGGCAGATATTCGATTGGTGAGCCGTGTGTGCAGGCTTACCTTATCCGTTATCACCTGATACCTGTGGAAGCGAGTTCGACGTCCTAGGCTCGACGAATGATTCAATACCTGACCATTTACGCTACTTGCGACCGAGATAGTTCTACCTGCTCAACTGCGTAAATCGTCGCCAGGCTGTCAGAACCCGCCACCCGCGAAAGCGGGCGTGGGGGTACTTTCGTGGAGATCTGTGAATTGACACCGCTCCTCATTTCCTTGCCGGGCTTGAAATGGGGCACCCACTTGCCCGGTACCGTAACCCGCAGACCGGATCTGGGGTTTCGTCCAAGGCGTGGCTTCCTGTATGTTGTATGAAAGCTGCCGAAGCCCCGCAACTCGACGCGTTCCCCGACTGTCAGTCGCTGCTTGATTGCATCGAGTACCACTAAGATGACCAACTCTATGTCGTCGACGCCATACATGTCCATGCGTTTTGCCAATCTGTCGACTATGTTCGAGCGATTCAGATTCACAACGTGTTCCCTTCAGCAAGTCTGGACTGAGGCCGTAACGGGAAGTTGTGATGCTTGCGCGACTGGTTCTGGGCCATGGTGTCCCTCCATTGGTACCAGGACTTCTATGGCGCCGACGCCAGATCCATTTCAGTGATTTTTCCTGCTTTGTGCAGGCGCATCAGTATCGCAAGGGGTCTTGGCGTCGGACGGCCGGATTCGTAGCGCGAGCCGCCGGACTGGGTGACGCCGTAACGTTCCCAATAGTCCTTTTGATTGAGGCCCAGCGACTTGCGCTCGCTGGCGAAATTGGGGACTTCGGATTTCTTTCTCTTTGCCATGCAGTGCTCCGGATCCAAGTTGTCGAAGGTCGGTTTGGGTGTTTATCGGCTCCAGGCGAATTCGTGCCGTCGCTGTTGGCGGGTCGTTCCGAAGCTCAGTTTTGGGCGGTAGCTGCTGCCTGCGCCTGAGTCAGAAAGTTTCTGGCATCGGACTGTGCGCTCTTGTCCGCAACCCTTTTGGCAGATTCTGCAAATTGGGGTATCGCGATGGCCACCAGCACACCGATGATGCCGAGGACCAACAATAACTCGATAAGTGTAAAGCCGCGATGCTCTTTCACAGTGAGGCTCCCTTCTGGAATATCAGGAACGTATAGGTTGTCGTGCATTTGTCCGTATTCTGGACAAAAGCGAGTGGTCAGGTTCCGCTATGGATTGCAATCGCCACGAGGAGGATGCTGACAATTGCGATGATCAGAAGTATCTCGATGAGGGAGGTTCCCCGACAGGCTCCATCCCACGGCGCACTGATTTTGATCTGACACCTTTTGCTCAAAGCTGACGTGCCTTTCCACGCGTTGTCTCAATGTCGATAGGCTAAAAGAGTCTTCGATTACCTAAGTTAAGAATTGTTAAATTTTCCCCCAAGGATGTCGCATGGCTAGTCCGGGAGTTGTCCGTAACTTGCGGTCATTGCTGGTTAAATTATTAATTCACTTGAGGTTTATAGTAATCACTCCGTCACCACGCCATTTGACAAATATGGCACAGCTACCAAAACTATTATCAGGATGTGTTTGGCACTTAGAGTGCATCCGCTAGTACTCTGGGGTGGTTTGGATTCCGTTTCCTTCTCGGGCTGGCCTTAGCCAAGCCCGGTTTGCTGCAGGGTTCTGCGTCAGACCGAGTGACCTTGAGTTTTCCCGGGTCATCTGCTGGAGCCAGTAACAGGAGTGCGATCATGGTTGCTGCTATTGGAGTTGTTGGTGCCTTGGGATCCATGGCGTCAATCGGTGGGCTTGGGCTTGCGGCTCGGGGCGGGCGGGCATTGGCTGTCGGGGCTGCGGCAACAACCGGCAATCAAATCCCGGTCCGCAAGGTTCCCAAACAGGCGCCTGCGCCGATGCCCAGTACTGTGGTCAATATTTCTGAGGACGGGAGAAGGGCCTTGGCCGTCGCTCACGCCCGGGCGGACTCGAAGCCGAGCTTCGTGGCGACGGAGACGGCGGCCCTGGCAAGAGCAAACCGGGCGGTGCCTGCCGATGTCGGTGTTGCCGGATCGGTGTCGAATCTTGGGGTGGGTGAAAGTTCTCCGCGTGTAGGGAGCTCCGAAGTTGAGTTGTCGGATCAAGCGCTGATGGCGCTGATTCTTGCCCTCCTGGCCGAGGTTCGCAGTTCGGAAAACGCAGCTGCGGCGACCCAAGCCCATCTACTTTCCGCGAGCCAGTAGCCTCCGTGATTCTTCCCGAATGATGACAATGCCATGGCTGCCAATTTACCCCGGCCTTCGGTTGTTGTTCTCCGTGAGACCTTGGCTCGGGCACGCATGGACCCGAGGGTGGAAGCGATATCGCGGTCGCTCAGGCTCGAACTGGCCGAGGAGTCCCTTTGGCTACGGGTGCGTGGTCAGGCCGAGTTGAATCTTCAGCAGTTCGTTGCGGGGGCGTCCTGGGGTCGGGAATCTGCCTCCCAAGAGCAAAGTACAGGCGGATGGCATCGTCGTGACACCATCAGGGCAATAGCGGCCTATGAAGCCATGGCCCGGCTTTAGCGTTTGCCATTGGCCTGAAGGGTCCGCCGGTGCTGAGCTAATTTTGCCTGCAGGTAGCCTCGAAGGTCGGTGAACGGAATCGGCTTCTGATAGACGGTGACCGTATCGGGGAGTCCGCCGCGTTTCTGGATTTCGTCGGGATCCATTCCCGTGACTACGATGATATCCATGTCGTCGAGCGCTGCATTCATCCGTATCCTGCGGATCATCTCGAACCCGTCGACCCCTGGCATCAGCAAGTCAACAATTAACACATCGGGCGGTCGCAAGCCGATATTGAGCAGTCCGTCGATGCCATTGGCAACGGTTCTGATGGAAATCGGCAAAACCCAGGACGAGATGCTCTTCTGGTAGAGCTTCTGCAGGTCGATGTTGTCCTCGGCAATGAGGACATCAATGCCTTCGCGGGCGCATGTGTTCGGCTGCAAGCGATCGCGCTGGCGCAGCATTGCTTCGACTGAATGAACACTGACTCGACGATGCCCGCCACTTGTTTTCCAGGCCTGAAGCTCGCCATCCTCAGCCATTTTTTGCACTTTGCCCAATGACAGTCCGAGCAGTTTCGCGGCTTCCCGGGTCGTGCAGTACCCCTTGCGTTCCGGCTGGAGCGCATCGGCCTGTATCTGATTCTGAGTGGTCGCGGTCACTGTCTCAAAGCGGATCCCAAGTTTCTGCCAGTTCTAACGGGATCTGCGGGGGGGGCGGGTAAAAGCAGAAGACCGCATCTTCCTAGCATTATTAATGCTTTAACTTTCGCTATGTCTTCCAAATATATCACATTCGGAATATTTATTCTGTGGTGCATGGAATGATATCCGTGCTCTGGATCTTCTGGGGCCTAGTTCTGACGATGGGAGTTTGAAGCAGACGCCAGGACTTCGGACTGACTGTTCAGGATCGAACAGGTGTTGCACACTGGATCATTGGGAGTTGGATATCAAATTGCCGAACTACAAAAATGCGAAATTCGGCATAAAAATATTACTTGTGGCATAATTGAGGCCATTAGTTGATGCCTGCTCCTGCTTTCCCTTAACACCAAGTAGAAAGAGAAAGTGATGCGAATCACTAAACGAACAGATAGGGCGTTCTGGACCACTCGGCAAGCCGCCGAGCTTCTGGGTATTTCTGTCCGTACCGCGCAATTGTGGTGTGAAAGGGGCTTGTTGGCTGCGTGGAAGACGGTCGGTGGGCATCGCCGAATCACGCGCGAGTCAGTCTTCCGCTTGCTGCGAAGAGCAGATGCCGTAGTTCCGGACGCCCCATCCGCTCGATATTTTTCGGTTCCCCCTGCTAGCCGGTCGCCTGCCAAGACCGCTCGCGGATTTCGGGTGCTTGTTGTCGATGACGACGAAAGCCTTCGTCAGCTCTATGTATTTCGACTCAAACGATGGGTGATGCGCCCGGTCGTCGAAACAGTTGGCAACGGCTACGAGGCTTTAGCGAGCCTGGCAAGAGCGGTGCCAGACATGATCATCGTTGATCTGAACCTGCCCGGTCCCAGCGGATTTCATCTCCTTCGTAGCATTTGTGCTTTGGAACCGAGAGTTCTGGTGATCGCGGTGGTTACTGGGATGGGACGGGAAGAGATAGAGCGCCAGGGAGGAATTCCCTTCGGTGTTCAAATCTTCGGAAAGCCCGTGCCCTTCCAGGAATTGGCTGAACTTGCCGAGGAGGCTAGTGTTCGCCGAGATGCAGCAACAAGATCCTGATGGGAAAAAATGAATCGAATACTGCTGGTTGATGATCACTCAGATATCCGTCGCCTTATACGCATAACGATCGGCGCGGACTTCGAAGTTCTTGAGGCCGAGGACGGGGCGAGCGGACTTGACATTGCACGCAAGCAACGCCCTGACCTCGTTGTCCTTGACGTAATGATGCCTGGGAAAATTGACGGCCTTGACGTGCTGGATGCCATCAAGGCGGACCCGGAACTTGTTCATACCCGGGTGATCATGGTCACGGCGCGTGGACAGGTACGAGACTATGAAGATGGTATTAAGCGGGGCGCGGATGCATATTTCATAAAGCCGTTTAGCCCGCTTCAACTGGTCGCAGCGATCAAGACCGCCTTGAAAGTGTGAGGCGGAATTGAGCGAGAAAACAGAAGCTGACGACAACTCCCGCCCAATGCAAGGGCAGTCTGCGCGATTGCCGGGAATCACTCGCTCTGCCGCACTGCACGATCAGTTGTATCGTTACGCCGAGGATCTGCAGCAGCTGATCGAGCGTAACGGCCGGCTGGAAAGGCACTTCGAAACGCTAAGGGAGTCTTGTGATCAATTGACAGAAAGTCGCGACGAACTAGACAGAATTCTGCATGCCTCACGTGACATACATATCGTCACTGATCCCGCCGGAATCATAGTACAGATCAATCCAGCAGCCGAGAGGCTTGCGCCGCGCGATACCATGATGGGATGCAAGCTTGAGTCCTGGATTCAGTCCAGCCATCGCGGCGACTTTCTTGCGTTGCAGCAAGAAACCTCGTCCGCCCGAGCGGACTTTGTCCACGAGCGTGAGTTGTATCTCAATAGCAAATTTACGGGCAGCCCGACGATTATTGTCATCGCCAGCGTGATCGGCGTACGCCGCGATGGCGAGTTGCACTTCCTTCACTGGGTCCTCCGCGACGTCACTCACATGCGTGAAACGGAGTTCGAAAGTCGCTTGTCGTCGATGGTTTTCAAGAGCTCGGCCGAGGGAATCATAATTACCGACATCGAAGGTGAAATTCTGGCGGTCAATCCGGCCTTCACCCGCATCACTGGCTACTCGTCGGCCGAGGTTATTGGAAAAAATCCGCGCCTGCTCAACTCCGGAATCCAGTCGCGGGACTTCTATGTCGAGTTCTGGAGGGCGCTGCGAGAAGAGGGCGTCTGGCAAGGTGAGGTCTACAACCGCAGGAAGAACGGAGAAATCTATCCTGAATGGTTGAACGTGACCACGGTGCGCGGCAATGACGGAAAGATTCTAAGTTATATCGCCGTGTTGTCTGACCTGTCGCGCCTGCTTGCCGCCGAAAAGCAGCTTGCCTACCTTGCCCATTACGATGCGCTGACCCAGTTACCGAACAGGCATCTGTTCAGCGACCGGCTCGAGCTAGGCATTGCGCAAGCCAAGCGAGCGGGCCAGCGGTTTGCCCTTTTGTTCGTCGACCTGGATAACTTCAAGCCGGTCAACGATACCTATGGCCATTTGGCCGGTGACATTGTACTTAAGGAGATCGCGACTCGGCTGGTAACGAGCGTTCGCGAGTCGGACACCGTAGCGCGCCTGGGTGGGGATGAGTTTGTCATCATAGCGCCCGGCCTGTCCGGTGAGGCTGAAATCGGGCGCCTCTGCGCCAAGCTGATTGAGGCCATTGGGCGTCCGATACCGGTCGAGGGCCGCCACCTGATCATCAGCGCAAGTTTCGGTTGTGCCGTTTTTCCCGAGCACGGAAATGATGCCCTGACGCTATTGAAGAGGGCCGACGACACCATGTACCGGGCAAAGAAGGCTGGCGGCGGACATTACGCGTTGTTCGGACCATTGCCGAACCATGGCGCCTATCTGGGGGCAACAGAGTGAATGAAAGGTGCCGCCTAGCTCGCGCGACGGTTCGCAAATATGCTTCTGCTCGCTTGCCTAGTATCCCTGTCCATGAGGGAAGTGTGAGCGCAGCGCGTGCAGTCCCCCTTGGTCATAGGCCTAACCGCGGAATTCAGTATGCCGGGAAGCCATGCTGCACAGGCAATCGAAAAGGCATCCAGCTCGCGATAAACGAGGCCCATTCCCGAGGCCGGGCGCTGGGACGAGAGCTCTCATTGGCCACGGGGGACGACCGCGATGTACCGGCGCGCGCGATCGACAATTTCGGCGCGTTCGCCGAGAACACGAATGTCGTGGCGGTCTCCTGTGGGCGCCTTTCGCCCGTGGCGATCGAACTGGCGCCACTTGCCAATACATTGCGCTTACCGCTTCTGGATCCGTGGGCTGCGGCCGGCGAGATTGTCCGGCAGCCATCGCCAAACTTTGTATTTCGCTTGTCCCTGACGGATACCTGGGCGATGGATGTTCTGCTCAGCCACGCGCGGGCGAGAGGATTCAACAAGCTTCTGCTGATACTGCCGAACAATGGATGGGGCCGCAGCAGCGGAGCGGCGGCACTGCGCTATGCAAAATGGAGGCGCACCCTGCAGCTTTCCATGTCTTGGTACGACTGGGGTGAAACGGAATTCTCATCTCACCTTGCACGCGCCCAGGAGGGGCGCGCGCAGGCGGTAATCATGGTCGCCAATGAATTCGAAGGCGCGCGGATAGTAAAGCAGATGGCCGGGTTACCTCTTGCCCAACGAGCGCCCATCATTTCACACTGGGGCATCGTCGCCGGTGACTTTGCGGCGGTGACCGGTGAAGCCTTTCAAGCCGTTGACCTCGTCGTTGTACAGACATTCAGTTTCAATAGTCTGGGGAGTAAGCGTGGTCAGCAAGTAGCTGCTGGCATCAAGCGGAAATTCAGTGTTGAGGCCGACGAACGGCATGCCCAGACCGGATTGGCCCATGCATATGCTCTGACGTACCTCCTCGCCGAGGCCCCGACCAAAGCCGGGCGTCCTGATCGTTCGGCGATACGGGATTCGGTCGAGCGGATCGACCGGTACGAGGGACTGGTCCGCAACTATCGGCAACCCTTCGGCCCCGGAGATCATGAAGCCCTCGATCGAAGCCAGCTTCTCCTGGCCCGCTTCGACGCTAAGGGCGCTCTGCGGCCTTTCGCCAGGCGCTGAGCCCATGGTCAGTCCTTCGACGATTCGCGCGAATCTCCATCAACACTTCGCGACGCTCGACCTGCGGCGGAAGATCATCGTGGCCTTGCTGGCCGTAGCGCTGCCGTTTGGCGTCTTGATTCTGTCTAGTGCCTACTACGCGGCGAGCTACCAGATCAGGGATCAGGTGGAGACCCTGCTCGAAGGGCGCGCAGAGGTCGAAGGGCGTGAAATCGAGCTGCTGCTGGCCGCAGTCACCTCGGTCGGCGAGTCCATCGCGGGCAACAGCGTTACCGCCAACGCATTGGCTGATTCTCGTGGCCGTGAGATCTATCTGGTTCCGCTCTTGCGCAATCAGAAACTGGCCATCTCCGGAACCAGCATTACCGTGGTTGACTACCGTGGGCGCCCGGTCGCCAGCAACGTCGTCCCTGTGCCAGACTATTCGCACGACCCGGCAATAGCGACGCAAATAGGTTCGGATGTCGCCAGTGCATCGGTGCGCAATGCGGGAACGCCACGTTCTGGAATACAGCTGGTGATGCCCATTAGATACCAGCTGACCCGGCAACCGGAGGGGGCCGTAGTTCTTCACATACCGGTTGGTTCGCTGCTACCGCCGGCAACCATCGCCGACAGCCAATGGCTCAGCGCCAACGGAGATCTGATCACCGGCAGCCGCTCGACCCATCCTGTCTTTACCCTGGATAGGCCATTGCGGCTGGCGGGTCCGATGGGGAAACTTGGGCTCAAGCTGACGGTCGCCCGTGACAAGACCGAGGCCGTTCGCAGTGCCAACCTCATAGTGCTCCTGTTTCTGATTCTTGGCATCCTTGCGGTCCTTGCCGTGGTGGCTTTCGCCCGAATCGGTGCCCGCTTCATTACTAGCCTTCTGGACGAGGTCTCCGTTGTTGCGGAGCAGATTGCCGCCAGCGGTCGACCGGCGGCACGGATCCCGGTCCGCAACGAAGAAGCGTTCGGCCGGCTGATCGCGGCGTTCAATACCATGGTCGACCGCCTGGCCGAATCGTATGCCGAACTCGAACGCCGTGTCGATGAGCGTACCCGCGAGTATCACCAGAGCCGGCTTGCGGCCGAACGGGCGAACCAACTCTTGCGCGAGGCCGTCAGCAGCATAGAACAGGGCTTCACGATCTATGACGAAAACGATTGCCTGGTGCTTTGCAACGAGGCCTATCTCGACTTCTATACAGCCAGTCGCGACTTCATCGTGCCCGGAGCCAGTTTCGAGGAGATCGTACGCAAGGGGGCCGAGCGTGGCCAGTACCCCGCCGCCGACGGCCACCTGGAGGCCTGGGTTGCGCACCGCGTCGAGCAGCATCAGAAAGCCAACGGTGAAGTCATCGAGCAACGCTTGTCCGACGGACGTTGGCTGCTCATTGTCGAATATCGCACTCCCAGCGGCTACATCGTGGGCAACAGAATTGACATCACCAAGCTCAAGGCCACCGCAGAGGCCTTGCGCGAGCGCGAGCTGTACCTGCGCGCCACGCTCGACAACCTGCCCTTCTTCTTCTGGCTCAAGGATGCGGAGGGCCGCTTTCTCGCTGTAAACAGAGTGTTCTCTGATGCGTGTGGGCAGGCCGACCCGGAACATGTCGTCGGCAAGACCGATTTCGATGTCTGGCCAGCGGAACTCGCAGAGCGCTATCGCCGCGATGACGCCGAAATCATGTCGCAAGGGGGGGGCAAATCCGTCGAGGAACCGGTGGCCGGCGGATCGGAGTCCGGCTGGATAGAAACCTACAAGAAGGCAGTCGTCGGGCCCGATGGCGGGATCCTTGGTACGGTCGGATTCGCCCGCGACATCAGCGAGCGCAAGCGCATAGAGCTTGCTCTTCTGGAGAGCGAGCAGCGCTGGCAGTTGGCCGTCAGTGGCGCCAACGACGGGATCTGGGACTGGAATCCGAAGACCGGCAAGGTATTTTTCTCCGACCGATGGAAGGAGATGCTGGGATACTCTCCCGATGAAATTGGCGACTCCGTCGAAGAATGGATTTCGCGCATTCATCCCAGAGATCTCGAGGCGACTTTGGCCGCAACGCAGTGTCACCTGCGTGGCGAGTCAACTTTCTATCTGAGCGAATATCGGATGTTGTGCAAAAGCGGTGATTACAAATGGATCCTCGATCGCGGTCGGGCCATCCTGAATGCGAATGGCGAACCAATACGAATGGCAGGATCGCACACGGACATTACGGAGCGGCGGGCCGCCGAGGAACGCGATCGAGAGCGAACGGCGCAGCTCAATTCGATCTTTGCGCTGAGTCCCGATGCCTTCATATCCTTCGGACGGGATCACCAGGTGGCCTATGTCAGCCCGGCCTTCGTGAGTCTTACGGGACTGGAGGCTTCGCAGGTCGTCGGTCTCGACGAAGCCGGCTTCTCTGCCAGGCTCGGGGACCAATGTACTGCCGGCGGTCCATTTCCGGGGATGCAGGCTCTGCGGCGCTACCAGTTCGATGGGGATCACACCCCGGATATGGACGGCGCCGTTCGCGGCACCGCAGCTGCGACCCGCATCAACCGCCATACCTTCGAGATCGCAGGACCGCCAAGACGCATGCTCCAGATCGGCTTGCGTGAGTCGCCTGACGAGAGCGTGACGACGCTGATCTACCTGCGCGATATCACCCACGAAGTCGAGGTGGCGCAACTCAAGAGCGAATTCCTGGCGACCGCGGCGCATGAGCTGCGCACACCGATGGCGAACATTTTCGGCTACACCGAGCTGCTGTTGCATAGCGATATCGGCGTCGATGACACGGCCGAGTTCCTGGAAACCATCTATCGGCAATCGCAACTGATGATTTCGATCATCAATGAATTGCTCGACCTGGCCAGAATCGAGTCGCGCCGGGGAAAGGACTTCGTGATGCAATCCATCGACGCCGTCGAGTTGGTGCGTGAAACGGTTTCCGGGTTCAACCCGCCAACGGCTCGCATCGCCCCAATGATTGCACCATGTGACCTCCACTGCAAAATCCGCGGCGACCGGGGCAAGCTGATCCAGGCTATTAATAACGTCTTGTCCAACGCCTATAAATACTCGCCGTCCGGCGGTGTCGTCCGGATCGATTTTAGCGACCAGCACAAGCCGGTCGGCAGTGATCGCGATGAGGAGGAATGGATGTTCGGCATCCACATAGTTGATCAGGGCATCGGCATGACGCCGGAGCAGGCCGCGCGGGTATGCGAGCGCTTCTACCGCGCGGACGCCTCCGGCCAGATTCCTGGCACCGGCCTTGGCATGAGCATCGTCCAGGAAATCGTCGAATTGCATGGCGGTCGACTCGACATTGACAGCCGGCCCGGCACGGGCACCCGGGTCAGCCTGTGGCTACCCATGGCTGACGTGCCGGTCATGACTGCATGACAGAAGAAAAGAGAATAGATATGACCGTTCGACTACACAAGCTAATGCTCGCGCTGATATTGGCAATTCTGGCGCCCAGTGCGATTGCCGATCTCAAGGAGGTCCGCGAACGTGGCGAATTGCGCCACATCGGCATTCGCTATGCCAATTTTGTGACCGGTGCCGGTGACGGTTTCGACGTCGAGCTGGTACAGGGATTCGCGCGTCATATCGGCGTCAAATACTCGCTGGTGTACTCCGACTTCTACAGCGTCGTCTCCGATCTCCTGGGCAAAAGCGTGAACCGCAATGGGAGCGAGGTGGAATTGGTCGGCAACCTCCCGATCAAGGGAGACATGATTGCGAGCGGGTTCACCGTACTGCCCTGGCGCCAGCAGATATTGCTGTTTTCCGATGCAACCTTCCCCTCGCAGGTATTGCTGGTTTCGCGCGCAAGCTCCATTTACAAGCCGATCAAGGGCAGTGCAAATCTGGACAACGATATTGCCGAGACCCGGCGTTTCATCGGCAAGAAGAGCCTGCTGGTCATGGAGAAGACTTGTCTGGATCCCGCCAACTATGACCTGAAAGGGAAGGGCTACGATCTGCGTCCCTACACCCGCAGCAGCAATATCAATGAAATGGTGCCAACCCTGCTTGAGGGCGGCGTTGAATTCACGCTGCTCGACGTTCCGTCCGCCATTCTCGATTTGCAGAAATGGGCGGGCCGCATCAAGGTTCTCGGCCCGATTTCCCATACGCAGGAACTGGCGGCAGCCTTTCCGAAGTCTTCCCCACAGTTGCGCGATGCGTTCAATGCCTACCTGCGGCAGATCCGCAAGGATGGGAGCTATGACGCCCTGGTGCGCAAATACTACCCCGGGATACAGCGCTATTTCCCGGAATTCTTTTCACGCGGAGCGTAGCGAGCAATGTTTCTACGAGGCGACCGCTTTCAAGCCGCCCTGGTTCGCCTGCCGGTGATCGTGGCGGTCGCCTTTGCGTTGTATTCGATGCTGCTTTTTGCTTATTCCCTGCATTCCTGGCAGCGCATGAAGCGCGATTCGCATGCTTTTCTGGTCGTTGACAGCCAGCGGCGTGCCGCTGCCCTGGGCGACTACGTCGAAGACTTGCGCAACGAGGCTGCGGTCCACGCTGATATTTTCGAAATCAAGGCGTTCCTGGCAAACCGCGACCTGGGCATGTCCCCGCGCTACGGATTGGACGCCAGCCGGCAGGCGATCGAAGATCGATTCCGGTTCCACGCCAACAACCGACATGGCAGCGAGGGGAGCCGGATAATCTACTTCGATCACGACGGCAAGGTCCTGGCGGACAGCAATCCGGAAGCACCGCCCCAGGCCTTGAGCCCGGAGGCACGTGGCGAGGGTTCGATTTGGGTGGATTTTGACCGTTCCCTGATGATTGCCTCTGAGCCGGTGCTGCATAAGAATGTCATCAACGGCTGGGTGGTTACCGAGACCCCCGCATCCCTGATGTACCGCAACCTGATCGGGCCCGGTACCGATGCCTCGCAAAGGGAGTTGCTGCTATCGGCATCGGGGCGATTGATAACCGCAGAAGGTGGCCGCAGCTTCCTGACCGAGCCACAACTGGCGGCGATTGCCGCGGCCGATAGCGGGATTCTTACGTTCGCCGGCGATCTTCGGGCATTTCACGGCGATCCGAACCTGGAGTCCGCGCTGCTGTTGAAAAGCCCGGTGCCGGGACTGCAATTGAGCCTCGTGACCATCGTTGGAACCGAGCGAGCCTACGGTCACCTTGCCTCGCCGGCAACGCTCATGGTTGCTGCGGTGGTTCCGATCCTGCTGCTCGTCGGCGCGCTGAGGCTGGACAGAATGCGCCGCGACGCGCTGCGCCTTGAGGCCGAGATCGCTTTAGCCGAGCGAGAGCGCGCCTTTGCCGAGCAGCGCAGCAGGGAACTGGCGACCGAGATATCGCGCCGTCAGGAGGTCGAGGCATCACTCGTCGAGCGCAGCGAGCAATTGAGGGCGATCTTTTCTCTCAGCCCCGACGGTTTCGTTTCCTTTGATGGGGCCAAGCGCGTTCAGTATGTAAGCCCTGCTTTGGCGGGGATGACAGGAATCGATCCAGGCCCGCTCTTCGGTTTGAGCGAAACGGCATTTGTTGCCCGCATCAATCGCATTTGCGCGGCGAATGCGCAGCTGACCGCACTGGCTTCCTTGCAGGGCGGGGCGGACGGCGAGCGGCGCCACTTCATCGAGATCGCCGGCCCGCCACCTCGTGTCCTGGAACTGGGCCTACGTGTCGCCAAGGGGGTGACCGTTTCGCAGATCCTGTGGTTTCGCGACGTTACCCGCGAATCCGAAGTAGATCGCATGAAAAGCGAATTTCTGGCCACTGCGGCCCACGAATTGCGGACCCCGATGGCCAGCGTACTGGGCTTTTCGGAGGTTCTCCTGTCGCGCGGCGGCTTGAGCGAGGAGCAAGGCGAGTTCCTGGAAGTCATCCACCGGAATGCAAACCTGATGGCGACCATCATCGACGAGCTGCTCGACCTTGCACGTATCGAGGCCCGGCGCGGCAAGGATTTCAAGATTGAGACGCTCGACCTTGGGGATCTGCTGAACGGCGTGGTCGCCGCCTTCAAGGCTCCAGCGGATCGTTCGGTGCCGTACGTGCTGAGCGACGCGGAAAGGCGGTGGGTGACGGCTGACCGAAGCAAACTCACCCAGGCGATTCTCAATGTCCTGTCGAATGCCTACAAGTATTCGGCAGTGGGCACACCCGTTGAAATTGCTCTGACTCACGAATCTGGCCAGGGAGGCGATCCAGGGCGGATAGGTATTCGCATTCGCGACCAGGGCATGGGCATGACGCCCGAGCAGCTGGGCCGGGTATTCGAGCGCTTCTATCGGGCCGACACCTCGGGAAGGATTCCTGGTACGGGCCTCGGCATGAGCATCGTCAAGGAAATCGTCGAGCTTCACGGCGGCCGGGTGGGGATCGAGAGCCAGCCCGGAAAGGGAACGACGGTCACGTTCTGGCTCACCCCGCTGCCGGTGGGCGAAACCGGAGACGGAACCTGCGGAACGCCGGATGCCAGCGAAAGGGAGCTTGTCACATGAACCGATACCCGACGCAAGGCATTGATCACCTTCAAACGCGTGTCGCACTCCATGAACATTGACCGGGACCGGAACATGAATATCCGCCTTCGCATTTTTTTCCTCGCGATCCTGTTCTTCCTTCATCTCCCTGCTCACGCCCAGGGGTCGGGCGGGTATCGGTTTTCGCCGGTGAACCAGTACGGGATCGAACTGACCGCGAGCTACTGGAACCCGATCATCGAATACGTCTCGGGCAAAAGCGGCGTCAAGTTGCAGCTCAAGATCGGTCGCACATCGGCGGATACCACGGCCTTTGTGCTGGCCAACGAAGTGGAGTTCATCTTTTCGAACCACTTGTTCAGCCCGGATCGCGAACAACTGGGATGGCGCGTGTTCGCCCGGCGCGATGCGCCGCCGATACACAGTCAGATCGCCGTGCTGGCAAGCTCCCCGATTACCCGGCTTGAGGATCTCGCCAGCGAGGCCGTTGGATTTCCCGGTCCCGAGGCGACCGTGGCCTACAAGCACTCCTACGCCCATCTGCTGAATCGGAAAATCCCGGTTCTCGTGGTGTTTGGCGGCAACATGGATGGCGCCTTCGCCCAACTGGTCAGTGGCAAGGTCAAGGCGGTCGGAACCCACTCGCAGCTCAGCAGCGGATGGTCACAGCGCGAGGGGCATGCCCTGCGGATACTCTGGCAATCCGATCCGCTCAACGACCTTGCCCTGATGGCCGCAAAAAGCGTACCCGAGCGGGACCTGGCGGCGGTGAGCAAGGCATTCGTCGAAATGAGTCGGGATCCCCAGGGACAGAAGGTTCTCGCCAGCGTATCCCGATCTGTCAAGCTGCCGGCCACCACCGGCTTCGTCGCGGCAACCGGCGCGGATTACGCCGCCTACCGCAATTTTTACCTCGTTGCGCCGCCTAGCCTGCGCTAGGCGAGCCTTGCCGCCTTGGAACCATGGCCTGAGCGTAATATGGAGCGCTACCTGCCCTCCACCCTGATCAACAGGGTGTTCGTCCTCTACAGCGTCACCTTGCTGTTGATGGTAGGCGGCGGCTTGCTCCTGTTCCTCAAATACCAATTTGAAAGGCAGGTCGTCGATACCGAAGTCGAGTCAATCATGCTCGTCGAAGTGGTTGCACAGGTCGTCCAGGACAGCGTGGTGATTGGTGATTTCGATACGGTACAGAAGCTGCTCAACAAGGCGGTGCAGGGCTCCCAGTTCGCAACGGCGCAATTCCTGTCCGTCGGCGCGGGCGTCGTTCATGCCGAGAACCGGGCTCGCAATTCCGGTCAGGCGCCGGCCTTTTTGCAAGGCTGGGTTGCCAATTCGCTTCCCGAAGTCAACCGCGCCATATCCGTCGGCGGCAGGGACTATGGTGTATTGCGCCTGCAATTCGACACGCTGAACGTCGCGGCAGGATTGTGGTTGCTGAGTCTGATCGCGTTCGGGACCGGGCTGATCAGCCTTTTCGGCGGACTGGTCATCATTCGCCTGGCGCTTGCGCGTTGGCTAGGCGGCCTGGCGAAGCTGAGCGAAGCGGTAGAGTTGATGGGCACAAGCCTGGCGCCGGCTCAGCACCTGACCATAGCTGACGCGCCCGCGGAAATCCAGAACCTTGTCATCATGGTCAACCGTACTTCCGGCCTGGTTCGTGAGCGCGAGATGACCCGGCGTGCTTTGCAGGAAACTGAAGAACGCTGGCAATTGGCTGTGCGCGGAGCCAATGATGGCATCTGGGACTGGAATCCGGTCGACGCTACCGTCCAATGCTCCGACCGCTGGAAGTCGATGCTTGGCTATGGACCGGGGGAGATTGGCGAGAACGAACATGAGTGGTTTTCCCGCGTTCACCCCGAGGACGTACGGGATATGCAGGCGGAGTTGCATCGGCACCTGCGCGGCGAAACCGAGTTCTACAAGCATGAATATCGCCTGCGATGCAAGGACGGCAGCTACAAGTGGATCCTCGACCGCGGTAAGGCTATGTTCGATGGCGAAGGGCGGGCAGTGCGCATGTCCGGATCGCACGGCGACATTACCGAGCGCCACCAGGCCGAAAGCCACCTGCGGGAACGAACCGACCAGTTGAACGCGATCTTCGCGCTTAGCCCCGATGGCTTCGTCTCCTTCGATCGCGATCGAAGACTGCGGTCGGTCAACCCGGCCTTTCTCGCCATGACAGGCCTTGAGCAGAGCGAACTGCTGGGGCGTACCGAGTCGGAGTTTGTCACCATCCTTCGCGGCATTTGCACTCCCGGACCATGGAGTTGGGAGATGACACCGATGCAAGCCGGGGGCACGGGCCATTCCGTGGGCGACGACCGCGACGCGCACATGGGCATGGTGCCGAGACGAATCGAGCTGGCAAAGCCGTGCATGCGCGTACTCGATGTCAGCCAGCGCGACGCACAGACTGAAAGCGTGTCCCAGATCCTCTATTTCAGCGATGTCACCCACGAGACCGAGGTTGATCGCATGAAGAGCGAGTTCCTGTCCACGGCCGCCCATGAATTGCGTACCCCAATGGCAAGTGTCCTGGGATATTCGGAAGTGCTCCATGCCCAGGAGTTCGAGCGCGCGGAGCAGCAGGATCTTCTCGAAATCGTACTGCGCAACGCGCGCCTGATGGCTGAAATCATCAATGAGTTGCTCGACCTTGCCCGCATCGAGGCCCGGCGCGGCAAGGACTTCACGTTAGAGCGCCTCGCCGCCGAGGCGCTGGTGCAGGAGATCGTCGACGGGTTCAAGGTGCCGATGGGTCGCGAACAGCCCAGGCTACGAAAGATGTCCGCTGCGATGTGGCTTCGGGGTGACCGCGGCAAGCTGACGCAGGCGATCGGCAATGTCCTGTCAAACGCTTACAAATATTCGCCGAATGGCGGGCCCGTCGAGATCGAGCTGATCGACAGGCCGGCTTCACCATCCAGCCGGGATGACTCCCATCGCTGCGGAATTCGCATCAAGGACACCGGGATCGGCATGTCGCAGGAGCAACTGTCGAGGGTCTGCGAGCGCTTCTACCGTGCGGATACCTCGGGAAAGATTTTGGGAACCGGCCTGGGCATGAGCATCGTCAAGGAAATCATTGAGCTGCACGGCGGTGAAATGGAATTCGTCAGCCTTCCGGGCCGGGGATCCACCATCACGCTGTGGGTGCCCGCCAATGCAAATTTGTCAATGAGCCTCCCGCAGGCGCAAGAGGAATGCTGAAAGCCTGAAATGACAATTACCCAGCGCTTCACCACGATGTTGTTGCTAGTTTTCCTTTGCCTGGCTGGCCTGGGAGGCGTCTTCATCCACCAGATGGGGCGCGTCTTCGAGGCGGCCAATTTCGCGAACAGCAACATCGTTCCCTCGGTCCTGCTGCTCAACGATGCCACCCGTCATTTCGGAAAAATGCGGGTACGCTTGTACCGCTATGTGCTGAATGCCGATGCGGCTGGGCGTGATGATGCCGAGGCCTCGGTTCTGGAGGCCCAGATGGCGCTGAAGAAGTCGCTGAAGGACTATGAGCCGCTGGTTTCCAGCGAGCGGGACCTTTTGCATCTGATCGCAGTCAATGATGCGCTGGCCACCTATCTGGGGCACGTCGATAACATTATTGAAGCCTCCAGATCGCGCCGCGACAAGGAAGCCAGGGAGATGCTGGCCTCATCGATGTTCCGTGCCGAGGCTGTCAACCGCGCGCTTGACGAACACGCGCATTACAACCACAAACTTGGGGAGGAGTACGCCGAAAATTCCATGCAGATCCGCAGAAATGCGACGCTGACGCTGGTGGTGCTGGGCAGCAGCCTGCTGGTCATCATCTTCACCTTCTCCTACCATTTCACCCGCAGTCTGGCGCGCGCACTGCAGCACGGAGCCAAGGTCGTCAGCAGAATCAGGCAAGGCGATCTCGGTTCGCCCATCGTTGTGCAGGGTGATGAGGAAACCTCCGAAATGCTGGCCGCGCTTCACGCGATGCAATCAAGCCTGGCGCAGACGGTCCTAGATTTTCGTGCAATGGTTATGACGGTCGCGGTGCAAGGTGACTTTAGTGTTCGCCTGGCGGTGGATGGCATGGAAGGCTATGTTCGGGACTTGGCAGAGCTGCTGAACCAGATGGCTGCAAGCGCCGAAAGTGGCCTAAACGATTCGATACGTATGGCGCGGGCCATGACCCAGGGCGACCTCGGGCAGGTGGTGGCCCATGAGTACGCAGGACGTTTCGGCGAACTGATCGACGTGCTGCGGAAGCTGCAGATGGTCAGCACGGAGCTGGAAGCCCAGCGCTGGTCGAAGGATCAGCTGGCGAACATTTTGGTTGAGTTGCAGCTCGCCGGCACCCTGAAGGAGTTTTCCGAAACCCTGATCTCGCAGGTCGCACAGACGTCGGGCGCAATGCAGGGCCTCGTCTGGATAGATTCTGATGATTCCGGCCGTCTCAGGCCGGAGGGAGCATTTGGCTGCGTTGTCGATGACCGGACGATCGCGAGGGGCGAGGGCCTGGTCAACCAATGTGCACGAGACCAGATAGCAAAGACCTACAGCGATCCGTCGGGAACGTCGCTGCGCTTACAGTCCGGCCTGGTCGACGGGCCAGCGAAGTACCTCTGGATGCTGCCTCTGATACATCGTCGCCGTGTCATTGGCGTTCTGGAGCTGGCCTTCGCCGTGGAACCGCACCATCGCGGCCAGCACTTTATCGGCTCGCTGGCGGACAGCGTGACGCCGGCAGTCGAAGTCATGCGGCGTACGTTGCGAACCGAGCGCCTTGCCGAAGAGATCCACGCGCAGGCAGCCGCCCTAGAGGTGCAGAAGTCCGAATTGCTGGAGAGCAAAGAAAATCTTAGCGAAGCCCTGGCCATGATGAACGGAATCCTTGCGGCAGCGACCGGGATCGCCATCATCGGTGTTGGCAAGGCAGGAGAGATTTCTCTTTTCAACAGGGGCGCCGAAATGATATTTGGCTGGCGCACGGTCGACGTTGTGGACCGCCTGGGTTTCGATGAGCTGTTTGCCAGATCGGGGATTACATCGGGGGATGCGAATTCGCCGAACGACTCCGACTTTTCTTCCCTGCTCGCTAGCCTCGAACCGGGTGCCATCGCCATGGAACAGGAACGCGAATTCCAGAGTCAGGATGGTCGCGTCTTTACCGGTAGTTTGATGATTTCGCAGGTGCTGGCCTTGGACGGCTCGGTGCGCGGATATCTTTGCGTGGTCCAGGACGTGACCGTGCGGCGCGAGCTCGAAGCCGAAATGCTTCGCGCGCGGCAGTCGGCCGAAGAGGCCTCGCGCATGAAGTCTGACTTCCTTGCCAACATGAGCCACGAAATCCGCACGCCGATGAACGGCATCGTCGGCATGACCCACCTGGCGCTGCGTACCGAACTGACGCCGCAGCAGCGCGACTACCTTAAAAAGATCCAAATGTCCGGACAACACCTGTTGCACATCATCAACGATATCCTCGACCTGTCCAAGATTGAAGCCGGCAAGCTGGAGATTGAAAGCGCCGAATTCGATCTTGAAACTGCTCTGGCCGGTGTGGTCAACCTCATGGCAACCAAGGCGACCGAAAAAGGACTGGAAATGGTCCTCGACATTGCCAGCGATGTACCGGTCAATGTGATCGGGGATTCCTTGCGGGTCGGTCAGATCATGATTAACTATGCAAGCAATGCATTGAAATTCACTGAGCGCGGCGAGATTTCCTTCATTGTCAGGGTTCGTGAGCGCAGCGAAACCCACGTCGTGCTCTGGTTTGCGGTTCGGGACACAGGGATTGGCATCGCAGAAGAGGAGCAGTCTAGGCTGTTCCAGAACTTCTCGCAGGGAGATGCGACGACCACCCGTCGCTTCGGTGGCACTGGTCTTGGTTTGGCGATCTCGAAGCGTCTGGCGCAATTGATGGATGGCGATGTTGGGGTGGAAAGCATGCCGGGCGTGGGAAGCACCTTCTGGTTCACCACCCGCTTGGGCATCGGGCGCAGCGAAAAGCGCTCGCTGGTGCCGGCGGCAGATCTCCGCGGCAAACGGGTGCTGGTGGTCGACGACAATGACAATGCGCGGCAAGTGATGGGGGAGATGCTCGAAAGCATGAGGTTTTCCGTCGATGTCGCTTCTTCGGGGGCGGAGGCCATAGCCGCGGTTCGGCAGGGAGATGCCACAGGGCATGCCTATGACCTGATTGTCATGGACTGGCATATGCCGGGCATGAACGGAATCGAGGCATGTCGCCAGATACGGAAGCTTCCGCTGACGGAGCCTCCCTGCGAGCTACTGGTCACCGCCTATGGGCGCGAGGATGTATTCCATGAGGCCAGCGACGCCGGCATACGCGATATCCTCGTCAAGCCGCTCAATGCCTCGATACTATTCGATTCCGTGATTCGCATCCTGAAGAACGATGGCAAGGGTGATGGGCACCAGGTGCCAGCGTCGGACGGCCTGCCTGCCAAACTGGAAGGGATCGTGGGGGCGCGGATCCTGGTGGTCGAGGACAATCCGGTCAATCAGGAAGTGATGCTGGAACTCCTGCGCCAGGCCCATTTGACCGCCGAATTGGCGGAAAACGGCCGCGTTGCCCTGACGATGCTGGAAACCTACGAGTACGACCTGGTGCTGATGGACATGCAGATGCCGGTCATGGGTGGGCTCGAGGCGACCCGGGAGTTCCTGCGCCTGCCCGGTTCCTGCAAACCGCCGATCGTGGCCATGACGGCAAATGCCATGGTAGCCGATCGTGATGCCTGCCTGGAAGCCGGTATGCGCGATTTCCTGACGAAGCCGGTCGAACCCGATCGACTTTGGGAGATATTGGTCAAATGGATTCCCCCTCGCCCACAGCATGTAAGGCACGAGGCGACACCGCTTCAGGGGCAGGCAGCCGCACGGTCGCCGAGCTTTGATCCTGAGGTTTCGGGCATCGATGCGGCAGCGGCATTACGCCGCATGATGGGCAACCGGGAACTCTACATCCGGGCATTGCGCCAGTTCTGCGATCGGCAGGAAAGTCTCGCCGATGCTGTTCGCCAGGCGCTTGACGCCGACGACGCCGAGGCCGCACGGCGAATCGTACATAGCCTTAAGGGCGGGGCGGGCAGCATCGGCGCCACCGAATTGGCGACCCAGGCCGCGGCGTTGGAGTCGGAAATCGCAGCGCATCAGGCACGGAAGCGGTTGGACCCGGCGATCGACGCGCTTGACCGGGCGCTACACACTCTGGTGGCGGCATTGCGGCCGCGATTGCCGGCTGTGGCCGATTCGAATGAGCCGCTGTACGCGGATTCGCTCGATGAGTTTGAGCAACTGCTCGCCAGCAGTGATCCTGCGGCACTGGAATGGTTTCTCGGCCACCGCAAGGGCCTGCGCGCCATACTTGGCGAGACGGACTGCGATCAAATCGAAATGGCGTTACGGCGCTTTGACCTGCAGGCCGCCCACGATCTGTTGTTGGCAGCACGCACCAGGGAGATCAAACCATGACGCTGCAGCACATCGAGATAGGTGGCCACTCGCGCGAATCGATCCTGATCATCGATGACAGCCCGGACGTGCTGATGACCATCAGCGGCCTGCTCAAGACCGACTATAAACTCAAGGTAGCCAACCGCGCCGAAGTCGGCCTGGCGCTGGCGGCAAGCGATCCCCCGGACCTGATTCTTTTGGATATCGTGATGCCAGGCATGGACGGCTATGGGGCCTGCCGCACGCTGAAGTCCGATCCGAAAACCCGCGACATTCCAGTGATCTTCCTCACGGCCATGACCAATGAGTCCGATGAAGAGACCGGTTTCGAACTGGGAGCGGTGGACTACATCACCAAGCCCATCAGCGGGCCGATTCTGAAAGCCCGCCTCAAGATGCACCTGAGCCTCAAGCTGGCGAGGGATTTTGTCAATGACAAGAACCAATTCCTCGTCAATCAGGTTTCCAAGCGGGCCAAGGAACTGGAGCACATACAGGACGTCACCATTCTGGCCCTGGCATCGGTGGCCGAAACCCGGGACAACGAAACCGGACAACACGTTCTACGCACACAGCATTATCTCCTCCTCCTCGCCGAACATCTGCAGCGCCACCCGCGATTTTCATTGTCGCTCACGCGCAGCAACATCGAGATCATGTTCAAGTCCGCCCCGCTTCACGACATCGGCAAGGTCGGCATTCCCGACCACATCCTGCTCAAGCCCGGAAAACTCACGTCCGAGGAGTTCGAACAGATGAAGCGCCACACCACGCTGGGCATGGAGGCCTTGGAGCGGGCAGAGCAGCACACTGGGCGTAGCGCACCGTTTCTGCAAATGGCCAAGGAGATCGCATGGGCCCATCACGAGAAATGGGACGGCAGCGGCTACCCGCGTGGGCTGGCCGGAGAGCATATCCCTGTCAGCGCACGCCTGATGGCCGTGCCTGACGTGTACGACGCGCTGATCTCGCCGCGTGTCTATAAACGTGCGATGACCCAGGAGCAGGCAACCAAGGTAATAGTTTCCGGACGCGGCAGCCACTTCGATCCTGACGTCGTCGATGCTTTCCTGATCCTGAAGGATGCGTTCAGGCTCGTAACCGAGCGATTCAAGGAACCCACCAATCTCTCGATACCTGGAGAATCCCCATGAAGCGTGTGCTGATAGTCGATGACCATCCAAATATCCGAAAGATGATCCGGCTGGCGCTGGGCAAGAGCTATATCATCGAGGAGGCGGGGGACGCGGATCAGGCGCTTTCCCGCATCGAAGAAAACGTTCCCGACGGCATTGTCCTCGACGTGATGATGCCGGGCACCCTGAACGGCTTCCAGTTGTGCGAAAGGATCAAGAAGGATGCGGCGCTGGCGCACCTGCATGTGGTCCTGGTGACGGCTTGCGGCCAGGTCGAGGACCAGGAACTTGGCTATGCGCTCGGGGCCGACGCGTATTTCGTCAAGCCCTTCAGCCCATTGGCGCTGGCGCGCTATCTATCCACCACCTTGAATTCGGACCTGAAGCCTCCTTCAAGTTCGCCGGAAGGGGAAGCGACGTGAATCCAGAAGCCGATATTCAGGTCGATGCCCTTGCCGCTAAACTGGCTTGGGAGCTAAGCCCGCTGGGATTCGTACTGATCGATGCCGAGGGGCGGGTCAGCGCCGCAAATCCGGCAACCGCACGTTATCTGGGGGTGCCTGTCGATGATCTCGTCAATATCGGCGAGGCCGACTTTACGATGCGTTCAAAGCACCTCAGTCACCGACGTATCGAACTGGCGCAATCCGGGCTGCGGTCAATGCACTGTATTTGGCGATCAGATGACCCATCGTCAGCGAACCCCAGGCTTACCAGAATTGCAGAGGAACTACGGGAGCCGCTGGCCAGCATCTATGGCTTCGCCGAACTCCTGATTCATCAGAGCTATGACGATGAAACCCGTCGCGACCTCACCGTAACCTTGCTTGGGGAGGTCGAGGTCATGATCGATCTTATCAATCGGCAACTCGATCTGACCAGCCAATGAGACGGCGCATGCACTACCTGCCCTTGACCGAGCTGCAGGCCGGGATGGTCCTGGCCATGCCGGTGCGTGTGGTGGTTTGCGGGCAGTTGCGCTTCAGCTTGCCCGCAATGCATATTCTGACGGTGGATAACCTGCACCAGCTGGCGGCGCATCATGCCGAGTACGCCTTTGTCGCCCTGCCCGATGAGCGCGTTGACGAGGAGATTGCCGTCGAATCCGCCCTGGCGGCGCGTCGCACACTGGAAATCTTTGCCGGCGCCGACCTGGGCGATCCGAACATGGCTGCCCTTTTCGACCAGGTTCTGATATACCGGAGCAAATAATGGAAAGTCGCCGCCTGAGCCGCGCCGAGGTCATTTCCCGCAGCGATGCGCTGCCCGCTTTTCCCGAAATCGTCCTGCAGATCCTGGTGGCCATCGACGATGACGAGGCCAACATGGCGATGCTGGTGGAGCATATCCGCCGCGATCCGGTGACCGCCGCGCGGGTGCTTTCGCTGGCAAATGCAGCAGTCCTCAAGTCGCGTCGGCAGGGTGCGATAACGGATCTTTTTACGGCCACTTCCCTAATTGGCACCGGTCGCGTGCGCGAAACCGCACTGCTGAGCAGCTTGGGAAATTTTTTTGGCCATTCCTCCGCGGCCATGCCATCGACCTTCTGGCACCACAGTATCGCGGCCGGCATGTGTGCGCAGGAACTGGCCTTGTTGAGCCGCTCCGGGCCAGCGCTCGGTGCGGCACTGATCGCCGGCCTTCTGCATGATGTCGGCCAGTTGTGGTTGCAGTGTTTTCGCGCCGACGCCTTCGCTGCCGCCCAGGCTGGAGCTGGCGAGCATTGCATTTCCATCAGCGAGGCCGAGCGCGAATGCTTCGGTGTCGATCACGCGGTGATCGGCGGCTGGCTGGCCGATCACTGGGCCCTGCCGGAAAACATCTGTCGGGCAATACGCTTTCACCATGTACCAGACGAGGCGCTGGACGAAGCTCTGGTGCCGGTGGTGCATATTGCCGAGGTTCTTTCCAATGCGCTTGACCTCTCGCAGGGATGCGTCAACCATGTGTGCTCGTTTTCCGTTCCGGCCTGTGACGTCCTGGGCCTGAAATGGAATGCCGATGTGCAGCCACTGTTTGGACGCATGGAGGCACGCAGCCGGCATGCCAGCAAGGCATTCCCGCGAATTGGCCTGCGATGAATGCGTGGATGCAATGATTCAAAGATGAACTTGCGCCGCATCCTGCCCCGCGGCTTCTACGCCCGAAGCGCGGTCATCCTGTCGCTCGTTCTCGGGGTGATGCTGTTTGCCTTCCTCGCCCTGCTGGTGCCCGCGTTGTCGGACGACTTCGAGTCTGCGCTGGAGCGCGATGCCGAGGTGCTGGCGGAAACACTTGCGGCGGCCAACGTACACCTGATGGCCGACCTGGACCTGAACCGCGTCGAGGCCTTGCTCACCTCGGCGGCCCGAACGCCGGGGATCGAGGAAATCCGCGTCAGCAGCAAGGACGGTACGGCTGTCCGCCGCGCCTATCGAATCGGCATGTCGCTGACGATCGACGACACGCCGGGGCGCGAGACCAAGGCCAAAGACATCGTGCGCCACCTGGACATGGAAGGCAGGACGGCACCCATAGGTGAAGTCCGCCTGATCCTCGCCGAGGACCGGTTTGCGGCCAGTCGGGGAAGGATATGGCGCGAGGGAATGCTGGTGCTTGCGATCGTGCTCGGCATCGGCATGCTGGTGCTCGAGTTCCAGCTGAAGCCGGCGGCGCGTGCCCTGCGCGAACTCACGGACTATGCGCAGGCACTCGAAGAGG
Source organism: uncultured beta proteobacterium (assembly GCA_903908065.1). GTDB lineage: Bacteria > Pseudomonadota > Gammaproteobacteria > Burkholderiales > Rhodocyclaceae > Sulfuritalea. The sequence continues at coordinate 46,398 of CAIVQO010000047.1, read as the reverse complement.
GTAGGGGGGGAAGCGTCATCAGCGAAAGCGGCGTCAGGGAATTTGAAATACTGTCCGCGGCGATGCGGCGCGCCGCAGCAGAACTGACGGAGCGCGGCGAGACGGCACGGGCGGCCAGAGAGCAGCTGATGACGGCGATCGAGGCCCTTGACGAGGGGTTCGTCATCTACGACCGGGACGATCGCCTGGTTATCTGCAACCAACGCTATCGCGAATACTACCGGCTCACCGCGGACCTGATCGTGCCGGGTGTCTCGTTCGAAACCCTGATCCGTGAAGGCGCCAGGCGCGGCCAGTATCCCGATGCGCGGGGCCGCATCGGGGCGTGGGTGGCCGAGCGCCTGGCGGCCCATCGCAGCGCCAATTCGGTGGTCGAGCAGTATCTCGACGACGGGCGCTGCCTGCGCATTTCCGAACGGCGGATGCCAGATGGCGGGGTCGTAGGTTTCCGTTTCGATATCACCGAACTCAACGAGGCCAAGGCCAAGGCGGAACGCGCCAACCAAGCAAAATCCGAGTTCCTTGCCAACATGAGTCACGAGATTCGGACGCCGCTGGCCGGGATCATCGGCATGATCGACCTGCTTAAGCAGACGCGCCTGACCGAAGAGCAGCGCGGTTATGCCGCGCTGGCTGGCAGTGCCGCGTCAAGCCTGCTAGAGATCGTCAATGACATCCTGGATATCTCCAAGATCGAGGCGGTCGGCGTCGATCTGATCGAGGTGCCGTTCACTCTGGAACAAGCCCTGGGCGACACCTTGCGGACCCTGCGCCTGCGCGCCGAATCCAAGCAGATCGAGTTCCAATACCACGATGAAACGAATCTCGACCTGGATCTTGTCGGGGATCCCGGCCGGTTGCGGCAGATCGTTCTCAACCTGGCCGGGAACGCGATAAAGTTTACCCAGAACGGCATGATCGTCATCACGGCGCGGGTGATCGAGCGCGCGGACGAACGCGCCGTGTTGCTGTTCTCGGTGCGCGACACCGGCGTCGGCATTGCCCCCGAACAGCATGATCGCGTGTTCCAGCCCTTCTCTCAGGCCGACGGCTCGACCTCCCGGACCTATGGCGGAACCGGTCTCGGGCTGGCAATCTGCAAACGCCTGGTCGACGCCATGAACGGGCTGATCTGGCTCGAAAGCGAGCCCGGTAAGGGGAGCGAGTTCTGCTTCACGGTGCCATACTCGCTGACCCGGCGGGTCGAGCCCACGATCGACGAGAATCGCGCTCAACCGGCGACGAACCTGCAGCGAAGCCTGCGCATTCTGGTCGTCGAGGACAGCAACATCAATCGGTTGATCGCCAATCGCCTGCTGAGCAAGCACGGACACGATGTGCTCGAGGCCGAAACGGCCTTCGAGGCCCTGGCGCTGATCGAGCAGGAACATCTCGATCTGGTGCTGATGGACCTGCAACTGCCGGGCATGAGCGGCTTAGAAGCGGTTGCACGCCTGCGCTCGATGCCCTTGCCGGTGAGGAATCTGCCGGTCATTGCCTTGACCGCCAATGCCCTCAGTGGTGACCGTGAAAAGTGCCTGGCGAGCGGCATGCAGGGCTATGTGTCCAAGCCCTTCAAGTCGGCGATGCTGCTCGAGGAAATTGGCCGGGTGATGGCCACGCGTCCGTCGCCGTCCTCGGCCGGCAAGTCCGCGTCACGCTTCGCGCGAGTCCTCGATACCGTCGAGAACGATCTCGCGCTGTTCGCCGAGATTGCCCCTCTTGCTGAACGCATTTTCGACGATACTGCGGCTCGTCTCGCCGAGCTTGCACGGGCAGGAGATTTCACGACGATCGCCGCGGAGGCGCACAAGTTGCAAAGCAACTGGCCCGTGTACGCCGTTGATGGTGCCGGGCCGCTGCCGGAGCGCCTGGAGGCCGCGGCGCAGCAAAAGGATGCCGCGGCCACCGGCGATCTTGTCGCCCAACTCGACACGCGCTTGCGCGAAACCGCCGCCGAATTGCGAGAATGGATCTGCAAGTATGAAAAGGAAGCCATGACATGACCGATAACAGGGGCAAGCGGATTCTCCTGGTGGAGGACGATGAGATATTTGCCGCTACGCTGATGCGCTTCCTGGAGAAGCAGGGCTTGCAGGTGCAGGTTGAATCCCGGGGCGAGCGGGCCGTGCAGAAAATCCTCTCCCTGCGGCCCGATGCCGTGCTGCTCGACTGCAACCTTCCCGGACGGGACGGGTTCGAGATATGCCGCGAAGCTCGCAACGGCTATGCCGGCCCCATCATCATGCTCACCGCGCGCGACGACGATCTTGACCAGGTGCTCGGCCTGGGCCTGGGCGCGGATGACTACCTGCTGAAACCGGCCACGCCGCACGTGGTGCTGGCGCACCTGAAAGCCTGCCTTCGCCGCTTCAATGACAATCCCGAACAGGACGCGGAGGAATACCGCTTCGGCCGCTTCTTTATCAGTCGCGTCACGCGCAGCGTGCGGCTGGGTAATGATGAGGTGGCATTCAGCACGGTCGAGTTCGATTTGCTCTGGTTGCTGGCCAGTCGCGCCGGCACGGTGCTGTCGCGCGACGACATCACCACGTCCATGCGCGGCATCGAATACGACGGCCTGAACCGATCGATCGACATGCGGGTGTCGCGCTTGCGCAAGGCGCTGGGCGACGATGCGGAAAGCCCCGTGCGCATCAAGACCGTGCGCGGCAAGGGCTACCTGTTCAGCCGTACCGACTGGGAATAGATCGGTCAAGCCGCAGTTCGCCAGTCGCGTGCTAAGCCGCGGCGAAACGTCGCATGCGTCAACTTGTCGCAACTCCTTTGCGGCCCTGAGATATCGCATTGCACAGGCGCGATTTGCCTCCGAAGCGAATCGAAGCTGAAGTGAATTTCGTGTCTGCTGTCCCGCCTCGTACCCGATTGGACTCACGTGATTGCGCGGGCAGCCTTGCGACAACCTGTCGCAGGTGTTTGCCGCAGTGGTGGCACGGCGCATTGCCGAGGACGCCTGGCCGAGCGGATCCTGCGGCCGGTAGCTAGTGGGATCTCCCCGGCGGGCCTGGCTCCGCGGGCGGCGATGGCTGTTGCAGTGACCGATTCCGAGCCTGCCCCATAACGGCCCGGACCCGTTACGCAACGTTACAAAACCCATACGGAATTGCTGTCCAGGCGCGACCAATGACCGACGAAGTGCGTCGGCTTTGTCCCTAGCATTCCTCCTACGGCAACCACTACAACACGCTGTATCTGGACACAGTCTTCGGGGGAAGGCGCGTGACAGGCGAAGCAAGGTCGTATCCATACCTTACAACCCTAGGAGAAGCAAAGAATGAACAAGAGCCAGATGAAACTGATCCAGCGCACGATGGATGTGCAACGGGAACTCACCCGGGAAGGGCTTAATCGGCGCAATTTGATGAAGCTTGGCGTACTCGGTGCCGGTACCGGCATGCTGCTGCCGATCTCCGGCCTCAGTTTGCGCGCCGCGTTGGCGGCCACCTGTCCCATCCCGGGGAGCGAAATCATCAGCCCGCGCGTTACGCCCTTTAAGGATCCCTTCCGCCGCATGCCCGAGCTGACCCCCACCTACACGGTGAAGAGCAGCGTCTCGGAACTCACCGATGCCATGTTCCTGCGCGGCGGCAAACCGATGCAAATGCCCTACAGCCCGATGGACTCGAAGCTCAAGCTGCTGCATGAAGAACATCCCGAGATGAAGGGGCATTTCCCGATCAAGGATGGCGGCCACCAGGCCTGGGACGGCACCGACAGCACTGCCGGTTGCCTGGCACCGCCCAAGAATTTCTACGAGCTGCGCGCCATTCGCCACAAGCATGTTTGGCACAGCGACTTGCCGGCCGGCGCCGGCGGCCAGTTGGCCTGGGGCTTCGCGCCGCGCAACTGGGCGGGCGGCGTCACGGGCGTGGATGGCGCCATCACCGGCGTCCCTGGCCCCGTGTACCGCCAGAAGTACGGCGTCGCCAACCTGGTACGCCTGTACAACGAGTTGCCCGACACCCCGGTCGATCAGGTCGGCGAGCTTGGTGTCGGTACCTCGACCATCTGCACGCACATGCACAATAACCACACGCCGTCCGAGAGTGACGGCGGCCCGTTGTCCTACAACTACCCGGGGCACTTCTGGGATTACCACTATCCCAACCTTTATGCCGGTTGCAGCAAGGGCTTCGTTTCGCCCAAGTGGGGCGTGCGCGGCGACTACAAGGAGGGGCTGGGTACGCTCTGGTACCACGATCACAAGCACGACTTCACCTCGCAGAACGTGTATGCCGGCCTGTTCGGTGCCTGTCCGATCTATGACGAGGTTGATGCCGGTGACGAGACCGTGCTCGGCGCCACCGGTGTGCGCTTCCCCACGCATTCGCAGGATGCGGGCTCCTTCCCCTACGAGTTCGACGTGCCGATGATCCTGCACGATCGCCAGTTCGATCCCAACGGCGTTGACTTCTTCCCGCTTGGCTGCTTCGATGGCGCCATGGGCGACATGCCCACGGTCAATGGCACGATCCAGCCCGTGATGAAGGTGCAACCGCGCCGCTACCGCTTCCGCATCATCAGCGGCGGTCCCTCGCGCTTCCTCTGGCTGTGGCTGAGCCAGGGGGTGAACACCTCCACCTTCGTGCCGATGACGGTGATCGCCAACGACGGCAACCTGCTGCCGCGCGCCGTTTCGACGCAGTCTTTCAAGGCTGCACCAGGCGAACGCATGGACGTCATCATCGACTTCACCGGCATGAAACCCGGAACCGAGTTTGTCCTCACCAATCGTGCCGATAGTCCTACCGGACGCGGCCCCTCGGGAAAGCTGCTACCCGTGGGCCAGGGCTGGAATTACATGAAGTTCCAGGTCGAGGCCGCCCGCCCCGGGCTGACCGACAACAGCACCAAGATCGTCAATGGCATGCCGCTGCGGCCCTTGCCCGATCCGGTCAATGTCGCCACGGCCAAGCGGAAGATCTGGGTTTGGGGCCGCGGCAACGGTGCCTGGAACGCCAACGGCGTGTACTTCGACCGCTACGCGGCACCTTACGAAATCCCGGAAGGCACGGCCGAGGTGTGGACGCACAAGAACGGCGGCGGTTCCTGGTCGCACCCCATCCACCCGCACAACGAGGAGTTCCGCATCCTGTCCCGCAAGGGCACGGCGACGCCCAACCCGACTAGCGCGATCGAAACCGGGCGCAAGGACACGCTCCGTCTCGATCCGAGCGAGGAGGCCGTCACCGCGATGCGTTTCCGCGACTGGAAGGGCTATTGGCCAATGCACTGCCACAACACCGTGCATGAAGACCACGGAATGATGGTCCTGTTCAAGGTGGTCTGACCGTCCCAGTCCCGCGCCAATCAAAGTTCAAGGAGATACGACATGAACCGAAGGAATTTCTTCCGCGCGGGACTGACCGCACCCGCGGCCACCACGCTGGGTCTGGCCTCGACGTTTGGGGCTGGCCCGGCCATTGCGGCGCCCGACCGCCGCCAGTCCATGGCCGCACGCCAGGGCTTTTTGCCCAACGTACCACTGGTCTCTCACACCGGCGAGAAGGTCCACTTCTATGACGATCTGGTCGGTGACCGGCTTTTCCTGCTCAACTTTTTTGTCGTGGCCTGCCCCGAGGGGCGTTGCCCGGCCGCGAATGCGACCTTGAAAGAGCTGCACAAGCTGTTCGGCGATCGCATGGGCCGCGACGTGTTCTTTTACTCGGTGACCCTGCAGCCGGAGCAGGATACCCAACCCATCCTCAAGGAATACGCCGAGGACATCGTCGAGGCCGGCCCGGGCTGGCTGTTCCTTACCGGCACACCGGCGGACATCGATCGCCTGCGCCGCGCCCAGGGCTTCTATGACCCCGATCCCATCCGTGATGCGGACGTCAATAACCACAGCAGCATGGCACGCGTCGGCCGCGACAGCACCAACCGCTGGTCGATGGCGATGCTGATCGGCGTTTCCGCGCGGCACATCTATACCAGCATGAAGTCATTCTGAGTCTTCGCGCCATGTCCCGGCCTTCCCACCTTCGTGTTCTGAGTCGCCTGCGGGCAGGCGCCATGCTGGCGGCGCTTGGCGCCGGCCTCTTGCCCGCGGCGGTGCCCATTGCCCTGGCCGCGAACGCAAACGTGGAGACACGGGCCACGCCGACGCAACTCCTCGAGGAGGGGCGCGCCGCCTATCTCGGTGGGACCTTCGACGAGGCGCAGCGCCTGCTTCGCCAGGCGGCGGCGGAAGGTGTCGCCGCCGCCATGACCACCCTGGGCGAGATGTACCAACATGGTTATGGCGTGCCGGCCTCCGAGCGCCAGGCCCTGGTCTGGTACCGCAAGGCCGACGCGGCGGGCGATGGTGAAGGCACGGCGCGCCTTGGCTTCGCGCTGGCACAGGGCGATAGCGCGATCGAACAGCGCACCGGCATCGCTCTGGTGCGCCGTGCCGCCAGCGCCGACGTTCCTTTCGCCCGCTATGCCCTGGCCATGCTTTACCACCAGGGGCGCGGCGTGGTGCGTGACGAGGCCATGGCGATCAACCTGCTCGAATCCGCCGTCGCCGCGGGCGACCCGTCGGCCCAGCGCACCCTTGGAATATTCTATCTGGAGGGGCGTGGCGTGCAGGAGCATCCGTCGATGGCTGCCATCCTGCTCACCGAGGCAGCACGCCAGGGCGAGATGCCGGCACAGGCACGCCTGGGGCTGATGTACCGCGATGGCCTTGGCGTCGAGCGCGACGAATTCGAGGCTGCGTACTGGCTGGAGCGTGCTGCCGAACGCGGCAACCTCCAGGCGATGGCCCAGCTGGCCCTGCTGCTGGCCAATGGCCGCGAGATCCCCAAAGACCCGGCGCGGTCGGTCGAGCTGCTGCAGCGCGCCGCCACCGCCGGCAACCCGCTGGCCCAGTTCGAACTCGGCCGCCTGCTGCTTGAAGGCCGCAACCTGCCGCAGGACGCGAAGGAGGGCATCGCCCTGATCCGCCGCGCGGCCGGCACCGGACTATCCGAAGCCAATCGATTCCTTAAGGAAACCCTGCTATGAAAAATGCCCGCATTGCCACGTGCTGCGCCGCACTTCTTGCCCTGCTGCCATGGGGCGCCAGCGCCGGGCAGGGAGACGTGGTCAAGTTCAATGACGTCTTCCATGACTGCCAGAAGGTGGGGGAGGTCCGCTTCGGCGCTGGCGAGCACTGGGCCTCCTGCCGCGTACTGCATTACGGATTCGTCGCCACGATCGGCATCGACGACATGTATTACACCGAATACTGCCTGCAGGATACGCGCAAGCAATGCGGAGCCAAGGCGATGGTAGTCTATCGCAACCGGGCCAAGCATCCGGATGCCGTTGCCGAGATCGTCAGCGTCGATCCTCGTGACACGCGTTATGAAACACCGATGATGTTTGGTAAAGACGGCGCGGACATGATGGTGCTCGGCAGCCGCAAGCCGGGCGCGCGAGGCGCACAGCGCCGCTACCTTCAGTACCGTGCGGGTGCCTGGCAGACAATGGATACTCGTTCCTGGCAGGATGATCTTGCGCAGCACCTCCCCGCGGGCACCACGGCCCGACTGAATGCCGGCGCCAGCGCTCCGGATCCCCAGACGCTGTCCCTGCATGCGCCACTGTTTCATGCCGGAAGCCGGGCCGGCTCGGCGGAAATCTTGCTGAAGGTGGCGGACGGACGGCTTGCCATTGCCACCGTAACCTGGGGGGGCGGGAAATGAATCCCGCCGATGATGCCGATCGCGCACTGATTGGCGGGATCGTCGGATATGCCTCCGTCGTGCGCTGGTTGGTCGTCGCCGGATTCGTTGGCACGCTGGTCTTTGCGATCTAGGACGCCAAGGCGACGAGCCTGCAGCCGTGGATGCCCACAGCCACGCCGATATTGCAGTTCGAGACCGTCGAGGGCAAGCCTGTCGAGCCGGCGCGCTTTGCCGGCAAGACAGTGGTGCTGGCCTTCTGGGCCACATGGTGCGAACCCTGCCGCAAGGAATTGCCGGCGCTGGAGCGCCTGGCGCGCGAGCTGAAGGGCAAACAGCAGGAACTGGTGCTGGTGAACCTGGGTGATTCCCCGACCGCCATTGAGAAGACCCTGTCCCGTGCCGGAGTGTCGCTGTCCAGCTTGCGCATCGCGGCCGCCGACCTGGCGAGCAATGCCTGGCGGGTCGATGCGCTGCCGGCCGCCGTGGTGATTTCTGCCGACGGGCAGGCGCGCTGGCGCCTGCGCGGCAGCATCGATGCCCAGGGCGAACCGCTACGCAGCCTGGCGCTCGCAAGGCCGGCAGCACCCTGAACAGGCTGGCTGTCGTGCAACAGATCTGTCGGCGCAGAGTGACGCACTGTTACACAGACGCGACAGGACTGCGACTGAACTGCCTGGGCCGGCTGCGTACGCTGACAGGATGGCAAAGCGATTGCAATCAGCGATCGCTGCCTGACTCCCCGAACCAACGTTTACACGCAAGCTGACCTGGAGAAAACCTGCGATGAAAGCCAGTTTGAACAAATTCCTCGGCCGGGCTGCGGCAGCCGCCGCACTTGTCGTGCTATCCGCCGCCGCCTTCGCCCAGACCGCCAGTACCGACGGCGAGATCAAGAAAGTCGACGCCGCCGCCGGCCGCGTGGTGATCAAGCACGGTGACTGGCCCGAAATGTCCATGCACGCCATGACCATGGGCTTTGGCGTCAAGGATCGCGCGATCCTCGATGGCGTCAAGGCCACCGACAACGTGCGCTTCACGATAGAAAAGTCCGGCCGCGAATGGCTGGTGACGAAGATAGAACCCCGGCGCGATCCGCTGGCCCACAAGGCCAGGGACTGATCGGGCCTACCAGGCCTGGTGGTTCCTTCCGTAGTAACGACGTTCCCCCCCAACCCCAAGGAGTCAACATGAAAATCGCATTCAATAAGATTGTCGCGGCAAGCCTCGCGGCAATGACGCTTGCGCCGCCGGCACATGCCGTGTTGCAGCGCGTCGGACCGGTCGATCCGGCCAATGGTTACCCGGCCTGGTACCAGGACGCAAATGGCATGGCCCTCGAATTGTGTCTACCAGCCACGCAGGCCGACCTTATTTCCGGCATCTGCTTTATCACGCCAGCAGAGGTGACGACCGTCCCCGAGGTGTTTCCGACCAATTGGTCGCAAGAACATTTCTATTACTTCACCTCCGCGGTAATGACCATGGCCTCGGCCACGCCCGGCCAGACCACTCCGATCAAAGTATTGCAGGGTCTCGAGGCCACCTTCAACACGCCGACTGCGGAACCCGGGCAGCAGATCACTTTCGCTCGCTGGCGCGTGCAGGCGCCACAGGCGCAGGCTGGCATGGCCTGCTCCGGCAATTTCACCGTCTATTCGCCGGGCCGCGCGCCGAAGACGATTCCGGTTACCGCCGGCGGTCGTCTGTTCGACACCGAGGACCTCGGTATCGGCACGGACTTCACGGGTGCCCTGAACGGCGGCGTCGGGCCCTTCGTTACCCGTGCGGTCACGCCTGGCGGCGTGGCGGCACCGCTTGCCACCGGCGCCGATGGCAAGAAGTACCTCTCTGCGGGCGACCTCGGCCCGATCACCGGCAGTGCGCTGGACAATCCGTTCTGGGTGGGCAGCGGTGCCCCATTGCCTGCCTTCGCGATTCCGCCGGAAATACGCAACATGCCGAAGATCAACTACTTCATGGTCTCCGGTCCCGGCATTGCCTCGGGCAACTGTGCGGCTCAGGAAGCGGTTTGGGCGATCAATGACATCGCCGTCATCGGCCGCGTGAATACCGCCGCCATCGCCAGCCGGACCAATATCGACCGCGCGACATTCCGTGTGGTCGACTCCAACGCTGATGGCACGCCGGACCGCTTCCAGATCGGCGCCTGGGCCAATGCGGTGCAGGAAGTCAACCGGCCCGAACCTATCGTTGGCCTGAGCCTGAACAAGGGTGATCCCGCCGATGCGGTGAATTCGACCCCCGAAGTGGCGATGCTGAAGAGTGTCGTGGTGACCACGCCGGCCGTGGTTCCAGGGCAGGTTCCGACGCCGAAGTTCAACTTCTTCAACGGCGTGATCCAGCCGACGGTGGCAGCCCAGCCAGGCCCGGCCTATACGCATGCCCGGGTACGTACGACGACTGACGTGCCCCCGTCGACGGTGAATGTGCCGCTGGTGGATGAGCTGCGCATCACTACCGCCAATTACAACGCCAATACCAAGGTGCTGACCGTTACCGCCGATTCCGGCGCCTTCCTGTCGGCGCCGACCCCGGCAACGCAAACCGCGACGCTGGGCTGCTCCACACCCTGCCTGACGCTGGATTCCTACGGCCTGCCGGCAACCACGGCAACCGGCGTTGTCCAGGACTTCAAGCTGAAGGTGGCATCGACCTCGAAGTTCGCGGTCGGCACCGTGACCATTGCCAACGTGCAGGTACCGCCGGCCTTCGTGACCGTGCGCTCCAGCGCGGGTGGCATTGACTCGGCGCAGACCATGTACCTCGGCGCGGCGGCGGGTACGGCATCCTTCCAGCCAGACACGGCATCGATTCCGATGAACGTGGCGGCGCCGGTCGATGTACTGGCCAACGACGTGGGTGTTGCTGCAGTACCCAACCTGCTCAGCTGCACCACTGGACCCACCGGCGGGACCTGCGGCGTGCCCAGCCCGACCGCAACTTGTACGCCCGGCACGGCGTCGACCAGCTGCACGGCGCAAGGTGGCCGTCTGTTGATTACTGGCAACATCATCACCTACAGCCCGCCGGCCAACCGCGGTGGCATTACCGATACCTTCTGGTATCAGGCCGCCACGGTGCTGGGTACCACGCAGCGCCAGAAGGTCACGGTAAACATCGGCCTGCTCAACGGCTTGCCCGATGCGCGTGATGACCTCGGCAACACTGGTGTGGCAACCAGGCCGCTGACCATCGATGTCCTGGCCAACGACTTCGCCCCGGCTGGTGTGGATCTGGCGACGCTACGCATCGTTGCGAATGGCGATCCGTTCGACACAGTGACCGGTGCCAAGGCAGTCGGGGCGGCGGTATTTACCGCTGGCAAGCTGGTATTTACCGCGCCGTATGCGGGCAACTGGAACATGTTCTACACCTTCAATGACCGGCTCGGCAACATAGCCGATCAGGGCGTGGTCGCGGTCAATGCGATCGGTGCGGAAGTGATCACCCCGCGTGCCGTATGGCGTGCTCCCCGGGCGCCAGCCCTGGGCACGGTTGCGGTGAATGGCACAGTGAATATCTCCCAGGGCCAGACTCTGCAGTTGTATGGTGCTACCACAGCCGTGGCCGGTTGCAACAATCCCGCCGCAACACCGGGTGCGCTGAGCCTGGGCAGCACAGTGGTTGTTGGCGGCGGCTTCGACTTCGGTGCGATCCCCGTGGCAGTCAAGCCGCTGTCAGTGTGGGTCTACTCGCCGAGCTTCGGTGGCTGCAGCCAGATTGCAGTGCCGTAATCCGGGGCGGCAAGTCTCTCGCCGTTACGTGTAGCACTCCGTAGCAAGACGTACCCGCAGCGCCCCGCAGTCTTCGGACTCCGGGGCGCTGCGTTTTGCAGGCGTGTGCCCTGGCCAGGCGGCATGTGCGCCAGCACCGACAGTTCGTTACAAAACATCGACCAAGCCGCAACAGACCCGGGATCGTCGCCTGCCTACCATGCACATGGCGGTTGCTGTATCGATCGGCGTTGACCGCCCGGCTCAACCAAGGACAGATCATGAAATTCATTGCCAAGAAAATTGCACTTGCCGGCGTGGCCGTGTCGATGTTTGCCGCACCGGCTTTGGCGGCGCTGCAACGCAGCGGCCCGGTTGATGCATCCCATGGTTTTCCCCAGTGGTACCAGGATGCCAACGGATTGACCCTGGAGTTTTGTTCGCCGACCACCCTGGCGGACCTGAATGCCGGTCTGTGCGCCATTCTGCCCGGCCCTCCACCCGATGGCCTGAGCGCCCTGCCGGAAGCCTTCCCCGCCAATTTCAGCCTGGAACATTTTTATTACCTGCTGAGTTCGGTGTCGACCACGGCCGGGCTGGACAAGAAAACCGGCCTGCCCGCGTCCGGTGCCGGGCGCTTCGTGTTCGTGAACGGGGTCGAGGCAACATTCAACACGCCGACGCCCGAGGTCGGGCAGCAAATCACGTTCAATCGCTGGCGGGTGAGGGTGGATAATCTGGCCTGCAGCGGAAGCTACACCTTTTACACCCCGAGCCGCGCGCCAAAGACCATCGTTGGCGTGGCCGGCGGTCGAATTGCCGATACCGAGGATATCGGCATCGGCGTCGGCTTCGACGGTGCCCTGGCCGGCTCGGTCGGGCCTTTCCTACAACGGGCGCTGACTCCGGGAGGTGTGGTGGCTCCGACCGTCAGCGGGGCCGATGGGAAAAAATATCTTTCCCAGGGGGATGTCGGTCCGGTGACCGGCAGCACGCAGGTCAACCCCTTCAAGGGCAGCACGCTCGCTTATATCCCCCCGGAAATCCGCGCAATGGCAACGACCAACTACGTGATGGCGGTGGGGCCCGGCATCATTTCCGGTAACTGCGCCGTGACCGAGGCAGCGTATGCCTTGAACGATATCAGTGTGTTTGGCCGCATCAATACGGTACCGGTTGCAACCCGGACGGTGGTCGACCGGGTGACCTACCGCGCACTCGACAGCAATGCCGATGGCGTGGCTGACCGCTTCCAGATCGGGGCCTGGGCCAATGCGCTCCAGGAAGTCGGCCGCCCGGTGCCGGTGCTGGGCTTGAGCCTGAACAAAGGCGATCCGGCGGACGCCGCCAATTCAACTCCGGAACAGGCCATGCTGGCCTTGGCGGTGGGGCAGCCCGTTCCCGTCGCGGGTACCACGGCCACGCCGAATTACCGTTACTTCAACGGCATCGTCCAACCGGTGGTGGCAGGGCGGGTATCGCCGGCGTACACGCATGCGCGAATCCGCACCACGACGGACAATCCGGTATCGATGGTGAATGCGCTGCTGGTCGATGAACTGCGAGTCACGGCGGCAAACTACAACGCCAATACCCGGGTCCTGACGGTCACTGCCGATTCCGGTGCGTTGCTGGTTGCGCCATCCCCCGCCGGCCAGTCAGCGGGCGCGACGGTCTGTTCCGATCCCTGTCTGATACTCGACAATTACGGCTTGCCGGCGATGGACGCGCAGGGCGTACCCATTGACTACAAGATGAAAGTCACTGCGACGGCGAAGCAAGTCCTGGCGACGATCAGCATCCCCAACGTGCAGACCCCGCCGGCATTCGTAACGGTTCGTTCCAGCGCCGGCGGCTGGGATCGGCAGCAGGTGATGTATCTCGGCGCGGCGGCCGGGATGGCGGTATTTCAGCCTGACTCGGTGTCGACGGCGATGAACCTGCCGGTGATCGTCGACGTGCTGGCCAACGATGTCGGCGTGGCGCCAGCGCCGACTCTCGTGATCTGCACCGCGGCGACCGGCGGAACCTGCGGGGTGCCGAGTCTGACGGCGACCTGTACCACGGGCACGGTCTCGACCTCCTGCACCACGCAGGGCGGCAAACTGTCGATCTCGGGCAACCGCGTGACATACACGCCGCGGGCGAATTTCGGCGGTGCCAGCGACAGCTTCTACTATCAGGCGGCGACGGTGCTGGGCGGTACGCAACGGGCTCAGGTCAGCGTGAACATCGGCGCGCTCAACGGGCTGCCGGATGCGCGGGATGACCTTGCCAATAGCGGCATCGTCGGCAAGCCGCTGATCCTCGACGTGACGGCCAACGATTTTGCGGTCGCCGGTATCGATCCCGCGACGCTGCGCATGACCGCCGAGCCCTGCAATCTGACCACCGGCACCTGTGCCCCCGGCGCGGCGAGTTTTGTCACGGGCAAACTGGTGTTTACCCCGCCCCTGGCCGGCAACTGGAACATGGGCTACACCTTCACCGATCGCGTCGGCATTGCTGCCAATCCCGGGGTGGTGGCGGTCAATGCACTCGGCGCCGAGGTGATCACGGTGCAGCGCGCGCGCTGGACGGCGCCCCGCGCCCCGAACTTGGGCACGGTGGCGGTGAATGGCACGGTCAATATTGCCCAGGGCCAACTGCTCCAGTTGCGCCTGCCGAATGAGGCGACGGGCGCCGCGGGCTGCACCGCGCCCACCCTCGGCACCCAGATCGGGGCGGTGCCCGTGCTTGCCGGCGGCGCCTTCGATTTCGGCGCCATACCGCTGGCAGTCAAACCTGTCGCGGTCTATGTCTATTCCCCCGAATTCGGCGGTTGCAATCAGGTTACGGTCCCGTAACCCCCCCTGCCCAGGCCGGTGCAGCACCCGGCCGAGGCGGCTTGACAGCGCCCCGGATCATTGGACCCGGGGCGCTCTTTTTCCGCCCGCCGCCTCCCTCGGTGGAGGTTACAGAGCGTTACGCATCGGCGACACGGCGGCGACAGACCCGGCAACCTAGCCTCCCTATGATGCAGTGGTAGCAGAAGCACTCCCGCCCCAACGGGAATCAACAGGCCCCACACGTCGGAGAACGTAAATGAAAACGAAGTTCAAGGCTCCCGGAACCGCAACCAATGGCTTTCACGGCAGGCGGCTGTTGGCCCGCCTCCAGTTCATGCTGGGGGCAGCCGTGCTGACGGTTTTCCTGTCGCACACGGCGATGGCCTATCACGCCGTGTATGGCGCGCCTGCATGTCAGCCAGCGACCTCACCGGCGGGCGAGTTCGCCGCGCTGGCATGTGCGGTGGCGATGCCGGATGCGAGGAGCCAGCCATGATCGTGCGCCGATCCTTCGCTCATGGGGCTAAACGCGCCGCCCAGCGCGGCTTTACGCTGCTCGAACTGTTGGTGGTGATGGCCATCATCGGCCTGCTCGCCGGCTACGTCGGACCACGTTACTTTGCGCAGATCGGAAAGTCCGAGGTCAAAGCGGCGCGCGCCCAGATCGACGCGCTGGAGAAGGCGCTCGACCAGTACCGCCTCGATACAGGCCATTACCCGTCGCAGGACCAGGGCCTGGCGGCCATCATCAAGAAGCCGGCCAACGAGCCGCGCTGGGATGGCCCCTACCTCAAGAAGGATCTGCCGATGGATCCCTGGGGGCGCCCCTTCATCTACAAGATTCCTGGCGAGCGTGGCGAATTCGAACTGGTTTCGCTGGGCAAGGACGGCGTAGCCGGTGGGACCGGCGAAGCTGCCGACATTCGCAATAACTGAGGCCGGACACGGCAATGATTTTCGAGGTCAAGGCTCTTTCCGCCAGTGGTGACGTGGTGGCGCTGAGCATCGAGGCGGCGGTCGAGGCCGATGCCCGGCGCGAAGCCCAGCAGCGTGGTCTGTCCCCGTTCCAGGTGCGGCAGAAGCAGGGCGCCGTGGCCGGCAGCCTGGCGCCGCGCGCGGCACGCCTGGTGGTGCTGGGTTTTGTGCAGGAACTGCTGATGCTGTTGCGCGCCGGCCTGAGCCTGGTAGTGGCCCTCGAGGCCATTGCCGAAAAAGAGACGCGGCCGGGTGCGCGGGCCGCGATCGAGGCGCTGCTGGCCAAGCTGCGCCGCGGCGCCCGGCTTTCCGAGGCGATGGTGGAGTCCGGCGCCGGGTTCCCCCAGATCCTGGTTGCCGGTATCGGCGCCAGCGAGCGTACTGGCGGCCTGGAGGAAGCCTTGCAGCGCTACTGCGACTACGCAAGTCGCATGGACGACGTGCGCAAGAAAATCGTTGCGGCACTGATCTACCCGGTGCTGCTGCTCAGCGTCGGCCTGCTGGTCAGCGCTTTCCTGATCGGCTTCGTGGTTCCCAAGTTCGCCGGGGTCTACAAGGAATCCGGGACCGATATGCCCTGGGCTTCAGCTCTGCTGTTCGACCTCGGTCGACTGATCGGAGCTCATCCGCTGGAGGCAGCCGCGGCCACGGCTGCGCTGTTGTTCGGAGTCGCCGCCGCGATCTCGATGCAGTCGGTACGCGACTGGCTGGCCATGCGCATGCGCGAACTTCCAGGCCTCGGGCCGCGCATCAAGGTCTATGAACTGGCGCGGCTCTACCGCACGCTGGCGATGCTGCTGCGCGGCGGCACGCCGATCGTTCCGGCGCTGGCCCTTTCGGCAAACATGCTGAGCGGGACCATGCGTGCGCAATTGCAGCGGACCTCGCGCCTGATCACCCAGGGTGCGCCGATCTCGCGCGCGCTGGAAAGCAATGGCCTGACCACCTCTGTCGGCAACCGCATGTTGGCGGTGGGCGAACACGGGGGCGACATGGCCGCGATGCTCGAGCGCGTAGCCGATTACCACGACGAGGAAACCATACGCTGGATGGACTGGGTTGCCCGTCTGTTCGAGCCCCTGCTGATGGCCCTGCTGGGGCTGCTGATCGGCGGCATAGTGATCCTGCTCTACATGCCGATTTTTGATCTTGCCGGGAGTGTCAAGCAATGAACGACAGAATTTCGGAACTGGCGGTCGCCGCGGCGCTGCTGACGCCCGAGGCGGTCGCAGATGCCCGTAACCGGGCAAGTTCCATCGGCCGACCTATGCTCGAGGTGCTGGAGGAGCAAAGCAGCCTGCTGCCCCGCGAATTCGCTTCCGTGCTCGCCGCCAGCTTCGGCATGGCGTATCTCCCGCAGGAGGCCCTGGAGCTGGCGACACCGGACTTCGAATGCCTGCCCTTTGCCGAGGCTTCGCGCCGGGGCTGTGTCTTCCTTCGTCTCGACCATGGAAGCGCAACCTTGGCGCTGGCTGATCCCTTCGATCAGGGGTTGCGCGAGTGGGCACGTTTCGCCTTGCCGCAAGGAACCCCGCTCAGCCTCGTGCACTGTGCCGACCTCTCCGCCTACCTCGCTCGCCAGGAAGAGCTGATGAGCGCGATGGCTGGCCTGCTGGGCGAGTCGGCGCCTACCGAGGAGTCTCCGCTGGCCGCGGAGGAGCTTTCCCTGGTGGCCATCAACGAAGACTCCAGTCCGGTTGTCCGGCTGGTCAATTCGACGCTTTATGATGCATTCAAGTCCGGCGCCAGCGACATCCATCTCGAGAGCGAGCCGACGGGGATGGCCATCCGCTACCGCATCGACGGCGTGTTGAGCTCGGTGGGCCGGGTGTCCGGCCTGGCGATGGCCCAGGAGGTCATTTCGCGCATCAAGGTCATGTCGGATCTCGATATTTCAGAGACGCGCGTGCCGCAGGACGGCCGATTCAAGATCTCGGTGCGCAACCATCCGGTGGATCTGCGTGTCTCGGTCATGCCAAGCATGTTCGGCGAAGACGCGGTGTTGCGGATTCTTGACAAGCGCACGCTGGCAGAGGGCGCGCGCGACCTGCGCCTGGAGGTGCTGGGCCTCGATCCGGACTCAATCCGGCGGATACGCAAGCTGGCCAGCGAACCCTATGGCATGGTGCTGGTGACCGGACCAACCGGCAGCGGCAAGACCACCACGCTCTACGCGGCGCTGACCGAGATCAACCAGGGCAAGGACAAGATCGTCACCATTGAGGATCCTGTCGAATACCAGCTGCCCGGCGTGCTGCAGATTCCCGTCAATGAACGCAAGGGCCTGACTTTCGCCCGTGGCCTGCGCTCGATCCTGCGCCACGACCCGGACAAGATCCTGGTCGGCGAGATCCGCGATCCCGATACCGCCCAGATCGCGGTGCAGTCCGCGCTGACCGGTCACCTGGTCTTCACTTCAGTGCATGCCAACAGCGCTTTCGACGTGATCGGCCGCTTCAAGCACATGGGCGTCGACCCTTACAGCTTCGTCTCGGCGCTCAACGGCATCGTGGCGCAGCGTCTCGTGCGCATCAACTGTCCCGATTGCCGCCGGCCGGCGCAGCCGGACGCGCGCCTGCTCGCCGACTCGGGTATCGAGGGCGACCCTGCCGGGTATCGCTTCATGGCCGGGCAGGGCTGCGGAACCTGCCGTGGCACCGGATTCAAGGGCCGCAAGGCGATCGCCGAATTCCTGGTGCTTGACGACGAATTGCGCGAAATGATCGTGGCCAACGCGCCGATTCGCCAGATCAAGGAGCGGGCCCGTCAGGGTGGCACGCGCATGTTGCGCGAAGCGGCGCTCAACCTGGTGCGTGCCGGCGAGACCACCTTGCAGGAGATCAATCGTGTCACCTTTGTTTAAGGACACGGTCGTCATCGAACTGCACCCGCAGCGCCTGGTCCTTACGCGCTGGAGCCGGGGCATTGCTCCGCGGCGCGCGGCGCGCCACGAACAGATGCTTGCCGCTGGCGAGGGCGCGCTGACGGCAGGGTTGCAGGAGTGCCTGGCCGATCCACGCTGGCAGGATGCGGACGCCCGGGTACAAGTATCCAACGCCCAGGTGCGCTACTGCATCGTTCCCCCCAGCCGGCACTTGCGAGGCATGGCGGACGAATGTGCATTGGCGCTGCACAAGTTTCAGCAGGTTCATGGCGCCCAGGCGGCGCTGGAGGTGCGGCTGGCGAACCCTCTGTCCGGCAAGGACCAGCTCGCCGCCGCCATCGACGCCAGCCTGATCGCCGATGTACGGCAGTTGTTGCTTGGCGCCAGGCTGCGCCTGCGCTCGTTCGAGCCGATGCTGACGCAGGGCTTCAACCAGGTCCGGCACCAGATCCGTGACAAGGACTTCTGGTTTGCCCAGGCCGAACCCGGCCTGCTGGTGCTGGCCAGCCTGTCCGGAGGTCGCTGGCTGAGCGTCGTGGCGGTGCCGCTGGCCGAGCCCATCTGCACTGCGCTTCCGGCCCTTTTGCGGGAGGCCAGGCTGATGGCCGGTGGCAGGTACTTCCCCCGCCGCCTCTACCTTCAGGCGCCGGGCATGGATGGCAGGGATTGCCTGGCCGGATCCGATGTCGAACTGGTTGACCTGTCGCAGGTCCGGCCAACGCGGTACGCCCGCTTCGCCCTGGGCGCGGGCTCTGCGCTGGAGTGCTGAAATGAAGGCGAATCTCGCGCGGCTGTTACACCATGCGGCGGGCCGGCTGCGGGACGGCTACGCGCGTGTAAGTCGGCGGCTTCCCGCAGGCGCAATTTTCGCCCGGCTGGGCTTGCATCGGGCGCCGGCGCTGTTGCTCGACTTTGCCCAACCGCAACGTCGTTCGATGGTCCCGGGGATTACCGCCATTGCCATTGGCATGGTCTTGCTTTCGCTTGCCTCCTGGCAGTCCGACCGCTTCCAGTCCCGGGTTGGCGAGCTCGAGGCCGAATTGTCGGCGCTGGGTTTCGATCGCGGCGCCGAGCAGCGCCAGGCGGCACAGAACCGCCTGCGTGGCACCGATCTCGATGAGCGCGTTCAGAAGGCGAATCGGGTTATCCGTCAGCTCAGCACGCCGTGGGAGGATGTCTTCGGCAGCATCGAGGCGGTGAACAACGACGACATTGCCTTGCTCAGCCTGGACTCCGATCCCGCCAGTGCGCAGGTGCGCGCTGCCGTCGAGGCACGCAACGCGCAGGGGATGCTGGCCTACCTCGATCGCCTGCGGGTCGATGGCCGACTCGCACCAGCCATTCTTCAGTCCCACCAGATCATGACGGAAGACCCCAACCGTCCCGTTCGCTTCACATTCACCGCATCATGGACATCGGCAAAGCTCGCGCAGAAATAGGATTTCGCCTGCACCAGACCTATCTAAGACTGGGATGGGCCGCCGCCGTTGCCGGCGCGTTGCTGGCGCTCGCCCTGCTGGAATTCTTCAGCATCACGCTTCCGACCCGGGAGTCGGCCGCCGATCTCGAGGTTCAGGCGGCGCGCCTGCGCGAGTCACCACGCAGCGGGCGCGAAATAAAGCGCCACTCCGACAACAGCCCCGCAGCGCAGATCGCGGCTTTCGAGCGATTCCTGCCGCCGGCAACGGACATCAATCGAGTGGTCGGCGAGGTGCTTGCCGCAGCGGAAGCCGAGGGCCTGGTACTGGAACGGGGTGACTATCGCCTGGCCGACGAGACCGGACTGGATGTCATGCGCTACCAGATCACGTTGCCGGTCAAGGGCTCCTATGCAAACATCAAGAACTTCGTGCGCCGAGCCCTGCGTGATGTTCCGTCGCTAGCGCTCGATGGCATCGCCCTGCAGCGCCAGAACGTCGGCGAGGCTGCGATCGAGGCACAGATACGCCTGAGCATTTTCCTGGCGGGCAAGCGATGAAGCGGAAGCCTATTGTGGTTCTCGTGCTCGGCGTGCTCGCCGGCATGGTGGGAATCGAAGTCGAGCGTGTCGATTCAACACAGCTCCTTGGCGGAGCGGACCTGCGTCCGCTGCGCATCGAACTCCGGCTGGCCGAGCATGCCCGTGCCGCCCTGCCGCCGGGCGATGGCGATGCCGTCGAAGGTGGCTTGCTGCTGCGCCTGGAGCCGGTGCTGGCGACGGCCCCGGCCGCGCCCGGGGGCGAGCGCGCCGGGTCGGCGGACGTCGCGGCGTTGCCCATGGGCGGGCCGGTGCGGCTCGAATTGCTGGCCCGGCAGCGCGATCTCGGCGCAGTCAGCGAAAGCGGCAATGCGTTCGGCGCAAAGAGCTGGGTCGTCGCACCACCGCCACCACCGCCACCACCTCCCCCCGTCATCGAGCCCCCCAGGGCGCCGCCCCTGCCATTCCGCTTCATGGGGCAGGTCGATGAGGGCAATGGACAACGCATCTACTTCCTGTTTCGTGGAATGGAAGTGATTTCAGCCAGCGTCGGCGAAAGCATCGATAACACTTACCTCCTCGAGCGAGCCGACGGCGCCAGCCTGCGCTTCGTTTACCTGCCCCTGCGCGAAACACAAATCCTTTCGATCGGATCCGGAATATGAATCACGAAACCAAAGTGGCTTTCCAGGCCATGGGCATTGGGCTCTGGGCGGGCCTTGCCCTGATCCTGCTTACCTTGCCCGGATGCGGGGCCGAGTTCCTCTCGCGGGAAGGGCGCGGCCTCGTGGCCGAGGGGCGCGTGGAAGACGGCATCGGCCGCATGCGCGACGCAGCACGCTCGGATCCGCGGGATTATTCCTTGCGCACCGGGCTCATCGAGCTGCGCGAAAAGGCCATGTTCGAGCTGCTCACCAGCGCTGACGCCGACCTCGCAGGCGGGCGCATCAGCACCGCGGAGGAGACCTTCCAGCGCGTCCTGGCCATGCAGCCAGGCAACCCACGTGCAATTGCTGGCCTCGAGTCGGTGGCGCGGGCACGGCGGCATCGGGCAGAGGTACGCAAGGCAATCGAAGCCGACGCCAAGGGGCAGGCCGAACTTGCCCTCGACCTGCTCTACAAGGTGCTGGCCGAGAACCCGGAGCAGCAGGAGGCGCGCGAGGCGCGGCGCGAGATCCAGTCCAAGCGCTTTCGCCAGATCATCTCTGCGCCACAGCTCAAGTCGCGCTATACGCAACCGATCAGCCTGGACTTCCGCGAAGCCAGTTTGCGCCAGGTCTTCGATGCGCTGGCCAAGGGCAGCGGGCTGAATTTTATCTTCGACAAGGAAGTGCGGCCGGACATCCGGGTCAGCATCGCGGTGCGCGACGTGCTGATCGAGAATGCCATCGCGCTGCTGCTGGAGCCCAACCAGCTCGCCGGCAAGGTGCTCAACGACAACACCCTGATGATCTATCCGGCTACGGCACCAAAGATCCGCGAGTACCAGGACCTGGTGATCCGTTCCTTCTATCTTGAGAATGCCGACGTCAAGCAGACGCAGAACATGATCAAGACCATGCTCAAGACCAAGGACACCTTTATCGACGAGAAACTGAACCTGCTTGTGATTCGCGATACGCCGGAGGTGATCCGCCTGGCCGAGAACCTGATCTCGGTGCAGGATCACGCCGAGCCCGAAGTGATGCTGGAGGTCGAGGTGCTGGAAATCCTCCGCTCCCAGCTCTCCCAGCTCGGCCTGCAGTTTCCCGACCAGTTCACCATGAATTCCCGCGGCATCACCGGCGGCCCCTATCCCGGATCGCTGAATCTTAAGCGCGAGGTTGGTAACAGCAACCTGCTATCGAACCCGCGCATTCGTGTCCGCAACCGGGAAAAGGCAAAGATCCTGATTGGCAACCGCATCCCGGTCATCTCGTCGGTGGTGACGCCCAACACCACCACTCCGGTGATTACCGACAACATCCAGTACCTCGACGTCGGCCTCAAGCTCGAAATCGAGCCGAACATCCATCTTGACGGCGGCGTGATGATCAAGATGAACCTCGAAGTCAGCACCCTGGGTGACCAGGTGACCAGCAAGAACGGAACGGTGGCCTTCCGCGTCGGCACGCGCAACGCCTCGACCGTGCTGCAACTCAAGGATGGCGAGACGCAGACCCTGATGGGCCTGATCCAGGACGACGAGATCGAGAAGGCATCGCGCCTGCCCGGCATCGGCGACATCCCGGTGCTCGGCCGTCTGTTCTCGAATACCCGCACCGATGGTCAGAAGACCGAAATCGTGCTTTCGATCACGCCGCGCATCGTGCGCAACATCCCGCGGCCGCCTCTGGACATGGCTGCGGTGTGGTCCGGCACCGAGGCGGCATTCCGTGTCGCGCGGCCGGTGTTGAATCTGCCCGACGAGCCGGTGAAGCTTGCCGCCAACCGGACTTCGGTGGCGGTGGGCGGACCGGCGGCCACGACCGTTGCAGCGCTGGCGCCGGCTGGACCGGCAGCGGCCAGAACCGCCGACGTGCCGCCTGCGGAGGCGCTGCAACTTTCCTGGAAGGGGCCGACGCAAGTGAAGCCTGGCGAAGAATTCACCGTCAGTGTCGAGGGCAGCAGCACCGCGGCGCTTGCCGGTGCCGAAATGCAGTTGCTGTTCGATCCGGGGGCACTGTCGGTCGTCAGTATCGCCGAGGGTGACCTGCTGCGTAACGACAGCGCGCAGACCAACTTCACTCAGCGTGCGGATGCCTCTACCGGGCGGGTATATGCCGGTATCAGGCGCAGCGCCGCCACTGGTGCGAGCGGCGCCGGCTCGATTCTGGCGGTGACCTTCAAGGCGCTGGGCAAGGAAGGCCAGACGCAGGTGCATGTGGCGACGGCGGTGCCGTCGCTGATGGGGGGGGGCACGCTGCCGGTCAAGGGTAGCGGTCCCATGCAGCTGATGATCGGGAACGCCGGGAGGCAGTGATGCGCCGGGCCCGTGGGTTCACGCTGATCGAACTGGTCATCACGGTGGCGATCGTTGGCATCCTGGCGGCCATGGCCATGCCCCTGAAAGAAATGGTGGTCAAGCGCGGCAACGAGCGGGACCTGCGCAACGCGCTGCGCGAGATCCGCGGTGCGCTGGATGCCTACAAGCGCGCCGTCGACGAGGGCAAGGTCAAGCACAGCCAGGGCGACAGCGGCTTTCCGCGGACCATAGATGAACTGGCCACAGGGGTCGAGGATATCAGCAGCCCGGAACGGCAAAAGCTCTATTTCCTGCGCCGCGTGCCTCGCGATCCGATGCATCCGGATCCGACGCTGCCAGCGGCTCAGACCTGGGGCAAGCGCAGCTATGCGAGCGGGCCCGACGAGCCGCGCGAGGGGCGTGACGTCTTCGATGTGTATTCGCTGTCTGCCGTGCGCGGCCTGAACGGAGTGCCCTATCGTGATTGGTAAGAAGAAGCTGCGCGGCTTTACCCTGATCGAGCTGCTGGTTGTTATGGCGATTGTCGCAACCCTGGCGTCGATTGCCGCGCCGCGCTACTTCAAAAGTCTGGAGAATTCGCGCGAGGTGGCCTTGCGTGCCAACCTCAAGGCGATGCGCGAAGCCATCGACCAGTTCTACCAGGACACCGGGAAGTGGCCGGCTTCGCTGGACGACCTGGTGAAAAATAGGTACCTGCGCGAGATTCCGGTGGACCCGGTGGCGGGCGATGCCAGCTCGTGGGCACCCGTGAAGCAGACCGGGACGACCGTCGCCGGCATCCGCGATATCCGCAGCGGCGCCGCAGGCACGCCACGCGACGGGACACGCTATGAGGATTGGTAGTTCGCGGGCGCAGGCCGGCTACACCTATTTCGGGCTGCTGCTGGCAATTACGGTGGCTTCACTTACGGTATCGGCGGGCGCCAGCCTGCTGGGCAACGAAGTCCGCCGCGACAAGGAGCGCGACCTGATGTTTGCCGGTGATGCTATTCGTCGCGCCATCGAGCAGTACCACCTCAAGAACCAGGGAAATCCCGAGCCATTTCCGAAGCGGCTGGACTCCCTGATCCGGGACCCAAACCAGCCGGGAGTCCAGCGCTATCTGCGCAAGATCTATCGCGATCCGATGCATGATCCGGAACTGACCGACTCCGGGCCTATGAGCGGCACCTGGATCCTGATCCTCGACGCCAACGGACAGATCGTAGGCGTGCGCTCCAATTCCTCTCGCGAACCCCTGCGCAAGGACGGGTTTCCCGCCGACTACGTGGCGTTCCGCCAGGCCCGCAGCTATGCCGATTGGAAGTTCGTCGCGGCGGGCGGGACTCCCGCCATGCCGCCGCGTTGAGAAATTCTGGCTGGTCCCGGATACCCGTGTTATCGTTGTCCGGCCGCAGGATTCCAGGTCCACGGGCTTACCCTGAGGCGCAATGGAGGAGTGCGGAATAGAGGTTTTTGAACGAGTTTGCAAGATGATTCCAAAGCAGGACAAACGCCTGAAAAACGCGCTGCGGCGAATCTTGCTATGCCTGTCACTGTCGCTGATATTGGCGCTTCCGGTTTTTTCCGCGCCCGGTACTAATGGCGCCAGGCTGCGCGATATCGGATGGTTCGAGGACGCCGGGGGCGCGCTCGCCATCAGCGATGTCGTCGATGCGGCCCAGCGTTTCCGACCGCAGCCCGACGGTTTCGTTGCCGCCGGCTACACCAACAACCCGATCTGGATCCGCATCGTCGTCGATGCGCCGGCGGGGGAGTGGTGGCTCGACCTCCTGCCGGCCTTCATCGATGACATTCGCCTGTATGAGGTGGATCGTTCCACGCCGATGGGATTTTCTGAACGCCGTGCCGGCGATCTTCTTCCATTCGCCGTGCGTGAAGTGGCCAATCGTGGATTCGTGTTCAAGCTTCGCAAGCCCGACTCCAGCCCGCAGGTGCTGTATCTGCGGGTCCGTAGCAGCAATACCTTTTTAGTATTGCCGCGACTGAGCTCACCGGACGCGTTTTATGCGCATTCGCTGGCGGAGTATTCGCTGCTGGCGGCCAATTTGGTCCTACTGCTCGCCGCGCTGGGTTTGAATGTTGTGGGTATCCGCCACGACCCGCTTGCGCGGTGGTTTTCAGGTTCGATTGCCGCGCTGATCCTGACCTTGCTCGGCCTGAGCGGAGTTGCCGCGCAATACATTCTTCCGGAACAGCCGGGTTGGGTCGACATGCTGCCGAAGCTGGGGTTTCTATTGTTCATCGCCCTGATCCACGGATTCATGAGGCACTTGCTTGCCCTAGGGGAGGACGATCGCTGGTCGCGGCGCTGGATCCGTACCTGGGTTGTTTTGCCCTCGCTGGCAATTCCATTGGTTTGGACAGATTTGTACGCCGTGGTCATGCCCTGGATCGTCGGCGGAGTAATCGTTTCTACCGCGCTAACCCTGTGGTTCGCTGCGCAAAGGCTCAGCAGGATTAGTGGCGGCGGGTTGGTCTTCCTCGGGCTAGCGATCAGCCTTGCCGGCTACCTTGCCAGCAGCCTGACCCTGCTGGGAGTGGCTCTGGGTTATTACCCGACACTTTACGTTCTCAACATTGCTTCACTGGGTTCGATTGCTACCATGCATTTTGCGGTCATGGCTCGCAACCGTGAGTTGCAGACGGCGCAGATCGAGGGCGCCGAAAGGCTTCGGTCGCTCGATCGCGAAGCGTGTCGCCTGGCCGAGGCGCGAATACAGCAAGGCAAGCTGGTGGCGATGCTGGCGCATGAATTGCGAAATGCCCTTGCCGTGTTGCGCATGGCGTTTGGGCTGCAACCGATGTCGCCCATGGTAGTGGCGAGCGCCGAGCGCTCGATAACGGCTATGGACAACGTGATCGAGCGCACCTTGTTGGCCGAGCGGGTCGCCGATGGCGCTGTGCGCTTCGAATTGTCGCCCTGCGATCTGGTTGCGATCGTGCATGCCGTGATCGCCAACTGCCAGGCTCCCGGGCGTGTCTGCCTGACGGCCCCGGGCTGTCTGGTCGTGACCACGGACGCGAGCCTGCTCCACGTTATTGTCGTGAATTTGGTAGAGAACGCGCTGAAATACGGTGCAGGCGAGATTGGCATGGAGGTGCTTGGTCCGCCGCCGGGAGCAGCCTGCGGACCGGTGATCCGGGTCGGTAACCTGCTCGGTCGCGCCGGCCCGCCCGATCCTGAGCGGTTGTTCGAGAAGTATTACCGCGCCAAGGGCGCCCATGGCTATACCGGTTCCGGCCTGGGGCTGTACCTGGCGCGATACCTGGCTCGGCAGCTCGGTGGTGACCTGTTGTACCTGCCGGCTTCGGGTCGGGCGGTATTCGAGTTGCGGCTGCCGGGATCCCCTCCCGCAGCATGAACCGGAGCTTGCAAGCTATTGCAGGAATTGTCATGGCGGGAGGTATTAAAAGAACCCCCGGATATTTTTTAGCATTGCGCCATGGCAAGTTCAATGGGGGCTTTCCCCAGTCTCATAACGCTGAAGGTTGTGGTGGTCGAGGATCAGGCCGACTTGCGCGAGGTTATCGTCGCCTTCCTCGGCAAGCAGGCGCACGATGTCAGGGGCTTCGACTGCGCCGATGATCTTGATGAACACCTGGCCAAGGACTGGGTGGATGTGCTGATTCTCGATCTGAACCTCCCAGGAGAGGACGGCTACAGCATCTCCGAGCGCCTGCGCAATGCCCATCCGGATATCTACATCATCATGCTCACGGCACGCACCGCCGTTGAGGATCGCGTCAAGGGCTATGCCAGCGGAGCCGACATATATCTGGACAAGCCGGTGTCGCCGATCGAGCTTCAGGGGAGTCCCGGGTGGCGCTACCTCCTTGAGCTTACCCATGATGCCGGGGTGAACGCGGAACGCGCGGCTGCCGTACTCGGTCGCCCGAGTTTTGCCGTCGACGGCCAGCCGGTCGCGGAGCCCGGTACCACGTTCCAGCTCACCCTGCCGCGCCCCGCCCTTGGGGCGCGTACCGTGGTCCGGCTATCGATCGGGGGCGATCTCCAGATTCGCCGCTTAACCTCGCCAATGGTGGTTCATGCCCGCATTCGTCTGCGTGGCATTGCGAGTGGCAGTCCGTGAGTACCGGTGAAGGGTGCGCTGCGAATTGTTCGAACCCGAGGCACGAGGCTACAATCCCGGCTTCGAGGGAGATCGTCGATGACAAATGAAATACGCGGGTGCCGGAATGTCTGCAAGGATACCCCTGGTGCGCTTCAGGATCAGCTTGTCGACGCCATCAGGGAGCTGCGCGAGAAGGGGATTCCCGAGGCCAGGGTGCGCACTCTGGCGCGCGACCCGGTCTGGGTTGCCGGACTTTATCCGCCGCACAGTATCGGGGCCGTCAAGGAAGTCGCCGAAGCCATGGTCTCGTCCGAGTGTGCCGAATGTGCTGTCGATAAGGTGTATTGGCATCCGCGCTACGGCAGCCGCAATCCGCGCTGAACAGATTGCTGCCCGCCGGCGGATTCTTCTTGCCGGCATTGGATTCCTGAGCGGCTTACGGAGCCGACCGGCGGCTGCGGCCAGTCGATACGCGTTGTTACATTCGCTCGACAAAGGAACAACAGACCGGGAGCGGTCGATTCACTAGCATTCGGGGCATTGGCTCCACGCTGCGGCGGCGGGCTGCCTGAATGCGGAGAACCCCATGTTTCGATTTCGTTCCACTGATGACCGTCCGGTTTCCAGGCTGCTCCGATTTGCGGCATGCGCCTTGGCCTTGCTGGTTGCCACGAGCGTTGGTTCGGCTTTCGCGCAAAACCGAACCTATTCAGCGCCGGTGATCGCCCCGGTGCCTCCGGTTCCGGCAGGTTTCGACATCACGGGCTTTATCCAGCGGGCGACGCTCGATACGGCGGGCGCGATCTGTAACCCAAGTCACCCTCGGCTGGCTGGCGGCACCGTGGTGCTCAATGGCCAGTTGATCGTCATTCCGTGCAACACTGTGCTGCAGATGCCGGCCTTCACCCTGTCGTGGGCGGATCTGTTCAACTCGGCGACCGGATTGGCGCCAGCGAGCATTGCACCCGCCGGGCAGACGGGGCTTGCGCTCGGTGACCGCGTCGGCCCGGTTTCCGGGGCAACGATTCCGCTGACCGCTGCCGGTCTGCTGACCATGGCCATTCCCGCGGAGACCGCCGCAACCCGGCAGACCAGGCTCAATGCGTCCCTGCCTTCATACGAAATCCGGGTCGTCGGCAACGTCGTCAAGGGGCGCTACATCGCCGGCCTGGTCTTCATTTCTCAGCAGTCCCTGAACGCAGCGCAAGGTGTGATCAGCTGCATCAATTATGCGACGGGCGAGCTTCAGGTCGGCGGCGTACCGGTCGATCCGGCGACCACCAGTGCTTGTCCCGACCCCGTCCCTCTCGGCGTCGCCAGGGTTCGGATCAACGATACGATCGGGCGCTATGGCAAGAAGCATGCAGCAACCGGACAGTGCCGCGGCGCGGCGGATTGCGTGGAGCAGCCCGGCTACGACCCACGCTTCGCTCCCGACGTAGACAACCCGACGATCACCGCAAGCACAGGGTTTCCGATGTGCATTCCGCGCATGAACCCATTTACCTCGGGTACGGATCCGCTGTGCCCGCAATCCAATCGTCCGCTCGCGCCGTTCTGTCAAAGCTATCCGGATGGCTTTGGCATTCCGCCATTTCCGCCCCAGACCTCCGGCTATTGCAGCAGCTACGTGATGGATGTGCCCAACAGAACGGCGCCCCCCGGCCTGACCTGCCCCGGACCCGGCTGCCCGACCGATCCAACCCGGCAAGCTCCCTTGCAGGTGGGCGACATGATCAGCTTCAAGGGTACGCTGAAGGCCGATGCCAATGGGGTGTACGTGTCGGCTCACACGATTGGCGCCAACCTGGGGATTTATACGCAGCCCAACACCAAACCCGCCTACGTTGTCGTGGAAGAGATTCTCGCCGGAACGGCGGCGCTGCCGGTTGCCGGCCTGGCCCAGGAAACGACGCAGCGCATCCGGGTGGTCGGCTTCACGACGGATCCAACAAACCTCGTCGATCTCTATGCGCTTGATCAGGATCCGCTCACGGGGCGACTTGGCGAGCGACACCTGGCGACGCTTAGCCCGATGGCTACCGCACAGCTCGGGCGCTTCCGTACCCCCGGTAACTTTGGCGGCGTATTCCTGCCGCCAACGCGCATGTATCGCGCCATCAGCCGCACCATGTGCGCGGAGCGGCCAACAGGTCCGTATAGCACCTGTGCCCTGGAGGGAAGCGGAACGTCGCGTGCCAACACGTTTGCCAATGGTCTCGTCGCCGGGCAGTTCAGCCTGCCGAACTTCGAGTTTATTTTTCCGGAGAACCTGAGTTTTGGTCAGGCGCTGGTGCCAAACAATTTTCAGGATCTTCCGTTCCTGTACTGTGGCTCGGGGCCGCTCGACGGGCCCGAGTCGAATTCCCCGCTCATCGGCCAACTCGATCCCGCGCCATGGGGAACGCCGATGCAGGATCCGATATTCCGTTCGACGCTGTGCCCCCAGGTCAGGCCAGTCGCCGCCCCGCTGGTTTTCCCCGTGGTGACTGGGGCGCCCGATGCGGTGAGGATTGTTGCCGCGACCTGGGATAACCAGAGGTTGAACGGCAAGATCAACCTTGTCGTCACATCGTCGGTATCGCCAGCGCCGCCTGACATGTTCATGACGGCAACGATATCCAACAGCTGGATGACGCCGACGGCGCCCGGCGGCAGCGAAAACCCGATAGTGGCACAATTGAGCCTGGTTTCCAATTCCCTTGCCGAGCCGCGACTGTGTCCGACCGCGGCGCCCTGCTGGGCCCTGAGCGCGCCAGGCTTCATCGTCGATCCCGGGGTCGCGCCTTTCCTACCTGAACTCGTACCCCCGACCAGCATCGTCGTGCGCTCGAGCAAAGGTGGCACGGCCACGGTCGCCGAGGGCGCGATCCGCCTGGTCGGATGCCAATCCACCACCAAGTTCATCTGTCCGTAAGGCAAAGGCGATGTCGGATCGAGCGAGAACTCCCATGACGCATTCAATCCAGGTTATGCGCGAGAATCCTTGGCGGCGGGTCTCCGCCCTCGTGCTGTCCGCACTCATCGTCTGCACTCCCGCGAGCGCTCGCGGTCCCGGGCGCCTCGGTGTCGATGCGCTTGTGGATGCACCCGATGAACTGGCGCCAGCGCGGGCGAACCTTCCCGCCAACCGTGCGCCCGCCACCGAGGGCACCATGGCCCTGCCCGGCGGTTCCTTTGTTTCCGGCGCCGAGTTCGGCGTCGACGGTCGCGTTGAAATCACCGTGTCGCAGGATGCGGTGGCCGGAGCACCGGACGGGATAGCCCTGGGCGCGCCCCAGTATTCCGCCAGCGGCGAGATGGTCGTGCCCCTGCTTGGCGTTCGCTCCAATGCCAGCGTCAACGGGCGCCCGGCCGTCCCGGCCGTGCTGGCGACTTACGGTAGGGTTGATCTGGTTCCACCCCTGGCGTCGCTGAAGACGGTTCAGGTCCCGCCCGTGCTCGGTCTGGAGGCCTTCATCCGCGACAAGTCGGCCGCAATCGCTCTGGGCAAGGCGCTTTTCTGGGAGGCAAAGGCAGGTAGCGACGGGCTTGCCTGTGCCAGTTGCCATTTTGCCGCCGGGGCCGACAATCGCATGAAAAATCAGCTCAGCCCGGGACTGCTGGCAGGGGATCATGTTTTCAATCGGAACGCCAGCCGAGCACAGCGCAATGCGCGGCAGATCGATGCCGAGACCCGACTAGCTCCGCGCGAATTGAAGCGCACGGCCACGGGGAGTGGCGGTCCCAACTACACGCTCAAGGAAAGTGACTTTCCCTTCCATCGCCTGGCCGATCCCCTGGATCGCAATTCCGCCGTTGTGTTCAGCAGCAACGACGTGGTTTCCTCGCAGGGGACATTCTCCGGTGAGTTCGCCGGGCTAGGGGCTGCCGGCACCGAGAAATGCGCGCCGCGCGCGCTGGACGAGTTCAATGTTGGCGGCGTGCTGACGCGGCGCGTCGAGCCGCGCAATACGCCGACGGTAATCAATGCGGTATTCAATCACCGCAATTTCTGGGACGGCCGAGCCAACAACGTGTTTAATGGCGTCAATCCCTTTGGTGACCGAGATCCGGATGCGCGAGTATTCGACCTGCTGTCCAGCGGCAAGGTGGTTCCGGTGCGAATTTCGCTTCCCAATGCCAGCCTGGCATCGCAGGCGGTCGGGCCAGCGCTGAGCGATTTCGAAATGTCCTGTTCGGCCAAGTCCTTTAGCGATATCGGGCGAAAACTGCTGCCGTTGAAGGCATTATCCGGGCAGACCGTTCATGCCGAGGATTCGGTACTGGGCAGGCTCATCGCGAAGGGCGGCAAGGGTCTGAAATCCACCTACGCCGACATGGTCAGGCAGGCCTTTCACCCGCGTTGGTGGAACGGCGCCGATAAGCAGGATGGCTACAGCCACATGGAAGCGAACTTCTCCCTGTTCTGGGGACTCGCAATCATGCTTTACGAATCGACGCTGATTTCCGACGAGGCGCCGATCGATCGTTTCGTCGGCTGGGCTGGGACACCCCCGGACCTGAGAGCCCTGGGCGAACAGGAAATCCGTGGTCTGCGCTTGTTCCGCGGCAAGGCGATGTGCGTCTCGTGCCATAAGGGTGCCGAACTGACCAGTGCCGCAACCGGCCTGCAGCGGAACGAGGAAACCAATCTGACCGAGCAGATGTTCGTCGGCGGCGGCGATCTCGGACTTTATGACAACGGTTATTACAACATCGGGGTTAGGCCCGCCATGGAAGACCTCGGCGTTGGTGCGGAAGATCCCTTCGGCAATCCCTTGTCGTTCTCACGGCAGTTCCTCGGATTTCTGGTTGGCAAGGATGCGCCGGACACTTACCAGGTTCGTCCCTGTTTGTTCAGTGTCCGGACCGACGCCAAGGAGTGCTGGACGACGCCGGATCCGGATCGGACCCGCACCGGGGTGGATGGAGCCTTCAAGACTCCGACCCTGCGCAACGTGGCCCTGACCCGCCCGTATTTTCACAATGGAAGCCGATTGACCCTTGAGCAGGTGGTCGAGTTCTACAACCGCGGCGGGGACCGGCGCGGGCCGGATGGCAATGACACCAGTGGCTACACGTCGCCGAAGGCGCCCGGGGGCGGTGGCTCGAACAGGCATCCCAATATCCGACCGCTCAATCTGAGCAGTCAGGAGCAGGCTGACCTGGTCGCCTTCCTCAGGAATGGGCTGACGGACCCGCGGGTGGCTTGCGACCGGGCGCCCTTCGACCATCCGTCGCTACAATTGACTAACGGGCACGAGGGCAATGCGGCCAAGGTGCTTTCCGGTAGCGTCCGGGAACTGGCGAAGGATGTTTTTCTCAGTCTTCCCGCTGTCGGTGCGAAAGGGTTGGCCATTGGTAAGTGCCTGCGCAACGACGATGGCACTCCGGTGCGCTCGGCGTCGGGAGCAAAGGCGATCGCACAGTAGAGGACCTTATTTGCCATCCACGGAGAGTGTGGTTTCATCGTTGTTTCTGAATCGGTCGACGGCGAGGCATGAGATAATTCGCTGATCGGTGGCGCGGCGCCCGGATATCGTATCCGGGCCGCCAGCGCATTTATTTCTCATGGTGCCTGTGGCAACTTCCGATTCCGGCGAATATCTCGCAACCGCTGCTTCGGCGAAGCCGAGGATCGCCGTGTTTGATGACGAGCCCGATTTTACGAGGCTGGTGAAGGAGTGTCTCAAGGGCGATTTTCATGTCGCCATTCCTGACAGTCAGCTTGAGTTATCGAGGCTGGTCAACAACGGCGATGTTGATGTAGTCCTGCTCGACATCGGTCTACCCGATGACGATGGCATTTCGATTGCTAAGGGGCTGCGCTATTTTTCGGATGTCCCCATCGTCTTCCTCACCGGATATTCGTCCGAGGACATGATCGTCAAGGGGCTGAATATCGGCGCCGACGACTATGTAACCAAGCCGTTTCAGCCGGCGGTGCTGCTGGCCCGCATCCGCAATGTGCTGCGGCGCAGGAAGGAACGTCCGGCTGTGGCGCGCAGGATCATTTCCCTGGGCAGCGTGGTTTTCGATGTCCGCCAGCGGGAGCTGCTGGCTGCCGACGAGCAGCGGGTCGCCCTGACGGAGAAGGAAGCGATGATCCTGCTGGTTCTTGCCCAGGCCGGCAACGCCGTCGTTTCGCGCAATGATTTGTTTCGACGGATACACGGCCGCAACTGGGACCAGATGAGCCGCGACATCGACGTCCATGTATCCCACCTGCGGGCCAAACTGGTTGACGTCAGCGGAACCGACAATCCCCTCTCGAGTATTCGCGGCGTGGGCTACTGCCTGAACCTCGAGCAAGGCTAGACAGTCCCTCTGGTACTGCATCCCTGCCGGCCAGACGGCGGAACTATCCTTTACATTTCTTAATCATCGTGTCTCGTGGCGGGCGGATGATAGTTTGAGTGTGCAATTTTCCGTATTCGACCAGCAGATGGGAGCCGGAGGAACACGTGGAAGTGATGGGTTACGAATCTATTCTTGGACAGCAGTCCGGTGATAAAAATCGGAATAGGCTGGAAGTTGTTGCCCGAATCGGCGGCATGTGGCTGCGTGGGCTGGCGAAAGACGATATCCGGCGTGCACCGGTGCTTGACATGATGGCGATTATTGATGCCAAGATTTTACGGCAGGAATTTTCTGACGCGTCCATGCTGTCATTGAGCGGACTGTTTTGCGACAACTGTCGCAGCATTCAGCCTCAGGTGTCCTCTCTGTGCGCAAGGAAGGGCGATTCAACCCACGATGTGCTGCACGGCTGCTATCTGATGAGCGTAGTAAAGTGACCCGCCATGGATGTCTTCCTGAAGCAACGGCAGGAGCGAAGGCCGATAAGGATGTCGGTGAAGGACAGCATGATTGATCCTCGCCCATCGCAGCTGAGGGCAGCGGCCGACCTATGCAGAATGTGGTACTGCGAGCTTCTGCCAGATGATCCGCAGCGGGTCTATCTGTCGCCACTGATTGACTTTATCGACGACAGAATTCGTGCTGCAGACTATTCGATCGAGACCATGAGCTCGGTTCGCGCGTTGTTGTGCATCAATTGTCGCGATATACATCCCGATCTGGAGAGCGTCTGCTGTGAGCAGACCTTGGAAGCTTGCTGGCTGCTGGGGTCGGCCAGGGGAATCTCGTAGCACGGCGATTCCGGCGCGGGTCGCGACATTAAATCGAGTTCATCCCTATGAGACACCGGTACCTGATCTGTAATCTTGAACATCGCTTCGCAGACGCGTTGCTTGGTCTCGGCGTGCTGGTAGGCGTGACCAATCTGTTGATTTGGATGTTCGCCGGCTTTTGAACCCAACGCTTTAAGTCCAATGGATTGGACACCTACCGTGAAAGCCGAGTCGAAAAGCGATGGCATCCATCCCGGTAGCTTTCAGTTGCTGGAAGGTGTGCGTACGGTCTGTGATCGATGGGAGGCGCTGCTTCAGGCGGACGACCCACGAAGGTGGAGGATTGGCGAGGTGCGCCGACATGTCGAAGGCCTGATTCTTGCGGCCGACGCGTCGCCTAACGCACTTGTCAGAGCCCATCGGCTGTTTTGCGATCGATGCGGTTCCGTTCATCCCTGTTTGGCGTCACTGTGCGCGGGTCGGTCGGTGAAATTCCTGCACGAGTGCTGGCTTTTGAAGGGATATAGCTGCCAGGTGCTGCCATTCTCCTTCCGCCGGAGCTTGGGCTAGACGGTAATCGCCATAGGTCATGGATTGGCGATGAAAATCGGTATCCTGCTTTTGGGACCTTTCATGGCGGTGCTTTCATACCCCGGCCATTGTGGCGGTTTAGCCGATTGCGAAGCAAGACTCCAGATCGTGGCAGACCATTTCCGGAATCCATCAGGCCGAATTGCGGGTGTCCACTTAGAAACCAGGGTAAGCGTGTCGAGCCAGGTACCGGATGGCTTGGACGCCTACGCAGACAGCCGCAGCAACAGGATTTACGTATCTCCACGGGTATGCCGCTATGGTGATTTGAGCAAGATTGTGCTTATCGCACACGAGATCGGGCACCTGGTAGCACATGCGCGCCTGCCATGGCTGAAGCTGGATGCCTATTCTCGAACGCCACAAATTGGAGGAGCAATCCACGAAGGCGTTGCCGATGGGTATGCCGGAGATATGTTGCGCCAAATTTCGATACTGGACTTCGTGATTGATGCCATGCGTGCTGTCTGTTCTGCCGAGCCATCAGGCCCGGATGGCTTCGATACACGCTATGGTTCGTCGGCCTGCGCTCACCTGGGCGGGCTTACCTCGGCCGGTGAGCGCGCCATCGGCGGGCGGTAGGGCGGGAGCCGCAAGATGATGCTCATTTGAGTACCTGCTCGATGGCTTCGATCAATTCCTTGACGGTCGCCGGCTTGGCAATGATGACCTGGCCACCGATCGAATGACCGGGATCGGTTTCTCCCTTTCTTACGATCGCGGTCAGGAAGATTATCTTGATGTGGCGAAGCCGTGGATCGTCCTGGAGCTGCGCCGCGATGTCGGTGCCTAGTGCTCCGGGCATCATGATGTCGAGCAGTGCGAGATCTGGTTGGAAGCTTCTCGCCGCATCGAGTACCCGGTCTGCCCGGTTCTCGGTAAAAACCAGATAGCCACCCGCTGCCTCAAGATTGAGCTTGATAAGGCGCGTGATCGCTGCTTCGTCATCAACAACGAGAATTCGCTTCATGATCTGACTCCGTACCGGCTTTGAGGGTGACAAGTGCAATCGCGCCGCCGTTCTGATTGTTGTGCAGTACCAGCGTTCCGCCGTGCCATTGAACTATGTTGCGAGCGACTGCGAGGCCAAGCCCGGTTCCCTCACCTACGGGCTTGGTGGTGAAGAATGGTTCGAATATGCGGTCGCCGGCCCCGCTGGGCAGGCCGGGTCCGGTGTCCTGTACCGCCACGACGATGGCACGGTCTGTTTGAGTGGGCCCGCCTTCCGCGGCAGAAGACGGAGCCGTGGCAATGCGGGTGGATCGGGTGCTAACGGTGATCTTCCCATCATGTTCGATTGCCTGGGCGGCATTGACGATCAAGTTGATGAACACCTGTAGCAGCTGGTCGCCGTCGCCAGAAAATGGCGGTAGGCGCTCATGAGTCGATCGATGCACCACTATGCGGCGCAAGTTCAGATCGTGGGAAGTCAGACGCAGGGCATTCTCGACAATGGCATTCAAGTCCAGTGGTGTTCGCACCTGGGCGCGTGTGTGCGAAAAATTTAGCAGGTCCTTGACTATTCGGTCGGCACGCCCTACCGCGTCACGAATGTCTTCGAGCACGGCGCGGTAGGTTTCATCCTCTGCAGGGGCTTGGTGCGTCAGGTAGTCCACGCCCAGCCGAATGATGGCCAGGGGATTCTTGACCTCGTGCGCCACGCCCGCGGCTAGCCGGCCAACGGACTCGAGGCGGTCGGCGTCGGCCAACTGCAGTTGCGTCGATCGCAATTCGAGTTCCACTTTAGTGCGGCGCTCAACCTCCTTCCGCTGCTGTTCATGGGAGTCGCGCAGAGCGGTCAGGGGCACGGTGCGCAATATCCAGTACATGGCCGCAGCCAGTAGCGCGCATGCGATCGCCAGCAGCAGGCTCACTGCGATGATCTGATTGACATCATCCCGAATCCGGATATGCCCGACAACCTCTCCGAACTCGCGGACCGGCGCGCTGCGCGAAAGGGTGATCCCCCGAACGCCGCTGTCGACGTGGGCCAGTATGTTTTCATTGCTGTCGATCAGCGTCGCCGCGGTGTGGGGCAGCACTTCAGTCTGCAGGATATCCTTCAGGTGTTCGTGCTGAAATCGCCAAACATCAGGGTTGCGGACAATGAAACCTTCTATGAGCGATGCCTTGGCGCGCGCCTCGATTTCGATTTCCGTGCCTAGCGCGCGTGTTTCCAGCAGCCCCAAAAAAGCCGGCGGAAGGAACACGACAAGCGCGGATGACAACAAGGCAACTCGCTTGATGTAGGTTTCAATGGCGTGAGGGGGCATGTCCACGGGCGGGGCTTCATTCCGGACTGAGCGGGCAATTCAGGTTGTGCAGGATGCGCTCGGCCTTGGTCAACAGTAGAAAGTTGGAAAAGCCCCGGGCATTCTGGCCAGCATTCTTTTTTGCAATGACAACAAAAGGTCGTGACCGGGCATTAGAGTTCCAGCGCGTGTCTCCGGCAATGGCTAGGCGCTGCAGCTCGAGTTTCTGGGCCTTAAACTGGGAAAGGCTGATGGTTCCCAGTGCTCCCGGCGTTCGGTTGAGCATTTCAGCGTTTTCCAGGTCGTGGGTTGCGACGGCCATGCCGGGGCGCTTTCGTGCCTCGGCGATGGCAGCGGAGATCTCGGGCGATATGGCCTTGATCAGCATGCTGTCCGAGTCGCTCTCTGGCCGCAAAGCGATGCGTATTGGCTTGCCGTTGGGCCAGGTTGTGCGCAGTCCCCGGAGAATTTCGACCAGATCCTGGTGCGATAGGTTGTCCTGACCGGTTGGGCCATTGGCCACAATAGCGATTGGCGATCGACCGAGTTCCCGGCCGTTCAGGTTCGCGTAGTCGGTGTCTCAAAGTTGGCGGCCGATGATGACCACCTCGATGCGTCCGGCTACCATCACGCGAATACTGCCGTTGCTTCCGAGGGGGACTAGTGTGAGTTGAACTACAGAATCCGGGGTCGCCTCCCGGTAGGCCGCCAACAATGCCGGTAGCAGTGTGTACGCGGCTCCACTGCCGCTTAACCGCACAGCTTCAACCACAGCCGTCTGTGCGGCCGAATGAAAACTCGTCAGACCGAGCATGACCACCAGCCCATATGCCCTGAGCCAACGCGGAATCTTGAGCGTTTGAGTCATTTCGGGAATGGGATGGTATCGGCTTGGTTTGTGAGGAAAGCCGGCAATGCGGAATGCCGGATGGCAGAAGTTTCCGCGATTCGAGGGTGCAGTGTGTTAAGAATTGTCACGAAGCCTAGCGTCACAACCGGCTGTCTAGCCCTGAAAGGCTCTGAACTTCGAATTCCTCAGGGATCTGCCGTTCGCCGCGCTGAAAAACGATTGCTTACCCTTGGATCGTTCGAACGCTGGCCTTGATGCTGGTGATCTCGGTTTTGCTTTTTCTGGCGAGCGTCCGGCGCGAGAATCGACAACCTTCAGGCGCTGGCCGAGCAAGGGCGGCTGGCGCTGATAGCGGACAACCAGATGCGAAAGCGGGACGAGCGCTTCAAGGAGCAAGGCAAGTACAAGGCGTTGCCCCATCCGCTGTAAGACAAGGTGCATCCGAAGAAGGCCGGCGGGCAATATCGCCCCGAGGACGTTGACTACGACCCCGAGGCCGGTACCTGCCGCTGCCCGGCCGGCAAGCTCCTCTACCGGAGCGGAGCGAACTGCCATCACGACGGCCATTTGGCAGTGAAATCCCAGGGCGCGCTGCGGGATTGCCTGCCCTGTGACCTTGGCGGTGCGGTCAAGAGCTTCTAGGACGGAATAAAGTCAGGCACGGCGAGAGATGATCCGATTCCCAATCGTGACCGCGAAAATTCCGCGCGCTGAATCCTGTCTATCGATTTCGTGAGACGCTAGCCCGGTTTGCATCTCTCGAGCTGAGGGCAGCCCGATTCGTTCTGCGTGGATCCTCAGCCAGGCACGGGCGGGATCGATAGCGCGGCCTGTGTGGCCGTAACTCGGAAGACTCGGTATCCCGGGATATCGTCGTATTGGCGGG
The DNA here is from genome assembly GCA_903908065.1 of uncultured beta proteobacterium. Classification (GTDB taxonomy): domain Bacteria; phylum Pseudomonadota; class Gammaproteobacteria; order Burkholderiales; family Rhodocyclaceae; genus Sulfuritalea. The sequence continues at coordinate 7,609 of CAIVQO010000047.1, read as the reverse complement.
AAAGTCCGCAAGCAGAACTTCAATCTAGTGCGGCCGCAACCAATTTTCAATTCTTAACACTCGCAGTCGCGGAGCGTTACACAATCTGGGCATAAGAAGTCATCGACAAGGCCCTTTGCCATCAAGAGAGATTGGAGGCAGAAAATGAAGATCGTTCATTCTCCGACCGAGAACACTCTGTTTTCCAAATCTGAGTTTCCGGAATTCGTACCGTTGATACCCCCCTCTGATCGAGACGAATCTTGGCCGAAGGCGGATTCCAGGCAATGGATGGGTACCATGGCGCGCGCGGTGGTCGACTGGTACTTCGAGCTTCCACGCGGAGGTAGTCAGCAGGCGAAAGTCATCCGCCTGAAGTCCGAGATCGATTCACGGGTTCGCTCCAACGATTGCTCGTCGGATTCGGTGTCGCAGGTAAAGCAACTCTTCTGCGCTACCTGCCGCGGCATCTACCCCGAAGAGCATCGTAAATGCGGTGGTAGCGGTTCGCTTGAGCGCTGCCCCTTCATAGTCAAGGGTGAGGCGCGAAAGCCCGTCGGGTAGAACGGCTGGCGGATAGCTGCTCCAATCGAGGCGCCGATCGCTTCGTCACGGCAAGTGGGTGAGGCAGTTACCGGCTCTCCCGTCATCAACGAGCAGTTTACGCAGCCGCTAGTAGCTCCAGTTTGGCGAGTTCAAGCCATTGCGCCGCCTGACGCACTTGCCGTGCATAGGCTGCAAATTCGGAGATGTTCGACTCCAGCGCGAAAGTCCAGCCTTCGATCGCAGGCCAGTTCAGCTCACCGTCAGCGCCTTTCCATTCTGCCTCGGGGCTTACGGGTGCAGGTCACAGTTGCTGCAGCTTTTCCTGGTGCGACTTGGCCTTGAGACGTTTGCGGCGTCGTTAGGCCGGTTTTCATTGGCGTATCTGTACTTCGATTGGCAGGGCGACGAGGGTGATTCCATCGTGGGAGGTCGAGTGGTTTGGACGACTTATCGGTGTGGAGATCCGATTTGTCTGAATCGCCCCGGTTTTCCCGGACACACTGCGGTCGATGGAATGATCGTTAGGTGATAGGCGCATTGCAATCGTAGCGGCGGCTACCTTCAACTGGTGCAGCTTACGGGGGGGGCAGGTCAGTGCTCCTTTGTGTGGGTAGGTAGAAAAGGCGAAAGCCCCGAGGCCGAGATGGCTAGGGGGCTTTCACAGGGGTGAAAACAAATGACTACAAACTTACATTAGATTTATCGGAGCGATTCGACCTTTCGAGTAAGCCAGGCTGGGGGTGTCAGAATTTCTGTGTGTGAGGCGGAGAGGGACTTTTCCACGGTGCCGCCGCCGGCCCCTCTATGGCCGGGGGCGAGCGGCGCGGTGGGAAAGTCAGCTGTGATTCTATCCACGGCTGGCTTCGAATCGTTCTGCATAGAGAATCGCGAACTGGTTCATCGCTTCCTTCCAGTCCCTGGCCGCCCGCTCCCAGTCGGCCGTGATGTTGCGCAAGGCCAGCCAGATCAGCTTGGTGGCCGCGTCATCGCTCGGGAAGTGTCCGCGCGTCTTGATGATCTTGCGCAGCCGGGCATTGACACTCTCGATGGCGTTGGTGGTGTAAATCACCTTGCGGATCGGTGGGGGAAAAGCGAAGAACGGGATCACCCGATCCCAGGCCCGGCGCCAAGCGGCCACAACGGTTGGGAATTTCGTTCCCCATGGCCCTGCCTCGAAAGTGTCCAACTCGGCTTGTGCCGCCTCGGCGCTCGGGGCCGTGTAGATCGGCCTGATCGCCGCCGCCAGGGCCTTGCGTTCCTTCCAACTGGCGTAGTCCAGGCTGTTGCGGATCAGATGCACGATGCAGGTTTGCAGCGTGGTTGCCGGAAACACCGCTGCCAGCGCCTCAGCCATGCCTTTCAACCCATCGGTGACGGCAATCAGGATGTCGGCCACACCACGGGTCTTGAGGTCGTTGAACACCTTCATCCAGAACTTCGCCCCTTCGGTGTTCTCGATCCACAGGCCAAGAATGTCGCGTGTGCCGTCGGGCAGGATGCCCAGGGCAAGGTAGATGGCCTTGTTGCGCACTACTGCGTCCTCGCGAATCTTGACCCGCAGGCAGTCGAAGAACACCACCGGGTACATCGGTTCCAACGGCCGCGCCTGCCAAGCGGTGACCTCCGCCATCACGGCATCCGTAACCGAGCTGATGAACTCGGGCGATACCTCGGTGCCGTATTGCTCGACCAGGAAGCCCTGGATCTCTCGTACGGTCATGCCTCGAGCGTACATGGCGACGATCTTGTCGTCGAATCCGGTGAAGCGCCGCTCGTGTTTGGGAATCAGTACCGGCTCGAAGCTGCCGGCACGGTCGCGCGGCACGTCGATGCGCAACGGCCCGTCGTCGGTCAGCACGGTCTTGCCGCTGACGCCGCTACGGTGGTTGCCACTACCGACAGGCTTGTCGCTGCCGGGCGGATAGCCCAGGTGATGGCTCAGTTCGGCACCCAACGCCCGTTCGATCAGGGCTTTTTTGAAGGCCATCGAGGCGGCATTGATCGCTTCCGCCGTCATCGGTCCGCTGACCATCTGGTCAAGCACTTCTTTCGGAATAGACGGCAATTCGATCGCCGCCTTCTTCTTGCTGCTCTTGCTTGGCATACATGCTCCTTTTACACATGTTATGCCTCACACACAAAATTTCTGACAGGCTCAATTCCGCTATGTCGTCCTGCACCACCTCGCCGTCAGAATGGTCGTATTCATACACTGCTGCTGCGCCGACATCCGCAGGAAGTCATCGAAGCGCGCCTTGACGTTTAGGTCGACCTGAATCGGAGCCTTTCCCCAGCCGCGATCCAGCAGCGCCTGTGCTGCCGCGACTCGCGCCGCTGGGGGCGCCTTAGTATCCTCGACCATGGCGCCTAATAGCTTGACCGCAGCTTCCGTGTATTGGCGAGCCAGTGTGGTGACCATTGGGCCGCCTTTGCGCCCCTTCCCCGGTAGCTGGCTGCCCGGCAGCAGCCGCCCAAATTCGTCGCGCTCGACCAATCCATTTGCGCGGCGATGTTCGATGGCTTCTGGGGTCAGGCGGGGATCGTCTGTTGGAGGCGAGGGCGGGGTCGCGACGACGGAATTTCGCTGGTTGTCTTCCATGCGGCACATCATGCGGTGCGCACCAGCATTGGAGCGGTAAGGACGGCGATTCAATGCGCCGTGTGGGTTAGAACGTGGGTAGAAATAAAAAAGCCTTGTAAAGGCTCTCAAATGCTAGCGGTCTGGCGGAGAGGGCGGGATTCGAACCCGCGTTAGGCTTTCACCTAAACACGCTTTCCAGGCGTGGAATTTATTGCTTTATAAAGCCCCTATTGGCAGGTGTTACGTGGTGGTGGCATAATTCGGATATGAGTTTCGGAGGCAAAACGGAGCCACTTCATTTTTCGGAGCCAAGCGAATGGCCACCTTCCAGATGCGCGACAGCGGGTATGTGCAGGCCCGTGTAAGACGGCGGGGCTACCCAGTCCAGAGCAAGACATTTCCCAATAAAACCCTCGCTCAGGAATGGGCGCGTCGAGTCGAGGCTGAAATTGATCGCGGAACGTATGTCTCTGCATCAGCTGCCGAGCATACAACCGTTGGTGACTTGATCAAGGATTTCAAATCAGATTTCGCGCCCCTGCACTATCGCGTCAGGGAAGATGAGAGAGAGGCCTGGCGTTTCCAGTTAGACCGCTTGAATGATTGTTTTGGCGATTACAGTATTGCCGCTGTTGATCAAAAGCTTGTTGCCAGTTTCAGGGATTCCAGACTCAAAGGTAGTACAGATAGGCGCAAAGTTGGTGAAAGCACAGTTCGAAAAGAACTTTATATGCTGTCCAAATTACTTGGCTACGCCGAGAATGAAAAAGGCATAACACTCCCGCGCGGGAATCCTGTCGAGAAGATCCGCAAGCCGAAAGAGAGCGAAGGACGTGATCGCCGCCTGAGTGAGGATGAGTGGACTCAATTTGAGGCGGAGTGTCGAAAAAGCCGGAATCCCTGGCTTGTTCCTGCCGTCACATTGGCTGTCGAGACGGCGATGAGGCAGGGAGAGCTGTTGGGCCTGACCTGGAAATCGGTGGACATGAAGCGCAAGCTGATCTACCTGACGAAAAAGTCCGAGATCAAGAATGAGAAACCACGTGCCGTTCCGTTGTCGCCTACTGCCCTGAGGGTTCTCGAGGGGCTGCCGAAGTCTATCAGCGGAAAAGTGATACCGTGTGCAAGGATGACTCTCTACGGCGTTTTTGCGGCGGCCTGCGATAGAGCCAAGATTGTTGATTTCACTTTTCATGATCTTCGGCATGAAGCCATGAGCCGCCTTGCTGAGCGAGGTGACTTCAACGTCCTTGAGCTTGCGGCTGTTTCAGGCCATAAGACGTTGCAAATGCTTGAGCGCTACACACACCTGCAGGCCGAACGACTGGCAGCAAAGCTGGCCAAGAAGGCCCGAAAGATATAGCCAGTGGAAATGCATGGTATGACAAAGGGTTTGATGCTTCCGGTAGTCTAGGTTAGGACATCGGCGTAATGGTAGCCTGCATCATGTCGTAGCCCTACACCCCGAGGTGGGGGAGCGGTAGCCGAAATGCGACCAATATGGCCCTGTATCGGAGTTGCACAGGGCATCTGGAAGATTTAAGTTACGTGCATGGACGTGGTTTCCCTTTGCTTCTGCAATTTAACGCCTCGGAGACATGCCGAGATGGTGATATGGTTTTATATCGCCGTAGTTGCTATTGGGGCAGTGCTTTTCAATGCAGGACCTGAGTTGATTGCAGTGTTCGTCGGTTTTGTGCTGGCGCTATGCATACGGGCACGAGCAGCCGCTGCAGCCCGAGAGATTGGTCGTGCCAGCAATTACGTTACCGGCGTTGCGTCGCGAACTTTGTTAGAAACGAAGGCCTTCATCCGACGGCTGACTGCGACCGATCGTGCCGTTCTGATTTCAGCACTATGTTGTAGCGTCAAGGCCCACCAAGCGGTTTTGGGGGCCGTTGGATTGGCGCATATATGCATCGCGCCACGGATACTTCCACAGCCTGCGCCATTCGCCCGGCAATAAGCCTGGGCGCAAAGCGCAGTCCATACGCGGGAGCTACCCGCTGACCGTCCAGGCTGACGGGCTTGAACAATCCGCTGTCTCCCGCGTTCTTCACGGAGACAAACATGCAACCTTTCGATTTTGGTGGCCGCATCGCCATCCATCCGGCGGAAGCGCTCTATCGGGTTGGCTATAGCCGCACCCTCGAAGGCGCCAAAAAGACCGCCCGTAATCTCATCTGCCGCAATGCCTTCCCATTGCCACTGACGCTCGTCGCCGGGCACCAGCGTGTGCTTGTGCGCGACCTGCTGCGTATCGCCGGCATGGATGAATCAGTTGCTCCTGCAGCGATCGAACAACCGACGCCAGCAAAACGCAGTCCCGGTCGGCCCCGCAAGATAGCTCTACTACAGGGTGATAGCCATGAGCAGCGATGAAATCACTCTCGTCAGACGGCGCTCATTCTCCGTCGTCCCAGACGACATCCTGCTCGACAAGCGCATGAGCTTGCGAGCGCGTCTTGTTCTCGGTTGGATGGTGGGTCGACCGGAGGGCTGGATATTCTCGGTGCGCCAGATGCAGATGGCCCTCGGCATGACCGAGACGGTATGGGTCTCCATCCGCAACGAAATGCAGCGCGCAGGCTACTACCGGCAGGAACGCATCCGAAAAGATGGCGGTCGATGGGCATGGATCAAGACGGTCACCGACGTTCCCGAGTCACCATCCCCGAGTTTGCCGGGGATGGTGAAAACCATCCGTGGTGAAGCCATGGATGGAGCCGCCATGCATGGCTCGACCATCCATGGCGCCGCCATGCCCGGCCAACTCGGGGATATACCAATAGGAGGTAAACCAGGAGGAAGTAAACAAGAGGATTTACCACCACCAGGATTTGAGCAGGTAAAAACACCACCACCACCGTCATCCAGCGCGCAGAAGCGAGCCACAGCCCCAGCCAAAAAATCTCCGGTGGTGGCGGATCTGGATGACCTGGTCACCGCTGCCTACTGGCAGGCCGCGCAGTCAGGCAAGCCAATCAAGAACCCGTCAGCATGGCGAACCCGGGTGCGACAGCGCCTGCAGGCCTCTGGAACGAGTCAGGAAGACCTTCTCTGCCTTGCGGCGTGGCAATCACATCTCGATGCCAAAGCGCGCCATCAATCCGAAAATGACAAGCGGGCAGCCACGGTGGAGCCGGTTGCCGATCCGGAAACGGCCAGGCGGCACCTTCGAAATTTTCGGCGACAGCACCACAACTCGATCGATGGCGAAACGACGGCAATCCAACATCAAGATGACGGAAGGACACCACAATGATTCTGGCAATCCTCAATACCAAGGGCGGCGTCGGCAAGACCACCACCGCACTCAACCTGGCCATCGCCTGCAAGTTACGCGGCCGTGATGTTCTCGCCGTGGATGGTGACCGACAGGGCACCCTGATGGCCGCGCTCTCCGGCCGCGAAATCGAACCCACGATTCCCTGCGTCCATTACCCCGATGGTCAGGCGCTGCGTCAGCAGGTGACATTGGCCAAGGATCGCTATACCGATATCGTCATCGATGCCGGCGGGCGGGATTCGACCGCCATGCGCGCGGCACTGGTCCTGGCTGATCACGTCCTCATTCCGCTGCAACCCCGATCCTTCGACCTCTGGGCATTGAATGACATGACCGGCTTGCTGGCTCAGGCCAGAGCAACGAGGGATATCTCGGCCTCCGTCTTCCTCTGCATGGCTGATCCGACCGGCAGCGACAACGCCGCAACGGCCGGATCGCTGCCGCCGGGTGTTGGCTATGTCGATGCGCCCGTGGTGCGCCGGAAGGCCGTGGCCAGCATTGCGGCGATGGGCTGTTCGATCCTTGAATTCCCAGCCAGAGACGAGAAAGCCGCCCATGAGTACCGTTGCCTGGCGGCGACCGTTTTCGGTTGGACATACGTTGAAACAACGGAAGGATGACGGTGAACCGATGGTGAAACAACGGAAACCTGATGCAGCGCCACTTCAGGCCGACATTGATGATTTCATCGATCAGGCGCCGGACGGCAGGAAGTCGATCAAGCGTGCGGGGAGGAAATGCGCAATCACCGTTTCAATTGATCCAGCCGTCCTGGAGCGGCTGGATGATTGGGCAAGAGGCAGGGGGATCAGTCGCGCGGCAGCGATTGCCGTGGCGGTGGCAAAGTTGAAATAGATTGCTTTGGCGGCAAATCGATATCGTCGATTCTGACTGACTTGATATGTACGGCTAACTGCCGTATCATCAGTTCAGGAGGATCATGCCATGTCTGCAACTGCTGCCACAGCCCGTCTCGAAGCCAGAATCAGTACCGATCTGCACGCAATGCTCAAGCGTGCGGCGGAGATACAGGGACGCACCATGACTGACTTTGTCGTATCTGCCGTTCAACTCGCGGCTCAGGAAGCCATCGAAAAGGCGGAAGTCATTCGTTTGTCGCTAGCTGATCAGGAATGTTTTGCTCAAGCACTACTCTCGCCGCTACGTCCTAAACCGGCCTTGAAACGTGCGTTTGCGCGGCGGCGCAAACTGAT
>CAIVQO010000046.1 GCA_903908065.1 uncultured beta proteobacterium | reverse complement strand
CTTCGCGATTTCGGCGAGGTCGAGCTGCTTCAGCACCGTGATGCCGGGCGTCTTCGGCGCCACGGGTGCGTAAGCCAGCTTGGCGGCGTTGTTGCGCGCCGCGGCAAGCGGCACCAGCGCCACGCCCTTCTTGTTCGCGTGCTGGGCGCGGACCTTCTCGTAGTCGGCGGCGATCTCGGCGACGTAGGCGGCGCGCATGTCCTGCGACAGCAGGCGCGTCACCACGCCGACGGCGCGCGAGGCGTCCGGCACGTAGACCACCGGCTGGTCGTAGTTGGGCGCGATCTTCAGCGCGGTATGGGCACGGCTGGTCGTCGCGCCGCCGATCAGGAGCGGAACGTCGAGGCGATTGCGCTGCATCTCGGCGGCGAAGTGGCTCATCTCCTCGAGCGAGGGCGTGATCAGGCCGGAGAGGCCGATCGCCTGCGCACCATGCTCCTTCGCCGCGTGCAGGATCTTCTCCGCCGGCACCATGACGCCGAGGTCCACGATCTCGTAGCCGTTGCAGCCCAGCACGACGCCGACGATGTTCTTGCCAATGTCATGGACGTCGCCCTTGACCGTGGCCAGCACGATCTTGCCCTTGCTGGCGGCGCCGGTGCGGCGTTTCTCCTCCTCGATGAAGGGCACCAAGTGGGCCACGGCCTGCTTCATGACGCGCGCCGACTTCACCACCTGCGGCAGGAACATCTTGCCGGCGCCGAACAGGTCGCCGACGGTGTTCATGCCGTTCATCAGCGGGCCTTCGATCACCGCCAGCGGCGGCTTGCCGGCGGCGGCCAAGGCAGCGCGGCATTCCTCGGTGTCGGCGACGACGTACTCGGTGATGCCCTTGACCATGGCGTGCTCGAGGCGCTTCTCGACCGGCCAGTCGCGCCAGGCGAGGTCGACCACCTGCTCCTTCGCGGCGCCTTTCACGCGGGTGGCCAGTTCGATCAGCGTGTCACCAGCGCCGACTTTCCGGTTCAGGACGACATCCTCGACGGCTTCGCGCAGCTCGGGCGCCAGGTCGTCATAGACGCCGAGCTGGCCGGCATTGACGATGCCCATGGTGAGCCCGGCCTTGATCGCGTGGTAGAGGAAGACGGTGTGGATCGCCTCGCGCACCGGCTCGTTGCCGCGGAAGCTGAAGCTGACGTTGGAGACGCCGCCCGAGCTGTGGGCGTGCGGCAGGTTCTGCCGGATCCAGCGCACCGCCTCGATGAAATCGACGGCGTAGTTGTCGTGCTCGGGAATGCCGGTGGCGATGGCGAAGATGTTGGGGTCGAAGATGATGTCCTCGGCCGGGAAGCCGTCCTCGGTCAGCAGCTTGTAGGCGCGGCCGCAGATGGCGATCTTGCGCGCCAGCGTGTCGGCCTGGCCCTGCTCGTCGAAGGCCATCACGATCACCGCCGCGCCGTAGCGCCGCGCCAGGCGCGCCTGCTCGAGGAACTTGGCCTCGCCTTCCTTCATCGAGATGGAATTGACCACGCACTTGCCCTGGAAGCGCTTGAGGCCGGCCTCGATCACCTCCCATTTCGAGGAGTCGAGCATCAGCGGCACCTTGCAGATCTCGGGCTCGGAACCGACCAGGTCGACGAAGCGCGCCATCGCCGCGACCGAGTCGAGCATGGCTTCGTCCATGTTGATGTCCACGACCTGCGCGCCGTTCTCCACCTGTTGGCGGGCGACGGCCAGGGCGTCGTCGTAGCGGCCTTCGAGGATCATGCGCGCGAAGGCCTTGGAGCCGGTGACGTTGGTGCGCTCGCCGACATTGACGAACAGGCTGTCGGGGCCGATGTTGCAGGCCTCGAGGCCGGACAGGCGCAGGCGGAAATCGGCGCCGGAGGGACGGCGCGGAGCGACGTCCTTGAGCGTGGCGGCGATGGCGCGGATGTAGTCGGGCGAGGTGCCGCAGCAGCCTCCGGCGATGTTGATCAGTCCGGCGTCGGCCCAGCTGCGGATCTCGGCGGCCATGGCCTCGGGCGGCTCGTCGTAGCCACCGAAGGCGTTGGGCAGGCCGGCGTTGGGATGCACCGAGACCAGGCAGTCGGCCAGTTTCGAGAGCTCCTCGACGTGGGGCCGCAGGTCTTTCGCGCCGAGCGCGCAGTTGAAGCCGAAGGACAAGGGCCGCGCATGGCGCAGCGAATTCCAGAAGGCGCCCACCGTCTGCCCGGAGAGCGTGCGGCCCGAGGCGTCGGTGATGGTGCCGGAAATCATCAGCGGCCAGCGACGGCCGGCGGCATCGAAGAACTTCTCGATGGCGAACAGCGCGGCCTTGGCGTTCAGCGTGTCGAAGATGGTTTCGACCAGCAGGATGTCCACGCCGCCGGCGGTGAGGCCGCAGGCGGCCTCGTAGTAGTCGGCCACCAGCTGGTCGAACGTGACGTTGCGCGCGCCGGGGTCGTTCACGTCGGGCGAGAGCGAGGCGGTGCGCGAGGTGGGGCCGAGCACGCCGGCGACGAAGCGCGGCTTGTCCGGCGTCGAATGCTTGTCGGCGAGGCCGCGCGCCAGCTTCGCGGCGGCGACGTTGAGCTCGTAGGCCAGCTCGGCCAGGCCGTACTCGCCCTGCGAAACGCGCGTGCCGTTGAAGCTGTTGGTTTCGAGGATGTCGGCGCCGGCTTCGAGGTAGGCCTCGTGGATGCCGCCGATCACGTCCGGCCGCGTCAGGCACAGCAGGTCGTTGTTCCCCTTCAGGTCTTTCGGGTGAGCCGCAAAGCGTTCGCCGCGATAGTCGGCCTCGGCCAGCTTGCGGCGCTGGACCATGGTGCCCATGGCGCCGTCGAGGATCAGGATGCGTTGCGCGAGAAGCGCGCGCAGTTCGTCGCTGCGGTCGGGTTGCCAGCCTGCGGTGTCGAGGGAAGTGGCGGTCATGCGTCTCTCCAATCCATGACCGGGGCGGGGAGCGATGACCACGTGCTGCTCACCCTGTGCCCCGGCGCATGTCGTCGGGTTGGTGAGCGCCGTTGAAAACAGGTTCCGAGCCTAGGGTTCCTCCCCGCCAATGCGGGGCCAACCTTGCAGCGCTCCTCGGAAGCGAGGCGAGATTATAGCGCCGTGGGGCTGCCGGCAGCGCCGTGCTTGCTCTGCACTACCTTCGGGTCGCCTGCGGGAACTTTCAGTGCGACATCAGCACTGGGCGGAGCAGCTATCCACCGGCAGGCCGCGCTTGATCCAGCCCGGCCCGGCGCCGCTGCCGGCCATGCCTTCGCGCACGTTGTACACCTGGGTGAAGCCCTGGCTTTGCAGGTAGCGCTGGACCTGGGTGGTGCGGTTGCCGGTGCGGCAGATCAGCGCGATGGGCGCGTTCTTGTCGCCCTTCACCTTCTCCAGCAGGGCGTTGGTGAATCCCGGCGCACCTTGCGGATGGAGCATGTTGAGCAACTGGGCGCCCTTGGCGACGCCGGTTTCCTTCCACTCCGGCGGCGTGCGGATGTCGATCAGGGTGATCTTGCCGGCGGCAACGGCGGCGGCGGCCTCGGGCGCGGTCAGGTCGGGATTGGCCAGGGCGAGGCCGCTGGCGGCGATCAGGAGGCTGGCGAGCAGGTGCTGGATGTTCATGGCGGCATTTTAGCCGGGCAGTTCCTCGCGGCGCGACGTCCCGGTGACGACGCCGTCGAGACTGAAATGCACATGGAAGAACGCGTTGTTGCCGCGCTGCGATGGCTCGATGCGCCATTCCCAGACCACTTCCGGCTTGAGCGGGAACTTCACCTCGCTGCGCGGCTTGCCGAGCAGGCGCCGCACCTGCATTTCGCTCCAGCCCTTTTCGACCTTGGCGAAATTGTCCTGGGTCAGGGCCTGCTCGATCTTCTGCAGCACGCCGGCCTGGTTCAGGGTCAGCATCCAGCATTCGAAACCTTCGGGCTGGCGCGTGTATTCCCAGGTCACGCTGCCGTCGGCATTGGGCCATTCGGCGCCGGGCAGCCCGAGCCGTTCGCGCACTTCCTGCGCGGTGGAAATGCCTGGCTTAAGCTGGGCCAGGTGGGCGCCGTCGCAGCCGTAGAAGCCAATGATCGAGGCCAGCGCGGCAAACAGTCGGGCGATCGGGTTCATGCCGCGATGATACCGGACTCGCCGGAGCCGCCCGGGCGGTGGGCTAGAATTGCCGGCTCGCAAAAGGAGCCGCCATGGAACACCTGACCCCCAAGGAAACCGCCAAATTCCTGCATGAAAATCCCAAGGCGCTGTTCATCGATTGCCGCAGCGAAATGGAGTTCCTCTTCGTCGGCCACCCCGCCGGCGCGCTGCATGTCTCCTGGAACGATGGTCCCGACTGGGAAATCAACCCGCATTTCGTCGGCGAAGTGAAAAAGTTTGCCGGCCATGCCCACGACCGTCCGGTGGTGCTGATCTGCCGCAGCGGCAACCGCTCGGTGGATGCAGGCAAGGCGCTGGAGGCGGCGGGCTTCGTGAACGTTTACAACGTGCTGCATGGCTTCGAGGGTGAGCTCGACGACAGCCACCATCGCGGCTCGATGAACGGCTGGCGCTTCGAAGGCCTGCCCTGGGAGCAATGCTGACGGTGGCCTGCCGGCAGGCCGCGCCCGAGCACGGCGGCGCGGCGGCGCGGGGTTACCGGCGCGCAGGCTGCAAGGCCAGCGCCAGGCGGGCGGCACCGACATTGGCCGCCGTGTCCAGCTCGCGCATCGACTGGCTCAGCGCCTCCAGCTCCTCGCAGAGGAAGTCGAGCTGGCTCCACATCATTTTCGATATGGCCGCCAGCGCCTGTTGCGGATTGCCCGCGCGCCGTATCTCGAAGTCGATTTCCCGTTGCAGGCTCATGCCGAGCCGGCGCTGTTCATCGTTCGATTCTTCGAGAAACGCCTGGATCAGCTCCTTGCGTTGTCGCTCGAAGTCGTCGGGCGCAGCCTGCGCCAGCGACGCCCATTCCTGAAACTCGAAGCTCTTTGCCATGTGTCGTCCCCCTCCAGGAATTCACATAGTTGACCGGAAGCCAACGTGGCGGCGCTGCCCAGCCAAGACCACGCGAACAGGATAGCAACTCGAATCCGAGAAAACCAGTCAGGAATTCACGCGGTGCGAACAAAAGTCGGCGCCGGCGGAACGGCGATGGGCACAGGTGGCTTACGTTAAGATTCTGCGATGAACCTTTCCAACCGATTCCGAACCCTGCTGCCCCAAAAGCGCTGGCAGCGCTGGCTGCTGGAAGCCTGCCTGATCCTCGCCGTGATCTTCGGCGCGCAGTGGTGGCAGACGCGCGGCCTGCCCGAGGGCGTGGCGCCGCCGCTGGAAGGCCTGCGTACCGATGGGTCGCCCATAAAAGTTTCCGCAGGTGCGCAAGGCGTTGGCGAGACGGCACGCACGCCGACCCTGGTCGCCTTCTGGGCCACCTGGTGCCCGGTATGTACCGCCGAGGAAGACAACATCGTTGCCGTGGCGCGCGAGCATCGCGTGGTCTCGGTGGCGATGCAGTCCGGCGATGCGGCAACTGTCGCGAAGCATTTGCGCGAGCGCGGGCTGGACCTGCCGGCGCTGGTCGATGCCGACGGCCGCCATGCGGCGAACTGGCGAGTGCGCGGGGTGCCGACGCACTTCGTGGTCGATGGCGAAGGCAACATCCGCTTTCGCGTGGTCGGTTACGCCACGACCTGGGGGCTGAAGGCGCGGCTGTGGTGGGCGGAGAACGTTGCGGCATGAGCGAGGGCAAAAGCTTTCCGGCGGCGAGTCTGGCGTGGTCGGTCTGGGGCCTCGGCGCGCTGCTCTACCTGATCGGCTTTTACCAGCGCGTGGCGCCAGCGGTGATCACCGACCAGCTGATGACCGAGTTCGCCATCACCGGCGCGGCGCTGGGCAATCTCTCGGCCTTCTATTTCTATTCCTACGTCGCGATGCAGGTGCCCACCGGCATGATCGCCGACCGCTGGGGCCCGCGCCGCCTGCTTACGGTAGGCGCCGGCGTCGCCGCGCTGGGCACGGCGCTGTTCGCCTTCGCGCCGACCATCTTCCTTGCCAACATGGGGCGGCTCCTGATCGGTGCTTCGGTGGCGGTGGCCTTCGTTTCCATGCTCAAGCTGGCCAGCCACTGGTTCCCGCCGGAGAAATACGCGCTGGTCTCGGGCATGGCGCTGCTGATGGGCGTGGTCGGCGGGGTAGTGGCCGGTGTGCCGCTGCGCTTCCTGGTGGAGAACTTCGGTTGGCGGCCGGTGATGGCGGTCTCGGCGGCGGTCACCGTGGCGCTGTGCATCGCGACCTGGCTGCGCGTGCGCGACGACCCGGTCGAGCGCGGTTATGCCAGCCATTTCCAGGGCGTTCATGGCCCGCACGAAGGCACCTCGCTGTGGCGCGGCCTGATGGAAGTGCTGTCCTACCGCAACGTCTGGATCCTCACCGCGGTGCCGATCGGCTTTTCCGGCGCGGTGCTGACTTTCGCCGGGCTGTGGGGGGTGCCGTTTTTGCGCCAGGTGCACGGCCTCGATCCGAAGACCGCGGCGGCGATCACCTCGACGCTGCTGGTGGCCTGGGCGCTGGGCGGGCCGACACTGGGCAACTGGTCCGAACGCATGGGCATGAGGAAGCCCTTGTACCTGATCGCCGCCGGCGTCGCACTGCTCGGCTGGTCGGCCATCCTCTACCTGCCGCTGCCGCTATGGGCGCTGGTGCTGCTGCTGATTCCCACCGGCTTCGCCTCGGGCAACATCATCATCGGCTTTGCCTGGGCCAAGGAGTCGGTCCCGCTGCGCTTGGTCGGCACCGCCTCGGGGGTGTGCAATATGGGGCCGCTGCTGGGCGGCATGCTGCTGCAACCGGCGGTGGGCTGGCTGCTCGACCAGCGCTGGAACGGCGCGTTGCTGAATGGCGTGCGCGTGTATGACGCCAACGCCTACCGCAGCGCCTTCACCCTAATGTTCGTCACCATGATCGTGGCTGCATTCATTCTCACCCTGGCAAAAGATAGCCATGCCAAGCAGATGCACGACTGACATGAGCCCGGACATTCTCTGCCAACGCGACGGCGCCATCGCCACCGTCACCCTGTTCAACCCCGACAAGCTCAACGCGCTGAATGCGCTGATGTGGCGCCGCCTGCGCGAGACCATCACGGCGCTGGCCGCAGACGACTCCTTGCGCTGCGTGATATTGCGCGGTGAGGGCGCGGCCTTTGCCGCGGGTGGCGACCTGGAAGAGTTCAAGACCGCGCGCGCCACGGTTGACCTGGCGCTGGCTTACCACGAGGCGGTGGGCGAAGCGCTGGCGGCGATCGAAACCTGCCCGCTGCCGACGGTGGCAGCGATCCTCGGCCCCTGCGTTGGCGGCGGGCTGGAGATCGCCAGTGCCTGCGACCTGCGCATTGCCGGTGCGGGCGCAAAGTTCGGCGCGCCGATCATGAAGATCGGCTTCTCGATGTATCCCGGTGAACTGGCCGGCTTCCTCAAGCTGGCCGGGCCGGCGGTGGCCAGGGAAATCCTGCTCGAAGGCCGCCTGTTGTCCGCCGCCGAGGCGTATGCCAAGGGCCTGCTGACGCGCGTGGTGGCCGATGACGAGGTTTTGGCCGAGGCGCAGGCGACGGCGGCGCGCATTGCCGCCGGGGCGCCGCTGGTGGCGTGCTGGCACAAGCAGTGGATCGCACGCCTGATGGAGGGCCGGCCGCTGACCGCGGAGGAAAAGCGCGCCAGCTTCGCTTTCCTCGACACCCGGGACTATGCCGAAGGCCTGGCGGCCTTCCTCGAAAAGCGGCCGCCCCGCTTTATCGGCAAGTAGCGTCAGTAAGCGCTCGGCCCTTCGAAGTCGACGCTGGCGCCACGGTGAGCAGCGTAGATGCGGCGCACCCAGGCGGCGCCGGGGTGGTCGCGGTAAGGCGCGATCAGCCTGGCGAATTCGTCATCCACTGGTTGCGGGCTTTGCATCGGCGAATTTTCGGGGCGCACCAGCGTCGCCAATGTTGCGGCCGCGGTGATGTCGGCAATGCCGAAGCGATCGCCGACGAGATAGCCCTGCCCCGCCGCCGCGACCAGCTCCAGCCCCTCGAAGCCGGCGGCGATGCCGTCGGCAATGGCGGCTGCACCGGTGATGCCGTTGCCCTTGCGCACCAGCGGCGCCGCCAACGGCACGATCAGGGAGTACAGACGCTGCTTCAGCGGCGATTCGGCTTCGCCGAACACGGCGGCGAAATAGCGCGGCCGGCGCAGCAGGGCGTCGAGTACCGCGCGGCGGATGCGCGGCGTGATGTCTTCGTCGAAGCGGCGCTGGATCGCGAGCACCTGCTCGCCTTGTACGGCATCGTCCGGCATCAGGCGCGGTTCCGGGTGCTGGCGTTCCAGCCAGTCGAGGATGCGCGCCGAGCCGTCGATCACCGTGCCGTCGTCGAGCGGCAGCACCGGGGTCTGGGTATGGCCCGTCAGCTTCTTCACCACGCCCATGTGCGGCCCCGGCAGCAGGCTGCGGCGGCGATGCGCCACGCGCTTGAGGTCCAGCGCCCAGCGTACCTTCTCGTTATAGGGCGAGTGCCTGAACTGCAACAGCTCGATCATGGCTTCGCTTTCCGCAGCGCCGCCGCCACGGCCTCGCGCAGCGGCTCCTCGCCGAAGCGCGGCAGCGGCCGGCCATTGACGAAAAAGTCCGGTGTCTTGCGCACGCCCAGCGCCTGCGCATCCATCAGCTCGCGAGTGATCAGGTCGCCGATGGCCGGCGCCGCCATGTCCTGGCGAAGGCGCGCGAGATCGAGGCCGGCGCGCTCGAGCAACGGCCAGATGCGTTCCGGTTGCGCGGCATGGTTTTGCACCCAGTCGCGCTGGTTGGCGAGCAGGGCTTCCAGCGCCGGCCAGAACTTGTCCTGGCGCCGCGCGGCTTCCAGCGCCGCGACCACCTGGTCCGACCCCTTGTGGAAGGGCGCATAGCGCAACACCAGACGGATGCGCGAGGGGTCGCCGGCAATGATCTGCTTCACCAGCGGATAGAAGGCGGCGCAGGTTTCGCAGGCAGGGTCGAGGAACTCGACGATCACCACCGGCGCGGAGGCCGGCCCGAGGCTGGGCGAATCGGCGCGCAGCAGCAGCGCAGGGTCGGCGCTCGGACCCGCGGCCTCTTCCGGTTCGACGTTGTGGATCAGCGCGGCAAAGATGAAAGCGCCGAGCAGGCAGGCAAGGGCGAGGGTGAACAGGGTCTTCTGCTTCATGGCGGGCTCCGGCGAAAGGCCGCCAGCAGCAGGGCCAGGATGGCGGCAAAGGCGGCAATCGAAAGCAAGGGCAAGGTGAGGAAACCGAACCAGGTCGCCACGGTCTGCGAGCAGGGCACGCCCTGGCTGCAGGGCTGGATGCGCTCGGGTATCACACCGGCGACCAACAGCTGATGGAACAGCGCCAGCGCCAGCCCGGGAACGGCCAACGCGATGCCGGCGCCGATCACGCGGCGCGTCGGCGGAAACATGCCGAAGGGGAGCACTACCGCCAGCGGGAACATGCAGATGCGCTGGTACCAGCACATGGTGCAGATCGGCAGCTGTTTCACTTCGCCGAAGAACAGGGCGCCCAGCGTCGCCGTTGCCGCCACCAGCCAGGCCAGGAACAGCGGCGGCCAGGCCGCTTCGGGTGAGGTCCTAGTCACCGGCGCGCAGTATCCGTGACGGTTGCAGCACCACTTGCCCGTTGGCGGGCGGTTCGAAAGTCGGCGCTGGCAACACGGCGGGAAACTCGACGCTTTCCAGGAGGGTGTGGCCGATGTACTGGCCCATGGCGAAATGCCTCTCCGACATGGCAACGCGACGCCCGCCGACCATCCGGTAGTCCTCGTAGCCGGTGGCGAATTCCATCGACGCGTTGTTGATCGTCAGCACGCCGCGCGAGCGCATGATCAGGCGGCTTTCGGGATCGATCTCGACGATCAGCCGGATGCCTTCCTGCACCCGCCACTCCAGGCTGCGCACCTGTTTGCCGTTGGCCAGCGGCAAGGCGCCGAGGTCGGTGACCTGCGCCGCGTTGTCGCGCAGGCGCCAGGGCAGTGCCATGCGCGCGGCCTGCAACAGCACCGCACCGTGGAAGGCCGGGTTCGCCGGCTGTCCCTGTTGCCAGGCGTCGGCGCCCCGCAGCAGGCGCGACTCCGGCGCGCCGGGATAGGCGATCTCGATGCGGAAGCGGTCCGGCGCCTGCCACCAGCGTTCCACCGGGCCGCTGCCGCGGCGCAAGGATTCGGTGCGGCCGCGCTCATGGATCGCGGTCGGCGTCGCGCCACCGCCGTGGGCGGCGACCACTTCATCGAGAAATTCGCCGACATCGGCCCGCGCCATGCCACCAAGGAACAGCAGTACCAAGTGAATGAGCAGCAAACGTCGCCACGGTTGCAGGATGGAGAACATGCCTCAGGACTCCTGCCGTCCCTTGTCGTCTTTTCGCGGCAAGGAGTTGGTGGGCGGCGCAGGTGATTTGGGCGTCAGGTCGACCTTGGTTCCACCCAGTTCCTTGGTGATTTCGACGACGCCCGCGAGGATACGTTCGCCGGGATTCTTCTGGCAGTAGGCATCCAGCAAGGGAATCAAAACGGCAACGCCGGCTACCACCGACCCGCCCGAGGTTCCCGCACCACGCGCATAGACATTGTGTCCGGCCATGAAGCCCTGCACCCACTCCAAGGCCATCGCGCGCGATTCGAGATTACGCGTCTCCTTCCATTGCAGCCAGTCGCTGCATTTGCGAATGCCCATGCCGGAGAGCTTAACTTCCTTGGACTCGGGCGCCGCGTCAGCGACCGGCATGGCAACCAGCAACGCGGCCACGAGGGCCAACAGGCTTGCCATATGTGGGCGGGCATGATCCATGAGTGAAATCCGGAATAAAGGCTGGACCATTGTAGCCCGTGGCGACTAAGCGCCCTAAGTCGAGTCCAGTGTCGCGACTGCCAGTTCCGCCAGCGCCAGGCAGGAGGTCAGCCCCGGCGATTCGATACCGTAGAGATTCACCAGTCCCGTGATGCCATGCTGCGCCGGGCCGGAAACGATGAAGTCGCATGTCGCCTCGCCCGGGGCGTGGGGCTTGGGGCGGATGCCGGCATAGGCGGGCTGCAGCGCGCCGTCCGGCAGCTGCGGCCAGTAGCGGCGCACCTCGGCATAGAAGGCGTCGGCGCGGCGCGGGTCGACCGTGTAGTCGGGCGCGGCGATCCATTCCACGTCGGGGCCGAAGCGGGCCTGGCCACCCAGGTCCAGCGTCAGATGCACGCCCAGGCCCGCGGCTTCCGGCACCGGGTAGATCAGGCGCGAAAACGGCGCGCGCCCGGCCAGCGCGTAGTAATTGCCCTTGGCATAGTGCAGCGGCGGCACGCTGGCGGCGGGCAGCCCCGCCAGCGCGCGGGCACAGGCCTGCGCGCCGAGGCCGGCGCAATTCACCACGACGCCGGCTTGCAGCTCGCTGCAGGTGTTGCTGCTCGCGACATCCAGCACGATGCGGTGATCGGTGATGCAGCCGCCCTGCACCCGGCTTTGCAAGGCCAGCACCGCACCGTCGCGCTCGGCGTCGCCCAGCAGCGAGAGCATCAGGGCATGGCTGTCGATGATGCCGGTTGATGGCGAAAGCAGGGCCGCCTGGCATTCCAGCGCCGGCTCCAGCGCACGGGCGGCTTCACGCGAGAGGGCCTGCAAATCGTCGACGCCGTTGGCGCGGGCGCGTGCGGCAATGGCGTCGAGTTCGGCCACCTGCGCTGCTCCGGTGGCGACGATCAGCTTGCCGCAGCGCCGGTGGGGAATCCCGCGCTCGGCGCAATAGGCGTACAGCTGCCGGCGGCCTGCGACGCACAGTTGCGCCTTGAGCGAGCCGGCCGGGTAGTAGATGCCGGCGTGGATCACCTCGCTGTTGCGTGCGCTGATGCCGGTGCCGAAGGCCGCTTCGGCTTCGAGGATAATCACCTCGCGACCCAGGGCGGCGAGCCGGCGCGCCACTGCGAGGCCGACGACGCCGGCGCCGATCACCACGCAATCGATTTTTTCCATCAGGCTTTGTGGCAGAGTTGCCATCCACACCATGCGTTAGGAGTGACGATGATACCCGTGCGGCTTTTCCTGCTTGTGCTGACCCTGCTGCTGGGGCCGGTCGGTGCGCCGCGCGCGGCCGGGCCGGCGGCCGCGGCCCCCGCCCATCGCATCGTGATCCAGGTCAATGACGAGGATTCGCGCAAGTGGCACACAGTGCTGGCCAACATCAACAACGTGCAGGAAGAGCTGGGCAAGGTCGAGGTGGCGGTGGTGGTGATCGGTCCCGCGCTGGGCATGCTCAAGGCCGACGCGCTGACCGCCAACAAGGTGCAGGACGCGATGTCGGCCGGGGTGCGCTTCGTCGCCTGCGGCAATTCGATGCAGGCGCAGAAACTGGAAAAGGACGACATGGTCGACAAGATCGACTACGCCCGCGCCGGCTATGTCGAAATCATGCGCCTGCAGCAGCAGGGCTGGACCTACCTGCGGCCATGAGTGCAATGCCCCTCGTCGATTGGTCGCGCATCGAGACCGTGCTGCTCGACATGGACGGCACCCTGCTCGACCTCAATTTCGACAACCACTTCTGGCAGGTGCACCTGCCGCAGCGCTATGCCGCCGCACGCGGCCTGCCCGCGGATGCCGGGCGCGAGGAACTGATGGCGCGCTACCACGCCCGTGCCGGCACCCTGGACTGGTACTCGGTGGATTACTGGGCGACGGAACTGGAACTGGACATCATGCGCTTCAAGGAAGAGGTGGCGCACCTGATCGACATCCATCCCCATGTGCCGGATTTCCTCGATGCGGTGCGCGACAGCGGCCGCCGCATCGTGCTGGCGACCAATGCCCACCACAAGAGCGTGACCCTGAAGATGGCGCGCACCGGACTCTCGCCGCGTTTCGACGCCATCGTCAGCTCGCACGAACTGGGCGCGGCCAAGGAAGAGCAGGAGTTCTGGCGCCGGCTATATGCCATCGAGCCCTTCGATCCGGCACGCACCCTGCTGGTGGATGACAGCCTGCCGGTACTGGACAGCGCACGCCGCTACGGGATCGCCCAACTGGTGGCGGTGAAGAAGCCGGACACCACGCGCCCGGTGAAGGACACCGGCGACTACCCGGCAATCGACGATTTCTCGCAGCTGATGCCACGATGATTGCTGCGCCGCAACTTGACGGCGTTTCGGTGCCCGCTATGGTGCGCGAAACCCCATGAAGCCTCCCATCGACAATCCACAATCACAGCTGCCTGCCGGCAATACCGGGGGCGTCCGCCATGGTTGAAGGCCTGGTCCAGCGCCTGCGCTCGATAGTCGGCGCCCGCGGTACGGCGAGCGCGCGACCGAAGCGCATTGAGGATTGGCGCCAGCAGCTGCGCGAGTGTGCCGAGGCGAAGGGCGGCGAGGTATCGGCGCGCATCCGCGCGGCGGCTCTGGCGCAGACCTACCTGCAGCTCGACGACACCGGGCGCAAGGCCTTCCTCAAGCTGATCGCGCTGGAATTCGGCCCCGATCCGGCGCGCGTGGCGACGGCACACGCGGCCTACCAGGCGGCGATCGACACTGATGCGCAGTGGGACGCCGAAGCCGAACTGCGTGCCGCACTGCGTTCGGCGCGCATCCGCATCCTGACGCAGTTCAATGCCATCCCGCAGGGCGTCAAGTTCCTCGTCGACCTGCGCGCCGACCTGCTGCGCTACCTCGACGAAGAGCCCGGCCTGGCGCCGCTCGACCGCGAGCTGGAATCGCGGCTGGCCGCCTGGTTCGACGTCGGCTTCCTCGAACTGCAGCGCATCACCTGGAGCTCGCCGGCGGCGCTGCTGGAAAAGCTGATCCAGTACGAGGCGGTGCATGCCATCCGCTCCTGGGATGACCTGAAGAATCGCCTCGATTCCGACCGCCGCCTGTACGCCTTCTTCCATCCGCGCATGCCGATGGAGCCGCTGATCTTCGTCGAGGTGGCGCTCACCGACCGGCTGGCCGACAGCATCCAGGCGCTGCTCGACGAGAACGCCCCGGTGTTCGACGCGCGGCGCGCCGACACCGCGATCTTCTATTCGATCTCGAACACCCAAACCGGCCTGCGCGGGGTTTCCTTCGGCAACTTCCTGCTCAAGCGCGTGATCGACGACCTGCAGCGCGACTTCCCCAAGCTGCGCCATTTCGCCACGCTTTCGCCCTTGCCCGGCTTTGCCGCCTGGGTGCGGAGGAATCCGCAGGAACTGGCGGTGCAGGGCCTGGAACTCGATGCCGTCGAGCTTGCCACCGGCGGCTGGGCTTCGGATTCCACGCTGGCGCGGCGTATCAACGAGGCGCTGGCAGAGGTGGCGGCGCGCTACCTGGTGCTGGCCAAGTCGGCGCGCGGCGGCGGCCACGAGCCGCAGGACGCGGTGGCGCGCTTCCACCTCGGCAACGGGGCCCGCATCGAGCGCATCAACCTGCTGGGCGACAATTCGCCGAAGGGCATGCAGCAGTCCTTCGGCGTGATGGTGAATTACCTGTACGACCTCGACGAACTCGAGGAGAACGTCGAGAACTTCGCCTGCGAGGGCACCATAGCCAACTCGGCCGCCGTCCGGCGGCTGGCGCGGCCAAAATAATTGGCATCACACTGGAGGAAACCAACATGAGACGCACCATCCTGAAAACCGCCATGGCCGCAATCGGCGCACTGGCACTGGGCCTTTCCGCTACACCATCGCTGGCGCAGACAAAGACCATCAAAATTTCCCACCAGTTCCCGGGCGGCACCGCTGACGAAGGCGATTTCCGCGACCGCCTGGTGCGCAAGTTTGCTGCCGAGGTGGAAAAGAAGAGCAACGGTTCGCTCAAGTTCGAGATCTATCCCGCCGCCTCGCTGATGAAGCCGGTGCCCCAGTACAAGGCACTGTCCACCGGGGCGCTGGACATGTCGCTGTATCCGCTGGCCTATGCCGGCGGAGAATTTCCGGAAGCCAACCTGACCCTGATGCCGGCGGTGATCACCAGCTATGAGCAGGGCCTGCGCTGGAAGGACGCGCCGATCGGCAAGGAGCTGACGCGCCTGCTCGACGAGCGCAACGTCAAGATCGTCACCTGGGTCTGGCAGGCAGGCGGTATCGCTGCCAAAGGCAAGCCCCTGGTGACTACCGACGATGCGAAAGGCATGAAAGTGCGTGGCGGTAGCCGCGAGATCGACCTGATGATCAAGGCTGCCGGTGGCGCCGTGACCAACGTGCCCTCGAACGAGATCTACAGCGCGATGCAATCCGGCGTGCTCGACGCGGCGATCACCTCGAGCACCTCGCTGATCAGCTTCCGCCTGCACGAGACTTCGAACTTCCTAACCGCCGGACGCAAGAATTCCTTCTGGTTCATGTTCGAGCCCCTGCTGATGTCGAAGAAGACCTTCGACAGCCTGACGCCGGCGCAGCAGAAGCTGGTGATGGAAGTTGGCGCCTCGCTTGAAAAGTTCGGCATGGAAGCGGCCAAGGCCGACGACCAACGCGTGGTCGAGGTATTCACCAAGGCTGGCCTCAAAGTCGTCGACATGGAACAGCCCGCCTTCGACAAGTGGCGCGAAGTGGCGAAGAACTCGGCCTGGAAGGACTTTGAAGAAAAGGTCAAGAACGGCAAGCAGCTGTTCGAGATGGCCCTGTCCGTCAAGTAAGGAATTACGATGTACGCGGCTTGGCGGCAATTCGGCCGCGCCGTCAACACGGTCAGCAACCTGGCGGGTTACGCCTCCGGCTTGCTGATCGTGTTTTGCGCCGGCGTGCTGGTGTTCGAGGTGGCGGTGCGTTACCTGCTCGACTGGCCGACCGACTGGGAAATCGAGTTGTCGATCATGTTGCTGATCGGCGCCACCTTCATGAGTGCAGCCTTTACCCAGGCGGCACGCGGGCACGTCGGCATCGAGGTACTGGATGTGCTGATGTCGGAAAAGGCCAACCGCTACCGCTACATGCTGGGTGACATTCTTTCGCTCCTGTTTTGCACCTATATCGCCTGGAAATCTTGGCAGTTCTTCCACGAAGCATGGAGCGACGGCAAGATGAGCAACACTTCGTGGGGCCCGAAGTTGTGGCCCGCCTACCTGTCGATGGCGGCGGGCATGAGCCTGCTCTCGCTGCAACTGCTGGTGCAAATCGGCGATCAGCACATCCATGAGCATAGGGAAGACGAAGAATGAGCACGATGCAGATCGGCATCCTCTTCGGCCTCGCGACCTTCATCGCACTGTTCTCGGGCATGCCGATCGCCTTTGCGGTCGGCTACGTGGCGCTGGCCTTCATGGTCATTTACATGCCCCCGGAAACCATCGGCCTGATCGCCGAAACCCTCTACTCTGAGCTCGACAATTTCGTATTGCTGACCATCCCGCTGTTCGTGCTGATGGGTGCGGCGATCGGCAAGTCGCGCGCCGGCGGCGACTTGTATTCCTCGCTCAACCGCTGGATGGGGCGCATCCCCGGCGGCCTTGGCGTGGCCAACGTCATGGCCTGCTCGGTGTTCGCCGCGATGTGCGGCTCCAGCCCGGCCACCTGCTCGGCGATCGGCTCCTCGGGCATCCCCGAAATGCGCAAACGCGGCTATTCGCCGGCGCTGGCCTCGGGCATCATCGCCGCCGGCGGCACCCTGGGCATCCTGATCCCGCCGTCGCTGACGCTGATCCTCTATGGCGTGGTGACGGAGCAGTCGATCGGCAAGCTGTTCATTGCCGGCGTCGGTCCCGGCCTGCTGCTAACCGCGATGTTCGCCATCTGGGTGGTGATCCAGTTCCGCCGCGAACAGGCACGCGCGCGGCTCGCGGGTGACAACAGCGCCATCCTCGACGAACAGGCCTTCACCTGGCGCGAAAAGTTCGAGACCCTGCCGCGCCTGGCACCCTTCGTCGGCATCATCGTCATCATCATGGTCGCGCTCTACGGCGGCTGGGCCACTCCCTCGGAGGTGGCCGGCATCGGTGCCTTCTTCTCCCTGCTGATGGTGATGGCGATCTACGGCTGCTGGCGCTGGACCGACATGAAGGCGATCCTCGGCGGAACGGTGCGTGAATCGACCATGGTGATGATGATTATCGCCATGAGCTTCTTCTACACTTATGTCATGAGCTACCTGCACATCACGCAGGAGGTGGCGGCGTGGCTGGTCGGCCTGCCGCTGGGCAAGTGGGGTTTCTTCGTCGCCTGCAACATCCTGCTGGTGGTGCTCGGCTTCTTCCTGCCGCCGGTGGCCATCATCCTGATGGTGACGCCCATCATCCTGCCCGCGCTCAAGGCCCACGGCATCGACCTGGTCTGGTTCGGCATCGTGATGACCATCCTCATGGAAATGGGCCTGATCCACCCGCCGGTCGGGCTCAACCTCTTCGTCATCAACTCGATCGCACCCGACATCAAGTTGCGGGACATCATCTGGGGCACACTGCCCTTCATCGTGCTGATGGTGCTGGCCATCGCATTGCTCGCGTTCTTCCCCCAGATCGCGATGTGGCTGCCGGAAAACGTGAAGTAAGGACTGGCCGCGGGTCTTGCCCGAATAGTCAGTGTTGATGGCAGCCCTGCGCAGCGGGGCAATCGAGCAATGTGAGCTCTTCTTGACGCTGCAGCGGGCGGGACGGGACGCCTCTCAGGATTGCTCGATCCTGGCTCGCAACGCCTCCAGCCGATCGACGCGCGAAATGGCAATGTGACGGCAGCCGTCGATGATGGCGATGACCGGCAATTTTGGCAGGCTGAGCAGGAATGCCACTGGTGTCAGCGTACCGGCAAACATCTGCCGGGCTTGCCCAATCAGCGCGCGCATACCGTCGTCACCCAGGCTGCGATACAGGAAGGCGGTCAGCGGCGACGCGTTCAGATCGTTGCTCGATTCCTTGCCACGTCCTTTTTCAAGGACCTCAAGCAGTCGGGTATCAAGGTCGTCGAAAGAATCGGGCCGCGGCAGAAAATCTTCCACGCGGACCGGCCGGGTACCGTCAATGCCGCGAAGATCGCCAAGGAACATCGACATCGGCGCATTGCCACCGGTTTCCAGCGCCAGCGCCTCGATGATGGCGGTTGCGGCAACCTTGGCGCCCAGATAGAGGACCGCGAAGTCAAGGTTGGCCTTGGCCAGGCGACAAAGGCGTTGCATCTCCGAATCGCTTGGCTGACCATGGAAGCGCTGGAAGATGGACGCCGGATTCAGGGTGGCAAGAAAGTCCTCCATCCGCATCAGCGCCTTGCGGTAGTCCTGGGCCGAGAACGTGCCGACGCGCGTCAGCGGCGCATTCGATTCCTCGATCAGCATCCAGGTGCGTGACAGGAACAGGGCCTGGTCATCCACGGCAAAACCACCGACGTCGCGATTGGCGAGCATGACGGCATCCAGCACCATGGTGTCTATGGCAAATGCATCAAGGGGTATCTGCAATGCGGCGCCGGTTTGGCGAAGCCGTTCGGCCAGCCTCTCAGCGGGTTCCCTGCCCTGCACATCGCAGGAGCGAAACGGGATGGTGGCCTCGATGCAGGCGACGATTGCCAACAGGTCGGCCGGGGCCAGGTAACCCGACAGCGTGCGTACCGCGATCACTGCGCTGAGAAATTCGTTCATGGCACCGTATACCGGCAAGGCATCTCCGCCTTTCAGGCCGAACACGCCAAGGCACAGGGCAAGGCCGGTGTCTGCGGGGTCTGCCTGGCGCAGGGTCAAGGTTCCCGACGCGTCGAACACAACCGAGCGCAACAAACTGGCCGCATGCTCCGGAAAGCCGTCATCGAGCTGGACGTAGGCGAGATCGTGATACAACGCGGCCAAGGTCTGGCGGGGATTCATTCCCTCACACAAGTCGAGCACGTGGGAGGAGCCGTGGTACACGCGCAGCCCGTGTTCCATGCTGGCCTGGATGTTCATCGCCAATTGCTCGACGCTCGTCATTGGCACCTTGGCACCAAGCGCGGATAACGAATCATCAAGCAGCAGGATGAAGCGATTGATGATCGAAGCTGTCATGGGGGCCAGGGGGCTAGTCTCCGAATTGCCGATTGTAAGCGTTGCTTGGGGCATCCATGTGGCCGGCTCGTTTTCGGCACGCGCAAAGCCGGGTAGCCGAACCGCTCACCGAAATCGGGATCGGTCATTCTTTGGTGCCTCAGAGGCGGCAGCCGGGGCATTCCGGCGCCCCGGATTTCATTGATTGCATGCTCCGGGGCCGTGGCTAAAATGAGACTCTCCCGTGTAAGGGCGGCGCCAATATGAACCACAACCTCTATTCGCTCCTCGCCACCGGCTTCCCTGCCGACCTCGCCGCGCCCTGCCTGATCCTGCCCGACGGCCGGGTGTGGACCTACGGTGATGTCGAGCGCGCCTCGGCGCGGATGGCCAACATGATTGTCGCGCTGGGCTTGAAACCCGGCGACCGCGTTGCCGCCCAGGTGGAAAAGACGCCCGAAGCGCTGGTGCTCTACCTCGCCAGCTTGCGCGCCGGCACGGTCTTCCTGCCGCTCAACCCCGCTTACCAGCGCCATGAACTGGAGCACTTCCTCAAGGACGCGACACCCGGGCTCTTCGTCTGCCGGCCGCAGATGCGTGCGCTGGCCGACGAGCTTGCGACACAGGCGGGCGTGGCCCATGTGCTGGAACTCGACGATGCCGGGCACGGCTCGCTGATCGCCGCCGCGACACCGCAGGCCGACGAGTTCGCCACGCTGGAACGCGGCAGTCGCGACCTCGCCGCCATCCTTTACACCTCGGGCACCACCGGCCGCTCCAAGGGGGCAATGCTGTCGCACGGCAACCTTGCGCACAACGCGCGCACGCTGCACGAGTACTGGGCGTTCCGGCCCGGCGACGTGCTGCTGCACATGCTGCCCACCTTCCACGTGCATGGCCTGTTCGTCGCCTGCCATACCGCGCTGCTGAACGGTTCGGCGATGTTCTTCGAGCCGAAGTTCGATGCCGCGCGCGCCATGAAGCTGCTGCCCGAATCGACCGTGATGATGGGCGTGCCGACCTATTACGTGCGCCTGCTGCTCGACCCCGGCTTCGGCCGCGAGACCTGTCGCAACATGCGCCTGTTCATCTCGGGCTCAGCGCCGCTGTTGAAGGAGACCTTCGACGAGTTTCGTGCGCGCACCGGCCACACGATACTCGAACGCTACGGCATGACCGAAGGCGGCATGTTCACCTCCAACCCCTACGACGGCGAACGGCGCGGCGGCACTGTCGGCTTTCCGCTGCCGGGGACGGCGATCCGCATAGTCGGCGCTGGCGGTACGGCGGTAAAGACCGGCGAGATCGGCTCCATCCAGGTCAAGGGCGACAATGTCTTCCTCGGTTACTGGAACATGCCGGAAAAAACCCGCGAGGAATTCACCGCCGACGGCTTTTTCATCACTGGCGACATGGGCAGCTGGGATGCCGATTTCTATATCACCATCAACGGCCGCTCCAAGGACCTGGTGATCACCGGCGGGCTCAACGTCTACCCGAAGGAGATCGAGGAACTGATCGACGCCCTGCCCGGCGTTGCCGAGTCGGCGGTGATCGGGCTGCCGCACGCGGATTTCGGCGAAGCCGTCACCGCCGTGGTAGTGCGGCAGAAGAACGCTTCCGGCAAGGCGCTGACCGAGGCCGGCATCATCGCCGCGGTGAAGGGCCGCCTGGCGAATTTCAAGGTGCCGAAGTGGGTGTACCTGGTCGACGAGCTGCCGCGCAATGCCATGGGCAAGGTGCAGAAGAACCTCCTGCGCCAGGAGTATTCGCCGCGGCCGAAGCCTTGACGCACGCATGCTGAACGTCCTGCCGGGGCCGCTGCTGGGCCTGATCGCCTTCCTGCTGTTGTTCCTCAACATCCTGTTCTGGGTGCCGCTGTTGCTGGCCTTTGCGGTGCTGCGACTGATCCTCCCCTTCAGGTCGGTACGACTGGCCATCGACCCGCTGCTGGTACGTATCGCCGAAGCCTGGATCGCCGGCAACAGCGGTTGGATGCGGCTCACCCAGCGCATGGAGTGGGATGTCCAAGGCGTCGCCGGACTCGACCCGCGCGGCTGGTACCTGGTCAACAGCAACCACCAGAGCTGGACCGACATCTTCGTCCTGCAGCACATTTTCAACCGGCGCATCCCGCTGCTCAAATTCTTCATCAAGGACCAGCTGAAATGGGTGCCGATCATGGGCCTGGCCTGGTGGGCGCTGGATTTCCCCTTCATGCGCCGCCACAGCGAGGACTACCTGAAGCGGCATCCGGAAATGCGCGGCAAGGATCAGGAGGCCACCCGCCGCGCCTGCGAAAAGTTCGCCCTGATTCCCACCAGCGTGATGAACTTCCTCGAAGGCACGCGCTTCACCGCGGCCAAGCATGCGAAGCAGCAGTCACCTTACCGCCACCTGCTGAAGCCCAAAGCCGGCGGCATCGCGCTGGCGCTCAACGCCATGGGCGACAAGTTCCGCGCCATCCTCGACGTCACCATCGTCTATCCCGACGGTGCGCCGGGTTTCGTCGATTTCCTCTGCGGCCGCATGCGCCGGGTGATCGTGCGCGTGCAGAGCCTGCCGGTGCCGGAACACCTGATGCAAGGCGACTACGCCGCCGATCCGGCGGTGCGCGAGGCGTTCGGCGAATGGGTCAAGCAGCTGTGGCGCAACAAGGATGATCAGATCGGGGCGCTGCTTAGTTCGAAAGGCTGAGCGCCGCCCTTCTTCGGCTTCAGCCGGCGAAGATCAGGTTGGCGTGGGCGCTGCGCGCCTCGATGCGGCCGAACATGCCGTGCACGCTGGCGTCCCAGGTCAGGCCCAGGCGGGCGCAGGCGGTGCTGGAAATGGCCGTGACGCGATTTTCCTTCCTCCCGCCGAGATCGAGGGCATTGCTCAGCACCTCGGCCACGTGCAGCAGCGGCACCAGCAGCTCCGGTTCCTCATTGCCGGCATCGTGGTGGTGGCGGATCGCGGCGATGATCTGGGTCGGCAGGCCCCAATGCTCGGCCAGCCAGGCGCCGATTTCCGCATGGTCGATGCCGAAGTGTTCCCGCTCCGCCTGGACGATGCCGTGGGCGTGGGAGAGCGCATCGTCCCAGGTTTCGCGGTAGTCACCCGGGCGGAAGCGCGCCAGCCAGAGCTGGCCGATGTCGTGCAACAGCCCGGCAACCAGTGCGACGTCGCCCGGGGTGCGCAGGTTGACGTGGTGTGCCAGTTCCTCGCTGCAGACGCCCACCGCGACGCTATGCCGCCAGAATCCCCTCGCGCCGCCGCCGCCGAGTTCGGCGGCGAAGCTGCCGAGCCGCGTGGTCAGCGCCGTTTCGCGCACGCGCCCGAGTCCGATCAGGCTGGTGGCGGTGAACACGTCGCGCACCAAGGATAGACGGCGCGTCATGCTGGCCGCCGTGTTGGCCATCGCCAGGATGCGGGCGGTAATCACCGGATCGTGCTTGATGTGGCCGGTGAGGAGTTCGAGGCTGGAATCCGGATCGTCGAGTGTGGCCAGGATCTCGACCACGATGCGCGGGAAGGCGGGCAATTCATGCGCGCGCCCGATGACATCGTCGCGGCAGATGGCGGCGATGCTCATCACGCGCTCCGGTAGGCCAGCACCTGGTCGAACAGGGTCGCCATGGTCGGGTCGCCGAGGTCGGCGCCGGAAAATATTTCCATCACCCGCCGGGCAGCCTCGGCGGCATCGATGGCCACCTGTTCGTCGCTGCGTGTGTCGGCTTCGGCGATGAAGACATATTCCGCGCGATGGGCCGCCAGTTGGCGGAGATTGTCGGCAGTCAGGCTATGGCCGGCAGGCAGGGAGTAGCGCAACTGGCCATGCTGCGCAATATGGACCGGGCTGCCGAGCACCATGCCGGCGTCGGCTTCGATCAGCGGCAGGTAGCGTGGTCGGGTGCGCATCCGGGGCATGATAGCCTCAAGTCGTGCCCGGCGCGCCGGCGTCATCTTTCAGCGCCGAACGAAAGTGGTTGGCCAGCGCCAGGGGGCTCAGCGGCTTGACGAAATAGCCATTGGCACCGGCCAGGCGACCGCGTTCGCGGTCATTGTCCTCGCCGCAGGCGGTAACCAGCACAATGTTGATCGATGCCAGTTCGGGTTCGCCCTTGATGCGCTTGCAGAACTGGAAGCCGTCGGTGCCGCCCGGCATCAGCACGTCGAGCACGATGCCATCGGGCCGGCGCTTCTTGATCATGCCCCAGGCGGCCTGCGGGTTGTCGGCCTCGTCCACCGCAAAATGCTCGCGCAAGGCGAGGCGGATCATCCAGCGGATGTTGCTTTGGTCATCAACGATCAGGATGCGCTTCATGGGCCTTCCTTCTGCGCGGTAGGGGGAGTCGCGGCTTCGTCAGGCGTTGCCGCAGGCGGCTGCAGCCAGATCGTCACCGTGGTGCCGGCGCCGACTTTGCTGTCGAGTTCGATATGGCCGCCATGGAGTTCGACGATTTCCTTGACGATGCTCATGCCCAGGCCCGTGCCGGGAATCTTGCCCGAGCTGTCGGCGCGATAAAAGCGTTCGAAAACGCGATCCAGCTGCTCTGGAGTCATGCCGATCCCGTGGTCGGTGATGCGGATGCCGAGCTGTTCGCCGGATTCCGGCAGGTCGATGCCCACAGTGCCGCCGGCGGGGGAATATTTGTATGCATTCGACAGCACGTTGCCGATCGCCTGGGTGAGCTTCTTCCGGTCGCCGCGCACCCAGCGCGGGCCGTTGGGCGCCGGTTCCTGCGGCGACGGCCGCCCGTCGGGTGACTTGAAGCCGCCGAGGACTTCGCGCAACAGTTCCCGCAGGTCGATGCGCTGGATGTTGAAATCTTTGCCGCGCCGGGCCTCGATGCGGGCCAGGTCGAGCAGTTCGTTGATGATCGAGATCATCAGTTCGGACTGGCGGAAGATGGTGGCAAGGAATTCGCGCTGCTCTTCGGGTTCGAACTCCTGCGCCAACATCAACTCGGCAAAGCCGTAGATGCTGGCCATCGGCGTGCGCAGTTCGTGCGCGGCGGTGGACAGGAATTCGCTCTTCAGCTGGTCGACCTCGGATTCGTGCGTGATGTCGCGCAGGTAGAGGATCTGGGAAACGGTTTCCGCGCGCGACTCGCGCAGTCCGACTTCGAGCACCCGGCGCCCCGGACCGGTGATCTCGATGGTCTGGCGCCGCTCATGGGTGGCGCCAGGCGTGTGGCGTTCGATCTTGCGCGGCTGGCGCAGCGGCGCCACCCCGGCGAAGCGCGCTTCGGGGATGCATAGCGCCGCGAGACGCTCGGCGAAAACGGCTTCTTCCAGCCCGATGCAGGCCTGCGCTTCCAGTCCGGTGAGGCGGCTGAATGCCGGACTGACGTACTTGACGCAACGCGCACCGTCGAAGGAGACGAAGCCGTCCGGACTCAGGTCGAAAATTGCGTTGAGCTGTTCCGCATGTTCGTGAGCGCGCGCTTCTGCGCGCCGCCGATCGCTGATGTCGCGGGCGAAGCCGACCGTGCCAAGGATGCTGCCGTCGGGCGCGATCACCGGCTTCTTGTAGGTTTCGATCCAGCCGGCGTCCGCGCCGCCCGCCACGGGCTCTTCGACCGATCTTTCGTGGCGGCTGGCCATCACCTCGAGGTCGTCGGTCCGATAACGCAGCGCCAGGTCGGGAGGCCAGACGTCGTGGTCGGTGAGGCCGACCACTTCCTCCGGGCCGGACCGGCCGCAGGCCGTGGCGAAGACCTGGTTCACCGCCAGGAAGCGGCTGTCGGCATCCTTGAGCCAGAAGAAGAAGGGCAGGTTGTCGAGCGTGGCGCGCAGGTACAGCTCGCGCTGGCGCAGGGCTTCGGTGGCGGCCTTGAGCTCGGTGATGTCGATGCGGTTGCCGACGATGTAGCCGCTCGGCGTACGATGCTCGACGATCATCAGCCAGCGCCCGTCGCCCAGCTGTTGCTCGATCACCTCGCCCCGGGCGCCCTGGTGTTGGGCGACACGCTGGGCCACCCACTCGTCAACCCGCCCGGCAGCCTCGACATATTGTCCACGCTCGGCACCGCGGCGAACGATGTCCTCGAAGCTGGCGCCAGGAACGATCAGGTCGCGGCTGGCCTCGTAGAAGCTCAGGTAGGCATCGTTGCACAGCACCAGGCGGTCGTTCTCGTCATAAATGGTGAAACCCAGCGCGATGCTCTGCACGGCTTCGCGCAGCAGGTTGCTGGCTTTTTCGGCCTCGTGGCGGCTTTCCTCGTAATCACGGGTACGTTCGGCGACGCGGTTTTCCAGCTCTGCATAAGATTCGGCGAGGCGATCGACCATGGTGTTGAAGGCCACCGCGATGCGCCCGAATTCATCCTTGCCGCGGTCCGGCAGGCGCGCCACGGGGCGGCCGCTGGCGGCAATCTGCTCGGCAGCCAGGGCGATGTCGCCCAGCGGCGCGGTGATGAAGCGCGCCCCGGCACGGGCGAAGGCCACCACCGCAGCCACCACGAACACGCCGATCAGCAGGAACACGCCCATCAGGATCTGCACCGAACGCATCGCATCGGCACGGTCGTGCGCCACGCTGAGAGTGAGCGGCACGCCGGCGAGCGAACTCGGCAGCGACAGCGGTACGTCCACCGAAAAATGGGCGTGTTCCGGGATCTCTCCGGCTGCCAGCTGGCCTCCGGCATCCTTCAGCCAGTGTCCGTCGATGGCATTCGACGGCGCCAGCAGGCCGGCCAGCGGGATGCGCATCATCACGCCGCCCTCGGTCTGCTCCGTGAGCCGATAGCGGATCGGCAAGGCCAGTTGCAGCGCCGCCGGGCCGGGGCCGCGCAGGATGCCGGCCCGCGGCTTTCCGCTCGCCATCATCGCGGCGAAGTCGGCATCCCTGGTGTAATCCGGTGCCGGATCGGCACTGCTGGCGGCCGGGCGGCCGCGGTAATCCACCACCGTCAGGCTGGCGCCGGGAACGGCAAGCTTCTGGTTGCGCAACAGCGGCGTCAGGTAGATCTCCCGTCCGCGCGAATCGGCCAGGGCGTTGGCGGTGACGGTGTTGGTGGCGATCGATTCCGCGAGGTCGACCATGCCGGACAGGGTCAGTTCGATTTCGCGCATTTCCAGTTTGCCACGCGCTTCGAGCAGCATCTGGCTCTGCGTGGTATTCTGGTGGCGCGCGGCGACATAGGCGGTGATCGTCACCACCATGCCCAGCATCAGGGTGCCGCCGATTAGCGCCACGGTCAGCTTGCCGCGCAAGTCGAGCTGCAGGTAGCGGTTAGTCAGGACACTCAGGAAGGTTTTGGCGGCGTTCATCGGGAAGGCAAAGCGCGGGGGGATGTCGATTGGGCGATGCTAGTTGAACATCGCCAATGCATTTTCCTCGATCTCGTAATAGACGTCGTCGCTCATCTCAAGATGGTCCAGGACGGAACCAGCATGGGCCTCCCACAAGGGATCGGGACGCAGGTTCAAGCTGGTTTCGATGATGTGCTCGGCGAGGAAATTGACCGCCACAAGGGTCTTGACCAACGGAAGCACGCTGTCCTCGGCGACAACCATCGGCCGATGGTGATGGTGGATCGCCTGGCACACGGCATCGCTCAGGCCCCAGTTCCGGCCGACGATACCGCCAACCGCATTGTGCGTAGTGCCATGGCGTACGCGCTCCACCTCGGTCAGGGCGCGTTCATGGTTGGCCGCCAGCTTGAGGGTTTCGCGATAGTCGGGGAAGCGCTGCATCAGCAGCGGGATTCCGCAGTCACGAAACAGGCCGAGGGCATAGGCCTCCTCGCGCGGCGCGCGCGGCAGCCGGGTGCAGATATAGGCATTGATCGATGCCACTTTTTCCGCACTGTCCCAAAACCGTTCCAGGCTCGCGGCGGCGCTGCTCAGGCTGTTGCGCAATACCAGCCCGGATATCACGCAGCGGGTGTTGCGTGCGCCCAGCAGCATCACCGCCTGCGGAATGTTGGCGACCCTGGAACGCAGGGCGAACAGCGGCGAATTCAGCGTCTTCAGAACCGCCGCCGAAAGTGCGACATCCTTGCCGATCAGCGCTGCCGTACGCCGCAAATCCGGATCCGCATGGCCCAATTCACGATCGACTTCGCCCAGCAGGCTTGGCCGCGGCGGTATGTTGATACCCTGCAGGATGCGCTCCACCTCTTCGCGCGAAACGTCGGCCGCCATGTCCGGACCCCGTTACCTGGGGATGGCCCTCAGGTTGCCCTCGGCATCGAAGCGGGCGAGGAACATCTGCGCGCGATCGAGGCCCTCGTGATCGTTGGGACCGAAGGGTTTGCGATAGTTGCGCACCAGGCCGTCATGGCTGTCGATACTTTCCAGTGCGTCACGTACGGCGGCGCGGCCGGTATTGCCGGCCTTGCGCAGGGCACCTGCCAGCAGGTAAGTGAGGTCGTAGGCGTGGGCGAAGCCGACCTGGCCGCGCAGTGCAGCCACGTCGTGGCCAAAGCGCTTCGGTAAGGCAGCGGCCACGGCCTTGGCCCGGGGGTTGCTGTTGCCGCTGAAGCTGAAGGTCTGGACCACCACCAGGTCCACCGCCTCCAGCGCCTTGCCGGCCGTGTTGGCGAAGTCGCCCCCGGCGATGCCCCAGTGCGA
This sequence comes from uncultured beta proteobacterium, assembly GCA_903908065.1. GTDB lineage: Bacteria > Pseudomonadota > Gammaproteobacteria > Burkholderiales > Rhodocyclaceae > Sulfuritalea. The sequence goes on along the minus strand of CAIVQO010000046.1, from coordinate 6,750 downwards.
AATGATGGGAATGCGCTGCTCGGGCGGCAGGGCCGCCATGGCCCGCACCACATGGGCGCCTTCGCTTTCGTTGGCGACCATGATGAGGGCGCGCGCACCTTCGCTGCGCAGCTGTTGCAGGCGCGGCGCGAAATCCGAGTCACCCCAGTTGTACCAATAGGAGGCCAGACGCAGTCCGGCATCGCTCCTGGCGTGGGCCAGGGCGGCGGCTTCGCTGCTGCGGCCCCAGGCCGTGTTGGGCAGCAGCAGGGCAAGCTTGCGGTATTGGCGGCGACGGGCATGGTCAAGCAGGGTCTGCATCGCCCAGCTGTCATTGGCCGAGACCCGAAACACATAGTTGGGCGCCGGCTGCTGCACGATGCCGTCCGCTGCCGCCCATGGATCGAGCAGCAGCACGCCAAGGCGGTTGGCCACCGGCGCCTGTTCGATGGCGACCGGCGAGAAGCGGCCGCAGAACACGGCCACCAGGTCGGACATCGCCGCGAACTCGGTGAGGTTGTCCACGCCGCGCGCGGGCACGCCGCGATCGTCTCGCTTTTCCAGCGCCAGCGGACGGCCAAGCACGCCGCCGCCGGCGTTGATCTCGTCGATCGCCAGCAGGATGCCCTTCTCGATTGATTGCGCGGCGTGGCTGCCCTGCATGCCGAATTCCGCGCTGAGGCCGATGCGTATCGGATTGCCGGCCTGGCCCCGCACGGGAAGTGCGGCCAGGGCGGCGCTGCCGCATAGGGCGCCCAGCAGGCGCCGGCGGGTGAGGGAAGACATGTCGTTCATGATGATCCGGGCACGAGTGTTGGAGTCTGGAGCGATGCGTCAAAAATTTCGCAGCGGTTGCCGCCGCCGGACCTGGCGCGGTCCAGCGCTTGCCGGGCACTTTCGAGCAGGCGATCTACGTCGTAACCATGCTCGGGAAACATGGCGCACCCCAGGCTGACCGTTATGCCGATCTCCTTGTCGTCGATGTGGACCGGCTGCCGCAAGGCGTCGATCAGCTTGGCGGCCAAGCGGTTTACGTCGTCCGCCTGAGCCATGCCGGGTGCCAGCAGCACGAAATCGTCGGCGCCCAGGCGGGCCACGGTGTCGGATTCGCGCACCGCCGCCACCAGACGCTCGGCAACCGCGCGCAACAGGCGGTCGCCCGAGAGATGGCCATGCTCAGCATTCACGCGGGAAAAGCCGTCGATGTCGATGCGCAGCAGGCCGAAGGGGATGCCCGAACGGCGCGACAGCGAAGCCAGTCGTTCCAGCCGGTCTTCGAGCAGCTGCCGGTTGGCAACCTGGGTCAGCGGGTCGCGGTGATGGGACAGGAAGGCTTCCTGCTCGGGCACGCGCGCTTGCTGCGACAGGTCGGAAAACACGGCGATGTAGCTGAGGATGTCGCCATCGGTATCGCGCACGGCATTGACCGTCAGCCGTTCCGGATAGGTCTCGCCGTTGCGGCGGCGATTGAACAGCACGCCCTGCCAGGAGCCGGTGCTGCGCAGCGAGCTCCAGAAGGCCTGGTAGAACTCGTGGCTTTGGTGGCCCGAGGCGAGGAAGCTCGGGCTCCGGCCCAGGGCTTCGCTGGCGCTGTAGCCGGTGATGGTGCTGAAGGCGCCATTGACCGCCAGTATGCCGCCCTCGACATCGGTGATCATGACGCCCTCCATCGCGTTCTTGAACACCATCGAGGCGATGCGGGTTTCGAACTCGGTCTCGCGCAGGTAGGTGACGTCGCGCAGGATCCAGTGCAGGTGGCGCAGGTTGTCGCCGCGCCGCACTGCCAGTACCCGGGCGGTGACGATCAGCGGCGGGCGTTGCGTGTCGTCCCGGCGCAGGTGCAGTTCGACGCCCTGCTCCGGACACGAGTGGCTGCGCAAGACATTGGAGTGCAGGGCGACGAAGTCGGCCATGTGCGCCGCCTCAACCCAGTCGCCAAGGTTGCTGTGCTGGAGCTTTTCTGCCGGCGCCAGCGACCGGCTGGCCGGGTTGGATTGCAGGATGCCACCGGCCGCATCGGTGATCAGGTGGATGTCGAGCGAAGTCTGCAGGATCGCATCGAGCTCCTCGCGGCTTTCCAGGAGGCGCTCGGAAGATTCGCGCAGTTCGTCGTTGTCGGCCGCAAGCTCGGTGTTGCGTTCGATCATCAACTGCAGGTCGTCGGCGTAGCGGTACAACTGCTCATGCAGGGAAACGGAGCGCGAACTGCCCGGCAGGCGCACCGTCTGCCCGCCGGCGGGCGCCTGCTTGTCCCCGTCGTGGAGCACCGCATTCATGGCTGGCTGGCCAGGGCGTGCTTGATCGCGGCAATCAGTTGCAGGGGGCTGAATGGCTTGATGAAGTAGGCGTCGGCGCCGCGCTGCATGCCATCTTCGTAGTCGCGGGCCTGGCCGCGCGCGGTGACCATGATTACCCGCGTCTGGGCCAGCGTCGGGTCGGCCTTGATCGCGTCGAGCACCTGCAAGCCGTCCATCTCGCCCGGCATCATGACGTCGAGCACGACCAGGTCGGGTTTCTGCTTGCGCGCGATTTCCAGGCCGGTCATCCCGTCCTCGGCTTCGAGCACCTCGAAATCCTTGCCCAGTGTGATGCGGATCAGGCGGCGGATGTCGGAATGGTCATCGACGAGAAGTACCTTGTTCATTTCAGCTCTCCTTCCTTGCGTTTTCTGCTTTGCCGCGTTCGGCAAGTATTTGCCCGGCCAGGGTGGCCAGCCGGTCGAAGGGGACTGGCTTGGGCAGGATGGGAATGCCGGCAGGCACGCTGCCGCGTTGTTCGATATCGTCCGGATCGAGGCCGCTGACGACCACGATCTTCATGCCGGCGAGTTCGGGTGCGCCCTGGATGGTGCGCAGCATGCGAAAGCCGTCCAGCCCGGGCATCTGCAGGTCGGCGATCAGCATGTCGGGGCGCTTGAGGCCGAGCAGCACCAGGGCTTCGTAGCCGTCGCCGGCGGTGACCACGTTGGGCTTCATCGGCCAGCCGCGCAGCTTGATTTCGTAAAGCCGCCGCAGGTCCGGGTCGTCCTCGACGACCATTACGCCGAACGCTTCGGCACTGGTGTCGCCACCCGGATCGGCGCGCGTCGGCAGATCGCTGGCGCGCCCGCTGAGCAGTCGCTCGATCGACTGGCGGGAAATCCGCCGGTGCCCGCCGCTGGTCTTCCAGGCATCAAGCAGGCCGCTCTCCGACCACAGCTGTGCCGTGCGCAGCGAGATGCCGAGCATCTCGGCGGCCTCGCGCGTGGTGCAGAAACTTCTTTCGATGAATTTTTCCCTGGACATGTTGGTCTCGCTTGCTGCGAATCCCTGTTGCTCTTAGGCATCATCGATGCCACCGTGGGACGAACAATATCACTTTTGATCAAATAATGCTAGTTTTTATCAGAGATTTTCACTCCGGCGTGAAATAGTTCCGCTTGCCGGCCTCTTCCCGTCCTGTCAATAATCTGGTGTGATTCAGGTCTTTCCTTGCCGGAGCCTGCCAGCGCCCATGGATTCCCACCTGACCGATATCAGCCGCGTCATCCAGCTCGCCGTGGCGCCGGTGTTCCTGCTGACGGCCATCGCCACCATGATCAACGCCCTCAACACCCGCCTGGGGCGCATTGTTGACCGGCGACGCGTGGTGCGGGAACGGCTGGATGCCGCCGACGCCCAGTCCAATCCGGCGGCCGAGAAAGAGATCGCGATGCTGGTGCGGCGCAGCGCCCAGGTGTATTACGCGATTTTCTGCGCCGTGCTCTCAGCCCTGCTGGTCTGCATGGTGGTGGCGGGCGCCTTCCTCGGCGCCCTGCTCGGCGTCGATCTGGCGCGCAGCGTGGCGGCCCTGTTCATCGCCGCCATGCTGGCCATGATCGCGGCGCTGGGCCTGTTCCTGCGCGAAGTCTTCCTCGCCGTGCGCTCGGGCACGCACAACCAGCCGTGAGCTTGCGCCACACTGTGGCAACGATTGCGCTCGGCCCGGTGCTGCTGGCCCAGGGCAAGCGGGTACGGCGCGAAGTGCCGATCCTGCCCGAACCAGACGGCGAGCGCGAGGGCGCTATCGGCAGCGGCCCCGAGCTGCGCTTGCTGGTGCTTGGTGACTCGGCCGCCGCCGGAGTGGGTACTGACACGCAGGATCGCGCGCTGGCCGGGCAGCTCGCCGTGTCGCTAGCGCCGACTTTCCACCTGCGCTGGAAGCTGCTGGCCTTCACCGGAGCCACCACGCGCGACATCCTGCGCCGCCTGGCGCAGGAACCGGCCACCGGCTTCGACGTGGTCGTCACTTCGCTGGGGGTGAACGACGTCACCGGCCGCCTGCCACTGGCGACATGGCGGCGACAACAGTTGGTCCTGATTGACCGGCTGCGCGAACAGTTCGGCGCCGGCCACATCATCCTCAGCGCCCTGCCGCCGATGCATCGCTTTCCTGCCCTGCCGCAACCGCTGCGCTGGTACGTCGGCGCCCGTGCCCGCGACTTCAACCGCGTACTGGCCGGCCTGGCCCGGGAGCGTCCGGGCTGCGACTACCTGGAACTGGACCATGGCACCATGGACGTGTCGGCCATGGCCAGCGACGGCTTCCACCCCGGCCCGCCACTCTATGCGCTCTGGGCGCGCGAAGCGGCGCGGCGCATCGCCGACCACAAGAAGGAGAACCCATGATCGACCTCTACTACTGGACCACCCCCAACGGCCACAAGATCACCCTGTTCCTCGAAGAAACCGGCATCGAACACCGCATCGTGCCGATCAACATCGGCAAGGGCGAGCAGTTCGCGCCGGACTTCCTCCGGATCTCGCCCAACAACCGCATCCCGGCCATCGTCGACCACGCCCCGAGCGATGGCGGTGCACCGGTAGCGCTGTTCGAATCCGGCGCCATCCTGCTCTACCTCGCCGACAAGACCGGCCGCTTCATCGCCGGCGACCTGCGCGGGCGCACCGAGACCATTCAGTGGCTGTTCTGGCAGATGGGCGGCTTGGGGCCGATGGCCGGGCAGAACCACCATTTCACGCAGTACGCGCCGGAGAAGGTGCCCTACGCCATCGAGCGGTATACCAAGGAGACGGCGCGCCTCTACGCAGTGCTCAACAAGCGGCTGGCCGACCGCGAGTTCGTCGCTGGCGACTACTCCATCGCCGACATGGCCTGCTACCCGTGGATAGTGCCGCACAAGAAGCAGGGACAGAACCTCGACGACTTCCCCCATCTCAAGCGCTGGTTCGAGGCCATCCGCGAGCGGCCGGCGACAAAGCGCGCCTATGCCCTGGTCGAAAAAATCAATCCCGCGCCGGTGATCACCGACGCCGAGAAAAAGATACTGTTCGGCCAGGACGCGAGTACCGTGCGGCCGGACTGACTACAGGAGCGAAGCGATGAAGTGGATGCGGTTTCGGGTTGGCGGCGTGGAGCGCTTCGGCGTGCTCGCCGGCGACAAGGTACAGGCTTATGAAGGCGAATTGTTCGGCGAGAAGCGGGCCAGCGGCGAGGAGTTCGCGCTGGATGCCATCGAATGGCTGACGCCGACGCGGCCCTCGAAGATGATCGGTTTGTGGAACAACTTCCGCGCCGCGGCGGAAAAGAACGGCAACGCGATCCCGCCCGAACCGCTGTACTTCATCAAGGGCGCCAACAGCTACTGCGCTCACGGCCAGCCCATCTTGGCGCCCACCAGCCACGACGGCCGCGTGGTGTATGAAGGCGAGCTGGCGGTGGTGATCGGCAAGAAGACCAAGGCGGTCAGCGTCGCCGACGCGCCGGCCCACATCTTCGGCTACAGCTGCGCCAACGACGTCACCGCGCCCGAACTGCTCAAGCGCGACGAAAGCTTCGCGCAATGGACGCGGGCCAAGAGCTTCGACACCTTCGGCGTCTTCGGCCCGGTGGTCGAGACCGATTTCGACCCGGCCGGCGGCGAGCTGGTGACCCTGCTCAACGGCCGCGAGCGCCAGCGCTATCCGTTCGCCGACATGATCTTCAACCCGGCGCAGCTGGTCTCGCTGATCTCGCAGGACATGACCCTGGAACCGGGCGACGTGATTATCTGCGGCACCTCGCTCGGCGCCATGCCGATGAAACCGGGCAGCACCGTGGAGGTGATCATCGAGGGCATAGGCAAGCTCGCCAACGAGTACCGCGCGGCGGGTTAAGCGCACCGGGTCGCCAAGTGGTGGCCCCCGCAAATGTGTTTTGTCGCCGAGTGGATAGTCGGCGCTGGTGATACGGCGAATTCGTGGTGGGCCCGGCCGGACGCATGCAGGGCGCCACCTCATGGGCTCCCGCCCTGCGGAGGAGGGCTCGCCAGAGTCTCGCCGGTTCGCGCGGCGCAAGGCCAATCAATTGGCCTCGCGAAACCCCGCGCTCCCCCCTTGCTGCGGGGCCGCGTCAGGCCGCCGGCGAAACTAGCCGCTGCCGATGAAGCTGGCAGCGTCGTCGGACATCGCCGGCGGACAAACCCTGGCACGGCTCCTCGCGGCGGCGTCCGCCAAATCGGCGGCGCCCTGCATGCGTTCGACCTTCAGCTGCGGAGAGATTGGGGCTGCAATCGGCCAGAAGCGGTAGTTGCCTGTGCAGGAATGTTGGGCGGCAATGAACCTATCTCTGCCATTCGGTTTCGCCACCCACGTAGCTCAGGTCCAAGCTAAGTTAGAGCCGGCCCCGCAAAATCGGACAGTGAGATGAGTGATAGCCTTGCCCCGAAACGGTCGCATTGCGGCCCTAACTTGGAGCAAGAGCATGGCAAGAAGGAAGAGGCGGAACCACTCGCCGACATTCAAGGCACAAGTG
>CAIVQO010000045.1 GCA_903908065.1 uncultured beta proteobacterium | reverse complement strand
TGTCGGCGCGCGTTTAAAAGTACCCAGCGGTGCGCGTTGAAATTTACCCAGGGACTTTAGCTGCCCGTCATGTTGGCAGCTGCGAAGAAGTTTAGCGCAATCCTGATAGTGGTATCTCCCGTTGGATGGTGGGAAGTTGCGTGGGGGAAGCCGCGTAGGGCGTAGCCCGGAGCGGATTTCCCCACGCGGGATCGGATCAGAACGGCTCGTCGGCAGTTTGCTTGCCGCGCTTGCTCTGCTCCCGAGCCTTGATGCGTGATTTCGCCGTAGCCGTGCTGTGGCGGAAGCGGTACGACTCGTTGCCCGTCTCAACGATGTGGCAGTGGTGGGTAAGCCGGTCGAGCATCGCCGTAGTCATCTTGGCGTCGTTGAAGACACTGGCCCACTCCCCAAAGGCCAGGTTGGTCGTGATCATCACGCTGGTGTGCTCGTAGAGCTTCGAGAGCAGATGGAACAGCAAGGCGCTGCCCGACGGACTGAACGGCAGGTAGCCGAGTTCATCGAGGATCACCAGATCCATGCGCAACAGGGAGAAGGCCAGTCTGCCTGCCTTGCCCGCCGCCTTCTCCTGCTCCAGGAGATTGACCAGATCGACCGTCGAGTAGAACCTCACTCGCTTGCCGTGTTGTGTGATGCCCGAGATGCCCAGGGCGGTGGCGAGGTGCGTTTTGCCGGTGCCCGTGCCACCGATGAACACGACGTTGTGGGCCTGGCCGGTGAAGGCCAATGTCGCCAGTTCGTCGATCAGACGCTCCTCGACCTTGGACTGCGTGAAGTCGAAGCCGGCCAAGTCACGATGCACCGGGAACTTGGCCGAGTGCAGTTGGTATTGAACCGACCGGACATGCCGGTCGGCATGCTCGGCCTGCAGCAGATGTTCGATCAGCCAGCGCGAGGTCTGGACACCGACGCCATTGCCGTCGGCGGCGACTTCCTCCCACGCGCCGGCCATGCCGTACAGGCGCAATTCCTTGAGTTCGGCAGTCACATCACGCATGGCTCACCTCCAAACGCAGACGGTCATAGCGGTGGGTATCGGCGACGGGTACTTCCTCCACGGTCAGTGCCGACTCAATCCGCGGCGGCGGTGGTGCGGCCTTGAGTCGGTTGAGCACGTTCTCGATATGCTCGGCGCTCGGAATGCCGGATTCAAGAACCAACTCGACGGCGACCAGGACTTCTTCCAGACCATGCTTGGGAACGGCGGCCAATACCTTGGCCATGATCCGGTCGCCGCCTTCGCGCTTGAGCAGCAAGCCGCGCAGTTTCTGCATCGGTGCCGGCATGTCGGCAAACGGAGCGCCGTTACGGAGCGCTCCCGGCTTGCGCTCGACCAACGGAATGTAGTGTTGCCAGTCGTAGCGGGTCTCGGCACGGCTGAAACTGCGCAGGTGGCTGGCCACCACCATATCGTGGGCGACCAAGTCAATCCGCTCCGGATAGACGCGGATGCCGATCATCTGCCCGACCAACTCACAGGGCGCCGAGTAACGGTTGCGGTCGAAGGTAACCAGGCAGGTGCTCGACACCTTACCGAGGGTCTCGACATAGCCGTCAAACGGCACGATCATCGGCATCAGGCTCGGCTGTTCCTGTTCGAGCATCTCGGCCAGGGTCAGGTCGTACTCCGGGTGCTTGAGTTCCTGCCAGAGCGCCCGGCACCGGGCCAGCAGCCACAGGTTCAGTTCGGTGAAGGAACTGAACCTGACGTTTCCAGCGTCCTGCCAGATGCGCCGCCGACTGTCCTGCACGTTCTTCTCGACGACACCTTTCTCCCATCCCGAGGCGACGTTGCAGAAATCGGGATCGAACAGGTAGTGCGAGGCCATCGCGGCAAAGCGCGTATTGACGACCCGCGCCTTGCCCTTCTTGACCTTGTCGACCGCGGTTTTCATGTTGTCATAGATGCCACGGCGCGGTATCCCGCCCAGCGCGGCAAATGACCGGGCATGCGCATCGAACAACATTTCATGACTCTGCGCCGGGTACGCCTGCACGACAAAGGCTTTGCTGTAGCAGAGCTTGAGGTGGGCGACGATCAGCTTGCGCCACACGCCACCAATGACCAGATGCTCTTCGCTCCAGTCAAACTGATGGGCTTCGCCCGGCTCGAATTGCAGCGGCACGAACGCCTTGGTGACAGCCGCTCCGCCGCCGTCCCGCCAGGTGCGAATGAATTCGGTAACCCGACTGTAGTCCCCATCGAACCCCTGCGTCTTCAACTCGGCATGGAGCTTCAGGGCCGTGCGCCGGTCCCGCACCGGACGCCGCGCGTCTGTTTCCAGCATCTTGATGAGCCGTTCGGCAAACGGCCCAATCTTGGTCTCGCCGCGCTTCCTTCGATACTCCGGCTCGATGCCTTACGGCGCCTTCAACCACTTGCGGATGGTCTTGCGCGTCAGCCCCGTCCGCCTTTCGATCTCGGACAGGTTCAGCCCGTCCCGATACCTCAACCGCCTTACCTTACCCAGTAAATTCATGGTGATCATCTCCCTTACGCCCTGCTCGTTTGAAAGCAGGCGAGTTGAACACCCCGGGTATTTTTCAGCGCGCAGCCACCTCGATTTCCGGGTACTTTTCAGTGCGCGTCAACAGGGAAGGGAATCAAATGCAGCAAGGGTTGCGGCGTGTTTCGATTTGTACATTGCGGCCTCCAGTGAAATCAGGCCGCATTACCGCATGTTCGGTTAGGGCCTCCTGCTGGCCCTGCCGATTTAGGGAAAGTCGCGCATGTATCCGCGTATCGTTGTTACCGCTAACCCTGATTCGATGGCAATTTTCTTTGCCGCTCCCCGCTTATTCCATATGAGCGAATATTTAACTTTCAACGTACGAGCAATCTGCCCTCTGAGCTTTAGGCGATCATCATTCGCGTTGTTACTAAATTTAATACGCATAGCACGGGTATTGATTGCGACCTCTCCATCAGGGCTAACGCACAGTAATCCGCCGCGAAGATTCAAAACGGGGTCTGTATCGAGCGCCGCTCCAAAAGCATTTGCAAGCGGTGCCTTGCGTGTCCGTGTCGGGAGGGAGGCTGCGAGTTCGGCCAATTCACGCTTCTTGGCTTCTTCGCGAAGCCTTCGTTCCTTGGTTGGCATTACGCCACCTTGGGGAAGGGAATAACCTTTGCCCCTCGTGCCAACGCATCCAAGTTGTCGGCCCACCACTGCATCATTTTTTTGCGTTCTGGCATGTATTCGGCCTGATTGTAGGAGGCACGGACGTTGTTGCGTTCCGCATGGGCGAGCTGCCGCTCAATTACGTCGGACCGGAACCCCGCCTCGTTGCACATCGTGGAGAACGTGCCGCGCGCACCATGCGGACTGAATTTATCGGCGTACCCTAGCTTGGTAACTGCGTTTCGCAGTGTGGCGGGGGGGATGGTTTGCGACTTGGTGCTCTGGGTCGGGAATAGAAACTGCCCACTGCCAGTCTGGTCCCGAAGTTCGGCTAGCAGCGCGAGTGCTTGATCGGAAAGAGGGACGATGTGCAATTCCCGCATCTTCATCCGCTCTGGGGGTATCCGCCATTCGGCGCGTTCGATGTTGAATTCCGACCAAGCCGCGCCGCATAGTTCGCCGGGACGAACAGCAGTCAGCATCAGTAGCTTCATGGCGATAGCCGTCGTGCGGTGTCCTGTGTAGTCCTCCAGCTTGCGCAGGAAGTCGGGCAGGGTTTCATGGTCAAGATGTTTCCGGTGCTCCACGACACGCCGAGCAATTTCACCCTTGATCGGATCGGCGACGTTGAAGTCGGCGCGATGGGTCAGGATCGCCAGCTTGAACACCGAACCGATGATCTGGCGAGCAAGAATGGCGCGGGTTGGAGCTTGCCGCTTTTCGATACGCCGGATTACGTCGTAGACCGTTGGCGTCTTGATGTCCTTGATCGGCAGATCGCCGATGTAGCGGTTGATATCGTTGGCAAGGATCACTTTGACGTGGTTGCCGTACCCGTCCGACCACTTGCCAGACTTGGCTTCGTACCATTCCTGTGCGACCGCGGCGAACGTGTTGGCAGATTCGTACCGTTTGGCGGCTTGCTCGGCTTTCTTCTGGATCGTTGGGTTGTTTCCCGCCCTGACCAGCTTCCTCGCCGCCTGGTGCTGTTCGCGCGCTTCAACGAGGGAGAGCGTAGGGTAGTCGCCGAGGGTAAAAATCGTTTCCTTGCCATTGATTCGGAAGCGATATCGCCAGTACTTCCCGCCAGCCGGGGTGACTTCAAGGTACAATCCGCCCCCGTCTGTGAGCTTGTAAGCCTTCGCAGCTTTCTTGGCCTTTGCTACTTCAGTGTTGGTCAGCATGGCTACCCCCTATTGGATGGTCGATGACAGAAAGCGGAAACCGTTGTGCTGCCTGCGTTTCGGGCGAATTTGCGGGTAGGATTTTCTGGGCAAAAACGTCTTACCCGCATTTCTACCCGCATTTGCCTGAGCTTGATTGAGACGAAACGAAATCAATTGATACAAAAAACTGAAACTAATCAATTTAGTACGTCTGGTAATGATACCCGATGCGACGGGTTGATGCCAGTCTAAAGCTCATGGACCACATCCGAAACTTCTCCATCATCGCGCACATCGACCACGGCAAATCGACCCTGGCCGATCGCATCATCCATCGTTGCGGCGGGCTTTCGGACCGCGAAATGGAAGCCCAGGTGCTGGACTCGATGGACATCGAGCGCGAACGCGGCATCACCATCAAGGCGCAGACCGCCGCCCTGAGCTATACGGCACGTGACGGCAAGACCTACAACCTGAACCTGATCGACACCCCGGGCCACGTCGATTTCTCCTACGAAGTCAGCCGCTCCCTGTCCGCTTGCGAGGGCGCACTGCTGGTGGTAGATGCCTCCCAGGGCGTCGAAGCGCAGACGGTCGCCAACTGTTACACCGCAATCGAACTGGGCGTCGAGGTGGTGCCGGTGCTGAACAAAATCGACCTGCCCGCCGCCGATCCGGACAATGCGCGCACCGAAATCGAAGATGTGATCGGCATCGATGCCACCGACGCCATCCTCTGTTCCGCCAAGACCGGCCTTGGCGTCGATGACGTGCTGGAAGCCGTGATCGCCCGCATCCCCCCGCCCAAGGGCGACCCGGCGGCGCCACTGAAAGCGCTCATCATCGATTCCTGGTTCGACAACTATGTCGGCGTCGTGATGCTGGTGCGGGTGGTCGACGGCAGCCTGCGCGCCAAGGACAAGATCCTGCTGATGTCCACCGGCTCGCAACATCTGTGCGAGCAGGTCGGGGTGTTCACGCCGAAGTCGATCACTCGCCCGGAACTGCGTGCCGGCGAGGTCGGCTTCATCATCTCCGGCATCAAGGAACTCGACGCCGCCAAGGTGGGCGACACGGTCACCACCGTCGAGCGCCGCGCTGCCGAACCGCTGCCCGGCTTCAAGGAAATCAAGTCGCAGGTCTTTGCCGGTCTCTACCCGGTCGAATCCAACCAGTACGACAGCCTGCGCGACTCGCTGGAAAAGCTCAAGCTCAACGACGCCTCGCTGCACTACGAGCCGGAAGTTTCGCAGGCGCTCGGCTTCGGTTTCCGCTGCGGCTTCCTTGGCCTGCTGCACATGGAGATCGTGCAGGAACGCCTCGAGCGCGAGTTCGACCAAGACCTGATCACCACTGCACCGACGGTCGTGTATGAAGTCCTGATGCGCGACGGCAGCACCCTGCAGGTGGAAAACCCGGCCAAGCTGCCGGAAGTGCAGAAGATGGAGGAGATCCGCGAGCCCATCATCACCACCAAGATTTTCGTGCCGCAGGAATACCTTGGCGCGGTGATCACGCTCTGCGAGCAGAAGCGCGGTACCCAGGTGAACATGGCCTACCACGGCCGCCAGGTGCAGCTGACTTACGACATGCCGATGGCTGAAGTGGTGATGGACTTCTTTGACAAGCTGAAGTCCGTCTCGCGCGGCTATGCCTCCCTCGACTACGAGTTCAAGGAGTACCGCGCGGCCGACGTGGTCAAGCTCGACGTGCTAATCAATGGCGACAAGGTCGATGCGCTGTCGCTGATCGTGCATCGTGCCAACGCGCCCTACCGGGGCCGCGAGCTGGCCGCCAAGATGCGCGAGCTGATCCCGCGCCAGATGTACGACGTTGCCATCCAGGCGGCGATCGGCTCGAACATCATTGCACGCGAAAACGTCAAGGCCATGCGCAAGGACGTGCTCGCCAAGTGCTACGGCGGCGACATCACGCGCAAGAAGAAGCTTTTGGAAAAACAGAAGGCCGGCAAAAAGCGCATGAAGCAGGTCGGCAGCGTCGAGATCCCGCAGGAGGCTTTCCTCGCCGTACTGCGCGTGGGGGACAAATGAACTTTGCTTTGATCCTGTTCTGGCTGGTGGTTGCCACCGGCGTGGTCTGGGCCTTCGACCATTTTCATGCGCGCAAGAAGCGCGCCGCCGACGCCCCCGATCCATGGTGGGTCGAATATGGCGGAAGCTTCTTTCCGGTCATCCTCGCGGTCTTTCTGCTTCGCTCCTTCCTTGTCGAGCCCTTCAAGATTCCCTCCGGGTCGATGATCCCAACGCTGCTGATCGGCGACTTCATCCTGGTGAACAAATTCACCTATGGCGTGCGCCTGCCGGTGCTGAACAAGAAAGTGGTGGAACTCAACAATCCCCAGCGCGGCGATGTCGTGGTCTTCCGTTACCCGCCCGACCCGACCCTCGACTACATCAAGCGCGTGGTCGGCGTGCCCGGCGACAAGGTGGTGTACAAGAACAAGAAGCTGTTCATCAATGGTCAGGAGGTGCCCCAGCAAAAGGCCGGGGATTTCCTCGACGAAGACCGCAAGTTCTATACCCCCCGCTTCGTCGAAAAGCTGGGCGCGGTGGAGCACCATATCCTGGTCGAGTCCGACGCGCCGTCCTACATCCAGCAGGTGTACCGCTTTCCTCATGGCGAAAAATGTAACTACAATAGCGAAGGCTTGAATTGCGAGGTTCCGGCCGGCCACTACTTCATGATGGGCGATAACCGGGATAATTCGCAGGACAGCCGCTTCTGGGGTTTCGTCCCGGACGAAAATCTGGTCGGCAAGGCCTTCTTCATCTGGTTCAACTTCAACGATCTGAAACGGATCGGTTCGTTTCACTAGGGGTGAGCATGAAACTTCAGCGTGGCTTTAGCCTGAACACATTGATGCTTGGCGGTGTGGCCGTTGCATTGGTCGCACTTTTGGCGATGAAAGTTGCTCCCGAGTACATGGAATACGGCACGGTGGTCAAGGCCGTCAAGGCAACAGCTGGCGACGGCAGTCTGAAGGATGCGTCGGTAGCCCAGGTGCGCACCGCCTACGCCAAGCGAGCCGAAATCGACAATATCAAGAGCCTCTCCGAAAAAGACCTTGACATTACTAAGGAGGGCGGCGAACTGGTAATTTCATTCGCTTACACGCGCAAGGTGCCGCTGTTCAAGAACGTCAGCCTCGTCTTCGATTTCGAGGGCGCCAGCAACAAGTAATGAAGCTGCAGCGGCTGGAAGCAGCGCTGGGCCACGGCTTTTCGCGGCCCGAGTTGCTGCGCCAGGCGCTTACCCATCGCAGCTTCGGCAGTCCCAACAACGAGCAGCTTGAATTTCTTGGCGACTCGATTCTCGACTGCGCCATTTCCGCACGACTGTACCTAAGCTTTCCCGGTCTGCGCGAAGGCGAACTCTCGCGCTTGCGCGCCAATCTGGTGCGCCAGGAATCGCTGGCCGAGATCGCCCTGGGTCTGGAACTGGGCAACTACCTCCAACTGGGCGAGGGCGAGGTCAAGAGTGGGGGCATCCGGCGCCCGTCCATCCTTGCCGATGCGCTCGAGGCCCTGATCGGTGCCGTCTATCTCGATGCCGGATTCGAGCCGGCGCAGGCCATGGTCTTGCGCCTCTACCAAAGCGCGCTCGATCGTATCGATCCGGAAAAGTCTGGCAAGGACCCCAAGACCGCCTTGCAGGAAATCCTCCAGGGGCGCCATTTGCCGCTGCCGCGCTACCAGTTGCTGGCCACCCGTGGCGAAGCCCATGCCCAGGAATTCGAAGTCGAATGCGCGGTGCCGGAACTCGGCTTGCGCACCACCGGCACCGGCGCCAGCCGCCGCACAGCCGAACAGCAGGCGGCCGAGCGCGCCATCGCCGGGATAGGCAAATGAACAAGGACTTCCGCACCGGCTACCTGGCTGTCATTGGACGGCCCAACGTCGGCAAATCCACGCTGACCAACCGCCTGGTCGGGGCCAAGATCAGCATTACCTCCAAGAAGGCGCAGACCACGCGCCACCGCATCCACGGCATTCTCACCACTGACGATGCGCAGTTCATATTCGTCGATACGCCGGGTTTCCAGATGGCGCACAAGAATGCCCTGAACCGGCTGATGAACCGTAGCGTCACCGCCACCTTTGCCGACGTCGACCTTATCCTGCTGGTGGTCGAGGCCGGCCACTGGGGCAGCGGCGAAGCCGAGATCCTGCGCATGCTTCCCGCGGCCACGCCCGTGCTGCTGGTGATCAACAAGATCGATCGCCTTGCCGACAAGGCCGACTTGCTGCCCTTCATCGCCAAGCTGTCGGCTCTGCACAACTTCGCCGAAATCCTTCCGGTGTCGGCCGAGAAGGATCTCGGCATTCGCGAATTGCTGCTGGCGGCGCGCCCCTACCTGCCCGAGGCGTCGCCGATCTTTGATGCCGACGACATCACCGACCGCAACGAGCGCTTCCTCGCCTCCGAGATCCTGCGCGAAAAGCTGTTCCGCAACCTCGGCGAAGAACTCCCCTACGGCATCGCCGTCGAGGTCGAGAAATTCGAGCAGGAAGGCGAACTGCGCCGCATCCATGCCGCCGTGATCGTCGATAAATCCGGCCACAAACCTATTGTGATCGGGCGCGGCGGCGAGCGCCTGAAACGGATCTCCACCGATGCGCGCAAGGAAATGGAAACACTGTTCGGCGGCAAGGTCTGGCTCGAAACCTGGGTCAAGGTCAAGGGCGGCTGGGCCGACGACGAGCGTGCCCTGAAATCGCTCGGGTACGACTGACACGGTGAGTAGCAAGCGCGTCGACGGTCAGGCCGCCTACGTCCTGCACCTGCATCCTTACAGCGAAACCAGCCTGGTGGTCGATGTCTTCAGTCGCGAACACGGCCGCGTACCCCTGCTGGCGCGCGGCGCGCGGCGTCCGCGTTCGGCCATGCGCGGCATGCTGATGTCTTTCCAGCCGCTTGAGCTGGGCTGGTTCGGCGGCGGCGAGGTCAAGACCCTGGCGAAGGTGGAGTGGATCGGCGGCATGCCCTTGCTGGGCGGGCGCTGCCTGCTGCTCGGCTACTACCTCAACGAGCTGCTGCTCAAGATGCTGCCGCGCGAGGATGCCCACGGTGCCCTTTACGACGCCTATTCCGCCGCGCTGCAGGCACTTGCCGCCGGTTCTGCCGACGCACCCGAACTGCGCCGCTTCGAAAAGACCCTGCTCAAGGAACTCGGCTACGGCCTGACCTTGGACGTTGATGTCGAGTCGGGCGAACTCGTTACTCCGGACCGCCACTACGCATTCCTGATCGAGCGCGGGCCGGTGGCGGCAAGAGTTCCCATAGGGACGCAGGGCGCTGGTGCTGGCGACACGGCGAACGTCGGCGATCCGCCCGCGCTCTCGGGCAAGACCCTGCTCGACATGGCCGCCGACGATTACTCTGATCCGCGCACCCGGCTCGAAAGCCGGCGCCTGATGCGCCAGCTGATCGCCCACCACCTGGGCGGCAAGTCGCTGCAATCGCGCCGGGTGTTCATGGATCTGCAAGAACTCTAAACTGCCGTGGGAGGCAAGCAAAAATGATCGAACTCGGCGTCAATATCGACCACGTCGCCACCGTGCGCGAAGCGCGCAAGGGCCACGAACCCGACCCGGTCTGGGCCGCGGTCGAGGCCCACCTCGGCGGTGCCGATGGCATCACCGTGCATTTGCGCGAAGACCGCCGCCACATCCAGGACCGCGACGTGCAGCGCCTGCGCGAACTGACCCACATCAAGCTCAACCTGGAAATGGCCGCCACCGACGAAATGGTCGGCATCGCCTGTGCGCTAAAGCCTGAAATGGCCATGTTGGTGCCCGAAGGCCGCCACGAAATAACCACCGAGGGCGGGCTCGACGTCGCCGGCCAGGAAGCCCGCCTGCGCGAAGTCGTGGCGCGGCTTGCGGGTTCCGGCATCATGACCAGCACCTTCATCGACGCCGAACTGTCGCAGGTCGAAGCCGCTGCCCGTATCGGCGTGCGCGTCTGCGAAATCCACACCGGCCCCTATGCGCATGCCTTCTTCAATGAAGGTCGGGATGCCGAAAGCCCGGCCGTGCTGGCCGAACTGGAAAAAATCCGCAAGGCCGGCGCCGCCATCCGTGCCGCCGGCATGCGCTTCAACGCCGGGCATGCACTCAACTACTTCAACGTGCAGCCGGTGGCTGCGCTGCCCGGCATTCGCGAATTGCATATCGGCCACGCCATCGTCAGCCGCGCGATTTTCATCGGCATGCGCGACGCCGTGGCGGAAATGAAGCGCCTGATGCGCGAAGCGCAATGCGGCTGAAGGCGAATCGCGCATGATCTATGGCATCGGCACCGACATCGTCGCCGTCGCGCGCATGGCCGACTACTGGCAGCGCCACGGCGAGCGTGGCCTGGAAAAGATGCTTGCCCCCGCCGAGCGCGAGGCCTGCCGCGCCAGCGCCGAGCCCGGCCGTTTCCTGGCCAAGCGCTTTGCTGCCAAGGAGGCTCTCGGCAAGGCCTTCGGCACAGGCGTACGCGCGCCATTGTTGCTGCCTGAGATCGCGATTGACCACGACCAGCTCGGCAAGCCGACGTTCAAGTACGGCCCGGCTTTGGCTGCGTTGTTTGCCGAGCGTGGACTGACCGCCCATCTTTCGATCAGCGACGAGCAGGACTACGCCGTCGCCTTCGTCATCCTGGAGAAACCATGAACCCACAGCCGCTTGGCCCGCTGATGATCGACGTCGCCGGCCTTGAACTCACCGCCGCGGAGCGCCAGCGCCTGACTCATCCGCTGGTCGGCGGCGTCATCCTGTTCAAGCACAACTACCGCGACCCGGCACAGCTCACGGCCCTGTGTGCTGAAATCCACGCCTTGCGCAGCCCGGTGCTGCCGATCGCCATCGACCACGAAGGCGGGCGCGTGCAGCGCTGCCGCGAGGGCTTCACGCACCTGCCGCCGATGCGCCGCCTTGGGGACCTGTGGGACAAAGACCCGGCCGCGGCGCGTGAGGCAGCCGCCAACCTAGGGTACCTGCTGGCCGCCGAGTTGCGCGCCTGCGGCGTCGATTACTCCTTCACCCCCGTGCTCGATCTCGACTGGGGCCCCAGCGGCGTGATCGGCGACCGTGCCTTCCACAACAACCCGGATGCCGTGGCCGAACTCGCCGGCGCGCTGATCAATGGCCTGCGCAGTGCCGGCATGGGCTGCTGTGGCAAGCATTTCCCCGGCCACGGCTGGGTTGCCGCCGACTCGCATCTGGCGATACCCGTCGACGAGCGCAGCCTCGCCGAGATGGAGCCAGACCTCACCCCCTACCGCCGCCTCACGCTCGACGGCGTGATGCCCGCCCATGTCATCTATCCGCAGGTCGACAGCCGACCGGCTGGCTTCTCGCCGCTATGGCTGCAAAAACTACGGACCGAATTCGGTTTTGACGGCGTCATTTTCAGCGACGATCTTTCCATGGAAGGCGCCGCGTTTGCCGGCACCATGGTGCAGCGTGCCGAGGCTGCCTGGGCTGCCGGCTGCGACATGCTGCTGATCTGCAACTCACCGGATGCCGTCTCCGACGTGCTCGCCAACTGGACGCCGGACCCCGATCCTGTGCGCGCCGCACGCATCGCACGCATTGCGCCACAAACTGCCTGGCATCAGGATTCGATGCGCTTGGCAGCCGGCAAAGCGGTGGTGACGCTGCTCGCCTGAGCTGCGGCGGTCTCGATCTCGCCATACAACACCTCCTCGGTTAGGCGGAGGTGTCAACTATTTTGGGGGAACGTTAGCGTCCCCTGCAACGAGTGGTTAGCGCCATTAATCTCGATCCTCAAAGTACTCGCACTTAACTTGCGTTGGATTGATTACTTCGAATTTGGACTCAGTGAGGTTCAGATGGATGGCATGTAAAATACGGTAAGCATATGTTTTTACCTTTGTGTGTCGCCATTTGGCGATCGTGAGCGTATATCCGCCCAACGGACTTACGCAGTCCAGGTCGTTGATGCTCTCTCCCCTACCAATGGGGGGCAAGGAAACCAAATCGACAACCTCCCAATGCGGCCTGCCATTCGCGTCTTTGTGTGCAAGGCGATTGAAGACAACAAAGCGGGTTCCGTTGCAGGTAATTTGAAGAATTGACGAATCAATACCTTTACCAACAATTGTTCCGCCAACCGACCTGCACCCCTCTGGCAACTCTCGTTCAGAGTACTGTAAGCCGACATAAATCTTTCTAGTGTCCATCGTTGCCGACGCGACGGAACAAACGAGAAACATCATTGCTGCAGTAAGCGCGGGCATGGATATGGCGCTAACGTTCAAGGTCAGGGGCACGGCGCGGCTTCATCGCGCAGCATCCAGCGACCGCAGGGAGCGGGGTCGATCGCCATGTTAGGAAGCAATGGGAGTAGGAGGGCAGAGCCGGATCGACGAACTGCATCTGGAGTACCCCTTCGCCGGCAGCCGGATGCTGCGCGACATGTTGCGCCGGGAAGGTCAGCAGATCGGTCGCAAGCGCGTGCGGTCCCTGATGAAGAAGATGGGCATCGAGGCGCTCTACC
>CAIVQO010000044.1 GCA_903908065.1 uncultured beta proteobacterium | reverse complement strand
CCGCGACTCCTACGCCATCGTCAAGGAAGACCACTGCAAGGGCCACGAGGTGAATCGCCGTATCACCATCGCCGACTATCGCAAGGAGCAGGGGCTGGAAGAGTACGACGAGCTGGCGCGCGGCTGGCGCCAGCTGGTGCTGAAGAAGAAGTCGTCGGGGCCGACCATCGGCAAGCCCAGCCTGCGTAGCCGGCAGCTCTTCTTCATGGCCTGCTACGACATCGACAAGTTCCGCGAGTTCGTACAGATGGAATCCTTCGCCAAGCTGTTCGAACTGCCGGCGGAGGAGAAGGCGGCGTTGCTCAAGGACGACGTGGCCCTGCTGCAGTTCGCCTTCCGCTTCCTGCGTCAGGTCCTGTTTGGCGAGGAGAGCATTGCGCTGAATTCCGAGGCAGCGCAGGAACGCCTGGTGAAGGTACAGGAAAAGCGCTTAATCGAGGAACGTGAGGCGGCGAAGAAGCGGGCGCTGGAAGCCGAGCAGGAAATGGGCGGCAACGAGGGCTTCGACTGACACTGCAAAAAAAACGCCGGACCGGCGCCTTCGGGCACTGGTCCGGCGTTTTTTTGTGGCTTACTTCCCGGCGATCTTCTCTAGTTTTTCGGCGCGGATCAGCTGGCCGTCCAGTGCCGCATCCTTGGCCGAACCGCCGTAGGCGACGGTCATCAGCTGCGAGTAATACACCACGGGCATGTTGAACTTGGTGCCCTGCTTCTTGTTGATCTCGGACTGGTATACCTCGACGTTGGCTTGGCATAGCGGGCAGGGCGTGACGATCATCTCGGCGCCATGGTCGTAGGCCGACTCGACGATGTCGCGGATCTGTTTTTGGCTTTTCTCCGGCTCGGAGAATGCCAGCGCACCGCCGCAGCAGGTGACCTTCTGCTCGTACTTGGTCAGTGCTTCGCCGCCCAGCGTTTCGACCATCTTGTCGAGGTACATCGGGTTCTCGAAGGACTCGCCGGCGATGCCGAACGGGCGGTTGGTCTGGCAGCCGACGTAGCCGGCGATCTTGAGGCCCTCCAGCGACTTCTTCATCGGCGCCTTGAGGCCTTCGTAGCCGAAATCCTCGATCAGCACCTCGACCATGTGGCGCACTTCGGCCGTGCCCTTGTAGTTGAGGCCGGCGGCGGCCAGCGCCTCGTTGGTTTCCTTCATCAATTGGGCAGAGGCGTCGAGGCGCTCCTTGGACTCGCGCGCCGACAGCCAGCAGGCGGCGCAGGTAGCGACGATGTCCTGGCCCGGCAGGTGGGTCTCTGCCTGGGCGAAGTTGCGCGCGTTGATGGCGATGCGCGGCAGCTCGCCACCCTCGCAATAACCGATCGAGGCGCCGCAACAGTTCCAGTCCGGGATCTCGGTCAGCTTGATGTCGAGCTTGTTGCACATCGAATTGGTCGACACCAGGTAGTTCGAGGCCGAAGCCTTGAGCTGGGAGGAGCAGCCGGGGTAGAACGCGTATTCTTTCTTAGCCATGTGTTTTCTCCGTGGGCTCAGGCCGTGAAGCCCTTCTTGCGGTCCTCGATTTCCTTGGCCTTGGCGATGATGGCGTGGAACCCCTTGAGGTCCTTGACGCCGTGGCCGCCGAAGATTTCCATTGGGTTGATGCGCTTGGCCTTGAACATGCCGAGGCCGATGCCCTGCATCGCCATGGCCTCCTTGATGCCGGCAACCAGGCCGTTGCGGAAGTAGTGCTGCAAGGTCAGCATCAGTTCATTGACGCGGCCCTTCTTGCTCAGGTTGTTCCAGAACAGCGTGGCGAAGTCGCGCGTCGGCTGGCCCTTGGGTGCCAGCCCCAGACGGTGGGCGTAGTTGGCCAGGCCGTGCATGATGTGCGTAATCGGCAACTGGCGCGGACAGCGCACCATGCAGTTGTAGCAGGAGGTGCACATGAACATCGAGTCGGAACCCAGCACCTCGTCGCGCTTGCCGGCGCGGATCATCATAAAGATCTTCTGCGGCGAGTGCGTCCAGTGCGGGCCGAGCGGGCAGGAGCCGGCGCAGACGCCGCACTGCATGCACATCTTGACCATGTGGCCTTCTTCGACGTTGGCTTCGACTTCCTTGAGGAAGTTGTTGCGGTAGCGCTCGATGGCGGCTTGATTGGCAGTAGTCATCTCTCGCGTCTCCTTAGCCGAAGCCCTTCATCGGGGACGGCCCCAGTTTGTCGAGTTCGGCAACGTAGTCGTTGATCAGCTTGACGACGCGCGCGTTGTCGGTGATCGCCACTTCCTGAGTAACCACGCGCTCGGGCTCGAGGCCCATCTGTTTCAGCGTGTCGCCGATCTTGCTCATGCGGTAGTGGGCGAGCTCCGAGCCCTTGACGAAATGGCACTGGTACTCGTCACCCTTCTTGCAACCCATCATCATCACGCCGTCGTAGCCGGAGTTCAGCGCGTCGGTGATCCAGATGGTGTTTACCGAACCCAGGCAGCGCACGGGAATCACCCGCACCCAGGCTGAGTAGTTCATGCGTGCCAGGCCGGCCATGTCGAGCGCCGGATAGGCGTCGTTTTCGCAGGCCAGCACCAGGATGCGTGGCTTTTCCTCGTCCTCCTCGGGAATCTCGACTGCCTTGACCTGGCTGCCGACGGTATCGACCGAGTAGTTCTCGAAGGAGATCACGCGCACCGGGCAGGCACCCATGCAGGTGCCGCAGCGACGGCATCGTTCCTCGTTGAACTTGGGGAAGCGCTTTTCATCCTCGTCGATGGCGCCGAAGGGGCATTCCACCGTGCAGCGTTTGCACTGGGTGCAGCCTTCGAGGCGCGCCGTGGGGAAGGAAAGGTCGCCCGAGCGCGGATGCGCGGCGCGGCCGACTGAGGCGTTCTCCACGGCCTGGATGGCCTTCAGCGCGGCGCCGGTGGCGTCGTCGATAGCCTGCAACATGTCCATCGGCCGCCGCACCGGGCCCGCAGCGTAGATGCCGGTGCGCCGGGTTTCATAGGGGAAGCAGATGAAGTGCGAGTCGGCGAAGCCATGCTTGAACTGCGGCATGTCCGGCCCCTGGCGGTACGTCAGCTTGAGTACGGACTGCGTGGCGCGCATTTCGTCGCGCTGCGCCTTGGCGGCTTCGTCGCCACCCTCCGCGGCGGTAACCACCGGGTTCCACTTTTCCAGGTCGACGCCGGCATTGGGCACCTGGCCAGTGGCCAGCACCACCAGGTCGGCGGGGATGGTGTTCTCCTCGTCGAGGATCAGGTCCTTGAACGTCACGTTGCAGCTGTCGCCGCCGCTGACCTTGCTCGCCTTGCCCTTGGTGAAGATCACGCCCTTCTGCTGCGCGCTGCGGTAGAAGTCCTCGCCCATGCCCGGCAGGCGCAGGTCCTGGTACATCACCACGGTGTCGATGTCGGGGTTTTGGTCCTTGAAGTACATCGCCTGCTTGACGCTGGTGCCGCAGCAGTGGCCTGAGCAGTAGGACAGGTGTTGTCCGCTCGGGTCGCGTTGCCCGGCGCACTGCACGAAGACGACGGACTTGACCGGCTTGCCGTCGGCGCGCTTGATCTCGCCGCCTTTGGCGGCCTTGGCCAGTGCTTCGAGACCAACCTGGTCCACCACGTTGGCCTGGCCGCCGCCGAGATCCGGCAGTTTTGCCATGTCGTAGGGCGTGAAGCCGGTGGCCTGGACGATGGCGCCGACCGTTACGTCGGTCACGGCACCTGACTCCTGCGCGATCTTGACCGTGAACCGACCCGGTGCGCCTGAGGTTTCCGCGAGCGTCGAGTTAAGGTGGACCTTGATCTGCGCGTGGCTGGAAACCCGGGCCGCCATGTCGGCGACTCCGGTGTCCTGCGCTTCGGCGTAGGGTGCCTTGAAGGGTTGGCGCTTCCACAGATTGCCGGCCATGCCGCCCAGAGCGCCGGACTTCTCGACCAGCACGACCTCGTAGCCGGTCTCGGCGATTTCCAGTGCAGCTGTCATGCCCGACATGCCGCCGCCGACGACCAGGATGGCCTTGGAGGAGGCTTCCTTCACGTTGCCGGCCGGCTGCTTCATCTTCTTGACTTCGGCGCAGCCCATGCGCACGTAGTCGGCCGCCATTTCCTGGCGCACCTCGTCGTGCTCCTTGCCCTGGGCGACGACCCAGAGCACGCCTTCGCGCAGGTTGGCGCGCGACATCGCGACGCCGTCGAACTGGAAGGCCTCGGTCTTGGCGCGACGCGAACAGGCGGCGATGCAGACGTGCGTCACCTGCTCGTTTGCAATGTCGTCCTTGATCAGTTGCACGCCTTCGGCATTGCAGAGGAAGGGATGGCTCTTGACCACCGTCATCTTGCCTTCGCGCTTGGCGATGTTCTCGAGCTGTCCGACCTTCATGGCATCGCCGATGCCGCAGCCGGAGCAGATGTAGGCGGCGTACTTGGGTGTAGCGGGGGCGTTCATACAGCCTCCGTGGAAGCGGTTTTGCGGATGACCTGGATCGCGCGCAGGCTGGCAGCCGTAGCGCTTTGCACGGCGCGATTGACGTCGAGCGGGCTGGCCGCGGCGCCGGCGCCGAACATGCCCTGGTCCTTGCTGCCTTCGATGAAGTTCGAGGAGTCGAGGATAACGTCGTCCGGCAACTTGACGCCGGTAATCTCGGGCTCCATGCCGACCGCCAGCACGACGAGGTCGTGCTCGACGGCGTAGCGCTGGTAGCCCTCGGTGTTCACGCCGTGCAGGATAGGGTTGCCGTTCTCGGCGTTCTCGGCGATGCGGGCGACCTTGCTCTTGACGAAGCTGACCGTCGCGTCCTTCTGCACGTTCTGGTAGAAGTCCTCGAAGCGGTCGATGGCGCGGATATCGATGTAATAGACGGTGGACTTGCCCTCGTCGCCGAAGGCCTCACGTACGTACTGGGTCTGCTTCAGCGAGGCCATGCAGCAGATGCGCGAGCAATGGCGCAGGTGGTTCTCGTCGCGCGAGCCGGCGCACTGGATGAAGGCGACGTTCTTCGCTTCCTTGCCGTCGGAGGGACGGAGGATCTTTCCGCCGGTGGGGCCGTGAGGGTCGGCCAGGCGCTCGAACTCGAGGCTGGTGATCACGTTCTTAAAGCGGCCGTAGCCGTAAGGCTGGATTTTGGCCGCGTCGTAGGGGCGCCAACCGGTGGCCCAGACCAGGACGCCGACCTGAAGGGTGACTGTCTCTTCCTTCATTTCCAGATCGACGGCGCCGACCGGGCAGGCGGCTTTGGCCTTTTCGCCCTCGGGCGTGCCGACGATGGAGGGATCGATCACATAGCGCTGAGGGTGCGCCATGTTGTGCGGCAGGTAGGCCGCCTTCATCTTGTCCAGGCCGTAGTTCCAGGGGTTCGCCACCTCGGCGCTGACTGCCTCGGCGCACTTGCCGCAGGCCGTGCAGTTTTCATTCACGAATCGCGGTGCCACTTTCAGCGTCACGCTGTAATTGCCGCGGCTACCGGTGGCCGAAACGACCTCGGTCATGGTCATCAGGCGGATGTTGCGGTTTTGCTTGATGCGCCGCAGGTTGATCTCGAGGCCACAGGTGGGGTGGCACATCTTGGGAAAGTAGCGGTAGAGGCGGGCCGTGCGTCCGCCCAGAACGGGCGTCTTTTCGACCAGGATCACCTGCTTGCCGCACTCCGCGGCTTCCAGCGCGGCAGTCATGCCGCTGATGCCGCCGCCGACGACGAGTATCGTCTGGTTGGTTGCTATTGAAGCCGTCACATCGAGCTCCCGGGTGGTTTTTGTGCGTCCGCGATTTTAGCGTCGGCCTTCCGCGAGCCGGGTGCAATCTACCAATGTTCCGATAGAAAAGCTGAATGCGGTGCAGCAATCAGGGTGATTCCCCTGAGCTTCCGTCAGATTGCGTTCGGTGTCTGGGAGAGTTCCCGGATTTCGAAGTCCATGCTCGCCAGGTCGCCCATGATCCAGGTCGCCTTTGGCGCACCGAGCCCGGCGACGGTGCCCGGATTGATCAGCCAGGTGCTGGTACCGAGAATGTTGGGCTGGCGCTTCAGTTCGGCGACATGGCTGTGGCCGCAGCAGACCAGGTCGTAGTCGCCGGTGCAGGCCATGCCGTGACCGATGTGCGGGTAGTGGGTGAGGAAGATGCGGCGCCCGCCCAACTGAATTGCGGCATCGCCGCCATGGTAGGTCAGCATGCCGTCGGAATTGTGCGCCAGGCGTGCGATCGCCACCGGATCACCGAGGTTGTTGCCGTGTATCGCATGTATCGGCAGGCCGAGCTTGATCGAGGCGCGCAGCGTGTTGCCGCCGATGATGTCGCCGCAATGGATCACGGCTTCGGCACCTTCGTCCATGGCGATGCTTACCGCCCGCGCCATCATCGGGCCGCGGTCGTGGCTGTCGGAAAGGATGCAGATTTTCACGGCGCGGCGCCGGGCTGAAAGCCGAACAGTTCATCGAGCCGCAGCTCGCGGATCAGCCGGTCGGCGGCTTCCTGGCCGTGTTCGCGGATCACGTCGGTGATGATCAGTTTTGCGCCGTTGCGGTTGTAGCCGCCGCCGAAGCTGACCTGGGTTTCCAGAAGCTGTCGCGCCTTGTCCAGGGTCATATGACGATCGGCGGCAGGTAGTTTTCGTCGTCGTCGCCGCCGGCCGGACCTTGCCTGGTCGCGCCTTCCGGCAGTGAGCCGGACCGCGTGCCGTGATGATCCGCCTGCAGCCGCAACAGGGTGATCACGCAGTCACCAAGGTTGTCGTAGACGTCCCGGCCGGTACCGAAAATTTCGCTCGGCGAATAGAAGAATTGGCAGCGGAAGCGCTGGTCGCCGGTCTTGGCGACGATGAACTCGGCGCCCATCTCGCCCCAGTAAAGCGCCGGGCACGGGGTTGGCTGCCGGTCATCCGGATTCAGCAGCAATTCCACCTCCACGGTCTGCAGCGGAACAATCCGGTTGTAGCGTTCCAGCAGGATCTGGTTGACAAGCTGGAATTCGTTGTCGGTGAAGTCGGGAATAGTCATTTGTCGTGAGGAATCCTGGGTACGATTGCGTTCGTCGGCTACTGTACAGCGCGCATTGCTGCAGCTGCAATCATTGTTGCTTATTTGAAAATAGAAATAATCGGCTTGTGCGCAAACCCCGTCTCGAAGGAATATCACCACTTCCTAATGTTCCAGTAAATCGCCGTGTCGCCAGCGCCGACTTTCAATCATTCCGCCTCCGCGCAGGAAATCAAGACCACCACCTGCTACATGTGCGCCTGCCGCTGCGGCATTCGCGTGCACCTGCGCGATGGGCAGGTGCGCTACATCGACGGCAATCCGGACCATCCGCTGAACAAGGGCGTGATCTGCGCCAAGGGCAGCTCCGGAATCATGAAGCAGTATTCCCCGGCGCGCCTGTTGAAGCCGCTCAAGCGCAAGGCGGGAGCGGAGCGCGGCGCGGGCGAGTTCGAGGAGATCGAGTGGGAGGAGGCGTTCAGCACGCTTGCCGAGCGGCTGGAGAAGATCCGCGCCACCGACCCGAAGAAATTTGCGCTATTCACCGGCCGCGACCAGATGCAGGCCCTGACCGGCATGTTCGCGCGCCAGTTCGGCACGCCCAACTATGCGGCGCATGGCGGCTTCTGCTCGGTGAACATGGCCGCCGGCATGATCTACACGATCGGCGGTTCGTTCTGGGAATTCGGCGGACCGGACCTCGACCGCGCCAAGCTCTTCGTCATGATCGGCACGGCGGAGGACCATCATTCGAACCCGATGAAGATCGCGCTGTCGAAATTCAAGCGCGATGGTGGCCGCTTCATTTCGATCAACCCGGTGCGCACCGGCTATTCGGCGATCGCCGACGAATGGGTACCGATCCGTCCCGGCACCGATGGCGCGCTGCTGCTGGCGATCATCCACGAGATCATCGCCACCGGCTTGTATGACCGCGAATTCCTGGTCCAGTACAGCAATGCCGGGCAACTGGTGAATGTTGACGAGGCCAACGACGAGTTCGGCTTCTTCGTGCGCACCGAGGTGCCGACCGAGGAGGCCTGCTACGAGCCACAGGACAAGCTGTGGTGGGACCGAACCACCGACCGAGCGGTGGTCACGCACAAACCCGGCGCCGATCCCTTCCTGCTCGGCGAGTTCAAATTGCCGGATGGCACGCCGGTCAAACCCGCGTTCCAGTTGCTTCAGGAACGCGTCAAGGACTACACCCCGGAGTGGGCTGCCCAGATCACCGGCATCCCGGCCGAAACCATACGCCGCCTGGCGCACGAGATGGGCGTCACCGCACGCGACCAGCGCATCGAGCTGCCGATTGCCTGGACCGATTCCTGGGGCAAGGAACATGACACGGTGACCGGCAACCCGGTGGCCTTTCATGCTATGCGTGGTCTGGCGGCGCACAGCAACGGTTTCCAGACCATACGCGCGATGGCAATCCTGATGAGCCTGCTGGGTACCATCGACCGGCCCGGCGGCTTCCGCCACAAGGCGCCGTTCCCGCGGCCGATCCCGCCCTGCGCGCGCACGCCCAACGATCCGCGCGCGGTGCAGCCCAACCGGCCGCTCGACGGCATGGCGCTGGGCTGGCCTTCCGATCCGGACGACCTGTTCGTCAATCCGGACGGCAGCCCGGTGCGCATCGACAAGGCCTTCTCCTGGGAGTACCCGCTGTCGGTGCACGGCCTGATGCACAACGCCATCACCAATGCCTGGCGCGGCGACCCCTACCGCATCGACACCCTGCTGATCTTCATGGCCAACATGGCCTGGAACTCGACCATGAACGCGGTCGAGGTGCGCAAGATGCTCAACGACAAGGACGAAAAGGGCGAGTACAAGATCCCTTTCCTCGTCGTCTGCGATGCTTTCCACTCGGAGATGACGGCCTTCGCCGACCTGATCCTGCCGGACACCACCTACCTCGAGCGCCATGACGTGATGTCCATGCTCGACCGGCCGATCTCGGAATTCGACGGCCCCGTCGACTCGGTACGCGTGCCGATCCTGCCGCCCTCCGGGGACTGCAAACCCTTCCAGGAGGTGCTGATCGAACTCGGCACCCGCCTCAAGCTGCCGGCCTTCGTTACGAAGGAGGGCGGGCGCAAGTTCCGCGACTATCCCGACTTCATCGTCAACTGGGAAAGCGAACCAGGTTCAGGCATCGGTTTCCTTGCCGGCTGGCGCGGCAAGGGTGGCGAGACGTCGCTGCGCGGCGAACCCAACCCGAACCAGTGGGAGATGTACAAGAAGAACAATTGCGTCTTCCATTACGAGTTGCCCAAGTCCTACCAGTACATGCGTAACTGGAACAAGGGTTATCTCGAATGGTCGCAACGCAACCGCATCACGCGCTACGGCGAGCCGATCCTGATCCACCTGTATTCCGAGGTGCTGCAGCGCTTCCGGGCGTCGGCCCAGGGCAAGGGCTTCTCGCGCAAGCCACCGGAAAACCTGAAAAAGCGTGTCGAGACTTACTTTGACCCCTTGCCCTTCTACTATGACCCGCTCGAGGCGCAAGTCACTGACAAGCATGCCTATCCCCTGGCGGCGGTGACCCAGCGGCCGATGGCGATGTACCACTCCTGGGATTCGCAAAACGCCTGGCTGCGCCAGATCCATACCCATAACTATCTCTACGTCAATGCGCAGACGGCGCTGCGGCAAGGCATAGATGACGGCGACTGGATCTGGGTCGAGTCGCAGTGGGGCAAGGTCAAGTGCATGGCGCGGCATTCCGAGGCCGTAGAACCGGGCACGGTCTGGACCTGGAACGCGATCGGCAAGGCCGCCGGTGCCTGGAACCTGACACCGGATGCCAACGAATCGCAGAAGGGCTTCCTGCTCAATCACCTGATCTCCGAGGAACTGCCGAGCGGTGGCGCGCGCATTTCGAACTCGGATCCGATTACCGGCCAGGCCGCCTGGTACGACGTCCGGGTTCGAATTTCGAAAGTCGGCGCTGGCGAGACGGCGGTTACCTCGCCGCAGTTCGAGGCCATGAAGCCGTATCCAGGAATGAAGTCGCGCAGTTCCCTGCTTGCTTTCTTCGGGGGCAAGTTCAAGTGACCCAACTCGCTCTCGTAATCGACCTCAACGTCTGCGTCGGCTGCCATGCCTGCGTGACATCGTGCAAGGAATGGAACACCTCGGGCAGTGCGGGACCGATGGGCGACCAGAATCCCTACGGCGCCGATCCGACCGGCACCTTCTTTAACCGCGTGCAGACCTTCGAGGTTGGTGAGTTCCCCAACACCGAGACGGTGCATTTCCCCAAGTCCTGCCTGCACTGCGAGGAGCCGCCCTGTGTGCCGGTGTGCCCCACGGGCGCGTCCTACAAGCGCAAGGAGGACGGCATCGTCCTCGTCGATTACGACAAGTGCATCGGTTGCAAATACTGCTCCTGGGCCTGTCCTTACGGCGCGCGGGAACTGGACGAACAGCAGAAGGTAATGAAGAAGTGCACCCTGTGCGTCGATCGCATCTACGACATGACGATGGCGCCGGAAGATCGCAAGCCGTCCTGCGTCAAGGCCTGCCCGACCTCGGCACGCCTGTTCGGCGACGTGCATGATCCTGAGTCGGCGGTGTCGGTGGCGATCCGCGAGTCAGGCGGATATGCGCTGATGCCGGAGTGGGGTACGCATCCCGCCAACCATTACCTGCCGCGCCGAAAGACACGCATCAAGATTCACGAGGACGAACTCGAACGCGCCGACAACCCCCTCAAGGTCGACCGCCAGTTGCCCAAGCCGGGCATGGCCGAGCCTACGCTCGACGACGTTACTACCTGGTAAGCCCAACAATGCATCCCGCGTTTTCCGTAATATTTCTGACTACGTTGATCGGTGCCGCGCAAGGCCTGTTCCTGGCCTTGTTTACAGCCCAGTCGTATGCCGCCTTCAAGCTGCTGCCCCAGCCCGACGCGCACGCCTTCTATGGCCAGGGCAGCCTTCTCGCGCTGGTGCTCGCTGCGCTTGGCCTGGGTGCTTCGTTCTTCCATCTCGGCCATCCGGAACGCGCCTGGCGTGCTGCCTCGCAATGGCGGACGTCTTGGCTGTCGCGGGAAGTCATCGTACTGCCGGCCTTCATGGGCCTGGTGTTCCTTTACGGCCTGGCCCATTGGCTGGAGTGGCATCCGGTACTGACCACGCTGCCCGGTGGCCTGCCGGTCGATCCGACCGCGATCCTCGGCGTGGCCGGGACGGTGCTGGCCTTTGCGCTGTTCGTTTGCACGGCCATGATCTACGCGTGCCTGAAATTCCTCGCCGAGTGGCACTCACCACTTACCGTGGCCAACTACATCCTGCTTGGCGGTGCATCCGGCTTCACCTTGGCGGCCGCCTTCGCAACCCAGACGGCGCCCGAACTGGTCGGCTTTCTGGCTGGCTGGGCGGCGATCATTACCGCGGTGGGTTTCGTCTCGCGCTGTGCATCGCTCTACCGGAACTGCCGTCTGAAACCGAAGTCGACCTTGCGCACGGCGATCGGGGTCAAGCACCCGAAGATCGTGCAAAAGACCCAGGGTTTCATGGGTGGCAGTTTCAACACGCGGGAGTTCTTTCACGGCAAGTCCGTCGCGTTGCTGCGATCGATCAAATGGTTTTTCCTGCTCGCCGCCTTCCTGCTGCCGCTGGCCCTGCTGGTAATCGGTATGCAGGGCGGGGCAGCAGTGTTGGCGATGGCCTTCCTGATCCAGTACCTTGGCCTTCTTGCCGAGCGCTGGTTCTTTTTCGCCCAGGCAAATCATCCGCAGAACTTATACTACCAATCGATCGCCTGATAGCGCCGTAGGGTCTTTCGATATATCATAAAACGCTAAATTACAAGGTCGGTTGCTTCACAACCATTCACGAGAGAGGAAATCACATGAATTTCGACAAGGAACTCGATGCCCGCGGCCTCAACTGCCCGCTGCCCATCCTGCGCGCCAAGAAGACGTTGGCCGAGCTTCAACCCGGACAGGTGCTGCGCATCATCGCCACCGACCCCGGTTCGGTGAAGGACTTTGCTGCATTTGCCAAGCAAACCGGCAATGAGCTGCTCGGCAGCGCCGAGAAGGACAAGGAATTCGAGTTTTTCCTGAAGCGCAAGTAATTCAGGCCTTACAACCCTGTTCGCCCTGCTGCGAACCGGGCCGTTCCCATGAGCCGAGGTCCTGCGTCAGGATCTCGGCTCAATGCCATCTATCCGACGTCTGCGCAACAAAGTGTTGCGCATCATCCACAGCAATGGCGGCATAAGAAGATTTTTCTGGATGCTGCACTGCGATTCATAAGACTATTCGAACGTAGTCATATTTGACTGAAGGAATTTAAATGGGTGCCACTCCCGAAATCGCAAGCATCGACGAACTGGTCAATCGACGTCTCGAAGAACTGCTGCCGCAGAAAATCGAGGAAGCCCTGCGCCAACGCGAAGAGAGCCGCACACCGTCGATGGCCATCATCGCTACCAAGGGCACGCTGGACTGGGCCTACCCGCCCTTCATCCTCGGTTCGACTGCTGCCGCGCTGGGCTGGGACGTATCCATTTTCTTCACCTTCTATGGCCTGAACCTGCTGAAGAAGGACGTTTCCGACCTCAAGGTCAGCCCCTTGGGCAACCCCGGCATGCCGATGAAAATGCCCTTTGGCCCGGAGTGGTTCAAGGGCATCAACTGGAACATCCCGAACCTGGTGCAGGCAGGCGTTCCTGGTTTTGAAAACCTCGCCACGACCCTGATGCAGCAGACCATCAAGAACAACGGTGTGGCGAGCATCGAAGAACTGCGCGGCTTGTCGCAGGAAGCCGATGTCAAGTTCATTGCCTGCCAGATGACGGTAGAGCTCTTCGGCTTCAGCCACGACGATTTCATCGCCGGCGTCGATTACGCCGGGGCCGCCACCTTTCTGCCGGTGGCACAGCAGGCCGACGTCAGTTTGTTCATGTAACACCGCAGTTCCAATAACCGGCCCTCAAGCCGGATTTCAAGTTTTCGCAAGGCACCCTCAGGGAGGAAGTAAATGAAACTAAGGAAGATTGCAGTACTCGCCGTAGCGGCAGCCGCGTCGACAGGCGCATGGGCCACCGACGGCTATTTTGCTCATGGTTATGGCATGAAGGCAAAGGGGATGGGGGGCGCTGCCACGGCCATGGCGTCGGACTCAATGGGCGGTGCGAACAACCCTGCGAGCATGGTTTGGGCAGGCGACCGCTTTGACGTCGGCGTGGATTTCTTTGCTCCGAAGCGCAAGATCTCCCGCTCGGGCGCCACGGCTGCCGGGATGAATGGCGAGGCCACCAGTGACAGCAACCTGCACTATGTGCCGGAACTCGGCTTCAACAAGATGCTGGGCTGGGACATGTCGTTCGGCGTTACGGTCTATGGTAACGGTGGCATGAACACCGATTATCCGGGCGATCAGAACGCTGGCGCCGGAAGCACCTGCGCCGGCTTTGGCGCAACGTGGGCCCGGGCCAACCTGCTTTGCGGCAATGGACGTCTGGGCGTAGATCTCATGCAAGTGGTGGTCGCGCCGACCTTTGCGATGAAGATTAACAAGCAACACTCCTTGGGTGTTTCGCTGCTGTTGGCTCATCAGCAATTCAAGGCGAACGGCATTCAGTCCTTTGCCGGCTTTTCAGAGACTGCTTCCAATCTTAGCAACGTGGGTCGCGACAAGTCCAACGGCGTTGGCTTGCGCCTCGGCTGGATGGGCCAGCTCAGCGATCGCGTAACGATGGGTGCCGCCTACTCGCCGAAGACCAAGATGAGCAAGTTTGACCTGTACAAGGGTCTGTTTGCGGACGGCGGCAACTTCGATCTTCCGGAGAACTGGAACATCGGCGTCGCGTTCAAGCCTAACGACACTTGGACGGTTGCGGCGGACTATCAGGTCATCAACTACGGCGGTGTCACTTCGATTGCCAATCCGAGCAACAATGGTGGCGCGACAGTGGCTAACACCTTGGGTGGCGCCGGAGACCGCGGCTTTGGCTGGTCCAACGTCGATGTCATCAAGCTCGGGGTCGAGTACAAGTACAACAACGCCGTTACCGTACGGGCTGGTTACAACCATTCCAAGAACCCGATCCAGTCGCGGGATGTCACCTTCAACTTCCTCGCTCCCGGCGTGGTTCAGGATCATCTGACGCTTGGCGTGACCTACAACGTCAGCAAGGACTCCGAACTGACCTTGGCTTACATGCATGCCTTCAAGAACTCGGTGTCGGGCCGCAGCCTGTTCAACGATTTTGGCGTAGCCGCTGGCACCGACAAGATTGAGATGTCCCAGGACTCGTTCGGCATTGCCTATGGCCTGAAGTTCTGATCGTCTGAGAATCAGCTTACGCAATACCAAGGGCTGAAAGCGCCGCGCTTTCAGCCCTTTTTTCCACCTGTTTGGCTTCATTCCCGAATCTTGCATCCGGGCGGGTGGCGCATTCCCTAAAAATTACCATTCGAGGAGACAAAAATGCGTTGGATGAGCATCTGGATCGGGTCTGTCCTGTTGGCGTTTGGCGCCCCGTCGGCTTTCGCCGAGGAAGCCCTGCTCAAGCCATTTGTACTTGCCGCAAAGTCATCGGGTGACTTCGCGCAGAGGGTCGAGGCAACCAAGGCGGCCTTGACCAAGGCGGGTTTTTCGATCGCAGGAAGCTATTCGCCGTACGCGAATACCACCATCATCGGTGCCACCAATGATGAACTGCGGGGAACCGCCGCCAAGTCGGAGCATGGTGGCTACGGGGCGGCGATGCGAATTGCCGTGGTCAAGGTGAAGGATGAAATACAGGTTTCCTATACCAATCCTCCATACTGGGCCAATGCCTACCGGATGAATGGCGAGCTCAAGGACACCGCCGCCAAGCTGCAAGCTGCTCTGGGTAGGGTCGAGGAATTCGGGGCCAAGGGTCTGACCGTCGAACAACTGCGAAAGTACCACTACGCCTTCGGGATGGAGTATTTCAACGAAGACAATACCTTCATCAGCTACCCCAGCCATGAGGATGCGGTAAAGGCGGTGGAGGCCGGTCTGGCGGCGGGTAAGCATGGTGTCACCAAGCTGTGGCGGGTCGACCTTCCGGGCAAGAAGGAAGTGCTGTTCGGAGTCGCAATGAAGGGTGTTGAGAACAAGCAGATGGACGATACCTACCTGATGAGCGAGATCGACTTCAAGGACGTGAAGTCGGCGGCTCACCTGCCCTATGAAATCTTGGTGGCCGATAAGACTGTGCACGCCCAATACGCGCGCTTTCGCATTGCGATCAGCTTCCCGGATCTTTCGATGATGGGAGCCAACAGTTTCATGAACATCATGAAGTCGCCGGAAGCGATACGCGAAGCGCTGGCGCTTACCGCGGGCGGAAAAAAAGACGCTCGATAAGGCGTTGCTCGCCTGATCGGCACAGAGTAGTAATGGGTGGCCCGGCATTGCCGGGCCATTTCAATTCAGGCGGGCGATCTGTGACTTGAGCTTCTCGCGAAGGTCGCCGAAGCCCTTTAGGCGCTCGCGTTCCTGGGCGACCACGGCTTCGGGTGCGCGTGCCACGAAGCTCTCGGTGGCCAGCTTTTTTTCGGCCTTGGCGATCTCGCCTTCGACGCGGGCGAGTTCCTTGCCGAGCCTTTCCTTTTCCGCCGCCGCATCGACCTCGATCTTCAGCATCAAGCGGAATTCGCCGACGATCTGTACCGGGGCGTCGGAGTCGGGGAGGCTTTCCGCCACGGTGACCTCGGACAACTTTGCCAGTGCCGCCAGGTAAGGCGCATAGGCGCTCAGGATCGCCGTATTGCCAGCGCCGACTAATGGTACGCGCTGCGCGGGGGAAATGTTCATCTCGCCGCGCAGGCTGCGGCAGGCGTTGATCATTTCCTTGAGTTGCGCCACCCAGGCCTCGGCGGTTTCGTCGCAGCGCGCCAGGTCGGCCTTGGGGTAGGCCTGCAGCATCAGCGACCTGATGTCGTCACCGGCATCGGCGCGGCCGGCAATCGGCGCCACGTTCTGCCAGAGTTCCTCGGTGATGAAGGGAATCAGCGGGTGCGCCAGGCGCAACACGGTTTCCAGCACCCGCACCAGGGTGCGGCGGGTTGCGCGTTGCTGCGCCTCGCTGCCGCTTTGCACCTGCACCTTGGCCAGTTCGAGGTACCAGTCGCAGTACTCGTCCCAGACAAACTCATAAATCGAACGCGCCAGCAGGTCGAAACGGTACTCGGCGAAATGCTGTTCGACTTCGGCTTCTACGCGCTGCAGGCGGCTGACGATCCAGCGGTCGGCGGGCGAGAAATCCAGGTAGCTGCCGGTGCAGGCATCGGACCCATGGGGCGCTAGGCCGCAGTCCTTGCCCTCGCAGTTCATCAGCACGAAGCGGCTCGCGTTCCACAGCTTGTTGCAAAAGTTGCGGTAGCCCTCGCAGCGCTGCATGTCGAACTTGATGTCGCGGCCGGGCGAGGCCAGCGAAAGAAAAGTGAAGCGCAACGCATCGGTGCCGAAACCCGGGATGCCGTTCGGGTACTCCTTGCGCGTGCGCTTTTCGATCTTGGCGGCGTCCTTCGGGTTCATCAGCCCAGTGGTGCGCTTGGCCACCAGATCGTCGAGCGCGATGCCGTCGATCAGGTCAATCGGGTCGAGCACATTGCCCTTGGATTTGCTCATCTTCTGGCCTTCCGCATCGCGGATCAGGCCATGCACGTACACATCCTTGAAAGGGATCTTGCCGGTAATGTGCTTGGTCATCATGACCATGCGTGCCACCCAGAAGAAGATGAT
>CAIVQO010000043.1 GCA_903908065.1 uncultured beta proteobacterium | reverse complement strand
CCGCAGCTGCAGGTGACGTCGATCTCGCTGTACTTCGGGTGGATTCCGTCTTTCATTTGGGTGTCCTTTTCGGTTGCAAGCGCGGCCCGTGAATTTGGCGAGCCGACAGAACTCAACATTATCCTCTAATCCGCAGGGACTTGCAATCTCCGGATCGGCGCAACCGGATGTCCCAGGCCGATCAGCGCTGGCGCATGGCGTCGAAGAACTCGCCGTTGTTCTTGGTGGCCTTGACCTTGTCGAGCAGGAATTCCATGGCTTCCATGTCGTCCATGTTGTACAGGAGCTTGCGCAGGATCCACATCTTTTGCAGCACGGCCGGAACCAGCAGCAACTCCTCGCGGCGGGTACCGGAGCGATTCACGTTGATCGCCGGATAGACCCGCTTTTCGGCCATCTTGCGCTCCAGGTGAATTTCCATGTTGCCGGTGCCCTTGAATTCCTCATAAATCACGTCGTCCATGCGCGATCCGGTTTCGATCAGGGCGGTAGCAATGATGGTCAGCGAGCCGCCTTCCTCGATATTGCGCGCGGCGCCGAAGAAACGCTTGGGCTTTTGCAGGGCATTGGCATCGACGCCGCCGGTCAATACCTTGCCGGAGGCAGGCTGCACCGTGTTGTAGGCGCGTGCCAGGCGGGTAATGGAGTCGAGCAGGATTACCACGTCGCGCTTGTGCTCGACCAGGCGTTTGGCCTTTTCGATCACCATTTCAGCGACTTGGACGTGGCGCGTGGCCGGTTCGTCGAAGGTCGAGGCGATGACCTCGCCCTTGACCGTGCGCAACATCTCGGTTACTTCCTCGGGGCGCTCGTCGATCAGCAACACCATCAGCGTGACGTCGGGATGGTTGGCGGTGATGGCGTGGGCAATGTGCTGCATCATCACCGTCTTGCCGCTCTTCGGGCTGGCGACCAGCAGGCCGCGCTGGCCTTTGCCGATGGGGGCGATCATGTCGATCACGCGGCTGGTGATGTTTTCCTCGCTCTTGATGTCGCGTTCCAGGCGCAAGTGCTCGGTCGGGTGCAGCGGGGTCAGGTTCTCGAACAGGATCTTGTGCTTCGAGGCCTCGGGCGATTCACCGTTGACCTTGTCCACTTTGACCAAGGCGAAGTAGCGTTCGCCGTCCTTGGGGGTGCGGATCTCGCCTTCGATGGTGTCGCCGGAATGCAGGTTGAAGCGGCGCACCTGGCTCGGGCTGATGTAGATGTCGTCGGTGCTGGCAAGGTAGGACTCCTCGGGCGCACGCAAGAAACCAAAGCCGTCAGGGAGAATTTCGAGGACGCCATCGCCGAAGATGGTTTCCCCTTTCTTGGCCTGGTTCTTGAGCAGGGCGTAAATCAGTTCCTGCTTGCGCAGGCGATTGGCGCCTTCGATGTTGTTGGCGGCCGCCATCTCCAGCAATTGGCTGACGTGATGGGCTTTGAGCTCGGATAGGTGCATGGACTACCTGCGCAGGAATACCGGCGGTTGAAGCCGGAACAGGGGGAATCTCGGGGGTGAATTCCAGAGGGAATTCGGTCAGAAGGGAGATCGATCAGGCGCCGCTAGGGCCTGGGCGCTGCCTTGATTCTTGATGATGCGGCAACGGCCCGGAATCAGACTCCGGGCCGAAATGTAACGGGATCAGAGATTGCTGTCAATGAACGCGGTGAGTTGCGACTTGGAAAGGGCGCCGACCTTTTGCGCCTCGACCGCACCACCCTTGAACAGGAGCAGGGTCGGGATGCCACGGATGCCGTATTCGCCCGGCACCTTGGGGTTGTCGTCGATGTTCAGCTTGGCGACGCGCAGCTTGCCGGAATAGTCCTTGGCAACCTCGTCTAGGATGGGGGCAATCATCTTGCAGGGGCCGCACCACTCGGCCCAGAAGTCGACCAGCGTCGGTACGGACGAATCCAGTACCTCGGTCTTGAACGTGCTGTCGGAAACGTGGTGAATATGTTCGCTCATGAAATCCTCGGGGGCGTGTTTCGGGTGTGCGCATCGTCAGCCGGACGGCTCGATGGAATCAGGCGGCTGCTGCCACCTGCATATGGAATCCTAGCAAAAAAAACCGTCCATGGCGAACGCCAGCCCTGTGCCAATTTGGTGCGGCAATGGTAAATTGTTCCTTGTCGCCGGAGCCCATACATGACTTACGTTGTCACCGAAAACTGCATCAAGTGCAAATACACTGATTGCGTGGACGTCTGCCCCGTGGATTGTTTCCACGAGGGGCCGAATTTCCTTGTCATCGATCCCGAGGAGTGCATCGATTGCACCCTGTGCGTGGCCGAATGTCCGGCCGAGGCGATTTTTGCCGAGGACGACGTGCCCAAGGGGCAGGAACATTTCACGGCGCTCAATGCCGAACTGGCAAAGAGGTGGCCGGTGATCCTTGAGCGCAAGGAGCCACCGGCCGATGCCGACGAGTGGCTGAAGAAGGAAGGCAAGCTCCCCCTGCTGGAGCGCTGATCCTCGATTCCGTTTCAGGATTTCCTCCATGGCCGGCAATACCTTTGGTTCGCTGTTCTGTGTCTCCTCCTTTGGCGAATCCCATGGCCCGGCGATCGGTTGCGTGGTCGATGGCTGTCCCCCGGGCATGGAGCTCAGCCCCGCCGACATCCAGCATGAACTCGACCGGCGCAAGCCCGGTACCTCGCGGCATGTGACCCAGCGTCGCGAATCGGATACCGTCGAGATCCTCTCCGGCGTGTTCGAGGGTCGCACCACCGGGACGCCGATCGGACTCCTGATCCGCAACGAGGATCAGCGCAGCAAGGATTACGGCGACATTGCGGAAAAGTTCCGTCCCGGCCATGCCGACTACACCTACTGGCAAAAGTACGGCATCCGCGACTATCGCGGCGGCGGACGTTCGTCGGCGCGCGAGACTGCGGTGCGCGTGGCCGCTGGCGCCATTGCCCGCAAGTGGCTGCTTGAACGCTACGGCATTACGCTGCGCGGCTGGATGAGCCGGCTGGGCGAGATCGACATTCCGCTGACCGACGAATCGGCAATCGACGGCAATCCCTTTTTCGCACCGGATGCGGCAATCGTGCCGAAGCTCGAAACCTACATGGATGCCTTGCGCAAGTCGGGCGATTCGGTGGGCGCCGAAGTCACCGTGGTGGCGCGTGGGGTACCGGTGGGCTGGGGCGATCCCGTCTATGACCGGCTTGACGCCGACATCGCCTACGCCATGATGGGCATCAACGCAGTCAAGGGGGTCGAGATCGGCGCCGGGTTCCGCTCGGTAACGCAGAAGGGTAGCGAACACGGCGACGAACTGACGCCGCAGGGCTTCCTTTCCAACAACGCCGGCGGCGTCCTGGGCGGCATTTCCACCGGACAGGAGGTGGTGGTGCGCATGGCGGTGAAGCCGACCTCCAGCATTCGCTTGCCGCGCAAGACTATCAACGTCGCAGGCGAGGCAACCGAAATCGCCACCCTCGGTCGCCACGATCCCTGCGTCGGCATCCGCGCGACGCCGATCGCCGAGGCCATGCTGGCGCTGGTGCTGATCGATGCCGCATTGCGCCATCGCGCCCAATGTGCCGACGTCGCATGTCCAACGCCGAAGATTTCGGGCCGGGCCCCAGGGCACGGCTGATACCGGTTTCAAACTTTTTTAAAACCACAATTCAGGGAAGAAATCATGCGCGTTGATCACCACGATCTCTATACGGAATTCCCCGACATGCGCGACGCCATCGATGCGCTGAAGGCGGACGGCGGATATATCGGCAGCCTGTTTGGGCGCTACAACCGCCTTACCGGCAAGGTCGAGGACCTCGAAGAACACGACATGCCGGTGGCCGACTTCACCATCGAGGACATGAAAAAAGCCCGCGTGAAGCTTAAGGACGAGATCTACCATCTGCTGGTGGCGTTCCGCGCCGGCCAGAAACACCCCGCTTGACCTTTCCCCCGCACGGCCGGCTGGCCGTCTGGTATTTCTGGTACTTCGCGTTCATCGGCGCTTTCCTGCCGTACTTCGCGCTGTACCTGCAAAGCCTGGGCTTTTCCGCCGGCCGCATTGCCGTGCTGATGTCGCTCGGCCAGTTCATGCGGCTCTTGGCGCCGCTGCTCTGGAGCTGGCTCGCCGACAGCGGCGGTCAGCGTGTGCGCATCGTGGTCGGGGCTACGGCCGCAGCGCTGGCGAGCTTCTCGGTGGTTTTCCTGACCGAGGACTTCCTGGGCCTGCTGATCGGGCTATCTATCCTACATTTTTTTTGGAGCGCTTCGTTGCCTTTGGTCGAGGCGTTGACTCTCGGCCACCTGGCGGGTCGTACGGAGCACTATGGCCGGGTCCGGCTCTGGGGCTCGGTCGGCTTCATTCTCACGGTGATGGGCGTTGGCCTGCTGCTGGATGTGGCGCCGATCAAGTCACAGCTCTGGGTCAGCTGGCTCTTGTTGGCCGGAACTTTAATCAGTGCCCTGACCCTGACCGAGGTCAAGGGTCAGGACAGCCATGCTTCCGGACCGATCATTGAGGTCATGCGCCAGCGCAAGGTGGTTTACCTGATGGCGTCGGCCATGCTGATGACCGCTGCGCACGGCACGCTCTATGTCTTTTATTCCATTCACCTGGTAAGCCAGGGCTATGGCAAGACCTTGGTCGGGGTGTTGTGGACCCTGGGGGTGGTGGCCGAGATTTTCGTCTTCCTTTGGATGCCGCGAATTTCATTGCGCTTCAGCCTGCGCTGCATCCTGCTCGCCTGTTTTGCGCTCGCCGTTCTGCGCTTCCTGATGATCGGCTGGGCCGTGGCCTTTGTCGTGGCCCTGGTGATTGCACAACTCCTGCACGCCATGAGCTTTGGTGCTCACCATGCGGCGACGGTCGCCGCACTAAATAGCTGGTTTGCGCCCGGCCAGCAGGCCCGCGCCCAAGCGCTGTATGGCAGTGTGGCCTACGGCGCCGGTGGACTGGGTGGTGCCCTGCTCGCGGGCTGGATGTGGGAAAGCCTCGGTGCCGGGCTCAGTTTCAGCGCGTCGGCTTTGCTGGCGGCAGGAGGCTTGATGCTTGTCTGGCGCGGTGTTCCGGCTGCGGCCGTCGCAGA
Organism: uncultured beta proteobacterium; assembly: GCA_903908065.1. Classification (GTDB taxonomy): domain Bacteria; phylum Pseudomonadota; class Gammaproteobacteria; order Burkholderiales; family Rhodocyclaceae; genus Sulfuritalea. The sequence continues at coordinate 105,642 of CAIVQO010000043.1, read as the reverse complement.
GCCTGTGCGATAATTGCCGGTCCTTTTTGCAGCATTGAAATCATGGCAAGAACGCTCTACGAAAAACTCTGGGACAGCCACGTGGTGCACGTCGAGGACGATGGCACGGCGCTGCTTTACATCGACCGCCACCTGGTGCACGAAGTCACCAGTCCGCAGGCCTTCGAAGGGCTGAAGCTGGCCGGGCGCAAGCCCTGGCGGGTCAGTTCCATTGTCGCCACGGCCGATCACAATACGCCGACCACGCATTGGGAGCAGGGCATTACCGATCCCGTCTCGCGCCAACAGGTAGAGACGCTGGATGCGAACATCCGCGAAGTCGGCGCGCTCGCCTATTTCCCGTTCAAGGACAAGAGACAGGGCATCGTCCATGTCGTCGGTCCCGAAAACGGCGCCACGCTACCTGGCATGACCGTTGTCTGTGGCGATTCACATACCTCGACCCATGGCGCCTTTGCCTGCCTCGCGCACGGCATCGGGACCTCGGAAGTCGAGCACGTGCTGGCGACGCAGTGCCTGCTGCAGAAGAAGTCGAAGACCATGCTGGTCAGGTTCAACGGCAAAGTCGGCACTGGCGTCACGGCGAAGGACTTGGTACTGGCCTTGATCGGTCGCATCGGCACGGCCGGTGGTACGGGTTACGCCATCGAGTTCGGTGGCGAGGCCATGCGCGGCTTGTCCATGGAAGGGCGCATGACGGTGTGCAACATGGCGATCGAGGCAGGCGCCCGGGTTGGTTTCGTTGCGGTCGACGACCACACGATTTCCTACCTCAAGGGCCGCAGCTTCGCCCCGAAGGGCAGCGACTGGGACAAGGCCGTCGCATATTGGCGCACCCTGACGTCGGATGCAGAGGCCAGCTTCGATGCCGTGGTCGACATCGATGCCGCCGCGATCTCGCCGCAGGTGACCTGGGGCACCTCTCCCGAAATGGTTACCGGCATCGACGGCTCGGTGCCCGCGCCGGAGGACTTCAAGGATCCGGTGAAGAGCGAGGGCGTGGCCCGTGCCCTGCAGTACATGGGCCTCACGCCGCGCATGCGCATCGACCAGATTCCGATCGACAAGGTGTTCATCGGCTCCTGCACCAATTCGCGCATCGAAGACTTGCGTGCTGCTGCCGCAATCGCCAAGGGGCGTCGCATTGCCGGCAACGTCAAGCTGGCGCTGGTGGTCCCGGGCTCCGGCCTGATCAAGGCGCAGGCCGAGGCCGAAGGCCTGGACAAGATCTTCACTGCCGCAGGCTTCGAGTGGCGCCAGCCGGGCTGTTCGATGTGCCTGGCGATGAACGATGACCGGCTCAACCCAGGCGAACGCTGCGCCTCAACGTCAAATCGCAATTTCGAGGGTCGCCAGGGCGCCGGTGGACGGACCCACCTGGTCAGCCCGGCGATGGCTGCCGCCGCAGCCATCGCCGGCCGCTTTGCCGACGTGCGGCAGCTTTTGTAGGACAGGTCATGGAAAAGTTCATCAAGCTCGATGGTCTGGTGGCGCCGCTCGATCGCGCCAATGTCGATACCGACGCCATCATCCCCAAGCAGTTCCTCAAGTCGATCAAGCGCTCGGGTTTCGGTCCCAATGCCTTCGACGAATGGCGTTACATGGATCAGGGCGAACCAGGTCAGGACAACAGCCGGCGACCCAGGAACCCGAACTTTGTGCTCAATCAGGATCGCTACCAGGGCGCGGCGATCCTGCTGGCACGCAGCAATTTCGGCTGCGGTTCATCGCGCGAGCATGCGCCCTGGGCCCTGCAGGACTTCGGCTTTCGCGCCATCCTGGCCGAGTCCTTTGCCGACATCTTCTACAACAACTGCTTCAAGAACGGGCTGCTTCCCATCGTCCTGCCCAAGGCCGAGATGGATGCACTGTTCGGCCTCACCGAACATAGCCCGGGCTACCGCCTGACCGTCGATCTGCCCGAGCAAAAGGTGGTTCGTCCCGATGGTCATGCCATCCCCTTCGATGTCGACCCTTTCCGCAAGGAGTGCCTGCTCAACGGCTGGGACGACATCGGCCTGACCCTCCGTCACGCCGAAAAAATCCACGAATTCGAAGCCAGGCGGCGTACCGAGCAGCCCTGGTTGTTTTCCTAGAGGTCTCCCATGAAGATTTGTGTTTTGCCCGGTGATGGCATCGGGCCGGAAATCACGGCTGAGGCCGTGCGCGTGCTGAAGGCCCTTGACCTCAAGCTGGAACTGGAGGAAGGGCTGCTCGGCGGCTGTGCCATTGACGCCGCGAAGGACCCGTTCCCCGAGGCGACCCAGCGGCTCGCTAAAGAGGCGGATGCCGTTTTGCTCGGCGCGGTCGGCGGCCCGCAGTGGGACAACAATCCGCGCGAGCTGCGTCCCGAACGTGGCCTGCTGCGCATTCGCAAGGACCTCGGGCTGTTTGCCAACCTGCGTCCTGCGATCCTGTATCCGGAACTTGCCAACGCCTCGACGTTGAAGCCCGAGGTCGTGGCCGGGCTGGACATCCTGATCGTGCGTGAGCTTACCGGCGACATCTACTTCGGCCAGCCGCGCGGCATCGAGATGCGCGATGGCGAGCGCTACGGCTTCAACACCATGCATTACAGCGAAAGTGAAATCCGTCGCATCCTGCGGGTCGCATTCGATGCAGCGCGCAAGCGGAACAAGAAGCTGTGCTCGGTGGACAAGATGAACGTGCTGGAGTGCACCCAGCTCTGGCGCGACGTGGCAACCGAAACGGCCAAGGAGTATCCGGACGTCGCGCTCTCGCACATGCTGGTTGACAACGCCGCAATGCAATTGGTGAAGAATCCCAAGCAGTTCGATGTGATGGTTACCGGCAACATGTTCGGCGACATCCTGTCTGACGAGGCCTCGATGCTGACGGGATCGATCGGCATGCTGCCGTCGGCCTCCCTGGACGCCAACAACAAGGGCCTCTACGAGCCGTCGCATGGCTCGGCACCCGACATTGCGGGCAAGGGAGTGGCGAATCCGTTGGCCACCATCCTTTCCGCCGCAATGATGCTGCGCTACACTTTCGGCAACGAAGCATCTGCGCTGCAGATCGAGTCGGCCGTGAAGAAAGTCCTGGCGCAGGGCCTGCGCACGGGCGATATTTATGAACCCGGCACGACGCGGGTGGGAACCAGGGAAATGGGCGACGCGGTACTCGCGGCGCTGTAATCGGGAAAGAGAAAGCAATCATGAAGCGAGTAGGTCTGGTCGGATGGCGGGGCATGGTGGGGTCGGTGCTGATGCAGCGCATGCGCGAAGAGAATGATTTCGCCCATGTTGAGCCGGTGTTCTTCACCACCTCCAATGTGGGTGGCAAGGCGCCCGAATTTGCTGCGGGAGCCCCTGCGCTCAAGGATGCGAAGAACATCGACGAGCTCAAGTCGCTCGACATCATCATCAGTTGCCAGGGAGGGGACTACACCACCGAAGTTTTCCCCAAGCTGCGCGAGGCGGGCTGGAAGGGGCACTGGATTGACGCCGCGTCCACCCTGCGCATGAAGGACGATGCAGTCATCATCCTCGATCCGGTGAATATGGATGTGATCAAGGATGCCCTGGCCAAGGGTGGGCGCAACTGGATCGGCGGCAACTGCACGGTCAGCCTGATGCTGATGGCGCTGGGTGGCCTGTTCAAGGCGGGTCACATCGAGTGGATGAGTTCGATGACCTACCAGGCTGCTTCGGGTGCCGGAGCGCAGAACATGCGCGAGCTCCTCTCGCAAATGGGCGAGGCGCACCGCGTGGTCAAGGGCCTGCTGGATGATCCGGCATCCGCCATTCTCGATATCGATCGTGAAGTGGCTGGCATCCTGCGCGACGAAAGCTTCCCGACGGCGAACTTCGGCGTGCCCCTGGCGGGCTCGTTGATTCCCTGGATCGACAAAGATCTTGGCAACGGCCAGAGTCGCGAGGAATGGAAGGGACAAGCCGAAACCAACAAGATCCTCGGCCGCCCGAATTCACCGATTCCGGTGGATGGTTTGTGCGTGCGCATTGGTGCCATGCGTTGCCACTCGCAGGCCATCACCATCAAGCTGGACAAGGATGTGCCGCTCGATGAGATCAACGCCATGCTGGCGGCCCACAATGATTGGGTCAAGGTGGTGCCGAATCAGCGCGATGTGACACTGAGGGATCTGACGCCGACGGCGGTTACCGGAACGCTGTCCGTGCCGGTCGGCCGTCTGCGCAAGTTGAGCATGGGGCCGCAGTACCTTTCCGCCTTCACCGTTGGCGATCAGTTGCTCTGGGGCGCGGCGGAGCCCTTGCGCCGGATGCTGCGCATCCTGTTGGATTGATGTTGCGCCGACGACGCAGGCGAAATGTCATGGGGAAGTTGAGCTTGCATCGCTAACATCATGATGTTATTTTAGTTACGGTCGCGGAACCCACCGCCGTCCTGCCCGGCGGCGATCCGGGGTAATTTCGACTTAAAACATGAAACACAGCCCGTCGGGAGTCACAGTGCCCAATACTGCCAAGCGAAATCCTTTCAAGGCCACCGTTCTCGCGGCCGCATTAGCTGTCCTGCCACTGGCGACGCATGCTGCCGGGCTGGGCAAGATCACCGTGCTTTCGGCGCTAGGGCAACCGCTCAAGGCCGAACTGGAGGTAACTGCCACCAAGGATGAAGCCCTCTCGCTGGTGGCCCGTGTCGCATCGGTCGAGGCGTTTCGCCAAGCCGGTATCGAGTATTCCCCGGCTCTGGTCAATCTCCGGTTTGCAAAGGAGATCAAAGAGCGCGGCGGACGTCGTTATGTCGAACTGAGTACCGATCGGCCCTTGAACGAACCCTTCATCGACATGCTGGTGGAGCTCAGTTGGGCCTCGGGCAGGCTGGTTCGCGAATACACCTTCCTGCTTGATCCGCCGGACCTGAATCGCCCCGTGCCTGCCGCTGCCGCAGCGGTTACAACGCCAGCCGTACGCGCCGAGCTGGAAAAGGCGGTTCCGCGAGCGAGCGGCGAGGCTCAGACGCGCCCGGTTCCCGAAACGCGGGCACCTGTCGCTACCGAACGCGCGGTTGCTCCCGCAGCGAAGGCAGCCGAGGCCGGGGCGACGCGCACCGTGGTTGCCGGCGATACGCTTGGCAAGATCGCGGCGCAAACCATGCCAGGCGGTGTCAGCCTTGATCAGATGCTCGTATCGCTGTTCCGCACCAATCAGGATGCCTTCGACGGCGGCAACATGAACCGCCTCAAGGCGGGCAAGATCCTTTCGATTCCCGATGCCGAAACAATAGGCAAGGTATCCCAGTCCGATGCCCGCAAGGAGGTCGTGGCTCAGGCCGCCGACTTCAACGCTTACCGTCAACGCCTTGCAGGAGCGGCCGCCGCCGCACCGGCGCGAGACGAAGGCGCCAAGCAGGAGGCCAAGGGCAAGATCGCTCCCAAGGTTGAGGACAAGGCCCCGGCAAGCAGCGGCAAGGACAAGCTCGAGGTTTCCCGTACCGAGGTTGCGCGCGATGCCAAAGGCAAGCCCCTGCAAGGACGGATAACCGCGCTTGAGGAAGATCTCGTCGCCCGCGATCGCGCCTTGAAAGAAGCCGGCAGTCGCATAGCGGAGCTCGAGAAGAATCTCAATGACCTGAAAAAGCTGGCTGAACTGAAGAGCAAGGGCGGGGCCGAGATTCAGGCCGCTGCCCAAGCGGCGAAGCCGGCTGCCGCCCCTGCTCCGGCAGCTGCGCCCGCCCCGGCGGCAAAGCCGGCCGAGCCGCCGAAGGCAGCCGAAGCTCCGAAGCCGGCCGAGGCCGCCAAGCCGGCGGAACCGCCGAAAGCGGAGGCGCCAAAGCCCGCAGACGCCGCCAAGCCTGCGGATGCCAAGCCAGCAGATGCACCCAAACCCGCCGAGGGCGACAAGCCGCCTCCACCCAAGAAGAAGCCGGCACCTCCGCCGCCACCACCTCCGGAACCCGATTTCATGGAGGAGAATGGCCCGTTGGTGTTTGGTGGTGGCGCAATCCTGGCGCTTCTGTTCGGCTGGCTTGGATTTACGGCCTACCGCAAGAAAAAGGCAGCCGGCGCCGATTCCGGTGTGCCGCTCTCCGAAGCCGATTTGTCAGCGCATTCGGTATTCAGCACTACCGTGGCACCGCCGCCAAGCGAGCAGGAAACCAGCCAGTTCAGCACCACGGGCATGGGCATGGTGGCGGCTCAGGACACTGTCGATCCGGTAGTAGAAGCCGACACCTTCCTTGCATTCGGACGCGATGCGCAGGCTGAAGAAATTCTGCTGGATGCATTGAACGTCGATCCTCAGCCGCAGGCACTGCCGATCCGCATGAAGCTGCTGGAGATCTACTCGTCGCGTCGTGATGCGGCCAAATTCGAGTCTGTGGCCAAAGAGGTGCAGGGGCTGACCGGAGGTAGCGGCGAACTATGGGACAAGGTGGTCGCCATGGGGTCGGCAATCGATCCGGCCAATGGTCTCTATGGGTACTCCGCGCCTATCGAAGCGGATGCAACCGTCATCATCAACCTGGAAGCGACGACGATAACGCGTCCGGCCGCCGCAGAGGTAGCGCCTGCGCAGCCCGCAGAGTCAGCGGTGGCGGAATCTGCCACACTCGATTTTGATCTTGATCTTGGCGAGTCGTCGGCGCCTGCCGCCACGGCGGCAGCACCTGAGGCCGCCGCCGAGGCGTCTGGCTTGGATTTCGATTTTGACCTTGGCTCTTCGGCTCCTGCAGAAGTGGCAGCATCTGCGCCCGAGCACGCGAAATCAAACGACCTTGGGCTGGACATCGATTTTGAAATGCCGGCCAAGCCCGCCGAATCCGCAGGACTTGATTTCCCGCTTGCCGCCGAAACGCCTGCTGCTGAGACACCCGCACCTGTCGCTGCGGCGCCAGCGAGCGATGGCAATTCGATCGATTTCAGTTTCGATCTGGGTACGCCCGCGCCGGCATCCGAACCGGCGCCATCTGCACCCGAATCGCTGCCGGAAATGTCGCTTGACATCCCGGCGGCCGAGCCGGCTGCTCCTGCGCTCGACCTGGGTGGCCTCAGCCTTGAACTCGATGCTCCTGCGGCGGCACCTGCAGCGTCTCCGGTTTCCAATGTACCGGACAATCCGGAGGTTGCCACCAAGCTTGAACTTGCGGCCGCCTATGAGGAAATGGGCGACCATGATGGCGCCCGTGAGTTGTATCAGGAAGCCGTGAGCGAGGGCAGCCCTGCCCAGCAGGAATTGGCACGCGCCAAACTCGCGGCCCTGGGCTGATTCCGGCCTGTCCCCGGCGCGTGAGCGCCGGGGCGTTTAGATCGTGAAAGCCCTGCATCCGGCCAGTGTGATCCTGCTTGGCATTTCGTTTCTGCTCTTCGCGTCGACCCGCAGCGCACCCGTGCTGATCACCCTCGGCGGTGGCTCCGTCATGGCGGCCTTTTTCATTGCGCGATTCCACCTGCTTCGCATCCTGAGCCGCAGCCGCTGGCTGCTGCTCACCATGCTGGTGTTGTTTGGCTGGATGACGCCGGGAACGGCCCTGCCTTACCTGCCAGGCGCTACGCAGGAAGGGCTTCTGCTCGCCGCCGATAACCTGGCGCGTCTGCTGCTCGCGATTGCCATCGTATCCATGCTCCTGAGCGCCATGCCGCCGCCGGCGCTGGTCTCCGGTATGCGAACATTATTGGCGCCCTTGGCCGGACTGGGCGGATTCCGCGATCGCCTTGCGGTGCGTCTCATACTGACGCTGGAAGCCGTGGACGCTGCACGGCAGGGAGGCGAGGAGGGTGCCGCTGGCGCAAATAGCCTGGGATTGCCGGTCACGCCGATCGGTCTTGCCGACTATGCCGCTGCGCTGTGCAGCACGGGATTGCTGCTTTATGCGGTGCTGACATGAGGTACGCACTCTGCATCGAATATGACGGTTCCGCATTTTGTGGCTGGCAATCGCAAGCGGAGGGCGGCGCCGTGCAGGATGCCGTCGAGGCTGCGCTGGCCATCATCGCCGATGCGCCAACGCGCGTCGTGTGTGCCGGTCGTACCGATGCCGGGGTGCATGCCCTGGCGCAGGTGGTGCATTTCGATACCCTGGCCAAACGCCCGGATAGCGCATGGGTGCGTGGGGTGAATGCCCACCTGCCGGCGAGTGTCGCCGTGCGCTGGGCGCAACCCGTCGCCGATGATTTCCATGCCCGGTTTTCCGCGCGCGGTCGCCGCTATCGGTATCTGCTGCTCAACCGTCCGCAGCGCCCCGGTTTGCAGGCAGGACGGGTGGGCTGGCACCACCATCCCCTGGACGAGCGAGCGATGGCGCGCGCCGCCGCCATGCTGCTGGGAGAGCATGATTTTTCGGCGTTCCGGTCGGCCGAGTGCCAGGCCAAATCGCCGGTGAAGGACTTGCGCGAAGCGCGGATCGTCCGCCACGGGGAACTCATCGTTTTCGACTTTTCTGCCAGTGCCTTCCTGCATCACATGGTGCGCAATATCGTCGGCGCCCTGGTGTACGTCGGCAAGGGCGCGCATCCGCCGGAATGGTTGACCGAACTTCTTGCCAGCCGTGATCGTCGTTTGGCGGCGCCGACCTTTTCAGCTAGTGGCTTGTACTTCGCAGGCGTGGACTATGATCCGGGCTGGCAACTGAATGCGCTGCAAAGCGCTTGCCCGATAGTCGGCGCCGGCGATACGGCGTCGTTTTCCTCCTGAGCCATGACACGTACCCGAATCAAGATCTGCGGCATCACCCGCGAGGAGGACCTCGATGCCGCCGTCGAGGCAGGAGCGGATGCGCTGGGATTCGTCCTGTATCCCCCCAGTCCGCGCTATGTCAGTCCCCAGCGCGCCGCCGAGTTGCTGGCCAGGGTGCCGGCCTTCGTCAAGTCGGTGGGCTTGTTCGTCAATGAACCCACGGTTCACGTCAGCGCGGTTCTTGAGCAGTTGCCGCTCGATCTGCTGCAATTCCATGGCGACGAAGATGTGGCCTATTGCGCGGCTTTTCGTCGGCCGTGGATCAAGGCGGCGCGGGTGAAGCCTGGGACCGATTTGTTAGAATACGCCGGTCGTTTTGCCGGTGCCCCGGGCGTTGCAGGCTTGCTGCTGGATGCCCATGTCGAGGGCTTCGGCGGCGGCGGACAAACCTTCGATTGGTCGCTGATTCCGCCTTCACTGCCACTGCCCATCATCCTTTCAGGCGGATTGCACCCTGGCAATGTGACGGAGGCGGTGCGCAGGGTCAGGCCGTGGGCGGTGGATGTCAGCAGTGGCGTCGAGCGTGCCAAGGGCATCAAGGACGTACAGAAGATTTCTGAATTCATTGCCGGAGTACGAGATGCAGATGCAGGACCTGCCCTATAACTTGCCCGATGCAGGTGGGCATTTTGGGCCTTATGGCGGGATATTCGTCGCTGAAACCCTGATGCCGGCACTCGCCGAACTGCGCGAGGCCTATGCCGCCGCCCAGTCCGACCCTGCCTTCCGCGCCGAATTCGAGTACGAGCTCAAGCATTACGTCGGCCGTCCCAGTCCGATTTACCACGCCAAGCGTTGGTCCGGCCTGCTGGGTGGGGCGCAGATTTACCTGAAGCGTGAGGATCTCAACCACACCGGGGCACACAAGATCAACAACTGCATTGGCCAGGCACTGCTGGCGCGGCGCATGGGCAAGCCAAGGGTCATCGCCGAAACCGGGGCCGGCCAGCATGGGGTGGCGACTGCGACGGTGGCTGCACGCTACGGCATGGAGTGCGTGGTGTATATGGGCTCCGAGGATGTCAAGCGTCAGGCGGCCAACGTCTACCGCATGAAGCTGCTGGGAGCCACGGTAGTGCCGGTCGAGTCAGGCTCGAAGACACTGAAAGATGCGCTCAACGAAGCCATGCGCGACTGGGTCACCAACATTGGCAACACCTTCTACATTATCGGCACTGTCGCCGGCCCGCATCCCTATCCGATGATGGTGCGTGATTTCCAGGCAGTGATCGGCGAGGAATGCAAGCAGCAGATGCCCGAGGTGGCGGGGCGCCAGCCCGATGCCGTCATCGCCTGCGTCGGCGGCGGGTCCAATGCCATGGGAATCTTCCATCCCTACATCCCGGTGCCGGGAGTCCGGCTGATCGGAGTCGAGGCTGCAGGCTACGGGCTCGAATCCGGCAAGCATTCGGCCTCACTCACGGCCGGTCGTTCCGGCGTGCTGCACGGCAATCGTACCTACCTGCTGCAGGATGAAGATGGTCAGGTGATCGAAACCCATTCGATTTCGGCGGGCCTCGATTATCCAGGTGTCGGCCCCGAGCATGCCTGGCTCAAGGATTCCGGGCGCGCCGAATATGCCACCATTACCGATGCCGAGGCATTGCAGGCCTTTCACGATCTGTGTCATTTCGAAGGCATCATTCCGGCGCTGGAATCCAGCCACGCGCTGGCGCACGCCGCCAAATTGGCGCCGACCCTGCCGGCCGACAAGATCCTGCTGGTCAACCTTTCCGGACGTGGCGACAAGGACATGCATACCGTCGCCGAAAAGTCCGGCATCCGCTTTTAACCATGTCGCGAATTGCTGCCACGTTTTCCCGCCTTGCCGGCGAACGCCGCAAGGCGCTGATCCCCTTCATTACCGCCGGAGACCCGCATCCCGACCAGACCTTGCCGCTGATGCAGGCCCTGGTGGCGGGCGGGGCCGACATCATCGAGCTGGGAGTGCCCTTCTCCGATCCGATGGCGGATGGGCCGACCATCCAGCGTGCCTCCGAGCGAGCCCTGGCGCAAGGAATGACCCTGCGCCGCGTGCTGGCCGCAGTGCGCGAATTTCGCGCCGCCGATACATCCACACCAGTCGTCCTGATGGGTTATGCCAATCCGCTGGAGGCTTACGGCATCGAGGCGTTCGCTGCCGCTGCGCGCGAGGCCGGGGTGGACGGCGTGCTGGTGGTCGACTATCCGCCGGAGGAATGCGCCGTATTTGCGGCGACGATGAAGGCCGCCGGCATCGATCCGATCTTCCTGTTGGCGCCGACCTCCAGCGAAGCCCGCTATGCCGAGGTTGCCCGCATGGGCAGCGGTTACATCTACTACGTTTCGCTGAAGGGCGTTACCGGCTCGGCCACGCTGGACCTCGATGAGGTGGCCGCGCGCATCCCGCAGATCCGGGCCCGGGTCGGCATGCCGGTCGGCGTCGGTTTCGGCATTCGCGATGGTGCTGCCGCCGCCCGCATCGGCGCGGTCGCCGATGCGGTGGTCATTGGTAGCCGCATCATCGAGGAAATCGAGAGCGCGCCAGCCGGCGAGGCTGCAACGCGCGTCAAAAAGTTCGTTTCCGGGATCCGCAGTGCAATGGATGCCGCCACGCAAGGAGTCGCCGCATGAGCTGGTTACAGAAACTGCTGCCGCCCAAGATCAAGCGCTCCGAAGGCGCGCGCCGCTCAGTCCCGGAAGGCCTCTGGTCGAAGTGTCCCGCCTGCGAGGAAGTGCTGTACAGCACCGACCTGGAGAACAACCAGAACGTCTGCCCGAAATGCAGCCATCATCTGCGGGTGCGTGCGCGGACCCGACTGGATGCCCTTCTTGATTCGGAGGGGCGCTTCGAGATCGGCAGCGAGGTGATCCCCACCGATCCGCTGAAATTCAAGGACAGCAAGCGCTACATCGATCGCCTGGTCGCCGCCAACGAGGAAACCGGCGAGGCCGACGCGATGGTGGTGATGCAGGGCGCGATCAAGACCGTGCCGGTGGTGGTGGCCTGCTTCGAGTTTGAGTTTCTCGGCGGTTCGATGGGGGCCGTGGTTGGCGAACGCTTCGTGCGCGGCGTCAAGGCGGCGATCGAAGCCCAGACGCCCTTCATCTGCATTACAGCCTCGGGCGGCGCGCGCATGCAGGAGGGCTTGTTTTCCCTGATGCAAATGGCCAAGACCACGGCGGCGGTAACCCAGCTTGCACACCATCAGCTCCCCTTCATCAGCCTTTTGACTGACCCGACCATGGGCGGAGTTTCTGCCTCGTTTGCCTTTGTCGGCGACATCGTGATCGCCGAGCCGGGCGCGCTGATCGGCTTTGCCGGTCCGAGGGTGATCGAACAAACGGTACGAGAAACCCTGCCCGAAGGTTTCCAGCGTGCAGAATTCCTGCTTGAAAAGGGCGCCATCGACATGATCGTCGACCGCCGCGAACTGCGCGACCGACTGGCCGCGCTGCTGACCCTGCTGCAACGCGTGCCGGCGGTCTGATGCCGGCTCGGCCGCAGGGCCTGGGCGCCTGGCTGGCGCATGTCGAGGCTTTGCATCCGCGTGGCAGCGCCGGCATCGAACTGGGCCTTGCGCGGGTGGAGCAGGTCGCTGCGCGACTGGGGCAACATGCCTTTTGCCCTGTCATCCTGGTCGGGGGCACCAACGGCAAGGGATCGACCTGCGCCATGCTGGAGCGCATCCTTCTCGCCGCTGGATATCGCGTCGGGTTGTATACCTCGCCGCATCTCCTGCGCTACAACGAGCGGGTGCGCATCGATGCCGTCGCCGTCGATGATGATCGACTTTCTGCGGCCTTCGCGCGCGTGGAACAGGCGCGGGGCGACATCGCACTGACCTATTTCGAGTTCGGAACGCTGGCAGCGTGGGAAGTCTTTGCCGACGTCCGTCCTGATGCCATTGTGCTGGAGGTGGGCCTGGGCGGCCGGCTCGATGCGACGAATATCTATTCCCCGGACTGCGCCATCGTGACCGGCATCGATCTCGACCACATGGACTTCCTCGGGCCGGATCGCGAGTCGATCGGACGCGAAAAGGCCGGCATATTCCGGTCGGGCACGGTGGCGATCTGCGGCGATCCGAAGCCGCCGCAGAGCCTGACCGACCATGCGGCAGCGATCGGTGCCGACCTGCGCCTGATCGGCCGCGATTTCGGTTATCAGCGACAGGAACAACAATGGCTCTACTGGGGGCGGCCGACGCCCGGCGGTGAATTGGTCCGCCGCGGCGGATTGGCGTTTCCAGCGCTGCGCGGCGAACGTCAACTGGGAAATGCCGCCTGCGTGCTGACTGCACTAGATGCCCTGCGCGACCGTTTGCCGGTTGCGATGCAGGACATCCGGCGCGGCCTGGGCGAGGTTGAACTCGCCGGGCGCTTCCAGGTGCTGCCAGGACGGCCAGCCGTCGTGCTCGATGTCGCCCACAATCCCCAAGCTGCCAGAGTGCTGGCCGCAAACCTTGGTGACATGGGTTTCCATCGCCATACCTGGGCGGTGTTCGGCATGCTCGCCGACAAGGACATCGACGGTGTGATCGACGCCTTGCGCGAACGCGTCACGCACTGGTTGCCCTGTACGTTGGAAGGTCCCCGTGCCGCCAGCGCCGACTCGTTGGCAAGCCGTTTGCGCGCACAGGACCTGACCGTTGCCGGCGTGTTCGAAAGCCCGGAACAGGCCCTGGTTTGGGCGCAGGAGAAGGCAGGTCAAGATGATAGAATTCTCGCCTTCGGATCCTTCCTCACCGTTGCTGCGGCCCTGCAATTGCTGGGCCGGACAGCGTAACCACGATGGCGGAACAAGACACACCGGCTGAAGCCGAATTGCAGTTGAAAAAGCGTGCGCGCCGGCGCCTGGTGGGGGCCATCGCGCTGGCCCTTCTGGCTGTCATTGTCTTGCCGATGGTGATGGACCGCGAACCGCGTCCGGTCAGCCAGGATATCCAGGTACGGATTCCCAGCCAGGACTCGACCAGCCTAGCCGCCAAAATGGTTCCCGGAAAGCCGGTGTCGACACCCTTGCCGGCCCCGGAGCCGCGTACCGTCGCGGAACCCGTGCCGGGCGCCAAAGCGGAGCCGAACTCCGACGCCAAACCCGCGCCGGAGCCGGCCGCCGTCGTTCCCGCCGCCAAGGCACCTGCCTCGGTAGGGCCCGCAACCAAGCCGCCGGCCGCCGAACCGCCCCCTGCGGCCAAACCAGCCGAAAAACCTGCCCCCGCAAAAACCGTCGAGAAAGCTGCCGCGCCGGCGAAACCCGCCGAAAAGCCCGCCGCCAAGAGCGAGGCCAAGCCAGCCGTTGCCGAATCGGCAGGCCAATGGGTGGTGCAATTGGGGGCCTACAAGGAGAGCGGCAACGTCAAACTGCTGCTGTCCAAGCTCAAGGGCGTGAATGTCCCCGCTTATACCGAAAAATTCGATTCGCCCCAAGGGCCGCGCACGCGCGTGCGTGCCGGACCGTTCTCCAGCCAGGAGGCTGCGGAAAAGGCGCGCAGCCGAATCAAGATCATTGGCGTGGATGGGCCGGTAGCGCCGAAGTAAGCCGATGACCGCGTTCGATTACGCCGTGCTGACGGTGCTGGGGGTGTCGGTACTGCTGGGCGTGTGGCGGGGCGTGGTCAGCGAGATCCTCGCGTTGGTGGCCTGGGTGGTGGCGTTCCTGGCGGCTCGCGCCGAAGGCGCGGAAGTGGCAAACTGGCTGGCCCCGCATGTGGCGGAACCGGCCTTGCGGTTGGCGGCGGCGTATGTGCTGGTGGTGGTTGCGGTCCTGGTCGTGTTTTCAATTGCACGCCTGGTGCTGAAACTTCTGCTCAAGGCCGTTGGCTTGGGCGTGCTGGACCGTATGCTGGGGGCGGCCTTCGGTGCCTTGCGGGGCGTGGTGGTGGTGTTGGTGGCGGTGTTGGTGGCGGGCATGACGCCGTTGCCGAAAATGGAGTGGTGGCGCGAAGCGAAGCTTGCGCCGCCGCTGGAAACGGCGGTGTTGGCGGCCAGGCCCTGGCTGCCGGCAGATGCGGCAAAACGAATTCGGTATCGATAGAGGACGATCATGTGTGGAATTCTGGGTGTGGTGGCGACCACGCCGGTGAACCAGTTGCTCTACGATGGCCTGCAGGTTCTTCAGCATCGCGGCCAGGATGCCGCCGGCGTCGCCACGGCCGAAGGCGGGCGCTTCCATATGCACAAGGGGTCAGGCCTGGTGCGCGACGTGTTTCGCACGCGCAACATGCGCAACCTGGTCGGCAACTGGGGTATCGCCCATTGCCGCTACCCGACGGCCGGTTCCGCCGACAATGCGGCCGAGGCGCAGCCCTTCTACGTCAATTCACCGTTTGGCCTGATGCTGGCCCATAACGGCAACCTGACCAATGCCGACCAGCTCAAGCAGGACATGTTCCTGCAGGATCTGCGGCACATGAATACCAACTCGGATTCCGAGGTGCTGCTCAATGTGCTGGCGCACGAGTTGCAAGCTGCGTCCACAAAATACCAGGTCGATGCGGAAACGATCTTCAAGGCCGTTGCCGGCGTGCATCGCCGGGTACGTGGTGCCTACGCCGTGGTGGCGATGATCGCCGGCTATGGCCTGCTCGCCTTTCGCGATCCCTGCGGCATTCGTCCGCTGGTGGTCGGTCGCAACCAGACCACGCAGGGCACCGAATACCTGGTCGCGTCTGAGAGCGTTGCCCTCGATACCCTGGGTTTCAAGATGCTGCGCGATGTCGAGCCCGGCGAGGCGATCCTGATCGACACCCGTGGCAATTTCGTTGCCCGGCAGTGCGCGGAACGCAGTTTCCACGCCCCTTGCATGTTCGAATTTGTCTATCTGGCCCGACCGGATTCGGTGATGGACGGCATCTCGGTGTACGAAACGCGGGTCAAGATGGGTGACTATCTCGCGGAGAAGATTCGCCAGACCATGCCCCATCTGGAAATCGACGCGGTGATCCCGATTCCCGATTCCAGCCGGCCCTCGGCGATGGCCCTGGCGACGCGCTTGAACCTCCACTACCGCGAGGGCTTCGTCAAGAACCGCTACATCGGACGTACCTTCATCATGCCCGGCCAGGCGACGCGGCGCAAATCGGTGCGGCAGAAGCTGAACGCCATCAGCCAGGAATTCAAGGGGCGCAACGTGTTGCTGGTCGATGACTCCATCGTGCGCGGCACCACCAGCCGCGAGATCATCATGATGGCGCGCGAAGCCGGCGCCAAGAAGGTCTATTTCGCCTCGGCATCGCCCCCGGTCCGCTTCGCCAACGTCTATGGCATCGACATGCCGACACGAAGTGAACTGATTGCCGCCTTCCGCAACGACGAGGAGATCTGCCGCGAGATCGGTGCCGACGGCTTGATCTACCAGGATATTGATGCCCTGAGGGAAGCGGTGCGTTCCGTCAATCCCGCCGTGGCGCGTTTCGAGACCTCCTGTTTTGACGGTCAGTACATTACGGGCGACGTCACCCCGCTTTACCTGCAGCACATCGAGAACCGGCGCGACGCGCCGTCGGCGTCGGGCAACGAGGACGGCGACGGCTTCGATGGATCTGACGGGGAGCAACTCGACCTGAACCTGGTGCAGGCCGGATGAGTGTCGAGAATCCGGAGTGGTCGTTCGAGACTCTGGCCGTACGTACCGGTCAGGAGCGCAGCCAGTTCAACGAACATTCCGAAGCGCTTTACCTGACGTCGAGCTTCGTCTTCCGTAACGCCGCCGAGGCCGCTGCGCGGTTTTCCGGGGCCGAGCCGGGTAACGTATATGCCCGATTCACCAATCCGACGGTAACCGCCTTCCAGGAGCGGCTGGCCGCGCTGGAAGGCGCGGAAGCCTGTGTCGCCACCGCAAGCGGCATGGCGGCGATCCTCGCCACGGTGATGGCCCTGATGAAGGCTGGCGAGCATATCGTCGCCTCCCGCAGCATTTTTGGCGCCACCCAGCAATTGTTCGGCACCATTTTGCCGCGCTTTGGCATTGAAACCAGCTTTGTTGACCAGGGCGCGAACGATGGCTTTCGTGCCGCGATGCGGCCGAATACCAAACTGGTGTTCATCGAGACGCCGTCCAATCCCTTGACCGAGGTGTTCGACATCGCCGCCCTGGCGCAAATTGCCCATGACGGCGGCGCACTGCTGGCAGTGGACAACTGCTTTTGTACGCCGGCCTTGCAGCGCCCGCTGCAGCTTGGGGCGGACATCGTCATCCACTCCGCGACCAAGTACCTTGATGGGCAGGGCAGGGTGCTGGGCGGTGCCGTGTGCAGCAACAAGGCCCTCGGCGAGGAAGTCTTCAAGTTCCTGCGTACCGCCGGTCCCAGTCTGTCGCCTTTCAATGCCTGGGTCATCCTCAAGGGGCTGGAAACATTGTCGGTGCGGATGCAGGCGCAGTCCGCGAATGCCCTCGCGATGGCGCAGTGGCTGGAGGCGCATCCGGCCATATCGCGTGTGTACTACCCCGGCTTGCCGTCGCATCCACAGCACGCGCTGGCATGTCGCCAACAGGCAGGCAGCGGCGCGATTGTTTCCTTCGACGTCAAGGGCGCGCGCGAAGCGGCCTGGCGGGTGGTCGACAACTGCCGTTTGCTGTCGATTACCGCAAATCTGGGCGACACCAAGACCACCATCACCCATCCGGCATCGACGACCCACGGGCGCATTTCGGCCGAGGCACGAGCGGCTTCCGGCATTGGTGAGGGCTTGTTGCGGATAGCCGTCGGGCTGGAAAGCCCGGCCGACCTGCAGGCCGATCTGGCGCGGGGCCTCGGCTAACGCGACAGGTCGATGCGGCGGACACCCGCCGCGCCGATTTCCAGCGCATCGCCGCGATTGGTATCCCAGTCGGATAGCACGTGGCGCTCCGCCTGGCCCGGGGGCACGTTGATTTTCTCCTGCCCGGGCCGGTGGGTATGGCCGTGAATCAGGCGCCGGCAGTCGTGGCGTATCAGCGCAGCGCGAATTGCCTCGGCGTTGGCATCCATGATGGTTGCCGTCTTGGCCTGCATGGCTTCGGCGCTGCGCCGGCGCAGGCTTTCGACTTCGGCGCGCCGTTCCGACAGCGGGCGCGCAAGAAAGCGCTGTTGCCAGTCTTCACTGCGCACCAGGCGGCGAAACTCCTGGTAAGGCAGGTCGTCGGTGCAGAGGGTGTCGCCGTGGAGCAGCAAGGTCGCCGTGCAGCCAGCGCCGACTTTTGTCGCATCGTCGAGCAGCATCATGCGCGCGGCAGCGGCGAAGCGGGGACCGATCAGGAAATCGCGATTGCCAGCGATGAAATACAGGCTGACGCCCATGTCCGCCGTGCTGCGCAACAGGTTGCAGACATCTGCATTGAAGGGGTCGGCGAGGTCATCGTCGCCGATCCAGTATTCGAACAGATCGCCGAGGATGAAGAGGGAATCAACGTTGGCGGCGGCGGTGTCCGCCAGGAAGGCCGCGAAGCGCTGCACCAGATCGGGCCGCTCGGCCCGAAGGTGCAGGTCGGAAACGAAGCGGGCGGTTCCGGTGATTTCTGTAGGCATGGAACCGCCGGCGACATCAGACCTTTTCGGCGCGCTCGATGATCACGTCCTCGCGCGGAACGTTCTGGTGGAAACCCTTGTTGCCGGTCTTCACGCCCTTGATCTTGTCCACCACCTCCTGGCCTTCGACGACGCGACCGAAAACGCAATAGCCCCAGCCGTCCTGGCATTTGTCGTTATCGAGGAAATCGTTGTCGCTGACATTGATGAAGAATTGCGCGGTGGCCGAGTGCGGGTCCGGGGTGCGGGCCATGGCGACCGTATAGCGCTCGTTGCGCAGGCCGTTCGCGGCTTCATTCTCGATCGGTTCGCGCACCGACTTCTGGTTCATGCCCGGCTCGAACCCACCGCCCTGGATCATGAAACCGTCGATGACGCGATGGAAGATGGTGTTGTCGTAATGCCCGGCTTCGACATAGGCGAGGAAGTTGGCCGCGCTTTTCGGTGCCTTGTCAGCGTCGAGTTCGATGGCGATGACGCCGTGATTGGTGGTGAGCTTGATCATGGTGGGGTCCTTTCGGGATTATTTCTTGGCCGGGAGCAGCTTGACCGATTCAATCACCACCGGCGTGGTGGGCACGTCGCGATGCGGGCCGGCGTTGCCAGTCGGTACTTTGGCGATTTTCTCGACGATCTCGAAGCCCTGGACTACCTTGCCGAACACGGCATAGCCCCAGCCATCGCGGCTCGGATAGTCAAGAAAGCCATTGTCCTTGAGGTTGATGAAAAACTGCGCACTGGCCGAATGCGGGTCACTGGTGCGGGCCATGGCCAGGCTGCCTGGCTCGTTGCGCAGGCCGTTCTTGGCCTCGTTCGGGATCGGCGAACGGGTCGCCTTTTCCCGGAGATCGGGCGTCATGCCACCTCCCTGGATCATGAAGCCCGGAATCACGCGATGAAAGACCGTGCCATTGAAGAATCCGTCCTTCGCATACTGGAGGAAGTTCTCCACGGTCTTGGGCGCCTTTTCGGGATACAGCTCGATGGTCAGCGTGCCTTGCGATGTCTTGACCTCAAGCTGCGGATTGGCGGCGTGAACGCTTGCAAGCAGAAAAAACGAAAAAAGGGCGAGCAGCAGGTGACGCATGAAACCTCCGGGGGCGGGAATGGACGAGGGGTGAGGGGCCGTTCAGGGACTCAGGCGGCGCCTTCGTAGATGATCTTCCAGCGGCCGCTTTCCTTGATCCAGTACTGCCGCTTTTTCATCTGGTTGGAAAGGTTGTTGGACCGATAGTCCTGCTCGAAGGTCACGACGACGTATTCTTCCCGGCCGGGATTGCGGAACATGCTGATGTTGTCCGTACCGACTTTGATCCAGCTCTTGCCGGCATTGACCTTGCGCTTGTGTTCGACCCAGTCGCGATAGCCTTGGCCGTCGGCATTGAATTTTTGCGAATAGTGGCGCGCATAGGCATCGACGTTACGGCTTTCCCAGTCGCTGCGCCATTCCTCGATCATCTTCAGCAGCGAACTGCGCTCGGTCTGCCAGTCATCGAGGGAGAGCCATTCGACGCTGTTGCTGATGATCACCGGCGTAAGGCCAACCTGAAGATTCTTGGCCAGGGAATCGAGATCCTGGTTGGCGAGGACGACGCAGCCATCGGATGCCTTGGGCGGGCGCGAAAACGTGTCCGAAGGGGTGCCGTGGAGCCAGATGCCATGGCCATTGCGCCCCTGGCGCTTGTCCCATTCGTTGGGATAGTTGATGGGGAAGGCGCCGCTGCCATAAAAATCCGTCAGCTTTTGACGCGGCAGGCTGGAGGTGACGTGGTACACGCCGATTGGTGTCTTCTTGTCACCTTCGCGGCTTTTCTCGGCACCGAGCTTGCCCTGGGAGATGTAGTAGTCGGCCACGAAGCGCGGCGTGCCTTTGTCGTTCTGGTACAGGTAGAGGCGCGACTTTTGCGTATCGACCACCACGGCATGCTTTTGCTCGGGATGCATCTGCAAGAGATAGCGCGGAACGTAGTCGGTTCCCGGTTTGGTACGGTAACCCTTGAGGCGGACGATGGCCTCATCACGCAGGTCCGCCACCTTGTCGCCGGCGGCGGGGCTGCCGCCCTCGCCAAAACTGGTGAGCGGGCGCGACCGTGCCAGCAGCAGGTCGCCGCGAATCAGATGGGCCAGGCGAAAATTGGGATAGGCCTTGGTCAGCGCATCCGTCTGCTGCATGGCCAGATCGAGGCGATTGGCCTCGATCGCGTCGAATACCTTGGCCAGCAGGGGCTCCGGACCGGAGTCGGTGTAATGCGCCTGGGTGGAATCACTCGCGGGTTTCTTCAGGTGCTTGGGAGCCTTGCCTGCGGCGCCGGCCCCTCCCGCCGTCAGCAGGCAGCCTGCCGCGACGACGATTGCAAGTTGGCGCAGGCGGCTGGCCATCAACTGCCGACCCGCTCCTGCTGGATCTGCCACTTGCCGTCACGCTTGACCAGTTGCAATACCTTGTTGCTCGACGTCTTCAGGTTGGCCGACTTGTAGTGTTGGCGGAACTTCGCGGTGGCCGTATCGCCATCCACGCTGACCTTGAGATTTTCGTAGCCGACCTGAATCGTGCCCGGCTTATTGATCCGCTTGGTGCGCTCGGCATCCCATGCCGAGCGACTCTCGCCGCCGGGTGTCTTGAAGTCCTTGGCGTAGGCACCGAGGTAGGCCTTCATGTCCTTGCGTGACCACGCGGCAGCCCAGAGGTCGATGGCGCGCGTGATGTCCGCCACCGCATCGCCCGATGCTTTGACCGGTTCGGCCGGCTTTGCGGCGTCGGCGGGTTTGGCCGCGTCGACCGGTTTGGCAGGCGTGGCGGGGGCGGTCACGGGAGCCACCACCGGCGCCGGCGTTGCGGGTGCCTGTGCGGCCGACAACGGCTTCGGCGCCTCGGCGACCTTGATCGGCTCGGACGGCTTGCCTTCGCTGATTGGTCGTGCCGGCTTGCCGCCACGACCGCCGCCCATCAGGTCACGGATCAAGCCGAGCTTGGCCTGGGCACTGGAGTTGGAGGAGTCGATCTGCAACGCCTTGTCGTAAGCCTGGCTGGCCAGGCGGGCATAGATGTCACCGAGGTTCTCATGGGCGGTGGCATAGGATGGATGCGTCCGAATTGCCATTTCGAGGGCCTGCTTGGCCTTGTCGAACTGCTTTTGCTGGGCGTAGATGACGGCCAGGTTGTTGTACGGCTCGGGCAATTCCGGAAATTCTTCGGTGAGCTTGGTGAACACGGCGATGGCGTCGTTGGCCTTGTTCATCTCGGTGAGGATGATGCCCTTGAGGAAGCGCCCCTGGGCATCCTTGGGTTTGCCGGCGAGGTATTTGTCGACCTGTTCCAGCGCCTGGGCATGTTGTCCCTGCTTGACCAACTTGCCGATATCCTGCAACGCATCGGCGCTCGCCGGGGAAGCCATGGCCAGCAAAACCATCGAGGTGACGGTTGCCAGCAGGTGTGTGACATTGAGGTGGGTTTGGCTCATGGTATATACTTCTCGTTGGCAATTGCCTGAAATTGAAAGTGTTGCGGCCGGAACTGCCGGCACCTTGAAACTACGTTTCGGCCTGTCCTGAAACTGCCGGTTCCACACCAAAACATGCGGGATTCAGCGTTGGATTCTAACAAGAAGCCCGCCGTCCCCACAACCGTAAGCATTCGATCGAAAGGCTGATAATGCCTGCCTTTCGAGCCCATATTGCCGCTTTTTACCTCCCCGGCGAGCAGACCATTCCATGCTGAAGATATACAACACCCTTGCCCGCGAAAAGCAGACCTTCGTACCGATTTCGCCCGGTCGCGTGAATATGTATGTCTGCGGCATGACCGTCTATGACTTCTGCCATCTTGGACACGCCCGGGTCATGGTGGTGTTCGACATGGTCGCCCGCTGGCTGCGCGCCAGCGGCTACGCGCTCACCTACGTCCGCAATATCACCGATATCGACGACAAGATCATCAAGCGGGCGGCGGAGAACGGCGAGTCCATCCGACAACTGACCGATCGGTACATCGCGGCGATGAACGAAGACGCCGGTGCGCTCGGGGTGATGCGCCCCGATGCCGAGCCGCGCGCCACGGAGTATGTGGATCAGATGCTGGAAATGATCGGGGTGCTCGAACGAAACGGCTATGCCTATCTCGCCGAGAATCGCGATATCTGTTATTCGGTGCGTCGCTTCGAAGGCTACGGCAAGCTGTCGGGAAAATCGCTGGAAGATCTGCGCGCCGGCGAGCGCGTCGACGTCATGGCCGGCAAGCAGGACCCGCTGGATTTTGTTCTCTGGAAGCACGCGCGTGACGATGAGCCGGCCGAGGTCAAGTGGCCCTCACCCTGGGGCCCGGGCAGGCCGGGGTGGCACATCGAGTGCTCGGCCATGGGCTCGCAACTGCTCGGTCGCCACTTCGATATCCACGGCGGCGGCCAGGACTTGCAGTTTCCGCATCACGAGAACGAGATCGCGCAATCCGAAGGCGCCCACCAATGCCAGTTCGTCAATTACTGGATGCACAACGGGTTTGTGCGGGTCGATGACGAGAAGATGTCGAAGTCGCTCGGCAATTTCTTCACCATTCGTGAAGTGTTGAAAAAATACGATGCCGAAGTCGTGCGCTTTTTCATCCTGCGTGCCCATTACCGCAGCCCGCTGAATTATTCTGACCACCACCTCGACGACGCCCGGCAGGCGCTGAGCCGCCTGTACACGGCGCTCAAGGGCACGCGCGGCACCGTGGCGGTGGATTGGGATGAGGCCCATGCCCGCCGTTTCAAGGAGGCGCTGGACGACGACTTTGGCACCCCCGAGGCCATGGCCGTGTTGTTCGACCTGGCCGGTACGGTGAATCGTGGCGAGACGGCGTTGGCGCCCCAACTCAAGGCACTCGCCGGGGTGCTTGGCCTGCTGCAGCGCGACCCGGTGGAGTTCCTCCAGGCGGCACCCTCGGGGGGCTTGAGCAACGAGGAAATCGAGGCAAAAGTCGGCGCCCGCACTGCGGCGAAAAAGGCACGCAACTTTGCCGAGGCGGATCGCCTGCGCGATGAACTGAAGGCGGCGGGCGTCGTGCTGGAGGATGGACCGCAGGGGACCAGTTGGCGCCGAGCCTGAACGAGGCGTGATGCCCGACGGCGGAGCGTTAGCTCAGTACCGCATGGGCGTCGATAGCACCGCCATGGTCACGCGCGAGACGCAGACCAGGCGCTCGGCGTCGTCGTGGATGCGCACATCCCAGACGTGGCTGCTGCGACCGAGGTGGATGGGTCGGGCGATGCCCGTAACCCAGCCGCTTTCCACCGCTCGCACATGGTTGGCATTGATTTCCTGGCCGACGCAGTGATAGCGCGTCGGGTCCACCGCGAAGGCGGCCGCCCAGGAGGCGAGGGTTTCCGCCAGCACGACCGACACTCCGCCGTGCAGAACACCGGCCGGTTGCCGGGTGCGATGGTCGACCGGCATGCGTGCCTTGAGGTAGTCGTCGCCGGCCTCGATCAACTCGATGCCTAGATGGGCATTGGCGCATCCTTGCCCACGGCGGTTGGCCTCATCCAGGGGAAAGTGGCTGTGCCAGATTGCCATGCAATATTCTCAGGGTTCGACCGGTTGCCATTCGCCCTGGCGCAAGGCCTCGAGTGGCTGGAAGCGTGACTTGTAGGCCATCTTGCGGCTTTCGCGGATCCAGTAGCCGAGATACAGCCACGGCAAACCCAGGTGTTGGCATTGGGCAATCTGCCAGAGGATGGCATAGGTCCCGTAGCTGACGCCGGTGACATCCGGGTCGTAGAAGGTGTACACCGATGAAAGGCCGTCGGCCAGCACATCGATGATGCTGACGGCGCGCAGGTGGTCGCCTTCGCGAAATTCGATCAGTCGGCTGTCGACGTGGGTCTGAAGCAGGAAATGGGCGTACTGGTCGCGACTGTCCTGATCCATGCCGCCACCCGAGTGGCGCGCCGCCTGGTAGTGCTGGTAAAGCTGGTAGTGCTCTTCGCGAAAGCTGAGGCTGCACTCGCGCGCCGCCAGGTTGGCATGGCGTGCGAGGGCACGGGACTGGCTGCGATTGGGAATGAACTCGGCGACCTTGATCCGAACAGGTTGGCACTCGCGGCAGGCGTCGCAGTAGGGGCGATAGGTGAATACGCCACTGCGGCGGAACCCAGCGCGGACCAGTTCGCCGTAGGTGGCGGAGTCGATCAGGTGCGTCGGCGTGGCCACCTGCGAACGGGCGATGCGACCAGGCAGATAGGAGCAGCCGTAGGGGGCCGTGGCGTAAAACTGCAACAGCGGAAAGGGGGGCAGGTCGCGCAGATGGGTCATGGTCCTACCCTGGCGTGAAGCATTGCCTGCATGCATCGGCCGGCCAGCGCGCCGGCGGATCGCCGCCCGCGCAGAGGCGCGCAAGCCGTGCCGCGAATTCACGTCGGGGTATGGGGCGCGCGCCCAAGGAGGCCAAGTGTCGGGTTTCCATCTGGCAGTCGATTATGCCGAAACCACGACGCTTGAGGTACTCGCACAAATGGGCAAGGGCAATTTTGGATGCGTCGCGGCGCAACGAGAACATCGATTCGCCGTAGAAGGCCTGGCCGATGGCAATGCCGTAGAGACCGCCCGCCAGTTCGCCATCGATCCAGGTTTCGACGCTGTGCGCGTAACCCATCCGATGCAGCTCGCCATAGGCGTGGCGCATCTCGTCAGTGATCCAGGTGCCGGCCTGCCCTTCGCGGGGGACGCCTGCGCATGCCGTGATGACCGACGGAAACGCGGTGTCCAGGCGCACTTCATAGGCCGCATTGCGCAGGGTCTTGGCCAGCGAACGACGCAGCTTGAATTCGCTGGGGAAGAGCACCATGCGCGGATCCGGGCTCCACCAGAGGATGGGTTCCCCTGAGGAAAACCACGGGAATATGCCCTGCCGGTACGCCGCGAGAATACGCGTGGCGGAAAGGTCTCCACCCGCTGCGAGCAAGCCGTTGGGGGCGGTCAGGGCTGCGTCGAGCGGAGGAAAAATGCATTCCTCGGGCAGCCAGGGGATCATGTGCCGCGATTGAAGGTGACGACGTGATCGACATCGAGTCGGATGCCGATCTTTTCGCCGATCGCATGATTGTGATGGGAAGGCACCAGGGACAGTACTTCCGCGCCCGAGTCCAGCCGCAGGGTGTAGAGGAACTGCGCCCCGCGAAACGCCTTGGCCACCACCTCGGCCTTGACGTCGCTGGCGTCGTCGTGGATCACGTCATCGGGGCGCAGCAGCACATCGAGTCGGCAGCCCAGGCCGCATTCCGCGCAACTCGAGGCGCAGTCCATGGGCAGTTCCGAATCCAGGCGGCCCAGCTCGACCTCGACAACCTTGCGCGAGAGCACCTCGCCAGGCAGGAAGATGCCCTGGCCGACAAAGTCGGCGACATGGCGCGTGGCCGGCCGGTGATAAAGGTTGTACGGCGTATCCCACTGCTCGATGCGGCCTTCGCGCATGATGCCGACCACGTCGGCGACGGCGAAGGCCTCGTTCTGGTCGTGCGTGACCAGGATCGCAGCCATTCCGGCCCGCTTCAGGATGTCGCGCACTTCCAGTGACAGGCGCTCGCGCAGTTCGACGTCGAGGTTGGAGAAGGGCTCGTCGAGCAGCAGCAGGTGCGGCTGCGGCGCCAGGGCGCGGGCGAGGGCCACGCGCTGCTGCTGTCCGCCGGAAAGTTCATGCGGATAGCGCTGGCCGCGATTGCCCAGCCCGATCAGGTCCAGCATTTCATCGATGCGTTGCCGTCTTGCCGGCGCCGACTTTTCACGCAGGCCGAAGCCGACATTCTCGGCAATGGTCAGGTGCGGGAACAGGGCATAGTCCTGGAACACCATGCCGATGCGGCGGGCCTCGGCGGGCACCTGGATCGCGCCCTCCGCGATCGTCTTGCCGTTGAGGCGGATGCTGCCCGCATGGGGGGCCTCGAATCCGGCGATCAGGCGCAGCATGGTGGTCTTGCCGCACCCGGAGGCACCAAGCAGGCAAGCAATTTCGCCGGACTTCAGGGTGAATGACAAATCGCTGACCACGGCATGGCTGCCGTAGGCGTGGCTGACGTGATCGACTTCCAGCAATGGCATGGAGCGAGGATTTGCGGGAGCGTAAGAATGAGTCTCAATTATAATCAGTGCGCCGTGTCCCGCCCGCTCAGCTCCTCACCGCTGGATTCCTTCGCCTTCGTGCTCGCCCTGCTGGTGGCCTTGCCGGTGCTTGCCGTCGGGGTCAATCTTTTCAGTGGTGGCACGTCGGGAACCTGGGGCCATCTGCTGGACACCGTGCTGCCCGAGTACATGGCCAATTCGTTCTGGCTGTGCCTGGGGGTCGGGCTGGGCGTCGCATCGATGGGTACGGGGGCGGCGTGGCTGGTTGCCCTCAACGATTTCCCGGGGCGCCGGATTGCCGAATGGGCCTTATTGTTGCCGATGGCCATGCCGGCCTACGTGCTGGCCTACACCTACACCGACTTCCTGCAGTTTGTCGGCCCGCTGCAGACCGGCCTGCGTGAGGCCTTCGGCTGGCAAAAGGGCGACTACTGGTTTCCGGACGTGCGTTCGCTGGGGGGCGCGATCGTACTGTTTTCCTGTGTCTTGTACCCCTACGTCTATTTGCTGGTGCGCACCGCGTTTCTCGAACGAGCAGGCGGCATGATTGAGGCGGCGCGGGCGCTCGGCCTGAACCCCTGGCAGGGCTTTTGGCGCGTATCGATTCCCCTGGCGCGGCCCGCCATCGCGGCCGGTATGGCGCTGGCCCTTATGGAGACCTTGGCCGACTACGGCACGGTGGCCTATTTCGCGGTGCAAACGTTCACCACCGGGATCTACCGTGCCTGGTTTTCGCTCGGCGACCGTGTCGCGGCGGCGCAGTTGTCCGCTGCCTTGCTCGGCTTTGTGGCGCTGCTGATCCTGCTGGAGCGCATCAGTCGGGGCCGTGCTCGTTATCACGATACCTCGGGTCGGCGGCGGGCGACGCGCCAAGTGCTGACCGGGTGGCAGGCACTGCTGGCGCAGATCGGATGCGCCATACCGGTGGTCATCGGCTTTCTGCTGCCGGCGATTTTATTGGTGCGGCTCGCGTTGGGAAATCCGGGCGAGGACGGGGGCGATTTCTCCGGCCGCTTCGTAATTCTCGCGCGTAACAGTTTGCTGCTCGCCGTCGTGGCAGCACTGCTGGCCGCAGGATTTGCCCTGCTGCTCGGATTCGCCGCACGGGAGGGGCGACGGCTCTCGGTTCTGGCGGGACGGGTAGTCGGTCTCGGTTACGCGGTTCCCGGTTCGGTCATCGCGGTGGGCGTGCTGATCCCGGTGACACGGCTGGACCACTGGCTTGCCGATCTTTGGCAGCAGCTCGGCGGCGACAATCCCGGATTGATCCTGACAGGAGGCATTGCTGCCTTGGTGTATGCCTATCTTGCCCGTTTCCTTGCGATTGCCTTGCAAACGGTGGACGCCGGCTTGGGCCGCATCACGCCGAGCATGGAATCGGCCGCGCGCAGTCTTGGCTGCGGACCGGCGGAAACCTTGCGCCGGGTACATCTGCCCTTGCTGCGGGGAAGCCTGCTGACGGCGGCCTTGCTGGTTTTTGTCGACGTGATGAAGGAACTTCCGGCGACCCTGGTGATGCGTCCCTTCAATTTCGACACCCTCGCGACGCAAACCTTTACCTTGGCAGCGGATGAGCGCCTGGCCGAGGCATCCGGTGCCGCGCTGGCAATTGTAGGTGTCGGGCTGCTGCCGATCGTCCTGCTGGCCCGGCAGATCTCTGCCGGGCGCAGTCAGATCAGTACCTGTTAAAGCGACTTGTGGCTGCCGTCGCACAGCGCCCCATTGGCACTGTGCTTGCAGCCGCAGAAATAGACGGTCTTGCTTTCATCGGCCGTGTATTTCGTCGGTGCGAACCCGGAGCCCTTGTGGCTGCCATCGCAAAAGGGTTGGGTTTTGCTCTTGCCGCAGGAGCACCAGTAGTAATCCTTGCCCTTCTCGACATTGACGGCAAATGGGGACTTCGCGGCGATTTCGGGTTTCGACATGAGGGGACTCCGTGGTTTTCTGGGTGGTGGAGTCCGCACTATAGGCAATCGCCCGGTGGCTGAATACACGGCGCGCGCGAATAGTTTGTTTTGTGCCGAGGAACAATTGCGCGGAAAGTCGGCGCTGGCGATACGGCGATCCTGTCCCGCCGGAAGGTTCCGGCGGGTACGACGTCCGCTTACTTCCAGCCGGCGCGATCGTAGATCTTCTGCGCTGACGCGGCGTTCTTCGCCAGGGTGGCGACCGGAAGCGTGTCCGCCTTGAACTTGCCCATGGCGTCCAGTGCCGGGTTCTTGACCGCCAGGTTGCTCACGGCGGGCCACTCATTGTTGCCGTCGGCAAAGTAGCGCTGAGCTTCGTCGGAGGCCAGATACTCCAGAAAACGGAC
Organism: uncultured beta proteobacterium; assembly: GCA_903908065.1. Taxonomy (GTDB): domain Bacteria; phylum Pseudomonadota; class Gammaproteobacteria; order Burkholderiales; family Rhodocyclaceae; genus Sulfuritalea. Next base: position 77,071 of record CAIVQO010000043.1, on the reverse strand, counting down.
GGCGGAGTCCTTGTTGGGTGCGCTCTTCAGCATGCCGCCACCGGAGACATTGATATGGGCGCCGAAACTCTTCTGGTTCGGCCAGATGATGGAAATTTTTTCCATCAGCTTTCTGTCGTCGGCTTTTTCCGAACGCAGCAGGCGTGCCAAGTAATAGGTATTGGATACGGCGACACCGCATTCGCCGGCGGCTACGGATTTGATCTGGTCGGTATCGCCACCCTTCGGGCTGCGGGCAAAATTGCTCACCACCCCGCGTGCCCATGCTTCTGCCTTGGCTTCGCCGAGATGGGCGATCAACGCCGACATCAGGGACAAATTGTAGGGGTGGCTTCCCGAGCGGGAGCATACTTTGCCCTTCAGCTTGGGATCGGCGAGGTCTTCGTAGTTCTGGACATCCTCGATACGGACTTGGTCGCGATTGGCGATGATCACCCGGGCCCGGGTCGAAAACGCAAACCAGTCGGGGCTGCGCAGATTGGCCGGAATGCGATCTTCCAGTACTTTCGACTTGACCGGAGCGAACAGCCCCAACTCGTCGGCCTTGGCCAGTCGCGCGGCATCGACCGTCAGGAAAACGTCGGCGGGGCTTTTCGCGCCTTCATTGCGGATGCGCTCCAGCAGTTCGTCCTCCTTGGCTTCGATGCGATTGATCTTGATCCCGGTCTGGCGGGTGAAATTGGCATACAGCGCTTCGTCGGTCTGGTAGTGGCGTGCCGAATACAGGTTGAGTTGCTTTTCCTGGGCGACCGCCGCCTGGCTGGCCGCCGTGGCGATGAAGAGCAGGGATGCGGCTAGGGTATTGATTTTCATGGCGTCAAACATGAGGGTGAATTTTGATGGCGGCATTGTATTAAGAATCATTCTCAATGGCAAGCTCAAATAAAGGCCGCAGTCGCGGCCTTGGTCTATTCGGGCTTCGCGTTATTCGGGACTGACGCGGCGGGCACCGTTGAATCGCTTGACCCAGTAGCTATCACGGAGATCTTCGATCCTGACCCGCCCACCGGCCCGAGGCGCGTGGACGAACTGGTTGTCGCCCAGGTAAATGCCGACGTGTGAGAACGCGCTGCGCATCGTATTGAAGAAGACCAGATCTCCGGGCTTCAACTCTTCGCGATTCACCACTTCACCCGTCTTGCTCATTTCTTTTGAGCTTCGGGGAAGCACCAGCCCGATGCCTTCGCGGAACACGTGGCTGACGAACCCGGAACAGTCGAAGCCGGCTTCCGGCGTACTGCCGCCCCGCCGATAGCGGATCCCCAGCAGGTCCAACGCGCTGTCGATGGCATCTTGGGCGCTCGCAGTGGCGCGATCGACGAAGGACACCGGCGCGGCGGGCGGTACGACGACGGGTTCTTCTGCGCTCGAGATCGGCGAAAAAAGCAGGCCGACGAGGGTTAAAAACCCTACACCTAGAACATGTATTACTCGCATGGAGTCGGACTATAGCTTCGATCCCGACCTCCGTAAACCCCCTCGTTCCGGAGCGTTCAGCGCTCTGTAAGCATCGACTGCCTATAATCGTCGCGCTGAAACCGGATAATAACAAGACGTGCCGGGGCATGACGCTGCGGCATACGAGGAGACCACTTTGAGCTTTAAGGCCTACCTGATCAATCAGGAAGACACCAAGATCGTCAGCCGGTTCGTCGACATGGACGACGCGCAACTTGATCCGGGCGAAGTCACGATTGCGGTCACCCACTCCAGTATCAACTACAAGGACGCGCTGGCGGCTACAGGCGCCGGACGGATCATTCGCCGATTCCCGTGCGTTGGCGGCATCGATCTGGCTGGGCGCGTACTTGCCACGACAGATTCCCGTTTCAGCGTCGGCGACGAGGTGATCGCCACCAGCTACGACATTGGTGTGGCGCACCATGGCGGCTACGCCCAGCGGGCACGCGTTCCCGCCAATTGGGTGCATAAGCTTCCCGCCGGGCTGTCTCTCGCGGAGGCGATGGCCCTGGGTACGGCGGGATTTACCGCTGGACTGGGGGTGGTGCGCATGGAGGAAAACGGACTGAGGCCTGGCAATGGCCCGGTCGTGGTCAGCGGCGCCACGGGGGGAGTGGGCAGTCTTGCGGTGGATATCCTTTCTTCAAGGGGCTATGAGGTGGTCGCGCTCACTGGCAAGGAAAGCGAATCCGACTACCTGAAACAGCTTGGTGCCCGCGAGGTCATGCTGCGCCAATCTCTCGACCTGGCCAAGATCAAGCCGCTGGGCAAGGAGCTTTGGGCCGGTGCGGTGGACAATCTTGGCGGCGACGTGCTGGCCTGGATGGCCAGTACCATGAAGCAGGGAGGCACCATCGCCAGCATTGGTCTCGCGGCCAGCATGAGTCTGAATACCACCGTCGCGCCCTTCATCCTGCGCGGCGCATCGCTCCTTGGCATCGACTCCGGCTACATCGGCGAACCTTATCGGAGTGGTGTCTGGCAGCATCTGGCGACCGACATGAAACCCAGGCATCTGGCCGCCATGACGCGCTACATCGAGTTTGACGCGTTGCCATCCGCTTTTGACGATTACATTCAGGGCCGGGTCAAGGGTCGTGTGGTCGTCAACATTTCCAACTGAATACCAAACAGCAACATCCGACACTTAACGACCACAAGTCACTAACCAGCGAGGATAGTCATGGGTAAGTACGCCGATTTTCACAAGCGTTCCATTGAACAGCGGGACGATTTCTGGGCCGAGCAGGCCAAGCTGATCGACTGGCAGACGCCACCGCAGCAAATCTGCGATTTTTCGCGCCCGCCATTCTCGAAGTGGTTCGTCGGCGGCAAGACCAACCTGTGCCACAACGCGGTGGATCGCCACGCGGCCAAGCGCCCCAATGACCGCGCGCTGGTCTACATCTCGACCGAAACCAACGAGGAAAAGTCCTACACCTTCGCGGAGCTGAAGAGCGAGGTAATGCGTACCGCCGCGATCATGAAGTCGTTGGGCGTGAGCAAGGGCGATCGCGTCCTGATCTACATGCCGATGATTGCCGAGGCGACGTTCGCCATTCTCGCCTGCGCCCGCATCGGTGCCATCCACTCCGTCGTCTTTGGCGGCTTCGCCTCCGGATCGCTGGCCACGCGCATCGACGACGCCAAGCCCAAGCTGATCGTTTCCAGCGACGCCGGCATGCGCGGCGGCAAGGCGGTGCCCTACAAGCATCTGCTCGACGAGGCCTGCAAGCTGGCACAGTTCCCGCCGGCCAAGGTGCTGATGGTGGATCGCGGACTCGACAAGGGCTGGCCGCGCGTTGAGGGCCGCGACGTGGATTACGCCACGCTGCGCAACCAAAATATGAATGCCGAGGTGCCCTGCGAGTGGATGGAGTCGACCGAGCCGTCCTACATTCTTTACACGTCCGGCACCACGGGCAAGCCCAAGGGCGTGCAGCGCGACACCGGCGGCTACGCCGTGGCTCTGGCCGCATCGATGAAGCACATTTTCACCGGCGGCGAGGGCGAGACCATGTTCTCCACCTCCGACATCGGCTGGGTTGTCGGCCACAGCTACATCATCTATGGCCCGCTGATCGCCGGCATGGCCACCATCATGTACGAAGGCACCCCGATCCGTCCCGATCCCGGTATCTGGTGGCAGATTGTTGAAAAGTACCAGGTCACGGTCATGTTCTCCGCACCGACCGCGATTCGCGTCCTGAAGAAGAGCGACGCCAGTTGGCTGCACAAGTACGACCTCTCCAAGCTCAAGCACCTGTTCCTCGCCGGTGAGCCCCTCGACCAGCCGACCCACGAGTGGATCATGGGCGAACTCAAGCTGCCGGTGATCGACAACTACTGGCAGACCGAAACCGGCTGGCCGATCCTGTCGACGGTGCGCGGCATCGAGGACACCAAGATCAAGTTCGGCACCCCAAGCTTCCCCGTGTACGGGTACGACCTGCGCATCTTCCGCGAGGATGGAACCGTGTGCGAACCAAACGAGAAAGGTATCGTCGGCATTGTTCCGCCCTTGCCGCCTGGCTGTTTGTCGACGGTGTGGGGCGATGACGAGCGTTTCGTCAGCACCTATTTCAGCTTGTTCAAGGAGCCGCAGGTCTATTCGTCCTTCGATTGGGGCATCAAGGACGACGAGGGCTACCACTTCATCCTCGGTCGTACCGATGACGTCATCAATGTGGCAGGCCACCGCCTCGGTACGCGTGAAATCGAGGAGGCTGTGCAAGGCCACAGCGCGGTCGCCGAAGTTGCCGTGGTGGGCGTGAATGACCAATTGAAGGGGCAGGAGCCGGTGGCCTTTGCCGTGGTCAAGGATCAGGCGCGGGTGGCTACGCCGGAATTGCGCGCCGCTCTGGAAGCCGAAATCAAAAAGGTGGTCGACAGCAACCTGGGGGCGATTGCCCGGCCAAAGCACATTCACTTCGTCACCGGACTGCCCAAGACGCGTTCCGGGAAAATGCTGCGCCGCTCGATCCAGGCGCTCGCCGAGGGACGTGATCCGGGCGACCTGACCACTATCGATGATCCTTCCACGCTGGAGCAGATCAAGTCTGCGCTGGGGGTCTGATCTGACGTGACGAGTCCGGGCCGGCAGGTCGGGCCAGGACGTCATCCCACGAGGCTGAAGCCGATTCCTGGCTTCAGCCTTTTTTCTTGTTGCGCAGTCCCGATACCGATCCCGGGTGGATGCTGCTCCACGGCAGGACAATACAGGCATAATTCCCAACGGAATCCGCTTTCTGGTTCCTATCGGACATGTGCGATTGACCTTCTATGAGTAATTCTGGCTCGGAAGCAAGCAGGACCCTCGATTCCGGTGCGACGGATTCGTCGACCGAGGCCGTAGGCGCCGAGGCCAAGCCGGCAGCAAGCCCCAAGGGGCCGGCTGCGCCGCATATGCGAGTGGATGGAGTTCGCGAGGATTCGCTGCATCACGATCCCCTGCTGGATTGTCTGGTCGAATTGACCCGCATCCATGGCAGACCAAGCACGCATGCTGCCCTCTCCGCCGGCTTGCCGCTGTCGGCTGCTGGTCTGACCCCTTCCCTGTTCGTTCGTGCCGCACAGCGTGCCGGCTTCGCAAGTAAATTGGTTCGCCGTTCACTGGCGGACATTGACGTCGCGCTGCTCCCGGTCATCTTGGTATTGAATGGCAACGAGGCCGCCATACTGCTGGGCTGGGATGACGACGGCCAGAGCGCTCGCTTGCTGTTTCCGGATGCGGGACAAGGCGCGGTGACTCTGACCCGCGCAGACCTTGACGCGCGCTATACCGGGATTGCCATCTTTGCCCGACCGCATTTCCGCTTCGACGAACGCACCCCGGTAGTGGTCGAGGCTCCGGAGAGGCACTGGTTCTGGGGCGCCATCCTTGACCAACTGCCAGTGTATCGAGACATCATTGCCGCCGCCGCCCTGGTCAATGTCTTTGCTCTGGCAATGCCGGTATTCACCATGAACGTCTACGATCGCGTGGTTCCGAACAACGCGATCGAAACCCTCTGGATGCTGGTGGGCGGGCTGCTGCTGGTAATGGTGATGGACTATGCGATTCGCCTGCTTCGCAGCCATTTCGTCGATCTTGCCAGTTCGCGCATCGATTTGCACCTGTCGGCCAAGATCATGGAGCGGGTGCTCGGCATGCGGTTGGCCCGGCGACCGGAGTCCGTTGGCTCTTTTGCGGCCAATCTCCGTGCCTTTGAATCGGTTCGGGACTTCATCGCGTCTGCCACCGTCACAGCCCTCATCGACCTTCCGTTTGCCATTCTGTTCTTGCTGGTGATGCTTTGGATATCCTGGCCGCTGGTGCTGTTTCCGATGGTCGGCATTGTCGGCATGGTGATCTACTGCTATGTGGTTCAGTTCAAGATGCGCCAGCTCTCGGATACCACCTTCCGAGCCGCTGCGTTACGGAATGCCACGCTGATTGAAAGCCTGACGGCGCTGGAAACCATCAAGGCCAATGGGGCCGAGGGGCTGATGCAGGCGAAATGGGAAAGTTCGGCCGCATTTCTGGCCAGGACCAGCGCTACGCTGCGCCTGTTGTCGTCTTCGGCGTCCAGCGGTGTTGCAACCGTGGCGCAGTTGGTCAACCTGTTGATCATCGTCGCAGGCGTCTACCTGATCAACGAGCGCTGGCTGACCATGGGTGGGCTGATCGCCTGCACCATGCTTTCAGGTCGTGCCATGGCACCTCTGAGTCAATTTGTCGGCCTGCTGATGCAGTTCGAGAACGCCAAGACCGCGCTTGCCGGCTTGGAGACGACGATGACGACCCCTGGCGAGCGAACCGAGGAGGCGGCTTTTATTCATCGTCCCGAAATCCGTGGCGAAATCGAATTCAGGAACGTCAGCTTTTCCTATCCCGGACACAGTCAGGAGGTGTTGCGGAACGTTTCGTTTCGGATCAAACCGGGAGAACGGGTGGTGGTGCTGGGGCGCGTCGGCTCCGGTAAGACAACCCTGCACAAGCTCATGCTGGGGCTTTACCAGCCGACGGAAGGTGCCGTGTTTCTCGATGGCGTGGATTTGCGGCAGCTCGATCCCGCCGACCTGAGGCGCAATATCGGCTATGTCGAGCAGGATACGCTCCTGTTTTATGGAACCCTGCGCGAGAACATTGCCTTGCGGGCGCCGTATGCGGATGATGTTGCGGTGGTTACCGCTGCGGAGATAGGCGGACTTTCGGAATTTGCCAACCGCCATCCCCAGGGCTATGACATGCTTATAGGCGAGCGCGGGGCATCGCTGTCGGGCGGCCAGCGTCAAGGCGTCGCCATCGCCCGGGCGGTGCTGCTGGATCCGCCGATTCTGTTGCTCGATGAGCCTACCAGTTCAATGGATTTCACCTCGGAAACCCAATTCAAGGCGAGTCTCGGTAAATTTATACAGCATAAGACGATGGTGATCGTTACCCATAGGCTCAGCCTGATTGACCTTGCCGATCGCATGATTGTGATCGATGACGGAAAGGTCGTATCTGATGGTCCTCGGCAGCAGGTGATTGATTCGCTTCAGGCCGGACGGGTGGGGAAAGCGAATTGAATAAACAGGCGATCATTCAGTGGGGCCTGCGAATGTACTCCTGGCTCATGGATTTCCTGGAACGGATCAGCAGCCGCGTTCAGCCGTGGGTAGAGCGGTGGTTGGCCGGCTGGAAGGAGGAGCCCGGAAGGAAGGACCAGGATTTCGTACAGGACGCCGACTATTTCATGGTGTTTCAGGAGCCGTTGCGGGCGCGAATTCTGGTGAAGACCATCCTCGTTGCCGTGGCTCTGTTCATCATGTGGACGGCGGTTGCGCTGGTCGATGAAATTACCAAGGGCGAAGGCAAGGTCATTCCCTCGAGCCAAGTGCAGATATTGCAAAGCCTGGATGGTGGAATCGTTGCCGAAATCAACGTCAAGGAAGGTCAGGTGGTGGACGCCGGGCAAGTCTTGCTGCGTGTCGATCCAACCCGCTTTGAATCCTCGGTGAGGGAAAATCGGTCACAGTATCTTGCCTTGACGACCAAGGCGGCACGCTTACGTGCCTTGGCTGAAGGACTGCCATTCGTCGCCCCTCCTGAGGTTGCCGTTGAGGATCCCAAGACAGTACAGGACGAACAGCGGTTGTATCAATCCGCGCGCTCGAATGTCGAGGCGCAAGTGTCAATAGCTCGGCAGCAGCTCATTCAGCGGCAACAGGAGTTGTCGGAAACGAAAGCAAAACGAGATCAAGCTGTGCAAGCCTACGATTTGACAGCCAAAGAACTCGCTGTCACCAAGCCTCTTATGAGTTCCGGCGCGGTTTCGGAAGTCGAATTACTTCGCCTTGAGCGGGATACGGCGAGGTTTCGGGGTGAGCGTGATATGGCTTCCGCGCAAATCCTAAGGTCCCAGGCCGCGATTGCAGAGGCATCGCGCAAGATTGAGGAAGTGGAGCTGAATGCACGCAACGAGTACCGCAAGGAACTCGCCGACACCATGGCCCGGCTCAACGCTTTTTCGGAAGGTGGAATTGCACTGGCTGACAAGGTCAAGCATGCGTCTGTCCGGTCTCCCGTCAAAGGCACGGTGAAACGCCTGATGGTCAATACCGTAGGCGGGGTGGTTCAACCCGGTCGCGACCTGGTGGAGGTTGTCCCCTTGGATGACGCCTTGATCCTCGAAGCCAAGGTAGCCCCCAAGGATATTGCGTTCCTGCGACCAGGGCAGACCGCCATGGTGAAATTCACGGCCTACGACTTTTCCACGTATGGCGGGCTGGAGGCAAAGCTGGAACACATCGGTGCCGATTCAATTACCGATGAGCGGGGGAATACCTTCTTCCTGGTTCGTGTCCGGACGGCGAGATCATCGCTGGGAGCGAATCTCCCGATCATTCCTGGCATGGTTGCCGAAGTCGATATCGTGACCGGCAAAAAAAGTATTCTTGAGTACCTCTTGAAGCCTGTCCTGAGAGCGAAGCAGGCTGCACTGACCGAGCGTTGAGATTTGCAAGGAAACGCTAGGCGGAAGAGGGGGTGCCGCCGGCCGTCGAGTTGAGCACTTCCCAATTTGCATTGGTATCCATCGCAAGCACCTCGGTCAGCCAGGGCAGGGTATCGCGTAGCGCCTGGTTCAAGGTCCAGGGCGGATTGAGTACGAACATCGCGCTGCCGCTCATGCCGTGTCCTTTGGTGGCGGGGCCCCGTACATGCAAGCTGACCTGAAGCCAGTCGCCGGGGAGCTTGCGAAGTTTTTCCGGCAGGGCGCGCGCGTCGATGCTCGGCAGGAACGGCAGCCACACCAGAAATGTTCCCGTGGCGAATCGCTTGGTGCCATCTTTCAGGGCAGCCAGTACGCGCGGATAGTCGCTCTTGATCTCGTACGAGGGATCGATCAGCACCAGGCCGCGACGTGATGGGGGAGGAAGGACGGCTTTCATCATTTCGAACCCGTCCTGTTGTTCGACCTTGATGCGGCGCCCACCTTCGTTGAACTCGCGTCGCAGCAGGGCAAAATCGGTGGAATGGAGTTCGCAGAGCCGAAGGCTATCGCCGTTGCGCATGAAGTGGTTGGCCAGCCAGGGCGAGCCCGGATAGCGTCGCAATTTCAAACCGGCATTGGCGGCCTGCAGGGCCTCCATGTAAGGCTTCATCGGCGCTGGCAGGTCAACGCGATTCCACAGGCGGCCAATACCGTCGATGTACTCGCCGGTCTTTTTCGCCTGCTCGGAATCGATGGTGTACATCCCGGCGCCGGCATGGGTGTCGAGCACCAGATAGGGTTTCTCTTTGCCGTTCATGTGTTGCAGGCAAAGCGTCAATACCAGGTGTTTGAGGATGTCGGCGTGGTTGCCGGCGTGAAAGGCGTGGCGGTAGCTCAGCATGGTGGGCGATAGAATCGGCGTCCATGAATGATACGCAGGGTATTCGGGTTTCCAAACTCCTGGCCGAACGCGGTCTGTGTTCCCGCCGTGAAGCGGACGCCTACATCGAGCGTGGACTCGTCTTTGTGGACGGCAAGCGGGTCACCGAATTGGGCACCCGCGCCGCCCCTGATGCCGTGATCACGCTGGCGGCCGAGGCGCGTGCCAATCAGGCGAAGCAGGCGACTGTGCTGCTGCACAAGCCGATCGGATTCGTGTCGGGTCAGGCGGAGGACGGCCATCAGCCGGCGGTCAGCCTCATTTCGGCGAGGACCCAGGCAGCCGGCGAGTCGCAGCGTTTCCAGCCATCGCTACTCAAAGGCCTGGCGCCCGCCGGACGCCTCGATATCGATTCCACCGGTCTTCTGGTACTGACGCAGGATGGCCGCATTGCGCGTCAATTGATTGGCGACGACTCGCAGGTCGAAAAAGAATACTTGGTGAGGGTGGATGGTGTCCTCGACACGCGGGGATTGGCCCTGTTGAACCATGGCTTGGAGCTCGATGGTCGCAGGCTTCGTCCGGCCAAGGTGGCGTGGGCCAATCCGGAACAGTTGCGATTTGTTTTGACGGAAGGCCGCAAGCGTCAGATCCGCCGCATGTGCGAACTGGTTGGGCTGCGGGTTACCGGACTCAAGCGCGTGCGCATCGGGCGGGTGCGGCTTGGCGATCTGCCGCTTGGTCAGTGGCGATTCCTGCGCCATGGAGAGCGATTCTGATGCGTGAGGCCGACCCTGGAACTGCGCAACCAAAGGCCATGGCGCCTCCTGCCGAGCCGGCAGGGTCGGCCGTCCGAGCGATGCGCTTATGGCGTGCGCTCGCTTTGGCCTTGGCGGTATTGATCGCAGGATTGGTTTTTGGGGCTTATAGCCAGCCAGAGTTGTTACTGAACTATTCGGGCCTGCGTTATTGCGGCTAGGCGATTGATTTCGCCTTGCTTTCGCTGTCCCGAGCGCATATAATCTCTGGCTTTCCCTTGCTCCACCCGTTACGCATGCGGGGGGGCTGAAACTCAACCACAAGGAGATTGCATGCGCCATTACGAAATCGTTTTCATCGTCCATCCGGACCAGTCGGAGCAGGTTCCGGCCATGATCGAGCGTTACAAAACCTTGGTCACGGGTCGCAACGGCGCCATTCATCGCCTGGAAGACTGGGGCCGTCGCCAGATGGCATACCCGATCCAGAAGGTACACAAGGCTCACTACGTGCTCATGAACATCGAGTGCGATGGCGAGACCCTGGGTGAACTGGAGCATGCGTTCAAGTTCAACGACGCCGTGTTGCGCCACCTGACGGTGAAAATGCGCAAGGCGGTAGTGACCCCCTCGCCGATGATGAAGGAAGAGAAGTCGCGCTCGCTGACCCAGACCGAAGCCAAGGTGGAGGAGCCTGCGGCTGCCTGATGGCATCCGGGGACAGCAACCTGACGCAGTTGTCGGGTCGTCTGCTAGAACGTGGTGCCTTGCGCCATACCCCCGCCGGATTTCCAGTCATTGAGTTTCTCCTCACGCATCTGTCGACCCAAATTGAGGCCGACGTGGAGCGAAAAGTGGAATTCGAATTGAACTGTGTGGCGATCGGCAGGCCGGCCCGGGCATTGGCAGCGGCAAATGTTGGCGACTCATTGCGGGTGACCGGATTTCTAGCCGCCCGCAGCCTCAAGCGACGCAGCCCGATACTGCATGTGAATACCGTCGAATTCGTGGAAGGAACTGAAAATGGCATTTAAACCGAAAAGCAAGACCGGCGTTAAGCGCAAGGATGACAAGGGCCGCAGCATGTTCAAGCGGCGCAAATTCTGCCGCTTCACGGCCGAGAAGATTGAAGAGATCGATTACAAGGACGTGGAAATCCTCAAGGATTTCATTGCCGAGAATGCGAAGATCATGCCGGCGCGTATCACCGGCACCAAGACCGGCTACCAGCGTCAACTGTCCACCGCCATCAAGCGCGCCCGCTTCCTGGCCTTGTTGCCCTACACCGATCTGCACCAGTAAGCGAGGAACCGATCATGCAAGTCATTCTGATGGAAAAGGTGGTCAACCTCGGTGGCCTTGGCGACGTGGTCAAGGTCAAGGACGGCTATGCCCGCAACTTTCTGATCCCGCAGGGCAAGGCCAAGCGCGCGACGGAAGCCAATCGCAAGGTCTTCGAAGAAAAGCGTGCAGAACTCGAGCGCCTGCAGGCGGAAGCCATTGCTGCCGCCCAGGCCCAGGCTGAAAAGCTCGAGGGCCTGATGGTGCAGATCACGCGCAAGACTGGCGTCGATGGCCGCCTCTTCGGCTCGGTTTCCGCCCACGACATTCTGGAAGTCCTCGAGGCTCAAGGTTTCAAGGTCGAAAAGGGTGCCATTCGCCTTCCCGAAGGCCCGCTGAAGATGATCGGCGACACCCCGGTGCAGGTTGCGTTGCACACTGATGTCGTGGCTACGGTGACGGTCTCGGTGCTCGGCGAGCAGTAAATCGATAGTTGCCCGAACAAAGGGTCGCCAGTAAGTACTGGTGGCCCTTTTTCTTTTTGCCGTGGAACCGAATTGACGGCATCCTGGGTACATTCGGTGAGTATCAGACGCGTAGGACTTACCTCTGGGTCCAGGTTCGGGGTGAGGCGGTAGGATGCTTGCTCGAATGCAAGAATGTTGAGGTCAGGCCTTGTTGTAGGGAATTGGCCATGACAATCGACAGTAAAGTCGGAGAGACCGGAATGCTGCAGTATGATCGACCAGATTTGGAAGCGTGTTTTCCCAATCTGGTGATGTGACGGTGCGACGTCGTTCGCTGTGACTTCAAGTCTACTGAACTTGACTGCGATGATGGTGGCCACGCTGGCAACCAGTATGTTTCTTGCGCTCTTGCTCCGACGTGCGGACGCGTTACCGATCGACCGGCCCAACGAGCGCTCGTTGCATCAGCGTCCGACCCCGCGCATTGGTGGCTTGGCGTTGTTTCCAGCGATTGTGGTCACGATGCTACTTGTGGGTAGGTTCGATCGGACAACATGGGTTCCCCTGGGCTTGGCAACTATCCTGTTTGCGATTTCGATTGTTGATGATTGGCGCAGCCTGCCTGCTGGCTTGCGTTTCGGAAGCCACTTTGTTGTGGCGGCAGGGTTTGCACTATGGATTGCGGGTGCATCACCCTTGGCCTTGGCGGGAGCATTCGCCATGGCCTGGATGACCAATCTGTACAATTTCATGGATGGTGCCAATGGGCTGGCGGGTGGCATGACGGTTATCGGCTTTAGCGCGCTTGCGGCGGCTGCCGACAATCCACTACTGGCCTGTGCGGCGGCAGGTGCGGGTCTGGGCTTCCTGTTCTTCAACTTCGACCCCGCACGTGTGTTCCTTGGAGATTCAGGCTCGATTCCATTGGGTTTCCTTGCTGGAGCGCTTTGCTTTGCCGGCGTTGTGAGCGGGCAGTGGCCGCTATGGTTTCCGTTACTGGTGTTTGCACCCTTTGTCATCGATGCGACGGCAACCTTATTGAAGCGGATGATGCGGCGCGAAAAGATCTGGGCTGCCCATCGACAGCACTACTATCAGCGCTTGATCCGCATGGGCTGGTCTCATCGTCGGCTTGCCACGGCGGAATACCTCCTCATGGCGGTGTGTGGGGGATGGGCGCTACTGTTGCTGCCGGTATCCCCCATGATGCAGGCATTTGGCGTCGCCCTGTGTATTGGCGTCCACCTGGGACTGATGGCCTGGATTGATCTACGCTGGGCAGAAACGGGCATGGCCGCATGAGACGCAGTGCGTTGATATTCCTTCACGATCTCGCCATGGTGGTTCTGGCGTGGTTAGGCGCCTTCTGGCTGCGGTTCAATCTCGACATTCCGCAAGAGTTCAGTCGCTCGATGTGGTCGGCGCTGATCGTCGTCCTGCCAGTGCAGGGAGGCGTTTTTTACGCCTTTGGCCTTTATCGAGGATTATGGCGATTTGCCAGCGTCTCTGACCTGAAGCGAATTCTCATTGCCTGCGGCGTTGCGGGCCTGGCGACACCGGCCGCTTTGGTCATGACGCAACAGCTTACGTTGGTGCCGAGATCGGTTTTCATTCTGGGACCCTTGCTGCTGGTTCTTTTGATGGGGGGGGTACGTTTCACCTACCGTGCCTGGAAAGATGGTCACTTTTTCCTCCGGCGTACTGGCGTTGGCACACCGGTATTGATCGTCGGGACTGACGAAACTGCGATGCGACTGATCAAGGAGCTGGAAACCAGTCGGGTTTGGCGCGTAGTGGGCATCATCGAACCGGTGTCATCCCAAGCGGGCCGGCGATTGGGCGGGGTTCCCATTCTGGGAGGGATCGATCAGATTCGCTCGCATGCCGAGCGATCGGAAGCCCGCTCGGCGATCATTGCTATGCCAGCGGCGTCTGTGGCGGAGCGGCGTCGGACAACGGAAGCCATTGCCTCGGCGGGCCTGGCCGCAATGACCGTGCCTTCGCTTGACGACCTGCTCACTGGGCGGGTCGCCATTTCCTCGATCCGCAAAGTGGAACTGGAGGACTTGCTGGGCCGTGATCGCGTTGAACTGGACGAAGCTGGTTTATCAGAATTGTTGCAGGGCAAGACGGTATTGATCACCGGTGCCGGGGGGTCGATCGGTTCAGAGCTTTGTCGCCAGATCAACCGTTTCAAGCCGGGCATGATGGTCTTTGTCGAGCAGTCCGAGTTTGCGCTCTACAGCATCGAACAGGAGTTTTCCGGTCGCTCCGTTTCCTGCGTGATTGGTGATGTCAAGGATGCCGAACGCATGAAGTCCGTGTTTGCCAGGTTTCGGCCCGACGTTGTGTTTCATGCCGCCGCTTATAAGCATGTACCGCTTATGGAATGCGCAAATGCCTGGGAAGCGATAAAAAACAATGTGCAGGGGACCTTGACGGTGGCGCGTGCAGCCCAGGACGCGGGCGTCGGTGAGTTCGTTCTGATTTCCACCGACAAGGCGGTCAACCCGACTAACGTGATGGGGGCGAGCAAGCGCTTGGCAGAGGTCGTGTGCCAGGCAATGCAGGCTCAGACGCAGGGGACGCGCTTTGTCATGGTCCGATTCGGAAATGTGCTCGGTTCCTCGGGAAGTGTGATTCCTCTGTTTCGTGAGCAGATTCTGCGCGGTGGACCGGTAACCGTTACCCATCCGGAGATCATTCGCTACTTTATGTTGATTCCGGAGGCAGCGCAGTTGGTACTGCAAGCGGGCCTGATGGCGGCTCGTGACGCCGAGGGCGGTCGGGTGTTCGTGCTCGACATGGGGGAGCCGGTAAGAATCGTTGACCTCGCCCGCGACATGATTCGGCTTTCCGGATTCAACGAAGAAGATATTCGTATCGAGTTCACCGGGTTGCGACCAGGTGAAAAACTTTACGAAGAGTTGCTCGCAGACGGTGAATCGACACTCCCAACACCCCATCCCAAGTTACGTATTGCAAAACCGTCGGCGATACCTGACACAGAATGGCTGAAGTCCCTGGAGGCATGGCTCGAGATGCCGTGGCGTGACGAAGCCGATGTCAAGGATGGACTACGGCAGCGGGTGCCGGAATACCAGCCTGCCGCACACTGAGCTTCCAGCCTCTCCCAGATTGTCTCGCCGTGCAATAGATTGCGGTGTTCCCAAATGGATTTGCCGTGTTGGGAATCAAGTTGCCGATCCGGATTTGCACGACTTATGCACAGCATTTGCACAGCTTGTGCACTTAACATGGAACCGGCTGAGGACTAGACTGTTCGCTTCACTTCGGAGAAGTCGATGGCCCAAGTCCGCGCGTTCAATCCCCCGCAAGCCACTGATTCACAGGTCGCTGCACTTAAACTGCCACCGCATTCGATCGAGGCTGAACAGTCGCTGATCGGCGGTCTGCTGATCGATAACGCAGCCTGGGATCGGATCGGTGACGTGGTGCGCGAAACTGATTTTTACCGCGATGATCACCGCCGCATCTTCCGTCACATCGGCAAGCTGATCCAGAACGGCCGGCCCGCTGATGTGGTGACCGTCTATGAATCGATCGAGGCGTCAAACGAGGTAGATCAGACCGGTGGGCTCGCCTACCTGGGCGAAATCGCCAATGCAACGCCGTCGGCCGCAAATATCCGACGCTATGCGGAAATTGTTCGTGAGCGCGCCATCCTGCGGCAACTGGTAACGGTAGGCGACGAGATCGCCGGCAATGCGCTGAATCCGGCTGGGCGCGATGTCAAGCAACTGCTGGACGATGCCGAACAGCGCATCTTCCAGATTGCCGAAGCAGGAAATCGCAACAGCAACGGTTTTGTCGCCATCCAGCCACTCTTGGGCGAGGTGGTCGAGCGTATGGAGGAATTGCTCGCACGCGATAGCCAGTCGGACATCACGGGGGTCGCCACCGGATTTGTCGATCTCGACAAGATGACCTCCGGTTTGCAACCCGGCGACATGATTGTCGTTGCCGGCAGGCCCTCAATGGGGAAGGCCCAACCCCTCAATGCGAAAATAAAAACACTCGCGGGCTGGGTTCGCATGGGTGACATTTCGGTTGGGGACACGCTTGCCTCGATTGATGGTCATCCATCCGTGGTTACAGGAGTCTTCCCGCAGGGAGTAAAGCAGATCTATCGTGTCACCTTTTCCGACGGACGCAGCGCGGAATGTTGCGCTGAACATTTGTGGAAGGTTTCATTCCGTGGATGGGAGCAACCGCGAGTTCTTTCGACGCGCGACCTGATAGGCCTGCTGGAAAAGGCTCGATACAAGAACCGGATCTGGATTGACTACCCCACCGGAGACTTTGGCGAAAGCACCGAGGTTCCAATGGATGCCTGGCTATTAGGCGCATTACTCGGCGATGGAAGCCTTACGGGAAGCAGCCTGCGCTTTTCGACCGCCTCAATTGAGATGCTTTCCCGTGTTCGCGAGGCAGTGGGATCTGAAATGGAGGTCGCCTACGCTGGTGGTTACGATTACCGAATTGTCCAGGATAATCGCGGTCATCGCGCGAGCGTAAGTGGATCCGTTCGGAATCCACTGAAGGACGTCCTGAACAGACTCGGTCTCTGGAATAGTAGGTCTGAAAACAAGTTCATTCCCGAGATCTACCTGAATGCATCACGTAGCGTCCGACTGGATCTTTTGCGGGGGCTACTGGATACCGATGGTTGGGTCGAGAAATGGGGGAGTGTTCGCCTCTCCACCGCCAGTCGTCAATTGGCCGATGACGTGGCAGCGCTGGTCCGCTCACTGGGTGGTTGGTGCTCGATTACCACCAAACAGCCACACTTCCGTTCTTCCTCGGGCGAGCATTTCGCGGGCAAAACCGCTTACGTTTGTCATCTATCTCATCCGGAGCCGCGTTCATTGTTCCTGATGTCGGAAAAAATGCTTCGAGCTCCGGAGAAATGGCAGCGCCAGAAGCGATTGACAATATCCTCAATTTCCCCGGTTACCACAGCTCCGGCGCAATGTATCGCGGTCAGTCATCCGTCCCATCTCTATCTCACGGACAACTACGTCGTTACCCACAACACGGCCTTTGCTCTGAACATTGCTGAACATGTCGGCGTAGACCAGCGCTTGCCGGTGGCGATATTCAGCCTCGAAATGTCCGGCCCCCAGCTCGCCACGCGCTTCCTTTCCTCGGTCGGTCGCATTGATCAGGGCAAATTGCGCACGGGACGTCTTACCGATGACGAATGGGACCGCATGACGGTGGCGCTGGGCAAGCTGCACGAGGCGCCGATCCATATCGACGAGACGGGTGCGATCAATTCAACCGACTTGCGTGCGCGTGCGCGTCGCCTGCATCGCCAGTTTGGCAAGCTCGGCCTGATCGTTATCGATTACATACAGCTCATGAGTTCCGGCCGCGAAGGGGAAAATCGGGCCACTGAAATTTCCGAAATTTCGCGGTCGATCAAATCTCTGGCCAAGGAGTTGCAGGTCCCGATCATCGCCTTGTCCCAGCTCTCGCGAAAGGTTGAGGAACGCAATGACAAGCGGCCCCTGATGAGTGACTTGCGCGAATCCGGCGCCATCGAGCAGGATGCTGACATCATTCTGATGATGTACCGCGAGGAATACTACAAGCCCGATACCCAGGACAAGGGAACCGCCGAGGCGATTATCGGCAAGCACCGTAACGGTCCGGTCGGGACCGTGCGACTTACCTTCCTGGGTGAGTACACCCGCTTCGAGAATCACGCATCCGGCTCAAGCTACTGAGACGGCCGCCTCTTGCTAAAGGACTTCGGCGGCGTGCTCGGCCAGGCGCGAGCGCTCGCCGCGCTGCAGCGTGACGTGCCCGGAGTGCGGCCAGCCCTTGAAACGATCGACCACGTAGGTGAGGCCTGAACTGCCTTCCGTGAGATAGGGCGTATCGATCTGGGCGATGTTGCCCAGGCAGACCACCTTGGTGCCGGGACCGGCGCGGGTGATCAGGGTCTTCATCTGCTTCGGCGTCAGGTTTTGTGCCTCGTCGATGATGAGGAACTTGTTGAGGAAGGTGCGGCCGCGCATGAAATTGAGCGACTTGACCTTGATCCGGCTGCGGATCAGGTCCATGGTCGCCGCACGCCCCCAGTCGCCGCCATAACTGCCACCGGCGTGGGCACCGGAGGGCGCTTCGGCGGGCTTATTCAGCACGTCGAGGTTGTCTTCCAGTGCGCCCATCCACGGCGTCATTTTTTCCTCTTCCGTACCCGGCAGGAATCCAATGTCCTCGCCCACGGGAACCGTGACGCGGGTGATGATGATTTCGGAGAAAAGCTTGGTTTCCAGCGTTTGCGTCAGTGCGGCGGCGAGTGTCAGCAAGGTTTTGCCGGTGCCAGCCTGCCCCAGCAGGGTGACGAAATCGATGTCCGGATTCATCAGCAGATTGAGCGCAAAATTTTGCTCGCGATTGCGCGCGGTGATGCCCCAAACCGCGTTCTTGGCATGGCTGTAGTCGATCAGGGTTTCCAGTTCCGCCGTCTTGCCAGCGCCGACTTTGACCCAGGCCTGCAGCGGTTGCGGGCCATCCTGCCAGACGAATTCATTGACCAGCATCTCGGGGCACAACGGCCCCTTGATCCGGTAATAAGTGCGGCTATCCTTTTTCCAGGACTCCAGGCCCTTGCCGTGGGTGTCCCAAAAGTCGGCGGGAAGTTCGCGCGTTCCGGTGTAAAGGAGGTCCGTGTCCTCCAGCACCTTGTCATTGAAATAGTCCTGCGCTTCGAGGCCCAGTGCGCGGGCCTTGATGCGCATGTTGATGTCTTTCGATACCAGGATGACCGGGCGCTTGGGATACTTCTGCCCGAGGTGCATGACAACGCCGATGATCTGGTTGTCAGCCTTGGCGGTCGGCAGGGAACTGGGCAGGATGCCGTTGATGGCTTCGGTCTGGAAGAACAGGCGGCCCGTGGCCAGTTCTCGCGAAGGTCCGCTCAGGGAGATACCATGGGCCATGTCGTGTTCCGCGCCGGAGACAATTTCGTCGAGCAGGCGGCTGCTTTGGCGCGCGTTACGGGCGACTTCGGACATGCCCTTCTTGTTGGCGTCGAGCTCTTCCAGGGTCATCATCGGCACGTAGATATCGTGCTCCTCGAAGCGGAAGAGGCTCAGGGGATCGTGCATCAGGACATTGGTGTCGAGCACGAAGAGCTTGGTCGTGGTGCTCTTGTGGGCCTTGGCGCGCTTGGCGTTCATTGCTCCCCCGGAGTCGTGTGGCGGCTGACTCAAGATAGCCAGCCGGGGCGTTGGGATAGGCGAAGGGAAGCGACCGAAAGCGCCCCCTGTTTCAGATTACAGCTTGCGCACAGCCTCGAGTACGGTGGCGGCGTTGCCGTCCGCCTTGGTCGCGCGCCACTCCTGGCGCAGGATGCCATGGGCGTCGATCAGGAAGGTCGAACGCTCGATGCCGAGCACCTTCTTGCCATACAGCATCTTGTTCTTGACCACGTCAAACATGCGGCAAAGTACGCCCTCGATGTCGGAAATCAGGTCGAAGGGCAGCCCCAGTTTGGCCTTGAAGCCTTCATGTGACTTCAGCGAATCGCGCGAGACGCCAATGACGACACATCCTGCCTTGACGAATTCACGGTGCAGGTCGCGGAATTGCTGCGCCTGGGTGGTGCAACCCGGGGTGTTGTCCTTGGGATAGAAATAGAGCACTACGGGTTTGCCGAGATGGGCCGACAGCGTGAAGTCTCCACCCGTGGCGGGCACGGTGAAATCGGGGACCTGCAGTCCGATGGCGGAGGGTATGGAGGGGGTGGACTTGAAGGTTTCAATCATGCAGCTTCCTTCCAGGTAGAGAGAAATTCCTCGCCTTGCACCATCAACTGGCCGGAGCGACCCGGTAACTCACCCCAAAGGATCTCGTGGCGCGGCAACTGGGTCGGATCGAGGGTATCGCGCAAGGTGCTGAGCGATACCATCTCGTAGCCTTGCTCACGCCAGCCCGTCAGCAGGCGTTCAAGCGTGTCGCCGAATTTGAGACCTTCCAGCTCGGCATGCATCGTGAAGACGTGATCCTGCGACAGCTCAGCCGTCAGGCGCAGCAGATGCAGATGAACATTGTCGACGGTGAGCTCATCGATACCGATCAGTTCATCCAGGGTTGGCAGTGTCGTCGGCAATTGCGGGCAGTCAACGATCTCGGCGTTCCATAGCGGAATAAACGGGTGGCGGCCACGGCAGTCCGAGGCCCATCGGTAAGCAAGGCGTTGTGTCATGCGCAGGGCGTGGGCATTCATCTGCCAGCCGGCGGCGCCGTGGCCCTGAGGTTCAACGCCAAAAACTTCAACATAGCGCTGGTGGGCACGACGCATTTCCAGTTCCGTCCACGCCATGTCGGCCGTGGCGACACCGTCCTGCCATTTGACGTGGTCCCAGCAATGGATGGCTGTCTCGAAACCGGCTTCCGCCGTGGCGCGCATGATGTCGGCGCCGTGTTTTCCGATATCCGGCCCGGGCAGCAACGTGCCGTACATCAGCGTCTTCAGTCCGTAATGGGAGACCACCGACGTGCGCTGTACTTTTTTCATGAAACCGGGGCGGAACACGCGTTTGATGGCTCGCCCGGTGTGATCCGGCCCCAGCGAAAACAGGAAACTGGCGCCCGCGTGATGGCGACGCAGGATTTCCACCAGACGAGGCACCCCTTGCAAGGTGCCGCGCCAGGTATCGACATCGATTTTCAGTGCCAGCTTCGGCATGCAGCTCAATCCATCAGCTTGCGTGCTTCCGCAACGTCGCCCCGGTAGGCTTCGAAGATACCGCGCAGGGCATCCTCGAACTTCACCTTGGGTTCCCAGGCCAGATCGGCCATGGTGTTGGCGATCTTGGGCACGCGGTGCTGGGTGTCCTGATAGCCCTTGCCGTAATACTCTGCTGACGTGGTTTCGAGCACCTTGACCTTCGCCACGCTCTCGGCGTACTCCGGGTACTGCCGTGCCAGATCCAGCATCAACGTGGCGAGTTCGCGGATCGAATAGTTGTTGCGCGGGTTGCCGATGTTGTAGATCTTGCCGTTGGCGACGTCGTCCTTGTTCTCGATGATCTTCATCAGGGCGTCGATGCCATCGGTGACATAGGTGAAGGAGCGCTTCTGTGCGCCACCATCGACCAGCTTGATCGGTTCGCCGCGCACGATGTGACCAAGAAACTGGGTGATGACACGCGAGCTGCCTTCCTTCGGCGTATGGATCGAATCAAGGCCCGGCCCGATCCAGTTGAAGGGGCGGAACAGCGTGTATTGCAAGCCTTCCTGCTGGCCGTAGGCGTGGATCACACGGTCCATCATCTGCTTGGCGCAGGCATAAATCCACCGTGGCTTGTTGATCGGGCCGTAGATCAAGGGCGAATTGTCCGGATCGAACTCCGGATCCTGGCTCATGCCATAGACCTCGGAGGTCGACGGGAAGATGACGCGCTTCTTGTATTTCACCGCCTGACGGACGATGGGCAGGTTGGCTTCGAAGTCGAGTTCAAAGACACGCAACGGCTCCTTGACGTAGGTGGCCGGCGTGGCGATGGCCACCAGGGGCAGGATAACGTCGCATTTCTTGACGTGATACTCGATCCACTCCTTGTTGATGGTGATGTCGCCTTCGAAAAAATGAAAACGTGGGTTGTCCATCAGGTCGGCGACCCGCTCGGAGTTCATGTCCATGCCATAAACCTCCCAGTCGGTGGTGCTCATGATGCGCTGGGAAAGGTGATGGCCGATGAAGCCGTTTACGCCGAGGATGAGGATTTTTTTCATGTCAGGGGGAGGGGAGAGCTGAAGATAGCGTTGAACTGGTTGCTCGTCGTGATGGCCGACGTCGGCAAACTTGACAATTCTACCGCGAGGAGCCGCAAAAGCCGGCCGTCACCGCATTCGGCATACAGCTTTCCGTCATGGGAAAATAGTGTTGGTTGCCCGCCGTGGGGTCCGGTTTCACCCGTCGGATGCAGCGACCGAAGCACGGTGAGGCGGCCCCGGGCGGTATCGCAGAAGGCACCTGGGTAGGGAGGCGCCACCGCGCGGATCAGATTGTGAACTTCGGCGGCGGGGCGGGTCCAGTCAATCCGTCCATCCTCGGCCTTGCGCCCCCCGAAATAGCTGCCGGCGGCGAGATCCTGGGCTTGCGGGACGGCCCGTTGGTCGAGCAGGTCGGGCAGGACCCGGTCAAGCGCGATTTCGGCTGCCAGCGTGACTTTGTTGAACACCTCGCCGGCCGTGTCATCGGGCAGGATCGGCACCGCCTGCTGCGCCACGATGCCGCCGGCGTCGGGCTTTTCCACCATGCCGTGCAAGGTGGCGCCAGTTTCGCGCTCGCCGTGGATGATCGCCCAATTAACCGGCACGCGGCCGCGATACTTCGGCAGCAGCGAGCCGTGCATGTTCCATGCGCCGTGCGCCGGCAAGGCCAGCAGCGGCGCCTTGAGCATCAGGCGGTAGTAGAAGGAGAACAGGAAATCAGGTTGCAGCGTCGTCAGCAGGGAGACAATGGCGGGGTCGTTCGGATCGTCGGGGGTAATTACCGGAATGCCGTGTCGGGCAGCCAGTTCCGCCACGCTGTCGAACCAGATGGTTTCTTTTGGGTTGTCCTGGTGGGTCACCACCATCGCAACGTCGACGCCGTGCGCCAGTAGCACGGAAAGGCAGCGCACGCCTACATTGTGGTAGGCGAAGACGATGGCGCGGCTCATGGTGCCCGGGTCTCGTCGCGCTCGAGGATGGCGTCGACCAGATAGCGCGGCCGATGACGCACCTGCTGATAGACCCGTCCCACGTATTCGCCGAGCAGTCCGATGCCGAACAGCGCCAATCCAATCAGGAAAAACATCAGGGCGAAGAGGGTGAACAGCCCCTCGGCTTCCGGACCGACGATCAGGCGGCGCACGATCAGCAACACGAAGAGTGCGGCAGATCCCAGCGAGACCAGGATGCCGAGCATGGAGAACCATTGCAGCGGCACCAGCGAGAAGCCGGTCATCAGGTCGAAATTGAGCCGGATTAGGCTGTACAGGGAGTACTTCGATTCGCCGGCGGCACGCTCTTCATGCTCCACCACCACTTCGGCCGGGCTACGGGCGAAGGTGTAGGCCAGAGCGGGAATGAAGGTCGCAACTTCCTTGCAACTGTTGATCGCGTTCACCACGCTGCGCGAATAGGCCCGCAGCATATTGCCCTGGTCGGTGATCTTGATCCGGGTGATCTTCTCCCGCAGGCGATTCATTGCCTTCGACGCCCAGGTCCGGAACAGGCTGTCCTGCCGCTTGCGGCGGATGCTGCCGACGTAGTCGTGGCCTTCTCGCATCTTCGCGATCAGCTTGTGAATTTCCTCCGGCGGATTTTGCAGGTCGGCATCCAGGGTGATGATGATTTCCCCCCGGCAGTGTTCGAATCCGGCCATGATCGCCATGTGCTGCCCGGCATTCGCGGCAAACAGGATCACCCGCGTGACATCGGGGCGCTTGTCGAATTGCTCGCGCAAGATTGCCGCCGAGCGATCGCGGCTGCCGTCGTTAACAAAAACGATCTCGTAAATTTCGCCGAGGGCGTCGAGCGCGGGGTAGAGTCTTCCGAAAAGCGTGGCAAGTCCCGATTCCTCGTTATAGACCGGGATGACAATGGAAAGCATGGGCGAACTCATGTGAGCTCCGACAATGTGGCCCTGAGGGCAGAGCAAACGCGCTCGATGTCACTATCCTGCATCGCGGGGAAAAGCGGCAGCGTGATCGTGCGGCGGCCGATATCCTCGGCTTGGGGAAAATCCCCTTCCTTGAAGCCCAGCGCGCGATACAGCGAAAACAAATGCAGCGCAGGATAGTGCACGCCGACGCCGATACCTCGCGCCTTCATGCCCGCGATGAACTGGCCGCGATCTGTGCCCGGCGGCAGCAAAGGCTGGAACATGTGCCAGTTGCCTTGGTTTAAATCGGCCGGTGGCAGGTCGAGGCCGGGAACCGCTTGGAGGGTGGTGAGATAGGTACGTGCCAGTTCACGCCGGCGGGCGGTAAAGGTAGCCAGATGGGGCAACTGGCCCAATCCGATGGCGGCCGCAATGTCAGTCAGATTGAACTTGCCGCCCAGCACGTCAACGTCCATGCCGCCGTCCGGGAAGCGCCGTACGCCTTGCAGCCGCAGACGCTCACAAAGACCGGTGTCGATGTCGGCGGGAAGCACCAGCGCCCCGCCCTCGGACGTCGTCAGGTTTTTATTGGCATGGAAACTGAACGAAACGAAACCGCGACCGGCGCCAAACGCGCTGCCGATGGGTGTGCCGTTCCAAGAGGCGCCCAGCGATTGCGCGGCATCCTCGATCACCCGCAGGCCACGTCGGTCAGCGATCGCGTAAAGTCGGTCGCGATCGACTGGCAGCCCGGCCAGATCCACCGGAATGATGGCCTTGGTGTCTGGCCGAATCGCGGCGTCCACTTTCGAAAGATCGATATTGCGAGTAAGTGGATCGACATCGACCAGGATCGGCGTGGCGCCGACCTCCAGGATCACGTTGGCGGTGGCGACCCACGTGAGCGGCGTGGTAATCACCGTGTCGCCAGCGCCGACTCCTGCCAGGCGCAATGCGACCTCGAGTGTTGCCGTGCCGGAGTTGAAGGCGCGCACCGGCCGGCCGCCGCAATGCGCGGACAGGGCAGCCTCGAAGGCTTGCACTTTCGGACCGCTGGTGATCCAGCCCGAACGCAGGACATTGGCGACCTCGGCGATCGTCGCTTCATCGATTGAAGGACGGGTGAAGGGGAGGAAATCGAGGCTCATGAACGTGCTACCAGAAACACACCCACCACGATGAAACCGATGCCGAGCAGCTTTTGGGCGGCAAGCGCTTCGCCAAACCACTGCCAGGCGATGAAGGCATTGATCACATACCCGATCGACAGCATGGGATAGGCAATCGACACCGGCACCCTGGACAACGCCATGATCCAGACCACCAGGCTGATGGCATAACAGGCCATGCCGCCCATGATGTAGGGCTGGAACGCCAGCTTGAGGCCGATCGGTATTATGTTTTCGGCATGGAACTCGAAATGCCCGACGACATTCGTGCCGGCCTTCAGCAGGAGTTGGGCAGCGGCATTGAGCAATACCCCGGTCAGGATGAGTGCAAAACTGATGCCGCTCATGGCTTGCTCACGATGACGCGACGGCCGTCGCGGAATTGTTCGGTCATGGGGAGTCCCTTGGCGTTCATTTCTTCCCAGGTCTTGGGCGACATCAGTGCCCAGGCGGCGGGCAGTTCATGCCATCGCTTCTCGAATTCGGCCATGGTCGGGATGAACTTGTTGGGCTCCTGTTCGATGCCGAAGCTGAGCTCGTCGCGGTAGGCCACCATCGTGGTGGTGCGCTTCAGATAGAACTGAAGGCTCTGGTCGTAGGTGTCGGCGGAGAAGAAGGGTACGCCGGGCGGCAGCTTGTCTTTGATCGCAAGTGCGGCGTCATGAGCTGAGTTCACGCGGCCGATTTCGTTGTGTCCGAGCAGGAACAACTGGCCGAACACATGGCCGCCGATTGCCAGCGCCAAGGCAAACGCCAGGCTGCGCCCCTGTCGGCCAAACATAAAGGCGAATCCGCTCCCGGCAAGCAGAGCCAATGCCGCCGCGTACAGCCAGGGCTGATAGGCCTGATACGCGGCGACACCCACTTGTGGGGTTGCGAACTCGGGTGCCTTGTAGGCCAGCACCCCTGCGGCACACGCCAGCAGGATGGCGGGCACGGCCTGCCAGGCGAGACTGGAACGGTGCTGTTGTTGCGCCAGATAGGCCCCGATCAGGGCTGCAATCGAGGGAAAGATCGGCAGGATGTAGGACGCGAGCTTGGAACTCGATACCGAGAAAAAGCTGAAAACCACGACGGTCCAGGCCAGTAGGAAGCGCGGCGCGGAGAATGAGCCGGTTGATCCCTTCGCTGGCCAGAACGACTGGAGCAGGCTGCCCAGCCAGGGGATCATGCCGAGCAGCAGTATCGGGATGAAATACCAGGCCGGCTGGTAGCGACCATGGGTTTTGGTCAGGAAGCGTTCGAAGTGTTCGTGGATGAAAAAGTAGTGCGGAAACTCCGGGTTGGCGACGGAGACCGCGATGAACCACGGGGCCGTGATCGCCAAGAGGATGGCCGTGCCGCGTACCAGCCGCAATCGGGCCAGGAGCCCCCAGTCGCGTTGCCAGAGTATGTAAGCCACTACCGTGGCCGCCGGCAGCACCAGCCCGATCAGGCCCTTGGAGAGCGTGGCCAGCGCCAGCAGGGCCCAGGCGCCGTCCATCCAGCGCCGACTTTCCGTGCTGTCATCGCGCTGCGCCAGGCAGAGTGCCAGAATGGCCGCTGCCAAAAGCGCGCTGACACCCATGTCCAGCGTGTTGGCATGCCCGATCACGTTCCACAGCACGCTGCTTCCCAGCACGGCGCCGGCAATCAGGCCCGCCAGTGGCGAAAATAGTCGTGCCGTCGCAAAGCCGGTGAAGAGGACACCCAGAAAACCGGTCAGGGCGGGCCAGAGGCGGGCCGTCCAGTGATGCTCGCCGAACACCGTGAACGCGGCAGCCGTGGCCCAGTATTGCAGCGGGGGCTTGTAGAAGTATTTGATGTCGTTGAGGCGTGGCGTGGTCCAATCGCCGCTGGCAACCATTTCGCGCGGAATCTCGGAGTAGCGCCCTTCGTCCGGATTGATCAGCCGGCGGTGTTCCAGCGTGCCGAACCACAGCAGTGCAAAGACCGCGATCAGCCACAGCACGCTCGTGCGCGTAGGCGTGCCGGACGGGCTCATTCGATGATCAGTGCGGCTGCCACGTCACGCCCTTCCGCCATCAGGATGTTGTAGGTGCGGCAGGCGGCATGGGTATCCATGATCTCGACGCCGACACGGCGTTCGATCAGCGGACGCAACACTGCGGCAGACGGAAACCGCTGGCGTGCTCCGGTGCCCAGTAGCACGATCGGACTTTCCAGTGCGGCGATGGCGGCAATGTGTTCGGGTCCCAAGGTTTCGATGCTGCTTGCCGGCCACTCCTCGTTCAGGCTTCGCGGTGTCAGCAGGAAGCTTCGCGTCAGCTTGCGGCCATTTACGGCGACATATCCGGCATCGTAGGCAGTGATCGTCATCAGGCCGGCGGTGACGGAGGCGTGCAGCTTCATTCGGGCGTCGGGGCAGGTGGTCGGCGGACAGGGCAGGAAGGGCGCAAAGCCGCATCAAGTCTGGATTTGCGGTGCAGCATCGGCTTCGGTAACATTATACCTTTTAGTTCCAGCCCGACGCCCTGCAAGTCTGGTGCCGGCCTGTTCCGCAACCGATGTCTCCGGTTCCGGTTTGGGGTTCGCAACGCCATGCGGACGGCCAGAATTCCCTGTTGATATGCCGCGCCATCCGGGTGCGCCTCGTTGCCGAAAGGACGGTTGCCCATGCAGCCCGTAAGTAAATCCGCGAAACTCGCCAATGTCTGTTACGACATCCGAGGCCCCGTGCTCGCGCGCGCCCGGCAAATGGAGGAGGAAGGCCACAAGATCATCAAGCTGAACATTGGCAACCTGGCGGCTTTCGGCTTCGACTCACCCGAGGAAATCCAGCAGGACATGATCCGCAACCTGCCGAATGCCGCCGGCTATGTTGATTCCAAGGGGATCTTCTCGGCGCGCAAGGCCGTGATGCACTACACTCAGCAAAAGCAGATCAAAGGTGTCGGCATCGAAGACATCTACATCGGCAATGGCGTCTCCGAACTGATCGTGATGGCCATGAACGCGCTGCTGGACAACGGCGATGAAGTACTGGTGCCAGCCCCCGACTACCCGCTTTGGACTGCCGCCGTGAGCCTGTCTGGGGGCACGCCGAGGCACTACCTGTGCGACGAAAGCGCCGGCTGGATGCCAGATCTGGCAGACATCCGCGCCAAGATCACGCCGCAAACCCGCGCCATCGTCATCATCAATCCGAACAATCCGACCGGTGCCGTGTATCCCGACGAGGTGCTCAAGGAGATCATCGAGATCGCCCGGCAGAACGACCTGATCATCTATGCCGACGAGGTCTACGACAAGGTACTCTATGACGGCGTCAAGCATACGTCGGTAGCTGCCCTGTCGGACGACGTGCTGACCATCAGCTTCAATGGCCTGTCGAAGAACTACCGCTCCTGCGGCTATCGCGCCGGCTGGATGGTGGTCTCCGGCGAGAAAAAACATGCACGCGACTACATCGAAGGCCTCGACATGCTGGCCTCGATGCGTCTTTGTGCCAATGTGCCGGGACAGTGGGGTATCCAGACCGCGCTGGGCGGCTACCAGAGCATCGATGACCTGGTGGCGCCGGGCGGACGCATGTGCCGCCAGCGTGATGTGGCCCACGAACTAATCACGGCGATTCCGGGCGTCACCTGCGTCAAGCCCAAGGCGACGCTCTACATGTTCCCGAGACTCGATCCGAAGCTGTATCCGATCACCGACGACCAGGAGTTCATCTCCGAACTGCTGGTGTCGGAAAAGGTTCTGCTGGTGCAGGGCACGGGGTTCAACTGGCCGCATCCGGACCATTTCCGTCTGGTTTTCCTGCCGCACGAAGACGATCTGCGGGAAGCCATTGGTCGCATCGCACGTTTCCTCGACAACTACCGCAAACGCTATGCCGGCTGATCTGGCCTTGGTGGACGTCACCGGGGCCAGTGGCGAGATCCTCGCGCCGGACTGGCTGGCGCGCGCCGAAAGCGTACATCGCCAGTTGCGCGATCGCTTGCCAGCGGATTATTCACGACGCCTGGCCGAGGTGTTCGCCGGCGGCGCGCGCATGATGCTGGCCACGCAGGGCGACGCCGTGCGCGGGGTCGCCGTCTGGCGCTTAATCCAGAATACCTATGAAGGTTGCCGACTTTACGTCGATGACCTGGTTACCGATGCGGCCCACCGTTCTCACGGTATCGGCCGCTTCCTGCTGGGCGGGTTGGAAGCCCGCGCCAGAAGTCTGGGCTGCGATGTCATCGCGCTCGATTCCGGCACCCAGCGTACGTCAGCCCATCGCTTCTATTTTCGCGAGGGTTTTGTCATTCCCAGTTTCTGCTTCAGGAAATCCCTCCCATGAAACCCATCAATGTTGGACTGCTTGGCATCGGCACCGTAGGTGGTGGCACCTTTACCGTACTTTCGCGCAACGAGGCCGAAATCACCCGTCGTGCCGGGCGCCCGATCCGTATTACCAAGGTCGCGGACAAGAACCTGGAACTGGCGCGCAAGGTTACCGCCGGACGTGCCGAAGTCACCGACGACGCCTTTGCCGTGGTGTCCGATCCCGAGATCGACATCGTCATCGAACTTATCGGCGGTTATGGCATCGCCAAGGAACTGGTGTTGAAGGCGATCGCCAACGGCAAGCATGTGGTCACCGCGAACAAGGCGCTCTTGGCCGTGCACGGCAACGAAATATTCGCGGCTGCCAGCCAGAAGGGCGTGATGGTGGCTTTCGAGGCGGCTGTGGCAGGTGGCATTCCGATCATCAAGGCGCTGCGCGAAGGCCTCACGGCGAATCGCATCCAGTGGATCGCGGGCATCATCAACGGCACCACCAATTTCATCCTTTCCGAAATGCGTGACAAGGGCCTGCCCTTCGACGTGGTGCTCAAGGAAGCGCAGCGCCTGGGCTATGCCGAGGCCGACCCGACCTTCGACATCGAGGGCGTTGATGCCGCGCACAAGATCACCATTCTTTCGGCCCTGGCCTTCGGTATTCCGATGCAGTTCGACAAGGCGCACATCGAGGGCATCAGCAAGCTCGACGCCGATGACATCCGCTACGCCGAACAGCTCGGCTATCGCATCAAGCTGCTCGGCATCACGCGACGTCGCGCCGATGGCGTGGAACTGCGCGTGCATCCAACCCTGATTCCTGCCAAGCGGCTGATCGCCAATGTCGAAGGTGCGATGAATGCCGTGCTGGTGCAAGGCGATGCCGTCGGCGCCACGCTTTATTACGGCAAGGGTGCAGGCGCCGAGCCGACGGCGTCGGCCGTGATTGCCGACCTGGTCGATGTGACCCGCATGCATACCGCCGACCCGGAGCACCGGGTGCCGCATCTTGCTTTCCAGCCTGGCGCGGTCGAAGACACGCCGATCCTGCCGCTGGCTGAGGTGGAGTCGGGCTATTACCTGCGCCTGCGGGTCGAGGACAAACCCGGCGTGCTGGCCGACATTACGCGTATCCTTGCCGACCAGCAGATCTCGATCGACGCCATGATCCAGCGCGAACCGAATGAAGGCGAGTCACAAACCGACATCATCATGCTGACCCACATCACACGCGAAAAGAACGTCGATGCGGCCATCGCGAAAGTGGAAGCGCTACCGGTGGTGAAGAAGAAGGTGATCCGTCTGCGGATGGAAGAACTGGGTTAGCCGACATGAAATACATCTCGACTCGGGGTAATTCCCCCGCGCAGTCCTTCTGCGACATCCTGCTGGGCGGGCTTGCTCCGGATGGTGGACTCTACCTTCCCGAGACCTATCCGCAGGTAAGCGCTGCCGAACTGGCCGAATGGCGCGACTTGCCCTATCACGCGCTGGCCCTGAAGATCCTGCTCAAGTTTGTCGATGACATTCCTGCCTGCGATTTGAAGATGCTGGCGGACCGCACCTACTCGGCAAACGTCTATCGTCATTGTCGCCCCGGGCGCGACGCGGGTGATATCACCCCATTGACCACACTCGAGCCAGGCTTCCACTTGCTGGAACTGTCCAACGGGCCGACCCTGGCCTTCAAGGACATGGCCATGCAGCTCCTGGGCCACCTGTTCGAGTACGTGCTGGAAAAGCGCGGCGAGTCGATCAACATACTCGGTGCGACCTCGGGCGATACCGGTTCGGCCGCCGAATACGCGATGCGCGGCAAGCACAAGGTCAAGGTATTCATGCTTTCGCCGGAGGGCAAGATGAGTGCCTTCCAGCGCGCGCAAATGTATTCGCTGCAGGATGCGAACATCTTCAACATTGCCGTGCGTGGCATGTTCGATGACGCGCAGGACATCGTCAAGGCGGTGTCCAACGACGCCGAGTTCAAGGCGAAATATCGCATCGGCGCCGTCAACTCGATCAACTGGGCACGGGTCATGGCCCAGGTGGTGTATTACTTCAAGGGCTATTTTGCGGCAACAAGCAGTAACGACCAGCGCGTCGCGTTCTGTGTGCCGTCCGGCAATTTCGGCAACATTTGCGCCGGCCACATCGCGCGCATGATGGGTTTGCCGATCGGTCGCCTGGTCTTGGCGACCAACGAGAATGACGTCCTGGACGAGTTCTTCCGTACCGGCCTGTACCGCCCCCGCGCGACGGCGGAAACGCATGTCACGTCCAGTCCGTCGATGGACATTTCGAAGGCGTCGAACTTCGAGCGCTTCATTTTCGATCTGGTAGGTCGCGACGCCGCAAAGGTGCGATCGCTTTGGGCCCAGGTAGATGCTGGAGGCGCTTTCGACTTGCGTGGCACGCCCTACCTGGAGGCACTTTCGGGCTATGGATTTGTATCCGGGCGCAGTTCGCACGCGGATCGCCTGGCCACCATTCGAGATGTCTGGAATCGCCATCAGATCATGATCGATACCCACACGGCAGACGGTGTCAAGGTCGCCAGGGAGCATCTGGATCCGGCGATGCCGATGGTGGTGCTGGAGACGGCTCAGGCGGTGAAGTTTGCCGAAACCATACAGGAGGCACTCGGTCGGGATCCGGTGCGGCCGAAGGATTTCGACGGGATCGAAACGCTGCCACAACGCGTCGATGTGGTCGATGCGTCAGTGGATCAAGTGAAAGCCATCATCACCCGGAATTGCTGACAGGCTGTTTGGCTGCCGGCGCCCCGAAAGTCGGCGCCGGTGGTAAGGCGATGCGTCGCTATAGGTAAATGACCGCCGGGAACACCGTCACGGCCAGCACAAGAATCAGCCATTCCATGTTGTAACGGGCCAGCACTCCGGTGAAGTGCAGCACCAGTACGACGATGGCGACGATGTAATAGAGGATGAAAAGCATTTTTTGTTCTCCGTAGGCGGCAACCACTTGTCTGTTGGATGCCGGCGGGCTTGGTTGCGAAAGATTCTAGCATCAAGTATTGCTTGTCAAGTCGAAGCCCGAGGGTTTCAGGCGGAAGGGAATATCCTGTCCGCGCCGGGCACGCGCACCACGAAACTCTGCCTGCGATTTGACGTCCAGCACCTGGGTGCTGGCCTTGCCGCCGCGTCCGCTGCCGAGGATCTTCAGCGGTTGACTGCCGATTGCAGCGACGCCGGTGACCGTGTCGTTCTTGACCAGATCGATCAGCATGAGCCCCTTTCCCTTGGCCATTTCGCGAAGTTCGCCCAGCGGGAAGAGCAGCAGTCGGCCGGCCTGGGTCAGGACGGCAACGGTATCTCCCGATACCGGTGCCGGAGGTAAGGGATGTTCACCTTTTTCCAGTGTCAGGAAGGACTTGCCTGCCTTGTTGCGCGCGACCATGTCTGCGATGCTGGCAATGAATCCGTAGCCCCCAGACCCGGCAACGAGGAAACGTGTCTCCGGTGCCGCCGTCAGGGCCTGCGCCAGCTTGCCCCCGTCCTGGAAGTCGATCATGGTATTCAATGGGGCTCCGTCACCGCGCCCGCCGGGGAGATCGGAAACCCGGACGCTGTAGCTGCGGCCATGCGAGTCGATCACGATCAGGGGCCATACGGTGCGTGATTCCGCGACCAGCCATGGGTAATCGCCGGCCTTGTAGGTGATTCCGGCCGGGTCGATGCCGTGACCCTGACGCGCGCGTACCCAGCCGTTCTTTGAAACGATTACCGTGACGGGTTCATCGGGCACCGAGATCTCGCCCTGGGAGATCGGCGCCACGGCTTCCATCAGGGTGCGCCGGGCATCGCCAAAGCGCTTGGCGTCCTCGCTGATTTCCTTGAGGATCAGCTTGGTCATCTCATTGCGCGACTCCAGCAGGTTGCGCAACTGACCATGCTCGGTGCGCAGGTCGCCCAGTTCCTTTTCGATGCGAATGCCTTCCAGGCGCGCCAACTGGCGCAGGCGTATTTCCAGGATGTCCTCGGCCTGGATCTCGGTCAGGCTGAAACGGGCCATCAATTCCGGCTTGGGCTCGTCGGATTCGCGAATGCAGCGGATCACCTCGTCGATGCGCAGGAATACGGTCATGCGTCCTTCAAGGATGTGGATGCGCCGTTCGACTTCGCCCAGGCGATGGCGGCTGCGGCGTTCGACGGTGGCGAAACGGAAGGCGATCCATTCGTGCAGGACGTTCAACAGGTTCTTCTGCTGCGGACGTCCGTCGCGGCCCACCATGGTGAGGTTGACCGACACGCTTGATTCCAGGCTGGTATGCGCCAGGAGCACCGCCATGAACTCTTCCTGCGCAATGCGTGAACTCTTGGGCTCGAGCATGATGCGCACCGGCTGCTGGTCGCTGGATTCGTCGCGTACGCTGTCGAGCACCCCGAGGACCAGGTTCTTCAGGTTCTTTTGTTCCTGGCTGACGTCTTTCTTGCCGGCACGTGGCTGCGGGTTGGTGAGCCCTTCGATTTCGGACAGCACCTGGGCTACCGAAACTCCGTGCGGCAATTCATGGACGATGACACGCCACTGTCCGCGCGCCAACTCCTCGACACGCCAGCGCGCGCGCATGCGCAGGCTGCCGCGACCGCTGGCATAGGCGTCACGAATGTCGGCAGGAGTGGAGATCAATTGGCCGCCGCCGGGGAAATCCGGGCCGGGCAGGACCGCCAGCACTTCCTCCAGCACGGCCTCCGGCTTCCTGATCAGCAAGCGGGCCGCCTCTGCCACTTCGCGGAGGTTGTGCGGCGGTATCTCGGTTGCCATGCCGACGGCAATGCCGGATGCGCCATTAAGCAGGACCACCGGCAGGCGTGCCGGCAGCAATTTCGGCTCGGTCATCGAACCATCGTAGTTTTCGATGAAATCGACCGTGCCGCGATCGATCTCACCCAGCAGCAATTCGGCAAAGGGCGTCAGGCGGCACTCGGTATAGCGCATGGCGGCGGCACCATCACCGTCACGTGAACCGAAATTGCCCTGGCCGTCGACCAGCGGGTAGCGCAGGGTGAAGTCCTGCGCAACCCGCACCATGGCGTCATACACGCTGGTGTCGCCGTGGGGATGGTATTTGCCGATCACGTCGCCAACCACGCGGGCGCTCTTGACGTGCTTTGCGCCCGCCGCGAGCCGCATCTGGTTCATGGCATGCAGGATGCGCCGCTGTACTGGCTTGAGGCCGTCCTCAACCTGGGGCAGGGCGCGGGCGCGCACCACGCTCATGGCGTAAGACAGGTAGGCTCGTTCTGCGTAGGCGGCCAAGGGCAGGGAATTGCCATCGCCCATTTCGTCGAGTGTCGAGCTGCGCGGGCTACCGCCGGGGGGGGCGCCTGATCCGCCGCTTGCGGAGGCAGGCGGTGGCGCAGATTCGTTCGCAATCGCTTGGTCGAATAGATCGGGGGTGTCGGTACTCATCATCTTTTGGTCAAACAGTCGATGCGCGAAACGCGATGTCGCTCAATCGCTTCCTGCATCGGTAGAGAAAAAGTAGGAAAGCCGCTGTCGCGGATTCAGCCAGAACAGCACGTCCGCAGGCAGGGCCGAGGGGCGGATCGATTCGTCGATCTTCAACTCGGAAGCCCCCTGAAGGTTGATTACAATGGCATTTTCCTTGGCGACTTCCGGGTCGTAGATCAGGATTTCCGGGCGAAGGCTTTCCCGCCCCGGCGACACCACCAATCCAAGCGAGCCATCATTGAGCATGACGATGGTGCCGGGGGGGTAGATGCCGAGCGTTTTGACCAGCAGCCCCAGCAGTTTCTGGTCAAACTTTCCCGACTCGCGGGCGAACAATACCGACAAGGCTTCAGCCGGCATCAACGCGGCTCTTTCCGGTGATTCCGGACCGCACAGCCGGTCGTAGCGATTCACCAGCCCGACAATGCCGGCCAGCACCCCGGGATTCGCAATGCCGCGCGGGAATCCGGATCGGTCGAGGAATTCATGGTGGTCGGAAACGATGGCCAGGGCTCCATCGGAAAAGACACCGGATTCGCGTGCAAGCTCAAGGCCGTAATGGACGTGAGCCCGGTAATAGTCCTCTTCATGCTTTGCGCGGGTGGCGGCTTTCAATAAGTGCGGCGGCACCCTGGCTTTGCCGAGGTCGTGGGCCAAGGCTCCCAAAGCAAGATCGGCGAGCTCGCTTTCGCCGAGTTTCAGTGATTTGCCCAGGATCATCGACAGGGTCATCACGTTCAGGGCATGGAAATGGGGGCCTTCGCTTTTTTTGTCGCCAAGAAGATGCAAGAGGATTTCGCCGCCGGCAGAAACCCTTTCTGCGGTTTCAAGTGAAAGCTTCGACAGCAACTGGCCGGCCTGCTTGGGGCTGCGACCCAGGCCGATCAGTGCTTCCCGCGTCTGTTTGGCGGCATTTTCCCAACCCCTTTCGGCGCGGCGGGTGTTGTCTTTCTGCGCTTGCAGTTTGGCGCGCTTTTCAGCTTCGAAATCGGTTTGCGGAGCGGGGCGGGGAGGGCTGGTCTCCTGAACGGCGGCCAGTGGAGCCGGTGTAGGGGCGACGGTACTTTTATCCGGAAAATACTTGACCTGCCTCAGCCCAAGCGCCTGGATCTCCGTAATTTGCGACGCGCTGGTGATGCGAAACTTGCCGTAAAGGAAGGGGTGCTTGTTCCAGGGAAGATCGATGTCGACGAACAAACCCACCGTCAATTGCGACGGATGGATCGGGATGGCTTGTTCGGGACGTTTCCACATGGCTTGAATGCCTGGCAGGATACTTAGATATCGGCTTCGACGCGATGTCCGTTTTCTTCCATCCAGCTTCGCCGTCCCGCCGCTTCACCCTTGCCCATCAGCAAGTTGAATAGCTTCTGCGTGATGTCTACGGCGGTGCCTTCTTCCACAACCGGTAGAACCCGGCGGGTCGCCGGAGCCATGGCGGTCTCGCGCAATTGATCCGGATTCATTTCGCCCAGGCCCTTGAAGCGCCCGACCTCGATGGCATCGTCGCGGATGCCTTCTTTCACCAGCCTGTCCTTGATGGCCAGGAGCTCGCCTTCGTCCAGGGCATATAGCCGGCGTGCCGGGCGCTTCTTGCCCGAGGCCGGAACATCCACCCGATAGAGCGGCGGTTGCGCGATATGGATGTGGCCATGCCGGATCAGGGCCGGGAAGTGGCGATAGAACAAGGTCAACAAGAGGGTCTGGATATGTGCGCCGTCAACATCGGCGTCGGACATGATGATGACCTTGCCATAGCGCAGATTGCCGAGGTCGGGTTCGACATCGGCGGTGTGCGGGTCGACCCCGAGTGCGACGGCGATGTCGTGGATTTCGTTGTTGGCAAACAGGCGGCCGGCTTCCACCTCCCAGGAATTTAGAACCTTGCCGCGCAGCGGCAGGATGGCCTGGGTTTCCTTGTTGCGAGCCATTTTTGCCGAGCCACCGGCGGAATCGCCTTCGACCAGGAATAGCTCGTTTTCGGCGATGTCGGAAGACTCGCAGTCCGACAACTTGCCCGGCAGCACGGCGACCCCGGACTGCTTTTTCTTTTCGACCTTTTGGGCGTTCTTCTGGCGTGCCAGCGCCTGCTTGATCGACAGTTCGGCGATCGCCTTTCCCGCATCGACATGCTGGTTGAGCCAGATCTCGAACGGGTCGCGCACCATGCTGGAGACCAGTTTCACGGCTTCGCGCGAATTGAGTTTCTCCTTGACCTGACCCTGGAACTGCGGATCGAGGATGCGCGCCGAGAGGACAAAGGCCATGCGGCCACAGACGTCGTCCTGCTGCAACTTGACGCCGCGCGGCAGCAGTGCGCGGTGCTCGATGAAGGATTTCACGGCCTCGAAAACGCCGGCGCGCAGGCCGGATTCGTGGGTGCCGCCGGCAACGGTCGGGATCAGGTTGACATAGGATTCCGATGCCACGGCATCGAGGTGCCAGCCCACCGCCCACGAGGCTCCTTCACCGGGAGCGAAGTCGTCATGGTCGGCATCCGCATATTTTTCGGCGGCGTACAGCGGCGCGACGGCCTCGGCGGACCCCGCAAGCTCGGCAAGGTAGCCGGCAAGGCCATCGGGATAGCTCCAGGTCTTGCCCACGACGCTGCCATCAGCCTGCTCGACATCGAGGCGAACCGTAACGCCCGGCAGCAGCACGGCCTTGGAGCGCAGCAGGCGCTCGAGTTCGGCGGTGGGCACGCGTGGCACGTCGAAGTATTTGGGGTCGGGCCAAACGCGAACCCGGGTCCCGGTTTGCCTGCCGCAGCCGCCCATATTCTGAAGCGTGCCGACCTTCTCGCCACCCTCGGCAAACTCGATGCCCCAGATCTTGCCCTCGCGCCGCACTTCGACGGATACGCGCAATGACAAGGCGTTGGTGACCGCAACGCCGACGCCGTGCAATCCGCCGGAAAATGCATAGGCCGTATTGCCGGAACTCTTGTCGAATTTGCCACCGGCATGGAGTCGGGTGAACGCCAGCACCACGACGGGAATTTTTTCCTCCGGATGCAATCCGACGGGGATGCCGCGACCATCGTCGGTGACCGTGATCGAACCGTCGAGGTGCACCAGCACATGCAGATGTTTGGCGTGTCCGCCGAGCGCTTCGTCGGCAGCGTTGTCGATCACTTCCTGGACGATGTGGGCCGGCGAGTCGGTTCGGGTGTACATGCCGGGTCGTTCGCGCACCGGCTCCAGTCCCTTGAGGACGCGGAAGGATGATTCGTCGTAGCTTGGAGTAACGGCCATGTTGTTTTCGGAGTGTCAGAAATGGGCGTCCGCGAGGCAATCGGCCAGGCCAACACGCCAATCGGGTAAGGTCAAAGCGAAATCGGTGGTGAAACGGGAACAATCGAGACGCGAGTTTTGCGGGCGTCGTGCCGGAAGTGGATAGTCGGCGCTGGTAATACGGTGAACCGTTGGCTTCTTCGTCAGCAGGCCTTGTTGCACGCCTGCTTCAAAAATTGCTTCGGCATAGCCGTGCCAACTGGTCACTCCGCCAGCCGTCAGATGATAGATGCCCTCCCGGTATTCCTGCCTAATAAGGATTTGGGCGCTGACGTCGGCCAGGTGCCGGGTCCAGGTCGGGGCGCCAAACTGGTCGTCGATGACGCGCAGTTCGTCGCGCTCGCGGGCCAGCCGCAGCATGGTCTTCATGAAATTGGCACCATGCAGACCGTACACCCAACTGGTGCGCAGTATCAGGTGGCGAGCGCCGGAGCTGACAATGGCGCGTTCGCCATCCCGTTTGCTCTTGCCGTAGGCGGACAGTGGGGCCGTTGCGTCGGTCTCGGTGTAAGGCGACGGCTTGCAGCCATCGAAGACGTAGTCAGTGGAAAAGTGAATCAGCAGGGCGCCAAGGCGCTTGGCTTCCTCGGCCAGCACACCAGGTGCCTCGGCATTGACGGCCTGTGCCAGCATCGGTTCGGATTCCGCCCGGTCAACCGCCGTGTAGGCCGCTGCATTGACGATGATTGATGGAGCTTGCTGACGGACGGTCTCCCGCAAGGCGGTGGGATTTGTCAGGTCAAGCTGACCATGATCACAGGCGATCACCTCGCCGAGGCATGCCAGCGAGCGCTTGAGTTCCCGTCCGAGTTGGCCCGCCGCTCCGGTCAGCAGGATCTTCATGGGTACGTCTCGGAGTCGGCGAACGGAGTTCCTGCCCTATCCTTGGCCGCTAGAACAGGCTCGCCGTTGAGGGGCCAGGGAATTCCCAGTTTTGGGTCATTCCAAAGCAGAGTACGCTCGTGTGCCGGGCTCCAGTAGTCGGTGGTCTTGTAGAGAAATTCCGCCCAGTCGGAGGTGACGCAAAAGCCATGGGCGAACCCGGGCGGGATCCAGGCCATGCGCTTGTCCGTCGCCGAGAGCGTGAAGCCTACCCATCGGCCGAAGGTTGGAGAGGAACGACGCAGATCGACGGCGATATCGTAAACCTCACCTTCGGTCACGCGCACCAGCTTGCCCTGGGGGCGTTCGACCTGGTAATGCAGGCCGCGCAAGACATTGCGCTGGGATCGTGAATGGTTGTCCTGAACAAAATCGGCATCAATGCCGATCTCCGCAAGACTGCGCTTGTTCCAGCTCTCGTAAAAAAAGCCGCGTTCATCGCCAAAGACGCGCGGCTCGATCAGGATGACTTCGGGAATGTCGGTGGCGATTCGCTTCATGCACGCGTTTCGTACTTCAGCAGGTTTTGCAGGTACTGTCCGTAGCGGCTCTTGGCCAGCGGTTCGGCGAGCGCGGCGAGCTGTGTATTGTCGATCCACTTCATGCGCCAGGCGACTTCTTCGGGACAGGCGACCTTGAGGCTCTGGCGCTTCTCGATGACCTCGATGAACTGGCTGGCCTCGAGCAGCGAATCGTGGGTTCCCGTATCCAGCCAGGCCATGCCGCGACCCATGGTTTCAACGTGTAGCTGATGCCGCTCAAGGTAGATGCGGTTGAGGTCGGTGATCTCCAATTCGCCACGTGCGGAGGGTTTGAGTTTCGCGGCCAGATCGCATACCTGTTCGTCGTAGAAGTACAGGCCTGTCACCGCGTAACGTGACTTCGGCGCCCTGGGCTTCTCTTCTATACTCACAGCGGCGCCTGCGCCATCGAATTCGACTACCCCATACCGCTCCGGGTCGTTCACCGCGTAGGCGAATACCGTCGCGCCGGGGGTGGCTTTGTTCGTTGCACGTCGCATTTGCTCAACCAGGCTTTGGCCGTAGAACAGGTTGTCGCCCAGGACCAGGGCCGAGCGATGGCCATCGATGAAGTCACGGCCGATGATGAAGGCCTGGGCGAGTCCGTCCGGGCTGGGCTGTACGGCGTATGTGATTGACAGGCCCCATTGCGAACCGTCGCCCAGCAACTGGGTAAAACGCGGTGTGTCCTGGGGTGTCGATATCAGCAAAATTTCCCGGATTCCCGCCAGCATCAGCGTGGTTAGCGGGTAATAAATCATTGGCTTGTCGTAGATCGGCAGCAA
The DNA here is from genome assembly GCA_903908065.1 of uncultured beta proteobacterium. Classification (GTDB taxonomy): domain Bacteria; phylum Pseudomonadota; class Gammaproteobacteria; order Burkholderiales; family Rhodocyclaceae; genus Sulfuritalea. Next base: position 37,242 of record CAIVQO010000043.1, on the reverse strand, counting down.
CTGCTTGGATACGGCAATCGTGACCGGATGCAGGCGGGTGCCGGAACCGCCGGCGAGGATGATGCCGCGTGTGTTCATGTGCGGTCTCCGTAGTTGCGATCCATCCATTGCCGGTATTCGCCCGATACGACATGCGCGACCCAGTCCGGGTTGTCCAGATACCAGGCGACGGTCTTGCGCATGCCGGAATCGAAGCTCTCGGCGGGTGTCCAGCCCAGTTCGCGCTGGATTTTCCCGGCGTCGATGGCATAGCGTTTGTCGTGGCCGGGGCGATCCGCCACCGAGATTTTCTGCTCGCGATAGCTCTTGCCGTCGGCGCGAGGCTTCAATTCGTCAATAAGGGCACACAGGCGATCGACCACTTCGAGATTGGTTTTCTCGTTGTGGCCCCCGATGTTGTAGGTTTCCCCGGGGATGCCTCGCTCGAAGACCAGGCGCAGGGCACGGGCATGGTCATCGACGTAAAGCCAGTCGCGCACGTTGTCGCCCTTGCCGTAGATGGGAAGGGATTTGCCCGATATGGCGTTGTGGATCATCAATGGGATCAGTTTTTCCGGGAACTGGCAGGGGCCGTAGTTATTTGAGCAGTTGGTCATCAGGGTCGGCAGGCCGTAGGTGTGATGCCAGGCCCGCACCAGATGGTCGGAGGCGGCTTTCGAGGCTGAGTAGGGCGAATTCGGTTGATAGGGGCTGGTTTCCAGAAAGAGCCCGCTGTCGCCCAGGGAGCCGAACACCTCGTCGGTGGAGACATGGTGGAAACGGAAGGTGGCTTTGTCGCCGGCAGGAAGGCGAGACCAGTGGGCGCGGGCGGCTTCGAGCAGGGTATAGGTGCCGTGGATATTGGTCGTGATGAAATCGCCCGGGCCGTGGATCGAGCGATCGACATGGGACTCGGCCGCCAGATGGATGATGCCAGCCGGCGCAAATTCGGCGAACAGGGCATCAATCGCCGCTCGGTCGCAAACGTCGATGCGGCGGAAGAAGTGGCGCGGATGGTCAATGAGGTCCGCCAGCGATTCGAGATTGCCGGCATAGGTCAGTTTGTCGACATTGACCACGCGCCAGTCGGTTTCCTGGATCAATTGACGCACCAGGGCCGAACCAATGAAGCCGGCGCCACCGGTGACGAACAGGGTATTCATAGGGATTCTGGGAACTGGGGATCTTCGGTTGCAGTTGCGGGTATTCTATTCGATCGACTTTGCGGGTCCGGGCCGATCGGAGTGAGCGGTTTTGGCCATGCGGCATCCCAAATCAACGGTAGGGCTTGACAAATAATAGTTTAGATCTAAAATATAACAAACGGTCCTAATTGGCCGAACGGGGAGGAGCAGGCGATGCGCATCGTATGTCTAGGGGGTGGTCCGGCCGGGCTGTATTTCGCAATTCTGATGAAGCAGGCCAACCCGGCCTGCGAGATCACGGTACTCGAACGCAATCAGGCCGACAGTACCTTCGGGTGGGGAATTGTGTTCTCGGACAAGACCATGGATGGCTTCCGCGAGGATGACCCCCAGGTCGTAGCCGAAATCGAGCGAAATTTCCATCACTGGGACAATGTCGACGTCTTTTTCAAGGAACGCCGCATCATCTCCGGCGGCCATGGCTTTTGCGGCATCGGTCGGCTCAAACTGTTGCAGATATTCCAGGCGCGCGCGCGCGAACTGGGCGTCAGCCTCAAATTCGAGACCGAGTTCAAGGACCCCGACGACTATGCCCGCGACTACGATCTGGTGATCGGCTCCGACGGCGTCAATTCCATGACGCGCGCCAAGTACGCCGAGCATTTCAATCCCCGCATCGACGTGCGCAAATGCCGCTTCATCTGGCTTGGCACCAAGATGAAGCTGAACGCCTTCACGTTTGCGTTCAAGGAAACCGAGTGGGGCTGGTTCAACCTGCATGCCTACCAGTTCAATGAGGAGTGGGCGACCTTCATCGTCGAGACCCCCGAAGAGACCTGGCTGCGCGCTGGGCTCGACAAAATGGAGCCGGACCAATCCATCGCCTTCTGCGAGCAGCTTTTTGCCGACATGCTGAAAGGTGCGCGACTGATTTCCAATGCTCGGCATTTGCGCGGCTCGGCCGTGTGGATCAAGTTCAATCGGGTACTCTGCGAGCGCTGGTTCAAGGACAACATCGTGCTGCTGGGCGATGCCGCTCATACCGCGCACTTCACCATCGGCTCCGGCACCAAGCTGGCAATGGAAGACGCGCGCGCCCTGGTCAAGGTGCTCAACAGCAGCGATGGCGAAGTACCGCAGCGGCTGGCGCGCTACCAGGCCGAACGCGAGATCGAGGCGCTCAAACTACAAAGCGCCGCGCGCAACCGCATGACCTGGTTCGAGCATGTCGATCGCTATGTGCATATGGAGCCCGACCAGTTTGCGTTCGCCGTGCTCACCGGCAGCCAGCGCGTGGGTCACGCCAACCAGAAGCTGCGCGATCAGGGCTATACGGACGATTTCGATCGCTGGTTTGCTGCAAAGTGCGGGGTCGTCACCCCCCCGGGAGCCAAGGCCGTACCGCCGATGTTTACGCCGTTCAATCTGCGCGGCATGACGCTTACCAACCGGGTCGTAGTTTCGCCGATGTGCACCTACTCGGCCACCGACGGCATGCCCGGCGACTTCCACTTCCAGCATTACACAGCGCGCGGCCTCGGCGGCGCGGCACTGGTAATGACGGAAATGACCTGCGTATCGGCGGATGCGCGCATCACCCCAGGCTGCGCCGGCATCTGGACCGACGCACAGGCAGCGGCCTGGCGACGCATCACCGGTTTTGTGCACGCTAATAGCCGGGCCAAAATGGGCATGCAGATCGGCCATGCGGGGCGCAAAGGCTCGACCAAACTGGCCTGGGACGGCATTGATCTGCCGCTCGACTCGGGCAACTGGCCCTTGATTGCGCCTTCGCCGCTCCCGTATATCGCCGGCGTGTCACAAACGCCGAAGGAAATGACACGGGCCGACATGGATCAGGTAAAGGCGGACTTCGTCGCTGCCACGCGCCGTGCCGCCAGCGCCGACTTTGATCTGGTCGAATTCCATGCCGCCCACGGTTACCTGATGTCATCCTTCATTTCGCCGCTGACCAACCAGCGGACCGACGACTACGGCGGCAGCCTGGAAAACCGCTGTCGCTTCCCGCTCGAAGTGTTCGAGGCGATGCGCGCCGAGTGGCCGGCCGAGCGTCCAATGTCGGTGCGCATTTCTGCCCACGACTGGGTTCCCGGGGGTGTCACGCCGGATGATGCGGTGGAAATCTCGCGCCTGTTTCGTGACGCGGGCGCCGACATCATCCATGTCTCGTCGGGGCAAGTGAGCAAGGACGAGGCACCGATCTACGGGCGCATGTTCCAGGTGCCCTTCTCGGATCAGGTACGCAATGAACTCCACGTGCCGACCATCGCGGTAGGCAACATTTTCGAGGCCGACCACGTCAATACCATCATCGCCGCCGGCCGCGCCGACCTGTGCGCCCTGGCCCGTCCGCATCTGGCTGATCCGTCCTGGACGCTGCATGCCGCTGCCGAGCAAGGTGTCAAGGACATTGTCTGGCCTCGGCCTTACCAGGGGGGCAAGGTTCAACTGGAACGAAATCTGGAGCGCGCGGCGCAACTCGCGCTGGTCGCCTGATGGGCGCCGCGACCGTAAGTCTGGCGGTTGAGGAGGAGTCGGCCGCACGCAATCGCGTATTGCAGCCGCCGGGCTGGGCACCGCCCAAGGGCTACTCGAATGGAATCGAGGCGCGTGGGCGCGTGATTGCCATCGGAGGACAGATAGGCTGGGATAGCCAGTGCCGCTTCCACAGCAGCGATTTTGTTGCCCAGGCCCGCCAGGCCCTGGAGAACATCGTCGCCGTTCTCGCCGAGGCTGGCGGTCGTCCCGAGCACCTGATCCGGATGACCTGGTACGTGCTCGACAAGCGCGAGTACCTTGCCGCGTATCGTCAGCTTGGCACCGTGTATCGCGAAGTGATCGGGCGCAATTTCCCGGCCATGACGGCGGTACAGGTTGCTGGCCTGATGGAGGATGCGGCACGCGTCGAGATCGAGGCCACGGCGGTGATTCCTGATTGATCGGAAGAGGGCCGCTGTTCAGTAGATCGCGCCAATTCGAGGTGCGACCTGCGGTTTGCGGCCGCTAAAATAGGCGGATGAAAGCTTCCCGATCCGAGTTCCTCGACATCCGTGGTCGCCGCCTGCATATCCGCCTCTGGGGCGACGACGGCGCGCCACTTCTGTTCCTTCTGCATGGCTGGTGCGATGTGTCGGCGTCCTGGCAGTTCATGATCGACGCCCTGGCCCGCGAGTGGAATGTCGTGGCACCGGACTGGCGCGGATTTGGCCTCTCGCAGTGGAACAACGACGTCTACTGGTTTCCGGACTACATAGCCGACCTGGATGCCTTGCTGCTGCATTACTCGCCCCAGGAGCCGGTGCGTTTGGTCGGGCATAGCCTGGGCGGCAATGCGGCCTGCATTTACGCCGGAATCCGCCCGGAACGCATCGCTCGTCTGGTCAACCTGGAGGGCCTGGGTTTGCGCCGCTATCAGCCTGAAGAGGCGCCCGAGCGTTACGCCAACTGGCTGGACCAACTGCGCGACACGCCGAGCTTTCGTTCCTATGTGGATCGGGCGGCCTTTGCTGCTCGGCTGCAAAAGGAAAATCCACGGCTGTCGAACGAAAAGGCAGCCTACCTGGCCGAACACATGGGCGAGGACGATGGCGCTGGTGGCATCCATCTGGCCGCTGATCCGTATCATCGCTGGGTGAATCCCATCATCTACCGGGTCGAGGAAGCGATGGCGTTGTGGCGACGAATTTCCGCCCCGGTACTGTGGGTGACGGCTCCCGACTCCTTCGTCTTCAGGCAATTGTTCGCCGTCGATTCCGAGGAGTATCGTGCGCGCATTGCCTGCTTCAAGGATATTCGCGAAGTCGAAGTACAGGATTCAGGCCATAACCTGCATCATGATCAGCCGGCGAAAGTGGCACGTCTGATTGAGGAGTTTTTTGTCGAATGAAAGCGCTCAACGCCGACCTGCATTGCCATTCCACCGTGTCCGATGGTCTTCTGGCGCCCGCCGACGTCGTGCGTCGTGCCAGCGAAAACGGTGTCGAATTGCTCGCGTTGACCGACCACGACGAAATCGGCGGCCTGGCGGAGGCATCGGCAATGGCGGCCAATCTGGGTCTGAATTTTGTCAATGGAGTCGAGGTGTCGATTTCCTGGGGCGACGACCAGACGGTCCATGTCGTTGGCCTCGGTGTTGATCCTGACAATGGGCCGTTGGCGGAAGGGCTGCACCATATACGCAGTGGTCGCGACTCCCGCGCAGCGCGCATGGCGGCCGAACTCGACAAGGTCGGGATTCATGGGGCGTACGAGGGGGCCTTGCGCCATGTCGGCAATCCGGCATTGATCAGCCGCGCCCACTTTGCCCGCTATATCGTCGAGCTAGGCCACGCCAAGGACGTCAAGTCGGTTTTCGATCACTGGCTGGCCAAGGGCAAGCCGGGCTATGTGGATCATGCATGGGCCACCCTGGAAGATGGTTTGCGCTGGATCCACGACGCAGGAGGTATTGCGGTGATTGCCCACCCGGGTCGTTATCGTTTGTCCAAAGCCGAACGACTGGAAATGTTCGGCGCTTTCCGCGACCTCGGCGGGCAGGGCATTGAAGTGATCTCCGGTGCGCACAAGGACGACGAAATCGCTGAATTTGCCTCGGTTGCCCGAAAATTCGGCTTCCTCGCCTCGCGCGCCTCGGATTTCCATGGCCCGGGGGAAAGCTGGATCGATCTGGGCCGCCTGCCGGAATTGCCGGACGACCTGACGCCCGTCTGGTCCCGGCTGTAAGTCAGCTCGCTGACCCTCCGGTTTGCCGTGCCGTGGTCCCCTGCGGCCGGTAAAATCTCGCTTTTATCCCGTTCAGCCTTAGTTACCGCATGGCCCAGCTCTTCCAGATCCATCCCGAGCATCCGCAGCCGCGCCTGATCAAGCAGGCGGCAGAAATCGCTCGCAGCGGAGGATTGATTGCCTTGCCGACCGATGCCGCCTATTCGCTGGCCGGGGTCTCCGGATACGCCCCCTTGCTGGACCGGATTCGCCGGATTCGAGGGGTCGATGAGCGTCATCACTTCACCCTGATGTGCCGGGACCTGTCGGAAATCGCGACCTATGCCCGCGTCGATAACAGCCAGTATCGTCTGCTCAAGGCGGTAACGCCGGGCGCCTATACTTTCATCCTGGAGGGCACCCGCGAACTGCCGCGTCGTCTGCTGCATCCCAAGCGCAAGACGATCGGCCTGCGCGTGCCCAAGTCGCCCCTGGCCCTGGCCCTGCTCGACGAACTGAATGAGCCCTTGCTGACCTCGACACTGATCCTGCCGGGCGATGAGGCTCCCCTGGCCGAGGCCGACGAGATACGAGGGCGCCTGGAAAAGCTGGTGGATCTGGTCATCGATGCCGGCCGTTGTGGCATCGACATGACGACCGTGATCAACCTGACCGGAGCGGCGCCGGAGTTGGTGCGGGCGGGGCAGGGGCCGTTGGAGCCCTTCGGACTCGAGGCGTAGAATCCAGACACCCCATGAACCTCATCCAGACGCTGGCGATTTCCGCCTTGCCGATCATTTTTGCGATCACCCTGCATGAGGCTGCTCATGGCTACGCCGCGCGGCATTTTGGCGATCCAACCGCGTGGCAAATGGGGCGCATCAGTCTGAATCCGCTTCGCCACATAGACTTGGTGGGGACCTTGCTCGTCCCCGGCCTGATTCTCCTGCTCTCGGCAGGCGGTTTATTGTTCGGCTGGGCCAAGCCGGTGCCGGTGAATTTCTCCAACCTGCGACGGCCCAAACAGGACATGCTGTGGGTTGCAGCGGCCGGACCGGGCGCCAATCTCGTGATGGCCCTCGGCTGGGCGCTCTTGCTGAAAGTTGTTGCCGGCAGTCCGGAGCATGCCTATTCGGAAGCACTCAAGGAGATGGCGCGGGTAGGTATCGGCATCAATGGCGTGTTGATGGTCCTGAATCTGCTGCCGCTCCCGCCGCTGGATGGTGGCCGTATCGTGGTGAGCCTGCTACCATCAGCGGCAGCATGGAAATTTGCCCAGCTTGAGCGCTGGGGCTTTCCTATCCTGCTGGCCTTATTGTTTCTGGGGCTGCTGGATACCATCCTGCGCCCCTTTCTGCGCTTGTTCAATTCCCTGATTCGGGTTCTCTTCGGTTTCTGATATGTACGCTGAAAAAGTACTTTCCGGCATGCGTCCCACCGGGCGCCTCCACCTTGGCCACTACCACGGCGTCCTGGCCAACTGGGTCAAGCTCCAGCACGAATTTCCCTGCCTGTTTTTTGTCGCCGACTGGCATGCGCTGACCACTGCCTACGATGAGCCGGGCACGATCACCGAAAATGCCATGGAAATGGTGGTCGATTGGCTCGCGGCGGGTGTCGATCCCTCGCAGGCAACCATCTTCATCCAGTCCAAGGTGCCCGAGCACGCCGAACTGCATCTCTTGCTGTCGATGATGACCCCGCTGGGTTGGCTGGAACGGGTGCCGACCTACAAGGACCAGCAGGAAAAACTGACGCACAAGGACCTCACGACCTACGGCTTCCTCGGCTATCCGCTGTTGCAGGCGGCAGATATCCTGATCTATCGCGCCAACCAGGTGCCGGTGGGGGAGGACCAGGTGCCTCACGTTGAATTCACCCGCGAGATTGCACGACGTTTCAACCACCTCTATGGCCGCGAGCCGGGGTTTGAGGACAAGGCGCGCGAAGCGGTCAAGAAGCTCGGCAGCAAGCGGGCCAAGCTTTACGACGAGTTGCGCAACCGTTACCAGGAGAAGGGCGAAACCGAGGCGCTGGATCAGGCCCATGCCCTGCTCAACGAGGCGCAAAGCCTGTCCTTGGGCGATCGCGAGCGCCTGTTCGGCTGGCTCGAAGGCACCCGCAAAATGATTCTGGTCGAACCGGACGCGCTGCTCACCGAAGCGTCGCGGATGCCGGGCCTTGACGGGCAGAAGATGTCCAAGTCCTACGGCAATACGATCACCCTGCGTGAGGATGCGGAGTCTGTCACCAAGAAAATTCGTACCATGCAAACCGATCCGGCACGCGTGCGGCGCACCGATGCCGGTGATCCGGAAAAGTGCCCGGTCTGGCAATTTCACCAGATCTACTCGAACGAGGAGGTCAAGGCCTGGGTGCAGGCGGGCTGCCGCAGTGCCGGCATTGGCTGCATCGAATGCAAACAGCCGGTGATCGAAGGTGTCCTGCGTGAGCAGGAACCGATGCGCGAGCGGGCCGCCATGTACCTCGAGGATCCGCAACTGGTGCGCAACATCATTGCAGACGGCTGTGAAAAGGCGCGCAAGCTCGCTCAGGAGACCATGCGTGATGTGCGCGAGGCGATCGGTATCGACTACCCATGAGCGAAACGCAAGCCATCGCTGATCTGGCGGCTATGCCGGGTGCCGGCATCGCCGTACCGCCAGCGCCGACTCCTGAGCCGGAGGCGGGCGCGCATCTGCCAAGGATCTACGGCGAGGTGCTGGCGGAAATGCCGCGCGACCTTTACATCCCGCCGGATGCGCTGGAAATCATCCTTGACTCCTTCGAGGGCCCGCTCGACCTGCTGCTCTACCTGATTCGTCGCGCCAACATCAATGTGCTCGACATTCCGATGGCGCCGCTGACGGCGCAATACCTCGAGTACGTCGAGGCGATGCGCAAGGGCAACCTGGAACTGGCCGCCGAGTACCTGTTGATGGCCGCGATGCTGATCGAAATCAAATCGCGCATGCTGTTGCCACGGCCGCCAAAGGCCGAGAATGGCGAACCGGAAGATCCGCGCGCCGAACTGGTGCGTCGCCTGATCGAATACGAGCGCATGAAAGCATCGGCGGCGCGCCTTGACCAGATGCCGCAGGTCGGGCGCGACTACGAGTGGATCACGGTCTGGATTGCGGACAAGGTCGTCGAGCGCCAACCCGAGGTTACGCTGCACGACTTGCAACTCGCCTGGCTGGCATTGATGAAGCAGGCGAAAGTGCATCAGCATCACAAGATCCATCGCGAAGAACTGTCCGTGCGCGAACACATGAGCATCATCCTGCGCCGTTTGCAGGGAGGCGGCTATATCGTGTTCGAGCAGCTCTTTGATCTTTCGCTGGGCGCCCAGGGCCTGGTGGTCAGTTTTCTGGCCTTGCTCGAGTTGGCCCGTGAATCGATGATCGAGTTGACCCAAAACGAGGCCATGGCCCCCATTTACGCTAGGTTGCCCCATGCTTCCGCTGTATAAGCCCGATGACTACAAGCGCGTATTGGAAACCGCGCTGCTGGTGGCCAGTGAGCCGCTGCCGCTGGCCGAACTGAAGAAGCTGTTCGATCAGGAGTTCGATGACGATACCTGGCGCAGCCTGCTCGACGACCTGCGTCGCGACTGGACCGATCGCGGTGTCGAGCTGGTGCAATTGTCGTCCGGCTGGCGCTTTCAGAGTCGGCCGGAGTACCAGTCCTACATCGATCGCCTGAAGAACGAACGACCGCCGAAGTATTCGCGTGCGGTGATGGAAACGCTGGCCATCATTGCCTACCGCCAGCCCGTGACGCGCGGCGACATCGAGGAAATTCGGGGTGTCGCGGTATCCCCGAACATCCTCAAGACGCTGGAAGGGCGGGGCTGGATCGATGCCGTCGGGCATCGCGATGCGCCGGGCCGTCCCGCGCTGTACGCAACCACACGCAGATTCCTCGACGATCTCGGCCTGCGCAGCCTCGCCGAATTGCCGCCACTGACCGAAATAGAAAGGGTGATCGACCTTGGACAAACCGCACTCGCCGAAACCCCCCCGGTCCGGCCGCCGGTCGTCGACCCCGCCGAACCCGGAGCAGGCACGGACAACACGCCCCAGCCGGTCGCCGACGACGGACAACTCGACCTCGTCACCGCCCAGGCGCAAGGAAGCGAGCCGCTCGGGTCGCAAGGCTAGTCCGTTCCGGCCGTCGCAGGCGGCGTTGCGCGCCGCCGAGGAAGGTCGGCGCGGTGGCAAGAGCACGCCGTCAGGGCGACGTCCCGGGCCGGTCTTTATCGATCCGCCCAAGTTGCACAAGGCCTTGGCCGACGCCGGATTTGGCTCGCGCCGCGAATTGGAGGAGTGGATACTCGCCGGCCGCGTCAGCGTGAACGGCGAGCCGGCGCATGTTGGGCAACGCGTGGGGCCCGAAGACCGAATTCGCGTAAACGGCAAGCTGGTCCAGCTCAAGTTCCAGCAGCGCCTGCCGCGCGTGCTGGTGTATCACAAGCCGGAAGGCGAAATCGTGTCGCGCGATGATCCGGCCGGACGCCCCAGCGTATTCGGCAAGCTGCCGCGCCTCAAGAATGGGCGCTGGATCTCGATCGGTCGCCTTGATTTCAATTCCTGTGGCTTGCTGCTGTTCACCAATGACGGCAGTCTCGCCAATCGCATGATGCATCCGCGTTACGAGATCGAGCGGGAGTACGCGGTCCGCATCCTGGGTGAATTGACTCCCGAATTGATGGAGCGGCTGCGACGCGGAGTCGAGCTCGAAGATGGGCTGGCCAGCTTCAGTCACCTCAGCGAGGGGGGGGGCGAAGGGGCCAACCGCTGGTATCGGGTGGCCTTGTCCGAAGGGCGCAATCGCGAAGTTCGCCGCATGTTCGAGGCGGTCGGATTGACGGTGAGCCGGTTGATGCGCGTGCGCTACGGCCCCGTGCATCTCTCGCCACGCATCAAGCGTGGCCAATGCGCAGACCTTGACCCCTCGGAAGTCCAGGCCTTGCTGAAGCTTTTGCCACCGGAGCAGAAGGTGACTACGCCCGAGCCAAGCGGCTCGGAAACCGCCGGTCCCGAGTTGGGGGAAGACGCCGATCGATTTGATTCGCCAGAGGAATAGTGCCTCTGGTATAATCTTCTGGCTTTAGTGGGTGCCGTCCTCGGAAGAGACAAGGAATGGGCTTTTCAGCCCATTTTCTATTTGTGCGATGAGATTCTGAATCTGAATGCAACTGATTGAATTGATTGAGACGACTGTGGCAGGTCTGGGCTACGAACTGGTCGAATTCGAAACCAGTCCGCGCGCCCGGTTGTTGCGCGTCTTCATCGACAAGCCGGCGGCGGAACCGACGCAGAAGAGCAGCATCGGAGTCGACGATTGTGCCGCTGTGAGCAATCAATTGACACGTGTTTTCACCGTTGAAAACATTGATTTCGATCGCCTCGAAGTGTCTTCTCCGGGACTTGATCGGCCCTTGGTGAAAGCCGCCGACTACCGGCGCTTCGCCGGGCAGGAAGTGCAATTGAAATTGCGTGTGCCCTTGGGCAACCAGCGCAATTTCAGCGGCGTTCTAGAGGGCCTGGAACTGGTGGATGGCGTTGAGCGTGTTTGCCTGCGAGTAAATGAAACCCTGCACCAGTTTGCTCTCGACAATGTCGATCGGGCGCGCCTGGTGCCGAAGTTCTGATTTCTGCTGGAGATCTCAAATGAGCCGTGATTTGTTGTTACTGGTTGATGCGCTGGCCCGCGAGAAGAACGTGCCCCGGGACATCGTGTTTGGCGCCCTGGAAATGGCCCTGGCGTCGGCGACGAAGAAGCGTACCAACGAGGAGGCTGACATTCGCGTCGATATCGATCGCGACACCGGCGAATACGAATCCTTCCGGCGCTGGCTGGTGGTCCCTGACGACCAGGTGGAGAACCCCGAACAACAGATCGGCATTACAGCGGCCCAGCAGCAGATTGCCGACATCGCCCTCGACGATTTCATCGAGGAAGGCATCGAGCCGGTCGATTTTGGGCGCATCGGTGCCCAGGCCGCCAAGCAGGTCATCCTGCAAAAGATTCGCGATGCCGAGCGCGAGCAGTTGCTTAATGATTTTCTGGACCGCAAAGAGTTTCTCGTCAGCGGCACCGTCAAGCGCATGGAACGCGGCAGTGCCATTATCGAAGCCGGCCGCATCGAAGCCCTGCTGCCGCGCGATCAGATGATCCCCAAGGAAAATCTTCGCCCCGGCGATCGCGTGCGTGCCTGGCTGATGAAGATCGATCGCCAGGCGCGTGGTCCGCAGCTCATCCTGTCGCGTACCGCCCCCGAGTTCATCATGAAGCTGTTCGAACTCGAAGTTCCGGAAATTGAGGACGGACTGTTGGAGATAAAGGCAGCGGCACGCGATTCCGGCATGCGTGCGAAGATCGCCGTGAAGTCGAACGACCCACGTGTCGATCCGATTGGCACCTGCGTTGGCATGCGTGGTTCGCGAGTCACGGCGGTGACCAACGAACTTTCCGGCGAGCGGGTCGACATCATTCTCTGGTCGGCGGACCCGGCCCAGTTCGTCATTGGCGCCTTGGCGCCTGCAGAAGTGCAGAGCCTGGTGGTCGATGAAGAGAAGCACGCAATGGACGTGGTGGTCGATGAAGACAACCTGGCCATTGCAATTGGTCGCGGTGGTCAGAACGTGCGTCTGGCGTCCGAACTGACAGGCTGGACCATCAATCTGATGACGATCGAGGAATCGCAAAAGCGTTCCGAGTCTGAGCACAGCACCATCCGCAGCCTGTTCATGGAAAAGCTGGACGTCGATGAGGAGGTAGCCAATATCCTGATCGAAGAAGGCTTCTCGACCCTCGAAGAGGTCGCCTATGTTCCGCTGGCGGAGATGCTCGAGATCGAGGCGTTCGACGAGGCGACCGTGAATGAGCTGCGGGAACGTGCGCGCAATGTGCTGCTGACCGAGGCCATCGTCGATGAAGAACAGATGGAAAAGGTCTCCGACGATCTTCTGTCACTGGACGGCATGGACAAGCCGCTGGCCGCCAAGCTGGCGAAGAACGGGATCACGGATCGCGACTCGTTGGCCGATCTGGCGACCGATGAACTTGTCGAAATGACCGGTATCGATACCGAGCGTGCGACGGCCCTGATCACCGTTGCCCGCGCGCACTGGTTTGCTGAAGAATGAGAGGTTCGGCATGGCACTGATGACAGTTTCCCAATTCGCCACCGAGCTGAAAATGCCGGCGCCGGCCCTGCTTGAACAGCTCGCGAAAGCCGGCGTCAGCAAGCAGGCATCGAACGACACCTTGTCCGAACAGGACAAGACGCGCTTGCTGGACTATCTGCGCAAGGCCCACGGCGAGACCGCACCCAAGGCCAAGATCACGCTGACGCGAAAGCAGACCAGCGAAATTCGCGCGTCGGATTCCACCGGCAAGGCGCGGACGATTCAGGTCGAAGTGCGCAAGAAGCGCGTCTTCGTCAAGCGCGATGCCGCCGAATTGGCCGCAGAGGCGGCTGCCGAGCAAGCGGGCGCTGCTGCTGCCGCTGAAGCTGAAGCCCCTCCGTCTGTTGCCGAACCTGAGGTCGTGTCGGCGCCAGCACCTGCCTCGGTGCCCGAGCCCGTTGTTGAGGTCAAGGTCGAGCCGGTAGCGCCGGTGGTTGAAGTGCCCGCTGTGCAAGAGCCGGTCGTCGCCGAGGCGCCTCCGGTGGCCCGTCCTTCGATTCTCGACCCCGCCCAGGTGGCTTTGCGCGAAGCAGAAGCCCGGCGTCAGGGCAAGCTGTCGGCCATCCAGGCGGCAGAGTTCAAGGAAAAGTCCGAACGTGAGGCTCGGGCGCGGGCCGAAGCCGAAGCCCGGCTTGCCGAACAGCAGGCGGCGTTGGCGGCTGCCGAAGCCAAGAAGGCCAGTGAGCAGGCCGCCGCAGCGGGCGTGTCAGGAACCATCCACAAGCCGGCCGGCAAGGCTGAAGAAGGCAAGGCCAAGACGGCGAAGAAGGATGCTTGGAAGGAAGATGCCGCCAAGAAGCGCGCGATCAAGACCCGTGGTGACGCCGGCACGTCCGGCTGGCGTGGTTCCAAGGGGGGCGGGCGCCATGGTCGTCATGGACATGCCGATGAGGCTCCGGCGCCGCAGCCGACCGAGGTCATTATTCGCGAAGTCCACGTGCCGGAAACCATTTCGGTGGCGGATCTTGCCCACAAGATGACCGTCAAGGCGACGGAAGTGATCAAGACCTTGATGAAGATGGGTTCCATGGTGACCATCAATCAGGTGCTGGATCAGGAAACGGCGATGATCGTGGTCGAAGAAATGGGGCACAAGGCCTTCGCCGCCAAGCTCGACGATCCGGATGCCTTCCTGGCCGATGAAGTGGTGCATAAGGACGTCGAGCAAATGCCGCGCGCTCCGGTGGTGACCGTGATGGGCCACGTCGACCACGGCAAGACCTCACTGCTCGATTACATCCGCAAGAGTCGTGTGGCGCACGGTGAAGCGGGCGGCATCACGCAGCATATCGGTGCCTACCACGTCGAAACGCCGCGCGGCATGATTACCTTCCTCGATACCCCGGGTCACGAAGCGTTTACCGCCATGCGTGCCCGTGGCGCGAAGGCCACCGACATCGTGATTCTGGTGGTGGCGGCTGACGACGGCGTCATGCCGCAGACGCGCGAGGCAATCCATCACGCGAAGGCCGCCGAGGTTCCACTGGTGGTGGCCGTGACCAAAATCGACAAGCCCGAAGCCAACATGGAGCGGGTGAAACAGGAACTCGTTGCCGAAGGTGTAGTGCCGGAAGAGTACGGCGGCGATTCCCCCTTCGTGGGCGTTTCGGCCAAAACCGGCCAGGGCATCGACGATCTGCTCGAGCATGTCCTGCTTCAGGCCGAAGTACTCGAACTTACTGCGCCGGTGGATGCCCCGGCCAAGGGCCTAGTGATCGAAGCCCGCCTCGACAAGGGGCGCGGACCGGTGGCAACCATTCTGGTGCTTTCGGGCACCATGCGGCGTGGCGACGTCTTGCTGGCGGGCGCGGTCTATGGCCGGGTACGCGCCATGATCGACGAGAACGGTGATCCGATCGAATCGGCCGGACCCTCCATCCCGGTCGAGATTCAGGGTCTTACCGACGTTCCGGCGGCAGGCGACGAAGCGATGGTGATTCTTGACGAACGCAAGGCACGCGAAATCGCCCTGTTCCGCCAAGGCAAGTTCCGCGACGTCAAGCTGGCCAAGCAGCAGGCGGCCAAGCTGGAAAACATGTTCGAGCAAATGGCCGAAGGCGAAGTCCGTACGCTGGCATTGGTCATCAAGGCCGACGTGCAAGGCTCGCAAGAAGCCTTGGTACAGTCGCTCAACAAGCTATCCACGGCCGAGGTCAAGGTCAATGTGGTGCATGCGGGTGTCGGTGGCATCAGCGAATCCGACATCAACCTCGCCGCCGCCTCGAAAGCTGTGGTCATCGGCTTCAATACCCGTGCCGACCAGGGCGCACGCAAGGCGGCAGAAAGCCTCGGCGTCGATATCCGTTACTACAACATCATCTACGCCGTGGTTGATGAAGTGAAGGCTGCCCTGTCCGGCATGCTGGCCCCGGAAAAGCGCGAAGTCATCATCGGCATGGTCGATATCCGTCAGGTATTCCGTATTTCCAAGGTGGGTGCGGTGGCCGGGTGTATGGTGCTCTCCGGCATCGTGCGCCGCAACGCTGCCGTTCGGGTCTTGCGCGCCAACACGGTGATTCACACGGGCGAACTGGAGTCCTTGAAGCGCTTCAAGGATGATGTCCGTGAAGTCAAGGAAGGCTTCGAGTGCGGCCTCAGCCTGAAGAACTTCAACGACATCAATGAAGGCGACCAGCTCGAAGTCTTCGAGATCCAGGAAATCGCCCGGACCTTGAGCTGATTTCCGGTATGGCGGCCAAACGCGGATCGGCTCACGGGTTCTCGCGTTCCGAT
The DNA here is from genome assembly GCA_903908065.1 of uncultured beta proteobacterium. Taxonomy (GTDB): domain Bacteria; phylum Pseudomonadota; class Gammaproteobacteria; order Burkholderiales; family Rhodocyclaceae; genus Sulfuritalea. The sequence goes on along the minus strand of CAIVQO010000043.1, from coordinate 21,467 downwards.
CGCGTGTCAGAGCAGATTCGCCGCGAGCTGGCGGATCTGCTGCGCTTTCATCTGAAGGATCAGCGTATCGCGGCACGCATGACCCTGGTTACCGTTTCTGGCGTCGAAGTAACGCCTGATTACGCCCACGCCAAGGTGTTCTACACGTCGCTGGCCGATCCTTCCGCCAATGACGCTATTGCGGAAGGCTTGGCACGATCGGCCAGCTATTTGCGCCGAGAACTGGCGAAACGGGTCCGGATTCATCACATACCCGAATTGCACTTCGTGTTCGATTCCTCGGTGCAGGAAGGCGCGCGATTGTCGAAGCTGATCGACGAAGCCGTCGAGTCCGATCCGGGCCACGGCGACGAGTGAATCGCAGCGCCAACGTACCGATCCGCGTCCCGCGTCGTCGGCTGGACGGCGTCCTGTTGCTGGACAAAGACGTGGGCATTTCATCCAACCATGCCTTGCAGGCCGCACGCCGCCTGTACCGCGCAGAAAAGGCGGGGCATACGGGAACGCTGGATCCCCTTGCGTCGGGCTTGCTGCCGCTATGCTTTGGCGAGGCCACCAAGTTTGCCGGCGAGTTGCTCGATGCCGACAAACAATACCTGGCCACGGTGCAATTGGGCATCACCACCGATACGGCCGACGCCGAAGGTCGCATTCTGGAAACGCGTCCGGTCGATGTGTCGTCGGAGGACATCCGGGGAGTGTTGGCTGAATTTGTCGGCGAGATTGAGCAAGTGCCGCCGATGTATTCTGCCTTGAAGCGGGATGGCAAGCCGCTCTACGAGTACGCCCGGGCCGGGATTGAAATCGAACGCAAGGCGCGGCGAGTGGTGATCCATGCACTGTATCGGAGCGATCCACCCGATGCAGTCGTGGGCAACGTCTTCGTGTTCGAGGTGCGATGCAGCAAGGGGACCTATGTGCGTACCCTGGCCGCTGACATTGGCGAGCGGTTGGGGTGTGGGGCGCACCTGACGGCACTTCGCCGCACGGCGATTGGAGGCCTTACCCTGGACCAGGCCCATACCCTGAGAGAGATTGAGGCCAAGGATCCAGATACCCGTGACGAGTTGTTGCTTCCGCCGGACTTTTTGCTTGCGGGTATTGGCGACGTCAGATTGGATTCAGTGGCGTCCAGCCAGCTCAGGCACGGTCAGCCCATAGCTTGGCCAGGCTCGGTCGGTTTACGGGTACGCGCCTATGGTCCCGACAGCCGGTTTATCGGCGTGTGCCAGTGCAGCAGCGATGGCCAGCTTCGGCCATTGCGTCTGGTCGCCGAGTCATGATCAGGTGCGGAGGATCGGGGTACGGCGGTATTCAAAAACCAGAGGGCCTACCGCGCCACCCACTTGATCAAACGCTATCCACGCGACTATAATTCCCAGTTCTCCAAGAGACTAATACAACAGGATCAGCAAGGAAACCACATGGCTATTTCCACTAACGACAAGGCCGGCATCGTTGCCAGTTATCAGCGCGCGCAGGGTGACACCGGGTCCCCCGAAGTTCAGGTTGCGCTACTGACGGCACGCATCAACGACCTCACCGATCATTTCAAGGCCCACACCAAGGATCATCATTCCCGTCGTGGTCTGCTCAAGATGGTTAGCCAGCGTCGCAAGATGCTGGACTACCTGAAGCGCAAAAACGCTGACAGCTATCGTTCGCTGATCGAGCGCCTCGGTCTGCGCAAGTAATACTTCCAGAATAGCGCCGGAACGGGTTATCCCATCGCGCGATGCGCTCAGCGCCAGCTACAGCGCGGGCTTGCTGAACAAGCCGGTACGGCCGTAATGGCTGTGCCGGCTTTTATTTTTTGCCGAAAGGAATTGTTGTGCTGAATCCGATAAAGAAGAGCTTTGCCTACGGTGCCCATACCGTAACTCTCGAAACCGCCGAAATTGCCCGCCAGGCGGGTGGCGCGGTCATGGTGACCATGGAAGATACCGTGGTGCTCGCTACCGTCGTCGGTGCCAAGAACCCGAAGCCGGGCCAGGACTTTTTCCCCCTGACAGTCGACTATCAGGAGCGCACGTACGCGGCGGGGCGTATTCCCGGCGGCTTCTTCAAGCGTGAAGGCCGTCCCTCGGAGAAGGAAATTCTTACTTCGCGTCTGATCGACCGTCCCCTGCGCCCCCTGTTTCCCGATGCTTTTTACAATGAAGTGCAGGTTGTCTGCACCGTCATGTCCTGCAATCCGGAAATCGATCCCGATATTCCCGCCATGCTCGGCGCCTCCGCCGCGATGGCCATTTCCGGCATTCCGTTTAGCGGCCCGATTGGTGCTGCGCGTGTTGGCTACATCAACGGTCAGTACGTGCTCTGCCCGACCAAAACCCAGTTGCAGAGCACTCAGCTTGATTTGGTCGTTGCCGGCACCGAATCCGCCGTGCTGATGGTCGAGTCTGAAGCTCAGCGTCTATCGGAAGAAGTCATGCTCGGCGCCGTGGTTTTCGGGCATGACCAGATGCAGGCCGCGATCAAGGCGATCAACGAACTGGTCGAAGCCGCCGGCAAGCCCGAGTGGGATTGGCAGGCTCCACCCAAGAACGAAGCCCTGATTGCCCGCGTCGCAGAAATCGCCGAGGCCGAATTGCGTGAAGCCTATCGCATCACTAGCAAGCAAGCCCGTACCCAGAAGACCCGCGAAATCACGGCGAAGACCATCGCCGCGCTGACCGAGGGCGTGGATAACCCGCCGGATGCCAATCTGGTTGGCAACACGGTGTTCGAACTCGAAGCCAAGATCGTGCGCAGCCAGATCCTTAACGGTGAGCCGCGCATTGATGGTCGTGACACGCGCACCGTGCGTCCGATTACGGTGCGTAATGGCGTGCTGCCCCGTACCCACGGTTCAGCATTGTTTACCCGTGGCGAAACCCAGGCCTTGGTGATTGCTACCTTGGGCACGGGCCGCGACGAGCAGATCATTGACGCCCTGCAGGGCGAATATCGCGACCGCTTCATGCTTCACTACAACATGCCTCCCTACGCCACCGGTGAGTGCGGTCGCGTCGGAACGCCGAAGCGCCGTGAGATCGGACACGGTCGTTTGGCCAAGCGCGCGTTACTGGCAGTCCTGCCGTCGCCGGAGGAGTTCGGGTATTCGATGCGTGTGGTCTCGGAAATCACCGAGTCCAACGGCTCGTCATCGATGGCCTCCGTCTGTGGCGGCTCGCTCGCATTGATGGATGCCGGTGTTCCGCTCAAGGCACCGGTTGCCGGTATCGCCATGGGCCTGATCAAGGACGGTGGCCGTTTTGCGGTGCTGACGGACATCCTTGGTGACGAAGATCATCTCGGCGACATGGATTTCAAAGTGGCCGGCACCGAGGATGGCATCACGGCGCTGCAGATGGATATCAAGATCCAGGGCATCACCAAGGAGATCATGCAGGTGGCGTTGGCACAGGCCAAGGAGGCCCGCCTGCACATTCTCGAGAAGATGAACTCCTCGATGTCCGGTCCGCGACAGGAAGTGTCCAACTTCGCGCCGCGCATGATCCACATGAAGATCAATCCGGAAAAGATTCGCGATGTCATTGGCAAGGGCGGTGCCGTTATCCGTGCGCTGACCGAAGAAACTGGCTGTGTCATCGATATCGAAGACGATGGTTCGATCACCATTTCTTCGGTCAACGCCGATGCGGCGCAGGTTGCCAAGAAGCGCATCGAGGACATCACGGCTGAGGTCGAAGTCGGCAAGATCTACGAGGGCACCGTCTTGCGCTTGCTGGATTTCGGCGCCATTGTGAGCTTGCTACCCGGCAAGGATGGCCTGCTGCACATTTCTCAGATTGCTACAGAGCGCGTCAATGCCGTGGCCGACTATCTCAAGGAAGGTCAGGTCGTCAAAGTCAAGGTTATCGAAACCGACGACAAAGGCCGCGTACGCTTGTCGATGAAAGCGATTGCTGCAGAGGCGGCCGCGCCCCAGTAAGCGACATTGCAGCCCAACAAAAAAGGACGCCTCGGCGTCCTTTTTTGTTGGAATGCAGAATCAGGAAAGTTTACTTGCCGACCTGCTTCTCCCGGTGTTCCTCCAGGGTCTTGCAGTCGATGCATAGGGTCGCCGTGGGACGTGCCTCGAGGCGCTTGAGCCCGATCTCGACACCACAAGAGTTGCAGTAACCGTATTCACCGCTATCGATGCGGGCAATCGACTCGTCAATCTTCTTGATCAGTTTACGTTCCCGGTCGCGGTTACGCAGTTCGAGCGCAATGTCTGATTCCTGGCTGGCGCGGTCGTTGGGGTCGGCAAACACCGTTGCCTCATCCTGCATGGTGTGCACGGTGCGTTCGATATCCTCGCTCAGCTCATCCTTCAGCGACATCAGGATGTCACGGAAATGAGCGAGTTGCTTCGGGTTCATGTATTCCTCGCCCTTCTTGGCGTGATAGGGAGGAAACTGTTTCTTATGCAGCAGATCTTCGGCCATTGCAGATTGCCCGTATCGCAGAGAAACGGCTTTATAAACGAAACGGGGGTGATTCGCAAGATTGTTGAGGAGCACCTGCCGATGCCCCGTCACTAAAAGTGACGTCGTGTTTGACCGGGCTCCTCCGCCTTGGGTAAAATCGCGCTGTTCGGGGTGTGGCGCAGCCCGGTAGCGCGCTTGCTTTGGGAGCAAGATGTCGAGAGTTCGAATCCCTCCACCCCGACCAATTACAACATGCAAGCCTACGGTCGCCGATACCGTTGTTCGTAGCGCTTATTGCGGGAGGGGTGTCATGCCGCTGTTCTCAGCAGCAGGTGTTTGTTGCCTCTTGCAATCCCTGACGCTCCCGGCACTTTTCGCCGTGACGGGGCGTCCTTAATGACTGACAAGTTCTCGGAACTGCAGATTCTGGTCTTGGTCCTTGCTCCCTTCTGCTCGGCGGGCGTAGCGCGATTGCTGATGATACAGGCGCCCAAATGGGGGTTGATCGATCATCCGGGTCATCGAAAGGTTCATCGGGAACCCACTCCGCTGGTCGGCGGCTTGGCCATGCTGGTGACCTTACTTGGGTTGCAGATCGTTGCTGGACGTGTGCCGTTTGAAAGTTGGAGCCTGATCACGGCAGTTTTGATCGTTACCGGCATCGGCGTTGCTGACGATGCGCACGAACTCAGCCATCGCGCAAAGTTTGTGGCACAGGTTATCGGTGCCGGCGTGATTGTTTCGGGTACTTCTGTCTGGGTTCTCGGTCTTGGAGACCTGTTTGGTCTGGGTGATATTGCCCTAGGCAAGTGGGCGATTCTGGTGACGGTCATATCTATTGTGGGCGTCATGAATGCGATCAACATGATCGACGGCCTGGATGGCCTTGCCGGGAGCATCTGCATGGGACCGGTAGTAGTCTTGGCTTGGCTCGCATTCGGTGCAGGACACGCAGGCGAGGCATTTGAGCTTTCGTTGCTGGCGGGGGCCATTCTCGGGTTTCTGGCTCTGAATCTCAGACTGCCGGGGCGCCCACGGGCTCTGCTGTTCATGGGAGATACAGGTGGCATGATTCTGGGAATGCTGATGGCCTGGTACTCAATCAAGCTCGGAGGATCTTCCAGTTCGACCATCCAGCCAATGACTGCGGTTTGGGTTCTGGCAATGCCCTTGCTTGACATGGGGGGCGTCATGTTGCTTCGGATATCACAAAGGAAAAGCCCCTTTCATGCAGATCAGCAGCATATGCACCATGTCCTGTTGCATGCGGGTTATTCGGTAAATCAGGTTGTCGCGATCATGGGCGTTTTTTCGATCGGGTTTGGCGTGCTTGGCGTCATTGGTGAACGCAGTGGCGTTCCGCAGTCGGCAATGTTCGTTGCCTTCCTGTTCTTGTGGGCAGGGTATGTATGGGCACTGAAAAGCCCTGCGACGTTGCACTCGATAATTCACCGTTTGGTTTGCCCTGCCGCTGATTCGACACATTTGCCCAAGACATGAAACAGCCGCTGGGCATTCTGTTGTCTTGCCTCGCGCTATGCATGCCGATCGAGGACTCAGCGGCAGCAGATGCGGTAGCCAGGACGAAATCCACTGCAAAAAAGGTGGTGCCGAAGAAGGGCGTAGTTTCGCGATCAAAATCTTCCGCAAGTTTGAAAGCACGAGCGGGTAAGTCCAAGAAAACGAGTGACACGACATCGTTGAAAACCTCGGACGGTGGGCGTAACAGACTGCTATCCGAATCGGACGTGCAAAGGGAAATTGCGGCTGCCCGCATCCTATTGGGAAGAGATCCGAAAAATCGGGAGGCCAAAGATAGATTAGCCAGGGCTGCAATCGCCACCGTAACGATACTTCTCGCGTCAGAATCGGTGGGCAATCTGACCAAGACGGAACGCCTCGAGCGCCTGCTCAGAAAGGAATTGACGGATATTGGCCCGGGAGTTCAGCGGATGGCTGCTGGCGGAGAGACGGAAGCCAAGCAGGCGCTCGGGTATTTTTACGCCAAAGGTTTTCTGGTTCCACGTAATCCTGAGAAGTCCTGCGCTGAGTACAGGGTGGCCGCAAGCTCCCACGCCGCCGCCGCATGGAGTTGGGCGCAATGTCAAATCGCCGTTGACCCCACTGCCGCATGGCGGCAGATTGAGCATGCTGGAGGCATGGGGCATGCGATTGCCCAGGAATGGCTGGGGCGCCGTTGTTTGGGGGAGTTTGGTGCAGGGACAAAAGACTATCCATGCGCACGGGATTGGCTAGGGCGCTCTGCAAGCCAGGGTCGCCCCAAGTCACAGACATTGCTGGCGTACTTATTCAACAGCGGACAGGGAGGCGCGATTGACACCGCTCGGGCGCTGCGCCTTTACAGGCTTGCAGCGGATCAGGGGGATGCGGATGCGCAAAACAATCTCGGTGAAATTTTCGAAACCGGGCGTGGTGTCGAGAAGAGCCTCCCGGAAGCGATCCAATGGTATGAACGTGCGGCAGAGCGTGGGCTTGGTACCGCCCAGTTCAACGCCGGCCGATTGTGGGCCATCGGGGTAGGCGAAAAAGCCGATCCTGCCCGCGCTCGGGCGTGGTTGGTTCAGGCGGAAGCAAAGGGAATTGTGCAGGCGCGACAGGTATTGGACTGGCTCGACAATCAACCGATTCGTACAGCAAACCCGGATAGCAAAGCCTCCGTTACTGACGGTTCGAATTCAAGGTAAACGCTGTAAAATCGTCATCTGTCCCGCGATAGGGATTTCCCGAGCATGGCCCGACGGATTCTTGCCCTGATTGCGTTCTTTTGTTCGCTCCCGGCATCGGCTGACCAGGAGCAGGTTCTACGCACGCGTCAGTTCGCGTACCCGACATCGCTCGTTGGCGACATGGGACCCAACGTGGCGCCGATCGTCAGCATTGCGCCGTCTCTGGATAGTAGCCGGGCTTATTTGCTTGACATTTCGGAAGCGGAAATCCTCGGGCGTACGGAAAAGCCGGTTCGCGATGCGTGGGATCGCGTTCGCAATGGATTTGCGCTCGCGCCACTGAAGACGAGCCTTGTTGCCGAGCGTGAGCAGTGGTATCGGCAGCGCAAAGACCTCGTTCTCGCCATCAGCCAGAAGGCACGGCGCTATTTGCATCATATTGTCGAAGCCGTCGAGGCCCGTGGATTGCCGACGGAAATTGCGCTTCTGCCGTTTGTCGAGAGCGGATTCGAGCCGCTGGCACTGTCCAGTGCACAGGCGGCAGGTTTGTGGCAATTCATCCCGGGAACTGCCCAGCGTTATCGACTTCCACTCAACGAGCATTACGATGCGCGTCGCGATATCGTCGCTTCGACTGAGGCGGCCCTGAATTACCTCGAGTTCCTGTACGGTCTCTTCCAGGACTGGCATCTGGCGTTCGCCGCTTACAACTGGGGTGAGGAAGCCGTGCAGCGGGCAATCCAGCGCAATCAGGCACGCGGACTGCCGACGGACTACGAAAGCCTGATCATGCCGGAGGAAACCCGACTATACGTGCCTAAATTGATGGCGATTCGGAACATCGTGGCTGATCCTGATCATCACGGGATTGTATTGGCCGATATTGACAATGCGCCTTACTTTTCCCGGGTCGAGGTCGCTCATGAACTAGATGCCCAGTCTGTGGCTCGTATGGCCGGACTATCCGTCGCGGAGGTTCTGGCGCTGAATCCATCGCACAAGTCGCAAAATATCTCCGGGCGCGGCAAGCCGGCTGTCCTGCTACCTTCGGATCGTGTCGCCGAGTTCTCGACCCGGCTGTCCGTGTTGCCGGTCAAAGTCAAGGCAGTTGGCAAGCGTCCTGCTCTACCCAAGGCAGTCATCGGATTAAGGCAAACCGCTGGAATGGCCCTATGAAGCGGCGCACCACTCTTGCGTTGGCAAGCGGCCTATTGATTGTGCTTTCCAGTCTGGTGGTGCGCGCGGGTGAGACTCAGGCGTCATCCCTTAGCTATGAGCAGTCTCAGGACCGGGCGCAATTCATTTTGCTGTTGCGCAAGGCGAGGCAAGGCGATGCAGACGCGCAATGGGTGGCTGCGGCGACCTATTTACGGCTTGGCGAGGCTGGAGTTGCCCTGCCATTGCTTTCCTCCGCAGCCGCAGCCGGCAACGTTCTGGCGATGAGCCAACTTGGCGTTCTTCACGAAGAAGGGCGTGGTGTCGATAAGAATCACGAAAAGGCACTTGATTGGTATCGCAAAGCCGCTGAAAAGGGAGATCCCGCGTCGATGGCCGCGCTGGCGCGCCTTCTGCCTCGCTCCGATCCACAAGCTAAGACTCTTCTCCGTCAATCGGCATCGGCAGGGGATGCTGACGCGCAGTATGCTCTGGGCCTGGAACTGGCAGGTCGCGGTGAAGAAAGGCTCTGGGCTGAATCTCATGAATGGATGCTCAAGTCAGCCCGGCAAGGACACGTAGGTGCGCAGATTGTCGTTGGCCAGCAGTTATTGGAAGGTAAGGTCGTCAAGAGTGATATCGCACAGGGCGTCGACTGGTTGGCGCGTGCCGCACGCTCGGGGAATCCAGTAGCGAATTTCTTGATCGGGCGGAGTTATCTCGCGAGAGGCGAAGCCAGTGGCGAAGCGGCCCGTAAGCATCTCTTGGTTGCTGCGGAAGCGGGGCATCGGGAGGCACAATATCTTGTGGGAAAAATGCTCGCCGATTCCAAAATCAAGGAGGACAAGCGCAAGGCGGCGGTGTGGCTGGAGAACGCATGGAGTGCCGGTCACATCGCGGCAGCGAATCGGCTTGGCGAACTATTGCGTGAGCCTGTCGAGGGCTTGCAACAGGCGATACGTGCGCGAGAGCTTTTTTTGCAGGCTGCAGAGAAAGGCAATACCGATGCTATGTATAATTTTGCTGAAATGCAGCATGCTGGCGTTGGTGGCGAAAAAGACACTTTCGAAGCCTTGAAATGGTATGGACGCGCCGCCGATGGCAAGCATGAGCGTGCAATGGAAGTTGTTGAGTCCTTATTGGGCAGTACCCTCAAGACTTCCTCTCTAGGTTTAAAGGGATTTTGGCAATAGGGTTGTAGGTTTCTTGCGACACAATTGGAATTGCGAGCGTTTTTTGCAGCGATCTTATTGACGTCAGGCATCAATTCGGAGACTCTCGGTCGCAGGTCGGCAATCTTTATTTGATCTCTCAAGTTAATTCGGTAAATAGCTGTTAAATATATATCTTTTCGCCTAGATCTCGGGGTGGTAAAACAATGAATAACAAGCAAATTTTCCAAGTGCGCATCATCAGTGCAGCCGTTGCAGGGCTGTGTTGGGCGGCTGTTCCCGCCACTGCCCAGGAAGGAAAGCCCTCCGGAGTGCCTTGGGGGCCTGTGGTTGCCTACCCCGAGATCGACGTGACCCTGAAGTCCAACGACAATATCTATTCTCAGCCTGCCACTGGTACGCGCAAGAGTGCGAATATCACGGTTATTGCGCCGAAACTGAAAATCGAGGCAAAAGACGGCCCGCACACCTACGACGCCACCTATGGTGTTGAGCACGGTTCCTACAGCGGTGTGTCTTCAGCCAACTACACGGATCAGAAACTGGGCGCCAACGCGAGTTGGGTGTTTTCTGGCCGTTCGGGCCTGAAACTCGGTGCCGAATACATGCTCGGTCATGACGATCAAGGTGCGGTGCCCGGTGCTGCTACCCATGCCAATCCGGACAAGTATCATCAGACATCCTTCAATGCGCTTGCCGGATACGGTGCCGAGGGCGCTCAAGGCCGCATCGAGGTTGAGGCAGGCCTGATCAATAAGCGTTACGATAATTTTAAGACAACTGCGGCGGGTGATCCAGACAACACCAAACGCGATCGGGATGACACGAAGCTCGGAGCTACGTTCTACTGGCGTGTCATGCCAAAGACTCAGTTGTTGTTCCAGGCTGTACAAACTAAGTACGACTACAAGCCATCGTCTTTCGCAGGCTGGACTACCCTGGATAGTACTGAACGTAAGTACAACTTCGGTGTGACTTGGGAGGCGGCCGCCAAGACGACGGGCATATTCAAGGTGGGCCATACCAAGAAAGATTTTACTGACGCGAGTCTGCGTGACTTCTCAGGAGCAGGATGGGAAGGGCAAGTCAAGTGGAGTCCGCTTACTTATTCCAGTTTCGATTTCACCACAGGCAAGTCACCCGGTGAATCGACCATTGGCAACGCATCTCTTGATAAGCGCTATGGTGTGAACTGGAATCATGCTTGGAACAGCCGCTTGAGCTCGGTGGTGGGCTACAACTACACCGATACCGAGTACCAGACCAATGCAGGTGGCGGTCAGAAAGACAAGATCAACGCCTACAACATGAAGCTGAACTATCAGTGGATGCGCACTGTCAAGGTCGGCGTGGGTTATGATCGCACCGACAAGACCTCGACCAATGCAACGTCGGCCTACAAGCGCGACATCTGGAGCATTTTCCTGAACGCCGCGATTTGACGCGGTTCGTTTCCAGAGCATTTGGTAGAATCTGGAGGGGTTTTCCCCCTCCATTTTTTTGTGCAGTTTCCAAGAGAGGCAATTTTTTCATGAGCGGACTCATCAAGTTCCTGCTCTTCGCGAGCCTTTGGGTGTTTTCACTTTTTGCGTTCGCCCAGCAGCGCGGTGATGTCGATCGGTTGTTATCGACTTACAAGCTGGGCTCGGGCGATGTCGTCAGCATTCGTGTGCTGGGTGAGGACGACCTCAAGCGTGAAAAAATACGCCTTAGCGATGCAGGTACGATTTCCTTTCCGATCATCGGTGAAATTCGGGTACTGGGGAAACGCGTCGTCGAACTTGAAACACTGATAGCCGATGGCCTGCGCGGCAAATACCTGCTGAATCCTGTCGTATCGGTAACCATCGAGGAATATCGACCGATTTTCGTCAATGGACAGGTTGAGAAATCCGGTGCCTATCCATTCCAGCCGGGGCTGACGATCCGCAAGGCGGTATCTTTGGCAGGGGGATTCAAGGAGCGTGCCTCGAAGGAAAAGATCTTTGTCATCCGCGAAGACGATAAATCCCAGACCCCAGTGAAAGTCGATCAGTCGGCGCTCGTGTTCCCGGGCGATATCATTACCGTCGAAGAAAGCTTCTTCTGAACATGAATCATCCTGCACCACCAGTCATGCCTGCAGCGCCAATGCCCGTGCAACCGGTCTATATGCCGATCGAACGGCCGGAACGCGATGCAGACCGCCTTGCGGAGCAGCTTCGATTCTGGCGCCGCAGTATTTCCAAGCATAAGTGGAGCGCACTCGCGCTCGCGTTGGCGATATCGCTGCTGACGACGCTTATTGTCTTTGTCAAACAGCCGACCTATCGGTCGACAGCGACCTTGATGCTCGAATCCAACAAGAGCAAGGTCGTCGGCATCGAAGAAGTGTATAGCGCGATGAGCAGCAATCGCGAGTACTACCAGACCCAGGCTGAAATTTTGAAATCCGAGGAGTTGGCGCGCCGCATTGTCACCAAAATGAAGTTGGTCGATCATCCGGTGATGGACCCGCGCAAGCAACAGGAGTCAGGTTTTTCTCTGAAAAAGCTGATCCCTGCGGCTTGGCTGGGCGACGATGAAAGTGACAAGTTTACGCCAGAGAAATTGCAGGCAGCCGTAATTGGCCGTTTCAAGAAGGAACTGACGATCGAATTGGTACGTAACAGCCAACTCATCAAAATCAGCTACGAGAGTCGGGATAAGGAGTTTGCCGCCAACGCCGCCAACTGGGTGGCGGAAGGCTTTATCGAGGCAGACATGGACGCGCGCCTGGCGATGACGCAAAAAGCAGGGGCCTGGCTGACGGAACGTCTCTCGGGGTTGCGTAAAAAGCTTGAAGAATCTGAGCGGGCTCTACAGCAGTTCCGCGAGCGTGAGCGAATTGTCGATGCCAAAGGTGTAGCGCAAAGCGGAGCATCCAAGCAGCTCGAGCAACTATCGGAAGGTCTGGTTTCAGCACGGCAAAAGCGTGCAGAGGCCGAGGCAGCCTATCAGCAGGTTCAGGCAGCCCAGAAGTCCAAAATCGATGTCGAGTCGATTCCTGCAGTGCAGAAGAATCCAATTTACATCCAATTGAAGGCCGCCGAGTCTGCCGCCGAGGGGCGCCTGGCCGATGCAGCCAAGAAATATGGACCGGAGCACCCCAAGCGCCAGACAGCCGAAGCTGAAGTCAGGGCCACCCGGGATAACACGCGACGCCAGATCGACACGATTACCACCAGCATCACAAAGGAATACGAGCTTGCACGCGCGCAGGAGGGGGCAGTCGAGCGCGCTTTGGCACAAAGCAAGGGCGATATCTTGGGCATGAATCGCAAGGAGTACGAGTTGGGCGTACTGGAGCGTGAAGTGGCGTCGAACAAAAGCCTCTATGACATGTTCACCTCGCGCATGAAGGAGACCAACGCTGCAGGCGATTTGCAGTCCCCAATTGCGCGCGTGGTCGACCCTGCGGTGGTAAATGCCACCCCGTATAGCCCCAAAAAGCTCCGGATAATCGGTATTGCCGCCGTAGTGGGCCTGATACTCGGCGTCATGTTGGCGCTGCTCCTCGAATACCTCGACAACACCATCAAGAATGCCGAGGATGTCGACACCAAACTGCGTCAGTCCATGCTTGGGCAGCTTCCACGTATCAAGGGCAAGCTCGAGGCCGGAGACTTGCAGATTGCATTCGTCAAGGACAAAGACCCAGGTTTTTCGGAGGAGATTCGTTCCATCCGCACCGGCGTCATGCTTTCCTCCATCGATTCGCCGCACAAGGTACTGCTCGTGACGTCATCGATTCCTGGCGAGGGCAAGACCTCTGTAGCGACAAATATTGCGCTGGCATTGGGGCAGGTACGCAAAGTTTGCCTGATCGATGCCGACATGCGACGTCCGACGGTCGCCAAGGTACTTGGGGTAAATACCACCAGCAAGGGCTTGTCGAATCTTGTTTCGGGTTCCGATCCTACCGCCGAGTGCCTGCATTTCAACAAGGAACTGGGCATTCACATCATCCCCAGCGGTGTAGTACCACCCAATCCACTCGAGTTGCTGTCATCCATTCGCTTTGCCGAGGCAATGAAATGGCTGGAAGAAAGTTTCGATGTCGTGGTGATCGACAGTCCGCCGCTGCAGCTCGTCAGCGATCCCCTGATTCTGTCGCAGTATGCCAATTCAGTTATCTATGTCGTCAAGGCCGACACCACACCTTATCAGGTGGCCTTGGGTGGATTGGAACGCCTGCGTGAGGCAAAAGCGCACGTATTGGGCGTGGTAGTCAACCAGATGGACCGCGAGAAGGCCGATCGTTACTACGGCTATGGCAAATACAGCGCCTATGGCTATGGCAAGAAGTACGGCGGCTACGGTAGCGGGTATTCATCCAGGTCGACGTGATCGACCTTCATTGTCATCTCCTGCCCGGGATCGATGACGGCCCCGAGGATCTTTCGACCGCACTTCAGTTAGCGCAACACGCCGTTGCGGCCGGAATCCGCGCCGCAACCGTGACCCCTCATATGCATGCCGGGCGCTATGAAAATCGTGCCCAGGGGATACGCCAACTGGCGGAACGCTTCCAGGCGGAACTGGACCAACGTGGCATTGCGCTGCGAATACAGGCCGCTGCGGAAGTAAGACTGGACCACGATGTGTTGGCTTGGGTAGCGGACGGGCAGGTGCCCTTTCTCGGTAAATGGCAGGGCGAGCATGTCATGCTTCTCGAGTTGCCCCACAGCCATGTACCGGTGGGTGCCGACAAGCTGGTCGAGTGGTTGTTGAAGCAGGGAGTTCGACCGATGATCGCGCATCCGGAGCGAAACAAGGAAATCATGCGCAGCGCTGACAAATTGCTGCCGTTCATCCGTTTGGGGTGTTTATTGCAAGTGACAGCCGGAGCCGTAGCGGGAAATTTTGGTGAGCCTGCTCGGGCGCGGGCGATTGACCTGCTTGCGCGAGGCTGGGTGACCTTGTTGGCGTCTGATGCACACAACATGGATGCTCGCCCGCCTGAACTTGAGCCCGGACGGATGGCGGCAGCAAGGGTGGTTGGTGAGGCGGAGTCGTGGAATCTGGTACGCCACCGTCCCGCCGTGATAGCCGGTGTGGAGTTGGCGTGAGCAAGTCGGGTCTGGGCCGCATCGCAATCGGCCTGACGTTGCTGTGCGTTCTGATGATGGCGTTCTGGTTTGCCGGCCACCGCATGCTTGCCGACATTTACAACCAGCAAGCACGCTACTACGTTGATCGCTGGCGTGCCGGCAAATTGCAGCTTTCGCCAACCAGACTGGACGAGTTGCAGGCAGAGTTGAAATCGGCTATCGCTCTGGACCCCACCAACCCAAAACTGCATGAGGATCTTGCTCGCTTTCACGCCTGGCGATCGGAACAAGGCAGCCTGGCAGACTCGACAAGCCGCGCAGCGCGGGTTGAGGCAAGAACCTACTTTACCCAAGCAGCGGCCCTAAGGCCGACTTCGCAACGGGCCTGGGCGGGGGTAGCCTATCTGCGCTTCTTGCTCGGAGAGGTCGATGATCAGTTCGGCTCGGCGCTCAAACTGGCCTTGCTTCGTGGTCCGTGGGACTCCGAAATTCAAATGACGGCGATACACATTGGCTTTGCAAGCTGGCAGATTTTGACACCCGAGTTGCAGGACCAGCTAAGGCGCGCCATCTACAATCAGGCACACTGGAAATTGGCGCCACAGAAGGCTCGCCTTGAGTTGCTGATCAAGGCATTCAATCGCCCCGAATTGGCATGCTTGCTTGAGGTGGCTGGTCCCAAGGCCTGTCCGCCAGCCTAGTGCTTGTGGTGAGCGTGCCGGCTCCGAAGTCCTGACGCAATCCAGGCCAGGGCGAGAACAGCACTCATGGTCATCGCATTGGCGGGGATCTGCATGTTGAAATCCACCGTGCTGTGAATGAGCAACCAGCAAATAGCGAGACAGACGCCGAAGGCCGTACCTCGCATCATCGGATGATTCCTGCGCCGCAATGCTGAGAGTGCCTGATAGGCAGCCAAAAGCACGATAAGTCCGCCGCATGTCGCGCCGACAATCCCCATTTCTGCCAAGATCTGCAAATAGTCATTGTGGGCGTACTCGACAAACCCGATCATTTTGTCATTGGCATAACCGTCGAATACCGTATAGAAGCTGCCTGCTCCAGCGCCGACCGGGAAGTAATCCTTGGCCAGGGCAAAGGAGCGCTGGGCAATCTCGTCGCGGTCTTCGGTCGGGAGTACGTTTTCGGCATTAGTGGTAATTTCGGTCTGCTGGATTCGTTGCGCCACCTGGTCGACGCCAAACCAGGTGCCGACAATCAAGAGGTCCAGCGCAATTACGCTGGCAAGGAACACCATGGTTGATCGTGGCGCATTGCGCATCAGCAGCAGCCCCACCGTGCCCACAACCAGCGTACTGGCGAAAAACGCGGTATTTCCCATACGTGACCGCGTCAGCACCAGCGCGATTACCATGATGATCAGATAGATCCGCAGGCGAGCCTTTTCGCCGAGCAGAAGCCGTGCTAAGGAGCGAAGTCGTTGGCGCCAGGTATGGCTTGCCTCGCCACCAAGCTTGGCAATCATTAGTCCGATGCCGACGGCGATGCAAATGTTGAGATAGCCGGCAAGATGATTGCGGTTGATGAATGTTCCCGTTGCCCATCCTTGGCCGACAAATTTCTTGATAAAGAATCCGTACTCAAGTCCGGACAACACCATAAGGCTCCCATAAACGGCCTGCAGTGTGCCCGAGAAAACAAGAACTTTGATCAGGGTCTCCAGCCTCTTGGACGTGTCGACGAGCAATAGCGTGAGGCAAAAGACAATGCCATAGGCCAGCATCTTGAGGAAGAAACTGACCGTGGCGTGCGCATCCACGCTCAAGGTCATTTCCAGCGGTTCCGGGTTGCCGGTGGCAGCGGCGGCAGATTGGTAGATCTCGAAGGCATGGGGAGAGGTAGTCTGTACCCAGGCGGCGGGCAGGGGCAGGGCTTGCAATCCAACATACAGCCACGCAACAACCCCCAGGCCAATTGCCCAACGAGCCCGTCGAAAACACTCCGTAACCTGGAAACGCCCAAGGAGATAGCCGATAAGCCATGCCGTTCCAAGCAGGCAGGCGAACAGCACCATCAGCGCCCAGGCCCACTGCCGGTTACTGGCAAACGGCAGCGGCACCCATACCAACAGAACAAGCAGGGAATAAAACAGCCCGGTCATCTCGGAGACGGTGATCTAGTTAGTTGAATGCGGGAAACAAAAATCGGGGCCGAAGCCCCGATTCTTTACTTACTATACCGATCCAGCTTAAGCGCAACTGGTCCCGCACGCTGGGGGCTGCGTGATTGGCGGAGGCGTCAAAATCTGCTGAATCGTTGTGTCCTGCTGCTGCAGGATCTGCTGCTGCTCCGTTGTCAATGGTTGCGTCGTTGTCGGTGTAGTAGTCGGCGTCGTCGTGGTGGTCGGCTGAGTCGAAAGCGTCGGCGCGATCTGCTGCTGGATCTGGTTGATCTGCTGCGGATTCAACTGCTGGGTCGGCGGCAGGGCAGCATTCACCGTGGTGACGATCTGCTGGACTTCAGTCTGGGTTGCGCGCGGCGGTGTCACACCCGGTTGTGTGGCGGCCTTCGGGGCAGTACCAGTCGCTGTCGTCTGCGGTGCGCCGGCGGTCAGAGCGGTCTGAATGGCTGCCTGCGTTGCTTGCAGCGATGCCACGATAGCCTGCTGTACCTGCTGAGCGGCAGCAGCAGCAGCGGCTTCTGCGGCTGCTTTCTGTGCCGGCGGGGCATCCTGAGCGGCCTTAGCGAGATCGGTAGCACGTTGAACCGTTGCAACCAGCGTTGCCTGTTGCGTCACGCCGACGGGGTTGGTCGCGGGAACCGCCTTGGCGACGGTCGGGGCTACGGCGGCGATTTGGGCAGCAGATAGTTGAATAACAGGTCGCGGCTGCACTGGTTGAGTCGTTGACCCGGCAGCACCCTGTCCCGGGTTCAGACTGGCCGCCGGTTGCCCCGGCAGGCTGAGCACGATTCCGCCGTCCTGCACCGTAACCACATAGTTAACCCCGGCAATATTGATCGCCAAGTCAGTGCCTCGGATACCGATAGTGGCGGTACCGGCCTTCATGGCGATGGCGTCTTTGCGCGTGCCGCCGATGACGCCGGTGATGAAGCGCATGCCGCCAGAAAGCAGTGACATTGCCACGCTGCTTTCAGCAACCTTCTGCTTGTTGTAATCGTACTTTTCGATGGCGAAACGGGAGTTCTCCTGCAGGACAACAATCTGGCCGTCCTCGAATTTCACCGTCATGGTGCCCTTGGCCACCGAGATCACATCGCCGGATTCGAGCAGACCGCCCACAGCCAGCGCACGCGATTGCCCTTTGGTAGTGGCGCTGCCTGAGCCGCTCATTTCATGGACATACGCGGCGGGCACCGCAAGTGCCAAGCTGGACGCCAGCGTCAGTAGCAATGCGGTTATTTTCCTGATCATGGTGAAGGCTCCGTTGATGGAACAATGTTGTCGCATTATACCTACTCGACTACAAAGAAAAGGAACAACTTGCGGAAAATACGCAGTCAATTCTTGGCCTAAAAGCAACAGCTTCACTTAGGATGCGAAGTCATGAGCCGCAAGCCGATCACCGTTACCCAACCCTACCTGCCACCGCTGGAGGAATTCATCCCCTATCTGGAACAGATCTGGGCGAGCAAAACCCTCACCAACAATGGCCCGTTTCATCGGCAGTTGGAGCAGGCCCTGTGTGAGCATTTCGGCGTGGAGCATCTGGCTTTGTTTGCCAATGGCACCATCGCGCTGATTACCGCGCTCCAGGCCTTGCGGATATCAGGCGAGGTCATCACCACCCCGTACTCGTTTGTCGCGACCAGCCATTCGCTACTGTGGAACACCATCACCCCGGTGTTTGTCGACATCGACCCAGAACGGATGAGCCTCGACCCGGCCAGGATCGAGGCGGCAATCACGCCGCGCACCACGGCCATCATGCCGGTGCATTGTTATGGCTACCCCTGCGATGTCGAGCGGATAGAGCGTATTGCCGACACCTACGGCCTGAAAGTGATTTACGACGCGGCTCATGCATTTGGCGTCCGCTATCGGGGCGAAAGTCTGTTGCGCCACGGGGATCTATCAATACTCAGCTTCCACGCCACCAAGGTGTTCAACACCTTCGAGGGCGGCGCCATTGTCTGCCCCGATGCCAAGACCAAGCAGCGCATCGACTTCCTGAAAAATTTTGGTTTTGCCGATGAGGTGACCGTAATGGCGCCCGGCATCAACGGCAAGATGAACGAGTTCCAGGCTGCGCTGGGCCTGTTGCAGCTACAAAGGGTGGATGCGGCCATCGCGCGCCGGCGCGAGATCGACGCCGCCTATCGCGAGGCCCTGAATGGCTTACCCGGTATTACCCTGCCGAGCCCGCCGCCCGATACCGAGCACAATGCGGCCTACTTCCCCATCCTTGTCGAGCCTGATTACCGCTTGACCCGCGACCAACTGTACCAACGTTTCCGCGACGAGAACATCCTGGTTCGGCGCTACTTCTATCCGCTGATCAGCGACATGCCCATGTACCGGGGCCTGCCGTCCGCGGCCCCCGAGCGCCTTCCCTTGGCGCGCTCGTCGGCGGAACGCATCCTTTGCCTGCCGATATACCCGGACCTCGCCGTGGATGACCATCAGCGCGTAATAGACATCATCCGGGCTGGGTAGTTAGAAACACAGTTGCAATTCAGGGAGGTTCTCCCTAGACTCGTCGTTCATTCGAGAACGTGTTCATGTTTGAACGACGCTAGGCGACCTTGACCCCCGAAGAAGAAGCCCATTTCCGCGTCCTCAAGGCGATCGAGGACAACCCGGACATCACCCAGCGCGAACTGGCCGAACGGCTGGGCCTGAGCCTGGGAAAAGCCAACTTTCTCATCAATGCGCTGCTCGAAAAGGGCGCAATCAAGATGGAAAACTTTCGCCGCTCGGACACCAAGCTGAAAAAGATCGCCTATCTGCTTACACCCACGGGCATTGCCGAGCGCCTGCGCCTGACCCAGGGTTACCTGGCCCGCAAGCGCAACGAATACGAGAACCTGCGCACCGAGATCGAAGCCCTCGAGCGCGAATCGCTGATTTCGAAAGGAACCAAGGCATGAACGTATCGACCGATCAGAGACTTGCCGTCATCGGCCTGGGCTATGTGGGCCTGCCCCTGGCGGTAGAGTTTGGCAAGCAACTGCCGGTAATCGGCTTCGACATCAAGCCAGTGCGTATCGCGGAGCTCAAATCCGGCCATGACAGTACGCGCGAAGTCGAACCTGAAGAGCTTGCCGCTGCGCGGCACCTGAGCTTTAAGGCCGACGCCGACGACCTCAAAGCCTGCAACGTCTTCATCGTCACCGTGCCGACTCCCGTGGACACTGCCAACCGGCCCGACTTGACGCCGCTAGTCAAGGCCTCGGAGACGGTAGGAAAGGTGATGCCAAGGGGCGCAGTGGTCATCTATGAATCTACGGTGTATCCGGGCGCCACAGAGGAAGTCTGCATTCCCGTACTCGAGCGCCACTCCGGGCTCAAGTTCAATGTCGACTTCTACGCCGGCTACAGCCCCGAACGCATCAACCCTGGCGACAAGCAGCACCGTCTGCCATCGATCAAGAAGGTTACATCGGGCTCGACACCAGAGATTGCCGAGTTTGTCGACAAGCTCTACCGCCGCATCGTCACGGCCGGGACGCACAAGGCTAGTTCCATCAAAGTGGCCGAAGCCGCCAAGGTCATCGAGAACACCCAGCGCGACCTCAACATCGCCCTGATGAACGAGCTCTCGCTCATCTTCAGCCGCCTCGGCATCGACACCCTCGACGTTCTCGAAGCTGCCGGCACCAAGTGGAACTTCCTGCCCTTTCGCCCCGGGCTGGTTGGCGGCCACTGCATAGGGGTCGACCCATATTACCTGACCCACAAAGCGCAGGAGATTGGTTACCACGCCGAGGTCATACTTGCCGGAAGACGCATCAACGACGGCATGGGCTGTCACGTGGCGGGCCAAGTGGTCAAACTGATGCTCAAAAAGGGCATCAACGTCGTCGGCTCACGCGTCCTGGTGCTGGGCTTTACTTTCAAGGAAGGCTGCCCGGATGTGCGCAACACCAAGGTGATCGACATTGTGCGCGAACTTGAAGGCTACAACGCCAAGGTTGAGATATACGACCCGTGGATCGATCCGGCAGAGGCCGAGCATGAGTACGGCGTGTCACCCTTGCCGAACATGCCTAGGCAGGGCATCTACGATGCCATTGTTCTGGCAGTGGCACATCCAGAGTTCAAGGACCTTGGCGTCTCAGGTATTCATGCGTTGGGGAGAGTCAATCACGTGCTTTATGACGTCAAGGCACTTCTACGGAAAGAGGACACGGATGGCCGCCTGTAGAAGCGCGTCTGCTCGTGGGTACGCCGGCTGGAGTCTGACATCCAGCGTGAACAGCGCCTCGTTCAGATCATCGCGTACTTCCGGCAATTGCTGGCGGAGACCCGATGAGTAGAGTTTTCCACCTGGCAGTCGTTAACTCGCATCCCATCCAATATTTTGCGCCGTTGTACGCCTATCTTTGCCGTGATCCGTCTTTGAAGGTTACCGCGCTTTACTGCAGCGACTTCAGCCTTCGTGGTGCAGTCGATCCGGGTTTCAAGCAGGCAGTAACATGGGACGTTGATCTGCTACCGCATTTTGCGCAACCAATTTTGCCGTTACTTAAATTTTTTTCAGACTTGGCGCTAAAGGTAATTGATCAATTTCACTTAGGCATGATGATCAACGTCTACGCAAGAAGAGTTGGATTAAATTAAGATTTCCATTTTATTTTTTTAATTTTATAAGTCGAATGCCTGAAAGGCCATAGCCATGCTTAGAGCCGGCCCCGCAAAATCGGACAGTGAGATGAGTGATAGCCTTGCCCCGAAACGGTCGCATTGCGGCCCTAACTTGGAGCAAGAGCATGGCAAGAAGGAAGAGGCGGAACCACTCGCCGACATTCAAGGCACAAGTG
>CAIVQO010000042.1 GCA_903908065.1 uncultured beta proteobacterium | reverse complement strand
TTGCGCGACCGCAAGTCCGACGAGGCTTACCAGGACTGGGTCCGGCAAATGCGCGACCGCGCCTATGTCGAATACCGCAACGAAGAACGCTGATCCGGTCATCGCGATCACATCCGGCGAACCCGCGGGAATCGGGCCGGACATCTGCCTGCACCTGCAGCAGAGGAACTGGCCGGCACGCCTGGTGGTAATCGGCGACCGGGGGCTCTTCGAACACCGTGCCGCCACCCTGGAGCTCGACCTGACCGGCTTGGAAATCCGCCACGTGCCGCTGCGGCGGCCGGCCACCGCGGGCAGGCTCGATCCGGCGAATGCCGCCTACGTGCTCGACACCCTCGACCTGGCGCTGGCCGGCTGCAATGCCGGCGAGTATTCGGCGATGGTTACTGCACCGGTGCACAAGGGGGCCATCAATGATGCCGGCATTGCATTTACCGGCCATACGGAATATCTCGCTGACCACACCGGCACGCCCTGTGTGGTGATGATGCTGGCTGGCGCCGGATTGCGCGTCGCACTGGCAACGACGCACCTGGCGCTGAAGGATGTCCCGGCAGCGATCACCGCCAAGGACCTGGAAACCACGCTGCGCATCCTCCATGCCGACATGCGCGCGAAATTTGGCATCGCCCGGCCGCGCATCCTGGTCTCGGGGCTCAATCCCCATGCCGGCGAAAGCGGCCACATGGGGCGTGAGGAAATCGAGGTGATCGCCCCGGTGCTTGAAAGGCTGCGTGGGGAAGGCATGGACCTGGTTGGTCCCCTGCCGGCCGACACGCTATTCACGCGAAATGTTCTCGCCGGCTCCGATGCGCAACTGGCGATGTACCACGACCAGGGCCTCGCCGTGCTCAAGTACGCGGCCTTCGACGAGGGCATCAATGTCACATTGGGCCTGCCGGTGATCCGTACTTCGGTGGACCATGGCACAGCGCTCGACCTGGCTGGCACCGGCAAGGCGTCGCCGACCAGCCTGTTTGCGGCGGTCGATGCCGCCATCGACATGGCGCGACGGCGCAAGGCTTTGCCATGAGCCGGGTCGACGGGCACGATGCCCGCCGGCGCTTCGGCCAGAACTTCCTCGTCTCCGACGGCGTCATACGCAAGATCGTCGACGCCATCGCCGCCCGGCCCACGGACACCGTGGTCGAGATCGGGCCCGGACTGGGCGCCCTGACAGCGCCGCTGCTGGAGCGCGTGGCACATTTGCACGTGGTCGAGATCGATCGCGACCTGATCGCACGCCTGCGCCAGCGTTTCCCCCCCGAGCGCTTGTCGATCCACGAAGGCGACGCGCTCGAATTCGACTTCACCACGCTCAAGGGCCCGGGGCGGCTGAAGATCGTCGGCAACCTGCCCTACAACATCTCCAGCCCCCTGCTTTTCCATCTGGTGCCTTATGCCCCAGAGGTCTGCGACATGCATTTCATGTTGCAAAAGGAAGTCGTCGATCGCATGGTGGCGGAGCCGGGGAGCAAGGATTTCGGACGCCTGTCGGTCATGCTGCAATACCGCTTCCACATGGAGCGCCTGTTCATAGTCCCGCCCGGCTCCTTCAATCCGCCACCCAAGGTCGATTCCGCCATCGTGCGGATGATTCCGATCGACTTTGCAAAAGTTGGCGCTGACGACACGGCGAGCGATTACGACCTGTTCGCCAAAGTGGTGGCGAACGCGTTTTCACAACGACGCAAGATGCTGCGCAACACCCTGCGCGAATTCTTCACCGAGGACGAAATCGCCGCACACGGCGTCGCGCCCACCGCACGCGCCGAAGACATTGCGGTCAGCGACTACGTGAAGCTTGCCAACCGCCTGGCCGAGCGTGGTCCGCGCTGAGCACCGGAGCCCGGCCGTTGCCGTGATCGGCGGCGGTCCCGCCGGCCTGATGGCAGCCGAAGTCCTGGTCCAGGGCGGCGCCGAGGTTTCCGTGTTCGACGCCATGCCCTCGGTGGCACGCAAGTTCCTGCTCGCCGGTCGCGGCGGGCTCAACCTCACCCACGCCGAGCCTGGGGATGCTTTCCTCGCCCGTTATGGTTTGCGCCAGAGCGAAGTAGGCCGCTGGCTCGCGCATTTCGGTCCGGCTGAGTTGCGCGCCTGGGTGCATTCCCTTGGCATCGAAACCTTCGTCGGCAGCTCCGGGCGGGTGTTTCCGGAAGGGATGAAATCCGCCCCGCTGCTGCGCGCCTGGCTGCGCCGGCTGCGTGAATCCGGCGTGCGTTTCCACGCCCGCCACCGCTGGACCGGTTGGTCCGAGGGTGGCCGCCGGCTGCGCTTCGACACACCCGAGGGCGAAACCCTGCATTCCGCCGCCGCCACCATCCTGGCGTTGGGTGGGGGCAGCTGGGCCAGGCTTGGCTCGGACGGCGCCTGGCTGCCGTGGCTGGCAGCGCGCGGGGTCGCCACGACGCCACTGCGCCCGGCCAACTGCGGCTTCGAGTTAGCTTGGAGCGACCACCTGCGACAACGCCATGCCGGCCAGCCGGTCAAGACCGTGCGCGCCAGCTTTACTACACTCAACGGGGAAACCCGTTCCATAGATGGCGAATTCATGATCACCGCCCATGGCGTGGAGGGCGGACTGATCTACGCACTCTCCGCCGCGCTGCGCGATGCGATAGACGCCGAGGGCAGCGCCACCCTGACCCTCGACCTGGCGCCCGGTCGCAGCCAGGAACGACTGCGCCGGGATCTCGAAGCGGGTCGCGGCCGCGATTCGCTGGCCAACCACTTGCGCCGACGCTGCGGTATCGAGGGCGTCAAAGCTGCATTGCTGCGTGAAGTGGCATCGCCGGCGGAATTGCAGCAGGCAGCGCAATTGGCGGCACTGATCAAGGCGCTCCCCTTGCGCCTGATTGCGCCGCGCCCGCTCGGCGAAGCGATCAGCAGCGCTGGTGGCGTTTCCTTCACGGCCGTGGATGACGCGCTGATGCTTAAGGAGCTGCCTGGAATCTTTTGTGCCGGTGAGATGCTGGATTGGGAGGCACCGACCGGCGGCTACCTGCTCACCGCATGCATGGCCAGCGGGCGACACGCAGCACAAGGCGCGCTCGATTGGCTGGCGAAACGGGCACGTAACGACGCGCGATAATCGGCAGGCACTTCACCTCTCTGCAACCGATCATGCCTCACCCAAAAATTGTTCCGCTATTGCTTTCAGTGATGCTGCTGGCGTTCACAGCAACCGGACACGCTGTCGAACGGCCACCCGCCGGCAGCGAATTCCAGCTGTTCATCGAAAACGACATGCTGGCACGCAGCGACCGCTACTACACCAATGGCATCAAGTTCGGTGGCGGCATGGAATTCGACCTGCTGCAATTGCCTGCCGCCGAGGTCCTGCGCCAGGTGGCGCCGGAGGCCCAGGGTACGATGCACCTCGGTCTCTTCCTCGGGCAGAACATGTACACGCCACGCTCGATCACTATCAGCCAGGCGCAACCGCTGGACCGGCCCTGGGCGGCCTGGCTTTACCTCGGCGGCGTCGCCCAACGCGTGCGGGACAACCGGCTCGACACGGTCGAAATCGACCTCGGCCTGGTGGGACCCTCAGCCTTGGGCAAGGAAGTCCAGTCCGGTTGGCACCGCCTGATCGGCTCACCGCAACCGCAAGGCTGGCAAAACCAGATTCCCAACGAACCGGCCGTGATGGTCTCCTGGCTGGCGAAAAGCAAACATGGTGTGGGTAAGGTGGCGGACCTCGATGTCGAAGCGATTCCCCATGGCGGGGCCAGCGTCGGCACCGTGATGGCGCTGGCACGGGCCGGCGGCATCCTGCGCCTGGGGCGGCACATGACCGGCTTCGGGCCTGACACCATCGAGCCGGGCGGTGCGATGTTGCAGAACATGGGCCGCGACCTGGAGCCGGGCCGGGCGCAGGGCCTGGAGTGGTATGCCTTCGTCGGACTCGACCATCGCCTGGTGGCCCACAACATCTTCCTCGACGGCACGGTATTCCGTGACAGCCCCAGCGTACGGCGACGCCCGCACGTGTATGACCTCAGCGTCGGGCTCAGCCTGCGCATCGACGCCTTCCGGCTTTCGCTGACCCGGGTGCGGCGCAGCGAGGAATTCTTTACCGCGGCCAGCACCGGCGGACGACAGACCTTCGACTCGGTAAATCTCGGCTTCGAGTTTTAAGGGCGGCAGAAATCCTCTGGATACCGTCTGGCCTCCCGGCCGACCATTCCTCTGGATACCGTCCGGCCTCCCGGCCGGACATAACAAAACGCCGCGCTCCGGCGAGGAGCGCGGCGTCATGGAACGAAACCGGAACTCAGGATTCCTTCTTCATCGGGCAGGTATTCAGGCCCAGCAAAGGATAGAAGGGGCAGAAACCGACCGCGCCGGTTGCCAGGGGCACGACACCGATCCAGGCCCACACCGGACCACCGACAGCCGCCCAGGCGACCAGTCCGAGACCAGCACCGATACGAAGAACGCGATCAATACCGCCGACATTGAGTTTCATGGTTTGCTCCTTGGGTTTGGTTAGGGTGAGCGCATTACAGCATTCAGCCCTGCCCGGGATATGTAACCTAAGTCACAGAGGCCAGTTTGCGCAGGCCGGCGGCATCCAGCACCTCCACCTGCTCACGCCCGAGCCGCACCAGACCCTGCTCGGCAAAGCCCTTCAGCAGGCGGCTGACCATTTCACGCACGCTGCCCAGTTCGTCAGCCAGTTGCTGATGCGTGGCATGGACAATACGTCCCTTGCCCAGCAGCAGGGCAGCGAGGCGTTGGTCGAGCTTGCGGAAGGCGACTTCCTCGACCAGTTGCATCAACTCTGCCATACGTTCGGAAAACAGAGAAAACACGAAATCACGGAACACCGGCGTGGCCAGCATTTCATCGAACAAGGGGCGCGGCAGCAGGGCCAGCGTGGTCTCGCCCTCGCTGATCCCGCGGGCGTTGTAGTCGGCATGACCCAGCAGGCAGCTGGAACTGATGATGCAGCTCTCGCCCGCCAAAACCCGATACAGCGGCAGTTCGCGACCACTGGCACTGAGCTTGACGACGCGGATCGCGCCGGCAAGCACGAAAGGAAAACCGCGACAGGGCTGGCGCTCGTCGAACACCGCGGTGGCGCCAGGCACCGTCATGGTCTGCATGGCGTCGACAATCCGCTGCTGCAAGGCAGGCGGGAGCTTGCCGAGCACCGGGTACAGGGCCAGCAGGTCGGCCAGGATCATGATGCGGGAAGGTCCAGTGTCGCCAGCACCGGCGCATGGTCCGACGGCCGTTCCAGCTTGCGCGGCGCCGTGTCGATGACGCAGGCGCGACAGGCGGCAGCAAGCGGCGCGGAAAGCAGGATGTGGTCAATGCGCAGCCCGCGATTGAGACGGAAGCCCATCTGCCGGTAGTCCCACCAGGAATAGCTTTTCGGCGCCTGCTCGAAAAGGCGGAAGGCGTCACTCAGGCCAAGCTCGAGCAGCCCGCGAAACGCGGCACGCTCCGGCTCGCTGCACAGGATCTGGTCCTTCCAGGCCACCGGATCATGCACGTCCGCGTCGGCCGGAGCGATGTTGTAATCGCCCAGCAGCGCAAGCTGCGGCCATCGCTGCAGGTCCTCGCGCAACATCGCCTGCAGCGCCGCCAGCCAGCGCAGCTTGTACTCGTACTTGTCTGACCCGACCGCCTGGCCGTTGGGCATGTAGGCGCAGACGATGCGCACGCCGCCGATGGTGGCGGCAATCACGCGCTTCTGCTCGTCGGTGAAACCGGGGATGTCGACGCGCACGTCTTCAACCGGAACACGCGACAGGATGGCAACGCCGTTATAGGTCTTTTGGCCATTATGCAGGGCGTGATAGCCGGCCGCGGAAAGCTCGGCAAACGGGAAGCCCTTATCTTCGGTCTTGGTTTCCTGCAGGCAAAGCGCATCGACGGGATTGGCGGCCAGCCAGTCAAGCACATGCGGCAGGCGCACCTTCAGCGAATTGACGTTCCAGCAGGCGATCTTCATGCGCCGATGATACCCGAGCGAGGTGGCCGTCTATAATCAAAACGCGAGGGATGCCGTCCTGAAATCGGAGGTGTGCCATGTTCGATTCACCGATTGCCCCCTGTCCGCGGTGCGGTCAGATGGTGCTGCTGGATCAGACCCGGGCCG
This sequence comes from uncultured beta proteobacterium, assembly GCA_903908065.1. Taxonomy (GTDB): domain Bacteria; phylum Pseudomonadota; class Gammaproteobacteria; order Burkholderiales; family Rhodocyclaceae; genus Sulfuritalea. Next base: position 121,749 of record CAIVQO010000042.1, on the reverse strand, counting down.
AGTGCGCGCGCGAGCACCATTGCAGCAAAAACACCGCGTGCCCCTTGGAGCGCTACTTCAGCGGCATCGATTTCAGCATCACGCAGCCCAAGGAGATGTTTCGTGACACAGGTTACTGAAAGGCGCAGTTTCTGGCGTGCGGTATTTCATTCCCCGGTCCGCGTGGTCACCCATCACGGCGAAATGGCTGCGCAGTTGCTGGACATTTCGCTCAAGGGCGCCCTGCTGGAAACCAGCGAGCGCTGGGGCGGCAAGCCGGGCGAGGAATGCCAGGTTACGCTCAAACTGGCGCCGGACGCCACGATTTCGATGTGGGCCGAGGTGATGCATGTCGATGGCGCCCATGTCGGCCTGCGCTGCAAATCCATCGACATCGACAGCATCACCCACCTGCGCCGCCTGGTCGAGCTCAACAGCGGCGACCCAGGCCTGCTCGATCGCGAGTTCAGCAGCCTGGTACGGGGCGGCTAGGCCGCCAAGGGGTCACGCCACCGCAGCCATGCCGCTGTGCCGGAGCAGCGCATCCGGTAGCGGGTCACGCCCACGGAACGCCCTGAAGGATTCCAGTGCCGGACGCGAGCCACCGACGGCGAGGATTTCGCGCCAGAAGCGCTCGCCGGTTTTCGCATCCAGCGTCGTACCGCCAAGTCGGGCCGCTTCCTCGAAGGCTTCGTAGGCGTCGGCGGAAAGCACCTCGGCCCATTTGTAGCTGTAGTAGCCGGCCGCATAACCGCCGGCGAAGATATGCGAGAAGCTGTGCGGGAAGCGGTTCCACTCCGGGGGGATCAGTACCGCCACTTCGGCGCGGACTTCCGCCAACAGGTCCATCACGCCGCGCCGTCCCTCCGGCGCCCCATGCACCAACAGGTCGAAGAGGCCGAATTCGACCTGGCGCAGGGTGAACATCCCGCTCTGGAAATTCTTTGCCGCAATCATCCTGTCATAAAGGACGCGTGGTAGCGGTACCCAGGTTTCGGCATGGGCCGTCATGCCGGTGAGGACATCCCATTCCCAGCAGTAGTTTTCCATAAACTGGCTCGGCAATTCGACCGCGTCCCACTCCACGCCATGGATGCCAGATACCGGCAGTTCCTCCACCTGCGTCAACAGATGGTGCAGGCCGTGGCCGCATTCGTGGAACAGGGTGATGACGTCGTCGTGACTGAAGGTCGCCGGCCGGCCGCCCACCGGAGCCGGAAAGTTGCAATTGAGGTAGGCCACCGGCGTCTGCACGCCAGCCGCGACACGACGGCGGGTAATCGCCTCGTCCATCCAGGCACCGCTGCGTTTGGTCTCACGCGCATACAGGTCGAGGTAGAACTGGCCGATCAACCGGCCGTCGCGTTCAATGCGGAAGAAGCGCACGTCGGGATGCCAGGCCGGCGCGGAGTCGGCCTGCAGCCTTACCCCGAACAGGGATTCGATGACGCGGAACAAGCCGGCCAGTACCTTCGGCTCGGGAAAGTACTGCTTAACCTCCTCGTCGGAAAAGCTGTAGCGCTGTTGCTTGAGCTTTTCCGAGGCCCAGGAAAGGTCCCAGGGTTCGAGGGCGGCCAGCCCGAGTTCCTGCCGCGCGAAGTCGCGCAACTCATCGACATCGCGCTGGGCAAAGGGCCGCGCCTTGCGTGCCATGTCGCGCAGGAAGTCGGTCACCTGCGCCGGCGTATCGGCCATCTTGGTCGCCAGCGAAACCTCGGCATAGCTGGCGAAACCGAGCATCCGCGCTTCTTCGTCGCGCAGGGCAAGGATTTTGTCGATCAGCGGTCCGTTGTCCCATTCCGCCTTGCCGAACTCGGAAGCGCGCGTCGCGTAGGCGCGGTACATGCGCTCGCGCAGCTCCCGGTTGTCGCTGAACTGGAGCACCGGCAGGTAGGACGGTGCGTGCAGGGTGAATTTCCAGCCTGCTCGTTTGGCAAGGTCGCCGTCCTTCTCGGCGGCTGCGCGTGCCGCTTCCTTGACGTCCTCCGGCAGACCGGCAAGCCCGGCCTCGCTGTCGATCCATTCAGCATGGGCGTTGGTGGCATCGAGCAGGTTCTCGGAAAACTTGGCGCCCAGGGCAGAGAGTTCCTCCTGGATTTGCTTGAAGCGCGGCTTCTGCTCCTCCGGCAGTTCGGCGCCGGAAAGGCGGAAATCGCGCAAGTCGTTTTCGATAATTCGGCGGCGCGGCGCCGAAAGACTCTTGAATGCAGGCGAGTCCGCCAGTTGCTTGAACTTGGCGAACAACGCCAGGTTCTGGCCCAGTTCGGCGTAGAAGCTGGAAACCTCCGGCAGCAGGGCGTTATAGGCCTCGCGCCAGGGTGGCACGTCATTAACCGAATGCAGGTGGCCGACGATGCCCCAGGCGCGCGACAGGCGTTCGCCGGCATCGAGCATGGGTTGCACGAAGTCGTCCCAGGTCGCCGGCGTTTGCGTTCCGACCAGATTCTCGATCAGGCGGCGATTCTCGTCGATGAGTTGGCGGATGGCGGGGGCCACGTGTTCCGGGCTGACGGCGTCGAAGCGAGGCAGGCCGGAAAAATCGAGCAATGGGTTCATGTCGTTCAGGGAGGGCACGGGAATTGGATACTTCGGGGCGAACCAAGCAAGTGCAAGGGGTGGCGCGCCCGCTGCATCGGTGAAGCTATTCAACCAGGTCGCGGTAGGCGTGGAAACTGGCGTGGCCGAGCCAGGGCAGGAACAGCACCAGGCCGACCAGGGCGGTAGCAAAGCCAAGTCCCGTCAGCAGCATCAGGATGAAGGCCCACAAGGCCAGTGGCAGCGGGTTCTCGGCCACCGCATTGATGCTGGTGGAAAGCGCGGTCAGCAGGTCGCAGCGACGGTCGACCAGCATCGGCATCGACACCACGCTGACGGCAAATACCAGCGCAGCCAGGAAGCCGCCGGCGCAGACGTAGATGAAGAACAGCAGGTAATGCTGCGGATTGACGATAACCTCGACCATCATGGCCATGGGAGCCATGGCCGGGCCCTTGTAAAACAGCGCGACGATGACTACCGAGGCTACCTGCCAGGCGGTGCCGGCGAGTATCGATAACAAGGCGAACCCCACCAGGCCGGAGGGATTGCGGCGCCAAGCAAACATCGAATCGACAAGCGCCGCCGGCTCACCGGCAAGATAGCGGCGGGAGAGTTCGTACAGGCCGGCGGCAAGCATCGGCGCCACCAGCAGGAAGCCGGTAATTGCCGCCGCAAACAGGTAAGGCAGGCTCGCCGTGATGCCGAGGATCGCCGCGCCCGTTACCGCAACCGCAACGCCATAGAACAGGCTGGAAGCCGGCTGGCGCCAGAGGTCCTTCCAGCCGCGCGCCAACCATGCCAGGGGCGCGCCAAACCCGACCTGGCGCACCTGAACAAAAGTCGGCGCTGGCGACACGGCGTCCTGCATGCCGGCGCGCTACCTCAGGCCGCCTGCACGCCGGTGAGGCGGGTCAGGGCTTCGCGGTAGTTGGCTGCCGTCTTTTCGATGATGTCCGGCGGCAGCTTCGGTCCCGGCGCCGTCTTGTTCCAATCCAGGGTTTCCAGGTAATCGCGGACGAATTGCTTGTCGAAGCTGGGGGGGCTGCTGCCCGGCTTGTAGCGGTCGGCCGGCCAGAAGCGCGAGGAATCCGGCGTCAGCACTTCGTCGATCAGGTGCAGGCGGCCTTCCTCATCGCGACCGAATTCGAACTTGGTGTCGGCAATGATGATGCCGCGCACGCGCGCAAAAGCCGCTGCCTCGCGGTAAAGGCGCAGCGTAGTGTCCTTCACGGTCTTTGCCAGCTCGCCGCCAATCAGCTTTTCGACATCGGCGAAGCTGATGTTTTCGTCATGATCGCCGGCCTCGGCCTTGGTCGCCGGGGTGAAGATCGCCTCCGGCAACTGCTGCGCCATTTGCAGGCCGGCCGGCAGCGGAATGCCGCAGACGCCACCGCTGGACTGGTAGTCCTTCCAACCGGAGCCAATCAGGTAACCGCGAGCCACAGCCTCGATTGGCAAGGGCTTGAGCCGCTTCACCACCAGCGCACGGCCGCGCACCTGCTCGCGCTCGGCCTCGCCTGAAACCACTGATTCCGGGTCAATGCCGGTTAGCTGGTTGGGGATCACGTGCGCCAGCTTGCCGAACCAGAAGTTCGCCACGGCAGTCAGGACCGCACCCTTGCCCGGAATGGGATCGGGCAGGATCACGTCGAAGGCGGAGAGGCGATCGGTGGTGACAATCAACAGCTTGTCGTCGCCCAGCGCATAAATGTCGCGCACCTTGCCGCGACCAAGCAGCGGCAGGCTGGCGATGCTGGATTCGAACAACAGCGGAGTGGCTATGATGGGCATGATGCGCTCTACAGGTTATTCGCGAACGTAGGCCTTGCCCGTGGGCGCCTCGGCGTCTTCGCGATAGGGGTAACGGACGTGGCCGTAGCGGATCACCAAGACGCCGACGGTCAGCAGGAAAATAGCCGCAGCCACCGCCAGCATGCGCCACTCCGTCATCTCCTTGAGGTCGAGGATCAGGTAGCGCGCCAGTGCCACCATGGCGATGTACATGGGGAAGCGCACCGGCAATTGGCCGGACTTGAAGTACTGGCCGATCATCGCCAGCACTTCGAGGTAAAGAAACATCAGGAGCAGGTCGGCCAGGGCCACCCGCTTGGCCTCGACCATCACCATGGCTTCCTGATACATGGCGATCGTGGTGGCAAAGGCGATCACCAGCAGGCCGGCGTACTCGACGGCGTCGAGGCCGCTGCTGAAAAACTTGCGCAGGCGGTCGAAGGTATGGGAACGGATGTCCATGGCGGGGCCAAGAAAAAGGCCGCCGGAATCGCCCGGCGGCCCGAAACTTTACTCCAAAACGATTCCTACTTCAGCACCGTCATTTCACAATGGCGTTGAGCTCGCCTTTCTTGTAACGGTCCGCCATTTTTTCCAGCGATACCGCCTTGATCTTGCTTGCCTGTCCCGCGCAGCCGAAGGCCTCGTAGCGGGCCTTGCAGATCTCCTTCATCGCCTTGCGCGCCTCGGCCAGGTACTTGCGCGGATCGAAGTTCTTGCGGTCCTTGTTGGAGTACTGGCGGATCGAACCGGTGGACGCCATGCGCAGGTCAGTATCGATGTTGATCTTGCGCACGCCGTGCTTGATGCCTTCGACGATTTCCTCGACCGGCACACCGTAGGTGGCCCCCATGTCGCCGCCGTTCTCGTTGATGATCTTGAGCCAGTCCTGCGGCACCGAGGACGAGCCGTGCATCACCAGGTGGGTGTTGGGAATGCGGGCGTGGATTTCCTTGATGCGGTCGATGCGCAGCACAGCACCTGTCGGCGGGCGGGTGAACTTGTAGGCGCCATGGCTGGTGCCGATCGCGATCGCCAGGGCATCGACACCGGTAGCCTTGACGAATTCGGCAGCCTCGTTGGGGTCGGTCAGCAGCTGGTCGTGCGATAGCGCGCCCTCGGCGCCGTGGCCGTCTTCCTTCTCGCCCATCCCGGTTTCCAGCGATCCCAGGCAGCCCAGTTCGCCCTCGACCGAAACGCCGATGGCGTGGGCGATGTCGACCACATGGCGGGTGGTCTTGGCGTTGTAGTCGAAACTGGCCGGGGTCTTGGCGTCCTCCAGCAGCGAACCGTCCATCATCACGCTGGAAAAGCCGGAACGCATCGACTGGATGCAGATCGAAGGGCTGGCACCATGATCCTGGTGCATCACGATCGGAATGTCCGGATGCGACTCGATCGCCGCCTCGATCAGGTGGCGCAGGTAGGCTTCGCCGGCGTATTTGCGGGCGCCGGCCGAGCCCTGCATGATTACCGGGCTGTTGGTTTCCTGCGCGGCTTCCATGATGGCCTGGATCTGCTCCAGGTTGTTGACGTTGAACGCCGGCAGGCCGTAAGCGTTTTCGGCGGCATGATCGAGCAGCTGACGCATGGATACGAGTGGCATGACAATCTCCTGGACTTGAATGGGATTCGGGAATTTAGTGATTGGAGCGGTGCTCGCCCACCTTGACGATCTTCATGGTGTTGGTGCCGCCCGGCTTGCCGATCGGCTCGCCGATGGTGAGCACGATCAGGTCGCCGACCTCGACGGCGCCGGCGGCAATCAGTGCCTCTTCGGCATCGAGCAGCACCTGGTCCCGGTCGTGGCCGCTCTGCGGCACCATCACGGGAAACACTCCCTTGAAAATGCTGACCTTGTAACGCGTGCGAACTTCCTGAGTCAGGGCGTAGATCGGGATGCCGGTATTGAGGCGCGACATCCACAAGGCCGTCGAACCCGACTCGGTCAGCGAAGCGATCGCCTTGACCTTGAGGTGGTGTGCCGTAAATAGCGCAGCCATGGCAATCGACTGGTCGATGCGGGTGAACACGCGATTCAGGAAGTGCGTGTCGAGCGGGAAGTCGGAGGATTTCTCGGCCTCGATGCAAATGCGTGACATGGCCTCGACGGTCTGTACCGGGTAGTCCCCGGTTGCGGTTTCGGCCGAGAGCATCACCGCGTCGGTGCCGTCGAGCACCGCATTGGCCACATCCGACACCTCGGCCCGCGTCGGCACCGGGCTGTGGATCATCGACTCCATCATCTGCGTTGCGGTGATGGCGAACTTGTTGAACTCGCGCGCGGTGCGGATGATGCGCTTTTGCAGCGCCGGCACCGCCGCGTCACCGACTTCGACCGCCAGGTCGCCGCGCGCAACCATGACGCCATCGGTGGCTTCGAGAATGTTGTTCAGGTTCTCGATGGCTTCGACGCGCTCGATCTTGGCCACTAGCAGGGCCTTCGAACCGGCCGCATTGAGCAGCGCGCGGGCCAGGCGCATGTCGTCGCCCGACTTGGGGAAGGAGACCGCGACGTAGTCGATGCCCAGGCTCGCCGCGGTGCGGATGTCCTCCATATCCTTGGCGGTGAGTGCGGGGGCAGTCAACCCCCCGCCCTGCTTGTTGATGCCCTTGTTGTTGGAGAGTTCGCCGTCGTGGCGATTACGGCAGCGGATTTCCTTGCCCTGCACCTGCAACACGTCGAACACGGTGCGACCGTCATCGAGCAGCAGCACGTCGCCACTGCGCACATCGTTGACCAGATCCGGGTAGTCGAGGCCAACCCGGCCCTCGTCACCGAGCGTGCAGGCGGCGTCGAGGATGAACTCCTGGCCGGCCTTAATTTGCACCGGCCCGGCAGCGAACTTGCCGATGCGGATCTTGGGGCCTTGCAGGTCGGCCATGACCCCGACCGCACGTCCGGTTTCGTGGGCCGCCGCACGCAAGGCATCGACCCGCTTGCGATGATCGTCGGCGGTACCGTGCGAAAAATTGATGCGAACCACGTCGACCCCGGCAGCCACCAGGGCCAGCATGCGCTCGGTGCTGCTGGACGCCGGGCCCAGCGTGGCGACAATCTTGGTCGAGCGCTTGTAGGGAACCGTCATCCAGCCGCCCGCTGTTCGAGCATGGCCACCGCCGGCAGGACCTTGCCTTCCAGGTATTCGAGGAAGGCGCCGCCAGCCGTGGAGATGTAGGACACCTTGTCGTAGATGTCGTACTTCTGGATCGCCGCGATGGTGTCACCGCCGCCGGCCAGGGTGAAGGCCTTGGTGTTGGCGATGGCCATGGCGATGGCCTTTGTGCCCTCGCCGAACTGGTCGAACTCGAAGACGCCGACTGGGCCATTCCACACCACGGTGCCAGCCTTCATGATGATGTCGACCAGTTCCTGCGCCGACTTCGCGCCGATGTCGAAAATCATGTCGTCATCGACCACCGCATCGGCGCTCTTGGCGACTGCGGGCTCGGCTGCGTCAAACTTCTTGCCGCAGACGACATCGACTGCGATCGGTATCGTGGCGCCGCGCGCGCTCATCTTCTTCATCAGCGCCTGTGCCGTCGGCACTAGGTCGTCCTCGCACAGCGACTTACCGACGTTCCTGCCCGAGGCCTTGAGGAAGGTATTGGCGATGCCGCCGCCCACCACCATCTGATCCACCTTTTCCGACAGGGATTCGAGCACCGTCAGCTTGGTCGACACCTTGGAACCGCCGACGATGGCTACCATCGGCCGCGCCGGGTTGGCCAGCGCCTTGTGCAGGGCTTCGAGCTCTTCGGCTACCAGCAGGCCGGCACAGGCCGCCGGAGCGAACTGGGCCACACCGTAGGTCGAGGCTTCGGCACGATGGGCAGTGCCGAAGGCATCCATGACGAACAGATCGCAGAGCGCGGCATACTTCTTCGCCGTGGCTTCGACGTTCTTCTTCTCGCCCTTGTTGAAGCGGCAGTTCTCCAGCAGCACGACTTCGCCCGCTGCCACTTCGAAACCGCCATCGACCCAGTCGCGCACCAGGCGCACCGGCTGCCCCAGCTTGGCGGCCATGACGTCGGCCACCGGCTTGAGCGAATTCTCCTCGGTGAATACGCCCTCCTCGGGGCGGCCGAGGTGGGATGTCACCATGACCTTTGCGCCGGCCTTGAGGCAATGCGCGATGGTCGGCATGGATGCCGTGATGCGGGCATCCGAAGTGACCTTGCCGTCCTTGACCGGCACGTTGAGGTCGGCGCGAATGAAGACGCGCTTTCCTGCCAGGTCGAAATCGGAAAGACGTTTGAAACTCATTGCGCGCGCCTCCCCGCTTACTTCGCGACGTGCTTGACGAAGCGCAGCATATTGCAGGTGTAGCCGTACTCGTTGTCGTACCAGGCCACGACCTTGACGAAAGTCGAATCAAGAGCAATGCCGGCTTCGGCGTCGAAGGTCGACGGCGCCGGGCTGCCGCGGAAATCGGTGGCGACCACTTTCTCTTCGGTGTAGCCGAGGATGCCCTTCATGGCGCCCTGCGAAGCGGCCTTCATCGCTGCGCAGATATCGGCATAGGAGGCTTCCTTGTTCAACTCCACGGTCAGGTCGACCACCGAAACGTCGGAGGTCGGGACGCGGAAGGACATGCCGGTCAGCTTCTTGTTGAGTTCGGGGATCACCACGCCGACGGCCTTGGCAGCACCGGTAGAGGACGGGATGATGTTTTCCAGGATGCCGCGGCCACCGCGCCAGTCCTTGTTGGACGGGCCGTCGACGGTCTTCTGCGTCGCCGTTGCGGCATGCACCGTGGTCATCAGGCCGCGCTTGATGCCCCAGTTGTCGTGCAGCACCTTGGCCACCGGCGCCAGGCAGTTGGTGGTGCAGGATGCCGCCGAGACGATCTTCTCGCCGGCGTACTTGGTGTGATTGACGCCGAAAACGAACATCGGCGTGTCATCCTTCGAGGGCGCCGACTGCACGACTTTCTTGGCGCCGGCGGCGAGGTGCTTCTCGCAGCCTTCCTTGGTCAGGAACAGGCCGGTGGAGTCGATCACCAGGTCGGCGCCGATCTCGTTCCACTTCAGCTCGGCGGGATCCTTGACGGCGGTGAGGCGAATCTTGCGGCCGTTGACGATCAGGTTGCTGCCCTCGACCGCGACGTCACCCTTGAAATTGCCATGCACCGAGTCGTACTTCAGCATGTAGGCCAGATAGTCGGGCTCCAGCAGGTCGTTGATGCCGACGATCTCGATGTCCGAGAACTCGGCTTCCTTGGCGACAGCGCGAAACACCATGCGGCCGATGCGACCGAAACCGTTGATACCGACTTTGATAGCCATTTGGATGATCTCCAGGTAGTGATTAAATAAGCTTTTCCACGGCCTTCACGACGTTGCCCGCCGTGAAGCCGAATTCCTTGAACAACTGGCCGGCCGGGGCCGACTCGCCGAAGCGGTCGAGGCCGATCACGACGCCCTCCAGGCCGACATACTTGTACCAGCCGTCGGTTACGCCCGCCTCGATCGCAACACGTGGAACGCCGCGCGGCAGGACAGACTCGCGATACGCCGCATCCTGGCGGTCGAAGACATTGGTGCTGGGCATCGACACCACGCGCACCGGAATCTCGGCTTCCATCGCGGTTTGCGCCTTAAGGGCGACATCGATTTCCGAACCGGTGGCTATGATCACCGCCTTGGGATTGCCGCCCTTGGCCTCGGAAATCACATAGCCACCGCGGGCAATGTTGGCAAGGGTCGCAGCGTCGCGGACGACGAAAGGAAGGTTCTGACGCGATAGGCAGAGCGAGGTCGGACCCGTGGTCCGTTCCACGGCCGCAACCCAGGCGGCCATGGTTTCGACCGTGTCGCAGGGACGCCAGACATCCATGTTGGGGATCATGCGCAGGGTGGCGGTCTGTTCCACCGGTTGGTGGGTCGGACCGTCTTCGCCAAGGCCGATCGAATCGTGAGTGAACACGTGGATCACGCGCTGCTTCATCAGCGCCGCCATGCGCAGGGCATTGCGGGCGTACTCGGAGAACATCAGGAAGGTGCCGCCGAAGGGCAGCAGACCGCCGTGCAGGGCCATGCCGTTCATGATCGCGGCCATGCCGAATTCGCGCACGCCGTAGGAGATGTAGTTGCCCGGCGTCTTGCCGGAAACATGCTTGCAACCCGCCCAGTTGGTCAGGTTGGAACCGGTGAGGTCGGCCGAGCCGCCGAGGAACTCGGGCAGCGCCGGCGCCAGCGCATTGATGGCGATTTGTGAGGCCTTGCGCGTGGCAACGGTCTCGGCCTTGGCATTGGCGCCGTCGATGGCCTTCTTCGCATGCTCGCCCCAGCCGGCAGGCAATTCGCCGGCCATGCGGCGCTTGAACTCGGCCGCCTCGGCCGGGAAGGCCTTGGCATAGGCGGCGAACTTCGCGTTCCAGTCGCCTTCGGCGGCCGCCCCTTTGGCCTTGGCATCCCAGCCGGCATAGATCTCGGCGGGGATTTCGAAGGGGCCGTGGCTCCAGCCCATGTGGGCGCGCGCAGCGGCGATTTCGGCATCGCCCAGAGGCGCACCATGCACGTCGTGGGTGCCGGCCTTGTTCGGCGAGCCCAGGCCGATCACGGTCTTGCAGCAGATCAGGGACGGCTTGCCGGTCTCGGCCTGCGCGGCCTTCAGCGCCGCCTCTATGGCGGCAGGGTCATGACCATTGACGCCGCGGACGACATGCCAGCCGTAGGCTTCGAAACGTGCCGGGGTGTCATCGGTGAACCAGCCCTCGACGTGGCCGTCGATCGAAATCCCGTTGTCGTCCCAGAAGGCGATCAGCTTGCCCAGGCCCCAGGTGCCGGCCAAGGCGCAGGCCTCGTGCGAAATGCCCTCCATCAGGCAACCATCGCCGAGGAAGACATAGGTGCGGTGGTCGACGATCTCGTGGCCGGCTTTGTTGAACTCGTTGGCCAGCAGTTTCTCGGCCATGGCCATGCCTACCGCGTTGGTGATGCCCTGGCCCAACGGCCCGGTGGTGGTTTCGACGCCCGGCGCGTAACCGTATTCCGGATGCCCAGGGGTCTTGCTGTGCAACTGGCGGAAATTTTTCAGGTCGTCGATCGACAGGTCGTAGCCGGTCAGGTGCAGCAGCGAATACAGCAGCATCGAGCCATGGCCGTTGGACAGCACGAAGCGGTCGCGGTCGGACCACTTCGGGTTGGCCGGGTTGTGGCGCAGGTGACGGTTCCACAGCACTTCGGCAATCTCGGCCATGCCCATGGGCGCGCCGGGATGGCCTGAATTGGCCTTTTGCACGCCGTCCATGGCGAGGGCGCGGATGGCGTTGCTGAGCGGGGTGCCGACAGTGGCGGCGGACGACGGAGAGTTCATGTTGGCTCGATGAAGTAGGGACGGGCCGGGCCCGTCCGGGTAAGCCCGGTATTATCGGCGAAACCGGGTGGATCGCGCTAGCTGGCTAGCCAGGTGCTTGATTCCTCAGGGCTCAGGCGCGCCGGCTGTTTTCGATCAGGCGCAGGATCAACGGCGTGAAGATCAATTGCATCGCCAGTTCCATCTTGCCGCCGGGCACCACGATGATGTTGGGCCGCGACATGAAGGAATCGTGGATCATCGACAGCAGGTAGGGGAAGTCGATGCCCTTGGGATTGGCGAAGCGGATCACCACGAAGCTCTCGTCCGCCGTCGGGATGTCGCGGGCGATGAAGGGATTCGAGGTATCGACCGTCGGCACGCGCTGGAAGTTGATGTGGGTACGCGAAAACTGCGGCGTGATGTAGTTGATGTAGTCGGGCATGCGGCGCAGGATCGTATCAACCACCGCTTCGGTCGAATAGCCGCGCTGATTCTTGTCGCGATGCAGCTTCTGTATCCATTCGAGGTTGACCGTCGGCACCACCCCCACCAGCAGGTCGGCATGCTGGGCAACATCGACCTTGTCGGTCACCGCGGCGCCATGCAGACCCTCATAGAACATCAGGTCGGTACCTTCGGGAATCTCCTCCCAGGGCGTGAACTCGCCCGATTGCTGACCGTAGGGCGCGGCTTCTTCGGCGTTGTGCAGGTACTTGCGGACCTTGCCGCGACCGCTTGCGCCATACTCCTTGAACAGCTCAGCGAGTTCTTCCAGCAGATTGGCCTCGGGACCGAAGTGGCTGAAGTGGTTGTTGCCCTGCTGACGAGCTTCCTCCATGGCCACCTTCATCGCCTTGCGGTCATAGCGGTGGAAGGAATCCCCCTCGACGATTGCCGCCTTGAGTTTCTCGCGGCGGAACACCAGGTCGAAGGATTTGGTGACCGTCGAAGTGCCCGCACCGGAAGAACCGGTAATGGCGACGATTGGATGCTTGACCGACATGGCAGTGACTCCTGAAGTATCGAATTCGTGATTACTGCGTGCGGAACAGGGAGCGCGTACCGAACAGCGGCGAATTGAAACTCTCCGCATCCTTGCCGCCGACCCAGTCCTGGTGATAGCGAACGACGCGCTCGACCTCGTTCTTCGAGCCGAAGATCAACGGCACGCGCTGGTGCAGTTCGGACGGTGAAACATCCATGATCCGCTCGCGACCGGTGGTGGCGACGCCACCCGCCTGCTCAATGATGAAGGCAATCGGATTCGCCTCGTACATCAGGCGCAGGCGACCGGGCTTCTTCGGGTCCTTGTTGTCCTTGGGATACATGAAGATGCCGCCACGCGTCAGGATGCGGAAGGTCTCCGCAACCAGCGACGCCACCCAGCGCATGTTGAAATCCTTGCCGCGCGGGCCGGTCTTGCCGGCCAGGCACTCCTCGACGTAGCGCTTTACCGGGGGCTCCCAGAAACGCTCGTTCGAGGCATTGATGGCAAACTCGCGCGCATCCTCGTCGATCCGCATCCGCGGGTGGGTGAGGATGAAGGCTCCGATGTCGCGGTCCAGGGTGAAGCCGTCAACGCCGTCGCCGGTGGTCAGAATCAGCATGGTCGAGGGCCCGTAAAGCGCGAATCCGGCGCAGACCTGCTGGGTGCCCGGCTGCAGAAAATCGTCCATGCTCGCATCCTGGCCGGGGTTCGGCGCGCGCAGGATGGAGAAAATGCTGCCGACGGTCAGATTGACGTCGATATTGGAACTGCCGTCGAGCGGATCGAAGACGAGCAGGTACTTGCCGCGCTTGCAATGCGCAGGAAGCGCATATACGTCTTCCATTTCTTCCGAGGCCATGCCGGACAGGTGGCCGGTCCATTCGTTTTCCTGCAGCATCACTTCGTTGCTCAGGACGTCAAGTTTCTTCTGCACCTCGCCCTGCACATTGACCATGCCGCCTTCGCTGCCGGCGTTGCCCAGAGCCCCGACCAGCGCCCCCTTGTTGACCTGGTTGGAAATGATCTTGATCGCAGTGGCCAGCGAGTTCAGCAGGCCGGAAAACTCGCCCGAGGCGCCCGGATGCTTATGCTCGGCCTCGATGGTGTAGCGCGTCAGTGTGATGCGTCCGTGCTGCATGGCTCCCCCTTGCATGGTCGGTCGGGTTCAGCTCACGACAGCCGCGAATGTCCCCGTTATCGAAGAGAGAATGTAGCCGGATCGACCTATAAGCACCATTCACTTTTTCTTATTTCATCGATAAGGCGCCTCTTTCGCGTTCGTCGCCTGAAAATCGGCGCTGGCGACCCGGCGGTTCAGCGCGTGAGGTTGAGGTACACCATCGGCAGTTGCTCGGGCAGGCGCTCGATGCGGTCGAGCACGCGCCAGCGCTGGCCGAAGATCTCGCTGACGTACTCGTCGGCCTTGGGATCGAGGCTGAGGCAAAAGGTGGTGAGCCCCTTCGCCGAAAGTTCGTCCACCGCCCGTTTTGCGTCGGCGCGCAGGTAGGCGCCGTCATCGACATCGACGTCGGAAGGTTCGCCGTCGGTCAGCAGCAGCAGGATGCGCTTGTCGGCCTTGCGCGCAGCGAGGTAATGCCCGGCATGGCGCAAGGCCGCCCCTATGCGCGTCGACCAGCCGGCCTGCATCGCGGCCACCCGGCCCTTGACGGCGTCGTCCCAGAACTCCGAAAAGCCCTTGATGTGCTGGAAGCGCACCTCGTGGCGGGTGTTGGAATGGAAGCCGGCGATCGCGCAGGGATCGCCCAACCGGTCGATCGCCCAGGCCAGCAGCGAGACGGCCTCCCGGCTCAGTTCGAGCACGGTCTGGCCACCGCCGGCGACACGGTTGTTGAGCGACTCCGACAAGTCGAGCAGCACCATCACCGCGATGTTGCGTCCCGCCGTGGTGTGGCTCATGTTGATGCGCGGATCGGGCATCGATCCGCTGCGGTAATCGATCAGCGAGCGCAGCGCCACGTCGAGATCGAGCTCGCTGCCCTCCTCCTGGTAGCGCACCCGGACCTTGTCCTGCGGCTTGAGGATGTCGAGCAGGCGCTTGAGCCGCTTGGCCAGCACAGCGTGGCGCGCCAGCAGGCGGTCGATGTCGGCCGCATTGCCGCTCGGGTGCAGGGCTTCGTAAACGCTGGCCCAGTCGGGCCTGTAGCTCTGCGAACGATAGTCCCATTCGGGGTAGCGGCGCGGCGGCAGCGCCGCCGGCTCCTCGGCCGGGCTGCGCCGGCGCGGCTCGTCGAAGGCTTCCTCCTCGTCGCCTTCCTCGATGAAGCGCCACAGCTGGCGGTTGTCGTCGCGGTAGTCGATCACCGTGTCGGTGAAGTGGATCTTGGCGAACTGGTCGCTCTGGCGTCGCGTCTTCGCCACCCAGGACAGCGCCAGGGCCGCCACCTCGGCCGTGCTCGACGGACCTTCCGCCAGCAGCGCATGGAAGCGGCCAACGTAATCGAGCAGCACCGGTTCGAGATAGCCGTGGTCGGGGTCGAGGATGGCGCGCGAGATCATCGCCAGGCGGTGGCGCAGGCAGGAGGTGGTTTCCGGATCGCATCCGGCGGCCGCCGGATGCGGATGCAAGGCCAGCAGGATGCGGCGCAGGCCCGGGTAGTCGCGCACCAGCAGCAGGTCGACGCGGCAATCCTCGAAGAACTCCACCGCCATGCGTTGGAAGGGGCTCCAGTTGTCGGCAATCTGCGGCGACGACCAGCGCCGATGCCCGGCCATGTGCGCCAGCACCGCCCGGTAACGATCGAGGCCAGAGACACGCCCGCCGGGCCGCAAGGCATCGTCGAGCACGTCGGGCACGCGCATGCCCTGGCTGTCCCAGTAAGGCATGGGCTGGCGGATTTCGTCGAAGGCCGTCGAATACGGCACCAGCATCTCGCCTTCGCGCCACAGGGCGCGCAGCCAGAGTTCGAGCTTGCGCTCGACGTCGGCAAACAGCGTGCCGTGGCGCTCGCGCTGCAGGATGGCGCGGCTGTCGGCGGACTGCAGGGCGAAGTATTCCTCCTGCCGCTCCGGATGCGTGGCGTGGCTGCGGATGCCGTAGTCGGCCCAGTTGCGCAGGCCGCCCAGCGACAGCAGGCCCAGCAGCTGCGGCGCCTGGCGGCAGAACACCGGCAGCGAGGGACTGGGAAAGGTGATGTGGCGACCGTGGATCGAGGTCGAGGTGCGCTGCATCAGGTCGCGCACCAGGTCGAGGTAAAGCTCGAGCTGCTCGATCGCCTGCAGGCGCCGCGCCACGGGCGCCAGGGTCTGCAGGAAGCCGGCGATAGCGCCGCCATTGGGCGATTTCTGCATCGCCCTGACCAGGTCGAGCACCGGCGCCAGGGCATCGCCGCGCACGGCGCCGACCACCGCCGGCCACTCCTGGAGGAAGACCAGCATCGGCTCGGCGCCGCGGCCGAGCTTGCCGAGGCCGCGCGCCGCCTCGATGTAGGCGGCGAACTGGCTCGCGGTAAGCGCGCCCAGCGCCTCGCGGGCGCAGTCGGCGAAGACGTCGGCGACGGCCGCGAAGCCGCAGTCGAGCCCCTGCCAGGCCTCCTGCAGCCGCGGATCGTCGAACTGCCGGCTGCGCGCGTCGGCGACGGGTTTCAGGCCGATGGGCATGTCAGGATCGCCGTGTCGTCAGCGCCGACTTTCGGGCCGACCTAGCCGAACACGCTGTCGATCGCGCTGTCGAGCGTGGCGCGGATGTCGGCGTCGTCGGTGATCGGCCGCGCCATCGCCATGCGGCAGGCGTCATTGGCGGCGACGCCGCGCCGCATCAGGCTCGCGGCATACACCACGAGGCGCGTCGAGATGCCTTCGTCGAGGCCATGGCCCTTGAGGTTGCGCGCTGCCTGCGCCACCTGGATCAGGCGCGCCGCCGTGGCCTCGTCGATGCCGGTCTCGGTGGCGACGATGCGCGCTTCGAGCGCCGCCTCCGGGTAATCGAAGTCGAAGGCGGTGAAGCGCTGCTTGGTCGATTGCTTCAAGTCCTTCATCAGCGACTGGTAGCCCGGGTTGTAGGAGATCACGAGCTGGAAGTCGGGATGGGCCTCGATCACCTCGCCCTTCTTGTCCAGCGGCAAGGTTCGCCGGTGGTCGGTCAGGGGATGGATGACGACCGTCGTGTCCTGCCTCGCCTCGACCACTTCATCAAGGTAGCAGATCGCGCCAATGCGCGCCGCCGTGGTCAGCGGGCCGTCCTGCCAACGCGTGCCGCCGGCATCGAGCAGCCAGCGGCCGACCAGGTCGGAGGCCGTCATGTCCTCGTTGCAGGCCACGCTGACCAGCGGCTTGCCCAGCTTCCAGGCCATGTACTCGACGAAGCGCGACTTGCCGCAGCCGGTGGGGCCCTTGACCATCACCGGCAGGCGCGCGGCATAGGCCGCCTCGTACAGGCTCACCTCGCGGCCCTGGGCCTGGTAGAAGGGTTCGCTCTTGACCAGGAATTGTTCCTTGTTCGACATCGCAGCCTCGCTCAAAGGTCGAGAAAAACAGTCGGGTTTAGCCGGCGAAAAATCCCCGCCGCGGCGGGGATTGTCGTTCGTCGCGACTTACTTGTGCGCGCCGATCTTCTCGCGCCAGCCGGGGAAGAGCTTGTCGGCATCCTTGGGGAAGGATTCGAAGGCGCGGGCGAATTCCTTGTGCTCCTTCGCGTACTGGATCGGGTCGGCACCAGCCTTCCAGCATTCGTAGGCCTGGCGCAACGACTTGGCACCGGCCGCGGGGGAATCGATGTGGCCGTAGGAGCCGCCGCCCGCCGTGTTGATCACGTTGCCGTGGCCGAGGTTCTCGAAGAAGCCGGGCAGGCGCAGCGCGTTCATGCCGCCGGAAATGATCGGCGTGGTCGGCTTCATGCCATACCACTTCTGGTAGTAGGCCGGGCCCTGGTACTCGTCGCGCTCGATGATGTAGGCGATGGCGCGGTCGTCCGCATCGCCCTCCATCTTGCCGTAGCCCATGGTTCCGACGTGGATGCCGGAAGCGCCCTGCAGGCGGCTCATCTTGGCCAGCACATAGGCGGTGTAGCCGCGTTTGGCGCTGGGCGAAGTAACGGCGCCGTGGCCGGCGCGGTGGTAGTGCAGGTACTGGTTCGGGTACTGGCGGCGGGCGGTGGTGATCATGCCCGGGCCGCCAACGTAGCCGTCGACCAGGAAGGCCACCTTGTCGGCGTCGGGGCCGAAGGTCTCGAGGATGAAGTCGGCACGCGCCAGCATCTCGTAGTGGTCGTCGGCGGTGATGTTGGCCGAGAAGATCTTGGCCTCGCCGGTTTCGTCCATGGCGCGCTTCATCGCGTCATAGACCAGCGGATACACCTTCTTCGCCGGGCAGAAGACCTGGTTGCCCTGCGGCTCGTCGTTCTTGATGAAGTCGCCGCCGAGCCAGAACTGGTAGGCCGCCGCAGCGAAGGGCTCGGGACGCAGGCCGAGCTTGGGCTTGATGATGGTGCCGGCAATGTAGCCGCCGTCCTTGATCGGACGCCCGAGGATGCGCCACAGGTCGGAGATGTCCTTGGCCGGGCCGTCGAACAGCTGGATCGCGCGCTCGGGCATGTAGAAGTCGTACATCTTGGCGTGCTCGATGTCGCCCATGCCCTGGTTGTTGCCGATCACCAGCGTCAGAAAGGACACCAGCATCATGCGGCCGTCGGTGATGTTGCGGTCGAACAGGTCGATCGGATAGGCGATGCGCATTTCCTCGGTCGCCTCGTCGATGTGGTAGACCAACGCATCGACGCCCTTGGTGAAATCGTCGGTGGTGGACACCTCGACGTTGGTGCCGGTCGACGACTCGGCGGCAAAGTGGGCCGCGCCTTCCAGGTAGCCGGTGCCCGCCTTGGGCTTCATCTTGTAGGCCACCAGGATGTGCTTGCCGCCCTTGATCAGGTCTTCCTCTTTCAGGCTCAGGTCGGCATAGCGGTTCGATTGATCCATTCGTTTCTCCTCGGTTTCAATGCGTCGCTTGACGCTTCAGGTATGACATGGAGGCCATCATAGCCACGCTAATTCATAAATCAAAGTCACTATTTTTTATCATCACCATCATTTTTTATTGATAGCTTGCGCGTGCCACGTTCGCAGCAAGGCGAGGTCGACGCAGGCCTTGCCGCCCATGTCGCCTACCCGCGCCCGGGCCGGCCGCTCGGGTGCGCCGAGATCGGACAGCACGGCGCAGGCGCCGCTGAAATCGTGGTCGCGCGTGTATTCGCCGTCGGTCACCACCGTTGTCAGCCCGGCGCCCAGCGCCGCCTTGAGTCCGTTGCCCGAATCCTCCAGTGCCAGGCAGTCGTGAGCCGGCAGGCCTAGGCGTTCGAGCACCCAAAGGTAGATGTCGGGGGCGGGCTTCTTGGCCGGCACCACGTCGCCAGCGCCGATCACCTCGAACCAGGCCTCGGCGTCGGGTGCCATGCTGGCGCGCAACAGGGCCGAGACATTTTCTGGCGAGGTCGTGGTCGCGATCGCCAGCCGCAACCCGGCGGCCCGGGCCTCGCGGATCAGCGGACCGACGCCGGGACGCAGCGGAATGCTCCCGGCATGGACCAGCTGCACGTAATGCTCCGTCTTCAGCATATGCAGCTTGCGCACCAGGTTGTCGAAGCCGCTTTTCGCCGCCAGGTCGGACGCATGGTGCCGGGCATAGTGGAGCATGCGTTCCTTGCCGCCGGTCACCGCCAGCAGTTCCCCATAGGTGGCGACGTCCCAGTGCCAGGGCAGGCCGGCCTCCTTGAAGGCAGCGTTGAAAGCCAGACGGTGGCCGTCGCGCTCGGTGTCGGCGAGCGTGCCATCGACGTCGAAGATCAGTGCCTTGAGCATGGCACGCAGGATAGCCCCAGTACATCCATAAGGACCAGTCATGGTTTCTTATGGCGGTGATAAGATGATATTCGATACCACCTCCTGCTTTTCCGGAACCGGCCGCCATGAAGAACATCACCTTGCGCCAGCTCAAGATCTTCGAGGCCGTGGCCCGCCATCTTTCGTTTTCGCGTGCGGCCGAGGAACTGCACCTGACGCAACCGGCGGTATCGATGCAGGTACAGGCGCTGGAAGACCAGGCCGGGCTCCCGCTGACCGAGCAGGCCGGCAAAAAGGTGCGCCTCACCGCCGCCGGCGAGGAAGTCGCGCGTCAGGCGCGGCGCATCGCGGAGCAGTTGCGCGAGGCCAGCGAGGCGCTCGCCGCGCTCAAGGGTGTGGAGTCCGGGCGATTGAAGATCGGCGTGGTGAGTACCGCCAAATACTTCGCGCCATCATTGCTGGCCGAGTTCCGCCGACGTCATCCGGGTGTCGACATCCAACTCACCGTCAACAACCGGGGCGCCATCGTCCGGCATTTGGCAGAAAACGACATCGATCTGGCGATCATGGGCACGCCGCCTTCCGAGTTCGAAACCGTGGCCAAGGTATTCGCCGATCATCCGCTGGTGTTCATCGCCGCCCCGGATCATCCATTGGCACAAAAGCGCCGCATCGAGCCGCGCCAGCTGGGCGAGGAGACCCTGTTGATCCGGGAACAGGGATCGGGAACCCGCGGCGCGCTCGAGCGCTTTCTCGCCGAGCATGGCGTAACGGCGGGCGCTACCATGGAGCTGGGCAGCAACGAAACGATCAAGCAGGCCGTGATGGCCGGCCTCGGCATTTCCTTCATTTCCGAACATACCATTGGCCTGGAGCGCTCTGTCGGAAAGATCGTCCGTTTGAACGTGGCCGGGACACCGTTGAATCGCCAATGGCGCCTGGTCTACCGTACCGACAAGCGCCTTATGCCGGCGGCCACAGCCTATGTGGATTTCATGGACAAGGAGGGCTCCCGCTTGATCTGGGAGAGAATCGGACAACTCGACGGTGCCAACGGGAGGGCAGCATCGAAGGAGCCGCGGCCCCGCCCGTCGGAAGCATGACCTGATCAACATTGCCCGTCCATCGCGAGGTGGGCGAATTGGAGGAAGCCAATGAGCGAAGCACAGTTCGACCCGACACAAACCACCCCGCTCGAGCAGATGCAGGATCGGCTCGATTTTGCGCGGAAGCTGCAGGAACTCACGAACAAGATCCACGGCACCGACAATGTCGATCAGATCATGCTCGAACTCTCGTCCGAGATCAGCGACCTGTTCCTCTGCGAGCGCCTCACCCTGTACGTGTTCGACCCCGAGCGCAAGGCGCTGGTATCCCGCGTCAAGTCGGGCATAAATTCCAGCAAGGACCTGGTGCTGCCGCTGGATCACCGAAGCATTGCAGGCTATGTCGCCGCCACCAAGACCACGGTGCGCATTGACAACCTCGACGATGCCGAGGAATTGAAACGCATCGATCCGCAATTGCAATTCTTCAACCGGGTTGACGGCGTCACCGGATTCAAATCCAGGCAAATGCTCGCCGCTCCGCTGCTGCAAGGGCCGGACAAGGCGCTGGTGGGCGTTCTGCAGCTCATAAACCAGCGGGTAGACGGGCGATTCGACAAGGTCGCCGAAGAAGGGGTGGCAGCGCTGACGACGACGCTGGCGCTGGCGCTGTCGAAGCGGATGCAAGCACCGAGTGCGGCGGGAAAACCAAACGAGGCATCGCAGGCGCAGGAAAGCAGTGCCCAGGACCGCCTGGATTTTGCCAAGCGGCTTCAGGCACTGACCAACAAGATCCACGGCACCGACAACGCGGCGCAGATCATGGTTGGCCTTTCCGCCGAAATCAGCGAATTGTTCAGCTGCGAGCGGGTGACGCTTTATGTTCACGACAAGGAACGGCGCGCCCTGGTCTCGCGAGTCAAGAGCGGAATCGATTCCAGCAAGGATCTGGTCCTGCCCCTCGACCGGCGCAGCATTGCAGGCTATGTCGGCGTGACAAGGAAAGCCTTGCGCATCGACGACCTCGAAGACAAGGAGGAAATGAAACGCATCGACCCCAACCTCCACTTCTTCAGCGGCGTGGATGGCGCAACCGGCTTCCGGTCGAGGCAGATGCTCGCGGCGCCCCTGCTCGAGGGATCGCTGAAGGAACTGGTTGGCGTCCTGCAATTGATCAACCAGCGCAGCGGCAGCCATTTCGACAAGATGGCCGAAGAAGCCCTGGAGACCCTGACCTCCACACTCGCGCTCGCGCTTTCCAAGCGCATGCAGGCCTCGGCCATGTTGCCGGAACGCTACGAGGCCCTCGTCGAGCAAGGCATCATCGAGCAAACCGAACTCGACCTGGCCCAGCGCTGGGCGCAGCGCAAGGCAAAGGACATAGAAACGGTCCTGGTGGACGACTTCAATGTTCCGCTGGCGAAGATCGGTACCGCACTCGGCAAGAAATTCAACCTGCGCTATCAGCCGCAGGAGGGAACGTGGTCACCCAATCGCGACCTGACCTCGAAGATCACCAAGGGGGTTGCCGAAGAACAGGAGTGGCTGCCCTATTCGCGCGATGGCAACATCATCGTGCTGGTGACCATCGATCCGGCGAATGCTGCCAACCGCCAGAACATGAACCGGATCTTTCCCTACAACGAACTTTCGATTCGTGTCACCACCCGGACCGAGTTCCTGCAGATGCTGAAGAAGGCCTGGCCGGCATAGGCCAGGCTCAGCGGGTGGCGGCACGCGGCTTCCAGATCGCCACCATGACACCGATGTTGGTCAGGTAACTCTTGGCATGGCGTTCCGCGTCGAGCACGAGACGCGGTCCGCCGCCCGGCAGGGCGGCCATCACCAGATCAGTCGCCTGGTCCTCGCTCAGGCGGGTGACACCTTCGGCATGCCATGTCTTCACATGACCGCAGGCATCGCGATCGACCAGCAACTCCCTGTCGCGCGTCTGCTCCATCAGCTCGATGATCACGCCTTGTGCGGTGCGCAGCGCACGCGCCGGCCCCAGTGCACTTGCCGTCGGCGCGCTGCCGCCGATTTCGGCGAGCGACTCCAGCAACATCACCTCGTCGTCGTCGAGCACCGACACGCCGTCAGCGTGCCAGACCCGGAAGCTGCCGCCCGGCTGGCTCTGGATCAGCAGATTATTGATCTGGGCGCTGGCGACAGCGGGCAGCAGCGCGGCGCAGAACAGGACCGCCAGTGCCGCTGCCCGCGAGGTCATGCCTCGCGCCACTTGATCGAGCAACCGATGCCTGGCGTCTGCTGCCGCGGCCCCTGCCCGGTTTCCGCCACGGCACGCATCGCCTCGAACAGGTCCCGCCGCACCGTGGGGGGTGCGGCCTCCTTGCGCGACTCGTCGAGGCGGCCGCGATACTGCAGTTCAAGCTTCGCGTTGTAGCCGAAGAAATCGGGCGTGCACACCGCGCCATAGGCCCTGGCCACGGCTTGGGTTTCGTCGAGCACGTAGGGAAACGGGAAGTCCAGTTTGCGCGCCAGCCCGACCATGTTGTCCCAGGAGTCTTCCGGATAATCGCTCGGATCGTTGCTCATGACCGCAATGCTGGCAATGCCAAGCGTTGCCAGCTCACGGGTATCGCGGATGATCCGGTCGAGCACGGCCTTGACGTAGGGGCAATGATTGCAGATGAACATCAGCAGCAGCCCATTGGGGCCGCGCGCGCTGGCCAGGGTGTGGCGACGACCATCCACGCCGGGCAGATCGAAATCGATGGCCGGACGACCAAAATCGCAAACAGGTGGGGAAAGGCTGACCATGCGCGGCTTCCGGATTATGGTGATGGGGTTCCCCGCAAAAGCGGGGAATCGGTATCCCCCAGTGGGATAATCCGTCCATGATACCGAGGTTCTTCTGCCCATTCCCTTTGCATCCCGGCGCCCACGTCGAACTGACGGCGGAAGCTGCACACCATGCCCTGAAAGTCCTGAGAGTCGGCGCTGGCGACACGGCGATCCTGTTCGACGGACGTGGCGGACAGTGGCGGGCAAGCCTTCATCCGGCCGGCAAGAGCCTGCGCGCCACCCTCGAAACATTCGAGGACCGCGATTGCGAGCCGCCGCTCGACCTGACCCTGGTGCAGGCGCTGCCGTCCAGCGACAAGATGGATTTCGTGGTGCAAAAGGCGGTCGAACTCGGCGTGCGGCGCATCCAGCCGGTGGCCGCCAAACGCAGCGTGATCCGGCTTGCCGGCGAGCGCGCCGAGCGCCGGGTCGAACACTGGCGCAATGTCGCCATCGCCGCCTGCGAGCAATCCGGACGCAACCGGGTTCCCGCCGTCGCGCCTATCCTTGATCTGACGCAATACCTTGGCATGGCCGCGCAGGAGAATGGGCTGCGTCTGGTTTGTGCGCCGGGGGTTGCCGCCCGCCTGCGCGACTTGGCGCCCGCCGAGGCTCCGATCAGCCTGCTGGTCGGTCCCGAGGGAGGATTCGAGGACGCTGAAATCCTGGCGGCGCGCGCCGCCGGCTTCCATGCCATCGGGCTGGGGCCGCGCGTATTGCGCACCGAAACCGCCGGATTGGGCGCCGTGGCGGCAATGATGGCACTTTGGGGAGATTGGTAATGTTCGAATCCGCGGAACTCGGTCACAAGATCGACAAACAGACCTACAAAAAGGAAGTCCCGGCCCTGCGGGCCGCCCTGCAGGATGCGCAATACGACCTCAAAGAGAACGGCAAGATTCCCGTGGTCGTGCTGGTCAGCGGCCAGGACGGTGCCGGCAAGGGCGAGACCATCAACATCCTGTATGAATGGATGGACCCGCGTTTCATCTCCACGCTGGCGTTCTCG
Organism: uncultured beta proteobacterium; assembly: GCA_903908065.1. GTDB lineage: Bacteria > Pseudomonadota > Gammaproteobacteria > Burkholderiales > Rhodocyclaceae > Sulfuritalea. Next base: position 97,499 of record CAIVQO010000042.1, on the reverse strand, counting down.
ACACCCACCGACGAGGAACGCGAGCGCCCCTTCATGTGGCGCTACTGGCGTGCCCTGCCACCCAAGGGCCGCATCGGCGTGTTTGCCGGGTCCTGGTATTCGAGCCCGATCCATGATCGGCTCGAGGGCAGCATGCGCCAGGCCGACATGGATGCCCGTATCGACCAGATCAACCGCTTCGAGGCGATGCTGGTCAACGAAGGTGCGCTGGTGCTCAAGTTCTGGTTCCACCTGACCAAGGATGGCCAGAAGCGGCGCCTGAAAGCGCTGGAGAAAGATCCCAAGACAGCCTGGCGCGTCACCAAGTGGAACTGGGACCGGCTCAAGACCTACGACAAATTGCAGGACGTGGTCGGCCACGTGTTGCGCATGACCAATACGCCCTGGGCGCCGTGGATCATCGTCGAAGGCGAGGATGACCGCTATCGCTCGCTGACCACCGGCCAGATCCTGCTCAAGGCGATCCGCCAGCGGCTTGCCGACGAGGGCAAGCAGACTACCCCGGTGGCGCCGCCGATGCGGGTCAATATCGATGGCCGCAATGTGCTTTCCGAGCTCAACCTGAAACACGCCCTGAGCGAAAAGGACTACGACGCGCAGCTCGCCAAGTGGCAGGGCAAGCTTTCCGAGCTGGTGCGCGATCCGCGCTTCAAGGGACGTTCGCTGGTCTGCGCCTTCGAGGGCGCCGATGCCGCCGGAAAGGGTGGCGCCATCCGGCGCATTGCCGCCTCGATGGATGCGCGCGATTACCAGATCGTTCCGGTCGCCGCGCCGACCGAAGAGGAGCGCGCCCAGCCCTACCTGTGGCGCTTCTGGCGGCATATCCCGCGCAACGGACGGGTGGCGATCTTCGACCGCACCTGGTACGGCCGCGTGCTGGTCGAGCGCGTCGAGGGCTTCTGCGCCGAGGCCGACTGGTTGCGGGCCTACTCCGAAATCAATGATTTCGAGCACGACCTCGCCGATGCCGGCGTCATCGTGGTGAAGTTCTGGCTGCAGATCAGCCAGGAGGAACAGTTGCGTCGCTTCAAGGAACGCGAGAAGATCGAATTCAAGCGCTTCAAGATCACCGAGGAAGACTGGCGCAATCGCGAAAAATGGGATGCCTATCAGGAAGCCATCTGCGACATGGTCGACCGCACCAGCACGGGCATCGCGCCCTGGACGCTGGTCGAAGCCAATGACAAGGGTTATGCCCGGGTGAAAGTACTGTGCACGATTTGCGAACGGCTGGAGGCCGAGCTCGAAGGCAAGCCAATCCCGCACGCCAAGCCGGAAAAGCCCGCCAAGGAAAAGAAGGACAAGAAAGCCGCGAAAGCAGCCAAACCGACTGCAGTACTGGCCAAGCCATCCGCGCCGAAGTCGACGCCCGCACCCGCAGTTCAGGCCGCGCCCGCCAAGGCCACGCCCAAACCCGGGAGCCGGCCCGCCCCATCCAAACCCAGCAAAGGCAAACCCACGAAATGACCCTGGAGACTCGCGAAAGCCAGCCTGAAACCGATGCCCGCCTGGTAGCCTGGGTGCGCCAGGCGGCGCCTTACATCCATGCCTTTCGCGGTCGTACCTTCGTCATCGCCTTCGGCGGCGAAGTCCTCGAGTCGGGTGCCGCCCAGGCCCTGATCCACGACATCGCCCTGCTGGACAGCATGGGCATACGTTTGGTGCTGGTGCATGGCGCACGGCCGCAGATCGATGCCGAAATGCACGCGCGCGGACTGACGCCGCGCTTTCACAAGGGCCTGCGCGTCACCGACGGCGAGGCGCTGGAATGCGTCAAGCGCGCCATGGGCGTGACCCGCATCGAGATCGAGGCCCTGCTGTCGCAAGGACTGCCCAACACGCCGATGGCCGGGGCATTTTTGCGCGTCACCGGCGGCAATTTCATCACCGCGCGCCCGGTCGGCGTGGTCGATGGCATCGACTTCCAATACACCGGCGCGGTGCGCAAGGTGATCGCCGAAGAAATCCAGGCCGACCTGGCGCAGGAAAACGTGGTCCTGATCACACCCATCGGCGCCTCGCCGACCGGCGAGATCTTCAATCTGGCCTGGGAGGAAGCCGCCGAGGCCGTTGCCGTCGCGGTCAAGGCCGACAAGCTGATCTACCTCTGCGACGCGCCGGGGCTGCGCAATGGCAAGGGCGCGCTGATCGACGCCGTCACTGCCGACGAAGCACAGAAGCTTGCGGCCCGCTACCTGGGCAAGCAGGCGCCGGAAGTCGCCCGTGTGCTGCCAAGCGCCATCCGCGCCTGCCGCTCCGGCGTCGGTCGCGTGCACTTCCTCGACCGCCAGGCCGACGGCGCCATGCTGATGGAGCTATTCACCCGCGACGGCATCGGCACCGTGCTGACCAGCGCACCGCTGGCGCGGCTGCGCGACGCCACCATCGACGACGTTGGCGCCATCCTCGGCCTGATCGAGCCGCTGGAGGCTGACGGCACTTTGGTCAAGCGCGGACGCGAGCGGCTCGAAATGGAGATTACCCAGTTCTCGGTGGTGGAACACGACGGGGTGATCGTCGGCTGCGCCGCGATCTATCCATTCTCCAGCGAAAAGGCCGCCGAGTTGGCCTGCCTTGCCGTGGTGCCCGATTTCCGTCGCAGCGGCTACGGCGACCAGTTGCGCAACCACATCGAAGCCCGGGCGAAGAAACTCAAGTTAAAGCGCCTGTTCGTGCTAACCACACGTACCGCGCACTGGTTCATCGAAAGGGGTTTTGCCGAAACCGACGTCGACGCCCTGCCCGCGGCAAGGCGCGAACTGTATAACCTGCAGCGTCGTTCGAAGGTGTTGGTGAAGGGCTTGTAGCGCTCTTCGCAAGTCAAGGTAAACTGCGCGTTTTGCGCTGCTTACTGCGAAAGGAAACACCGTGGCACGAATGGTGAACTGCGTCAAACTGGGACGCGAGGCGGAAGGCCTCGACCTGCCGCCCATGCCGGGCGAACTCGGCAAGAAATTGTGGGAAAACGTTTCCAAGGAAGCCTGGCAGCAGTGGATCAAGCTGCAGACCATGATCATCAACGAAAACCGTCTCAGCCTGGCCGATCCCCAGCACCGCAAATACCTGGCGGAACAGGTCACCAAGCATTTCTTCGGTGAAGGCGCCGACCAGATCAGCGGCTACGTGCCACCCCGGCAGTAAACGGACATGCCGGGCTCAACGCCCGGCAACTTCCTTCTCCATGGCCTCCAGGCCAATGTGGCGCACGTCGCGGCCCTTGACGAGATACACCACGTACTCGGAGATGTTCTTGGCGTGATCGCCGACGCGCTCGATCGAGCGCGCGACGAACAGCAGATCCAGCGAGCTCGAAATGGTGCGCGGATCTTCCATCATGAAGGTGATCAGCTGGCGCATTGCAGCCTGGAAGCCGGCATCGACTTCCCGGTCCTGGCGCACCACGTCGGCGGAGGAATTCACGTCGAGGCGCGCAAAGGCGTCGAGCGCCTTGCGCAACATGGCCACCGCAATGTCGGCCGGACCGCGCAGATCAACCCGTGGCATGCTGCGCGACTCGCCGGAATGGAGCGCACGGGCCATCTTGGCGATCTTCTTGGCTTCGTCGCCGATGCGCTCGAGGTCGGTGATGGTCTTCACCACGGTCATGATCATGCGCAGGTCGACCGCCGCCGGCTGGCGCCGTGCGATCACGTTGTTGCAGGCCTCGTCGAGTTCTACCTCGTGGCGATTGACTTGGCGATCGTTGGCAATCACCTGATCGATCAGGCCGATGTCGCCCGATTCCAGCCCATCCATGGCCCGCTTCAGCTGCTGCTCGACCAGTCCGCCCATCGCCAGCACACGCGTGCGCAAGCCCTCGAGATCGGCATCGAATTGCCGGCTGATGTGTTCCTGATTCATGGTGCCACCCGTTAAGCGATCCCGCGACTATAGCGGCCGCATGTGACGGAATTGTTTCAGCGCTGGAAGGTCTGCACGCCGTCGGGACTGGACAGTAGCAACAGGTCGGCCCCGCGCCGGGCGAACAGGCCATTGGTAACCACGCCGACAATCTGGTTGACGGCCTGCTCCAGTCCCGCCGGATCGGTGATCGACAGGCCATGCACGTCGAGGATCACATTGCCGTTGTCCGTAACGAAGCCCTCGCGCAGCTTGGGCAGGCCACCGAGCTTTTCCAGTTCGCGCGCGACGTAGGCGCGCGCCATCGGGATCACTTCCACCGGCAGCGGAAACTTGCCCATCACCGGCACGCGCTTGGACGCATCGCAGATGCAGACGAAGGTCTCGGCGACGGCGGCCACGATCTTTTCGCGCGTCAATGCGCCGCCCCCGCCCTTGATCATCGCCAGGCCGTGGTCGATTTCGTCCGCGCCATCGACATAGATTCCCATGGCATCGATGTCATTGAGGTCGAGGACGCGGATACCATGACCCGCGAGTCGCTTTGCGGTGGCTTCCGAGCTGGCGACGGTACCCCCCAGCCGCCCCTTGATCGCGGCCAACTCGTCGATGAAGAAATTCGCCGTGCTGCCAGTGCCGACTCCCAGGATCGCGCCCTGAGGCAAGCGATCGGCCACGTAATCGCGGGCGGCCCGGGCCACCGCCTGCTTCAGTTCGTCTTGGGTCATGGATGTCTCAGGAAATGCGCAAAAACCGGATTCTGTCATAGTCCGGACCGCGATCAAGCAGCGCTTCCATGCGCAACTTCCATTGCCCGAACTCGCTGCGCAAATCGATTTCAAGGTTCTCGAAGAAGGTGCCGGCCGGCAATACCAGCTCCTGCCCATCCAGGCTGACGATGATGGCATCCGACCAGCCATGCCCGCCACCATCGGCTACCTTGGTCCAGGCACTTTCCATCCCGCTGGGCTTGGCCAGGGCGCAGTTCGACGGCCAGGCAAGCGTCTCGATGCCCACGCTGGGACGATTCGCCGCGTCACGACCGATGCGGCGCACCACCCCCATGCGCCAATCCATGCCTTCCGCCTCGCGAAAGCAGATCAGCATGCCGATGCGATGGCGCGGCAACACCGCCGGAATCACGAAGCCCATGCCGGTTTCGCTGCCGTCGACTTGCGTCCAGTGCTCCATCTGGGCCTGGTCACCACCCGTTTCCAGCTTGCGCAATATTTGCAACGGCGTCAGGATTTCGCCTTCATCGCCATCGGCGGCAACCGATTGGACGTCGTCTTCGCCAATGCTCACCTTGCCGAAGCGGGTTTCGTCGAACTGCCGTGAAATGCTTTCGAAATCGTTGCCCTCGTACTTCAGCGATCGTCCCATGCGGGCGAAATGCGCGGCGGCGACCATGCGTCGGGCCAGGCCAAAACCCAGCATCACGCGCATCTCGTTCTGGCGTGCGCTACGAGCCCTGCCGCGCTTGGGTGGCGGACCGCCCCAATGCGTCATCAGGACCTGGATCGCCGCCTCCACCTGGGCCTTGCTCGCAGGGCACTGGCCCAACCATTCCGGCGCGCCCTCGGGCCGGCGATACTGGGCCGCAAAACGCATCATCGGCGCCTTCAACCGGCTCACCGAGCAGTAGCGCAGGCTGCCGCCGGCTTCTGGTCCGGGCTGGTAGGGCCGCGGCCCGGCAGCGGCGGCGATATCGATCACATGGCTGGTGTGCTCGGTGGCTTGCGAACTCAGTTCCAGGCCGCCTCCATGGCGCAACACGCCATCGATGAACTCCATCTGCTGCGGCACCAGGTTTCCCATCGGCGCGAATTCGAGATAGACGCCGATCAGGTACTCGCTGAGCGGGGTACTGTCCGGCTCGTTGCGATAGGGAGCAGCCACCGTCTTGAGCAAGCCGAGCTTGCCAAGCACGGCCAACAAATCGTGGGCATCCTGCCAAAGTTCGGGGGCCGGTCGACGATAACGGAAGTGCTGCAGTTTCTTGCGCAAGCCCCAGGCCATCAGGGCACGGTTGGCACAGCGCGTCATGCGCACCTTGTCTTCATCCGTCGCCATCGTCAGACCAGGAAGGATGAACATCCGGTAGCAGCGGTACTGGAGTGCGGCGTGCTCGTCCAGCGCGGACCACGCGGCTTCCGACTGGTACTCCCGTTCCATCGGAGTCAGGTAACGGACCAGCAGGTGGCGCGCGCTGGGGCGGGCAAACTGGTCGAGGCGGGCCAGTGCGCGCAGGGCCAGCGTCGGCCCGATCTCCTTGGCAACCTCCTCCATGTTACCGAACCACTGGTCGATGTCGAACAGCAGTCGGCGCGGGTCGGATTCGGGAGTCTCCGCCATGAGGGCGTTGAGGCCCTCGTCCGTAGCCAGCGGGTGGTCGGGCGCCTTCTTTTCCTGGAACCGCGAAAGTAGGTTCTTCAGCACGGTAGCGACCAGTCTACCGGACTGGCCGCCTCCGCGTAAATCAGGAATTCCCTACTTTTTCCGCTGCGGCGGCAGGTCGGTACAGCTGCCGTGGGCGACTTCCGCCGCCATGCCGATGGTCTCGCCCAGGGTCGGGTGCGGATGGATGGTCTTGCCGATGTCGACAGCGTCGGCGCCCATTTCGATGGCCAGTGCAACTTCGCCGATCATGTCGCCGGCGCCGGGGCCGACGATGCTGCCGCCGATCACGCGGTGCGTCTCCTCGTCGAACACCAGCTTGGTGAAGCCGTAGTCGGCGCCGTTGGCGATCGCGCGGCCCGACGCCGCCCAGGGGAACTTGGCGACGCTGACCTTGCGCCCGGCTTTTTTCGCCTCGTCCTCGCCGGTGCCGACCCAGGCCACCTCGGGGTGGGTATAGGCCACGCCGGGGATGACTTTCGCATCGAAGTGCGCCTTCTGCCCGGCGGCCGCCTCGGCGGCGACGTGAGCCTCGTGCACTGCCTTGTGCGCCAGCATGGGCTGGCCGACGATGTCGCCGATGGCGTAGATGTGCGGCACGTTGGTGCGCATCTGGCTGTCGACCGGGATGAAGCCACGCTCGCCGACCACCACGCCGGCCTTCTCGGCGGCGATCTTCTTGCCATTCGGTGCACGACCGGCGGACTGCAGGATCATGTCGTAGCGCACGGCCTCGGCCGGCGCCTTCTCGCCCTCGAATTTCACCCAGAGACCGTCGGGCTTGGCGTCGACAGCCACTGTCTTGGTCTTCAGCATCACCTGGTCGAAGCGGTGCAGGTTCTGTTTTTCCCAGACCTTGACCAGGTCGCGGTCCGGCCCCTGCATCAGGCCGTCGAGCATCTCGACCACGTCCACCCGGGCGCCCAGCGTCGAATACACGGTGGCCATCTCGAGGCCGATGATGCCACCGCCGATGACCAGCATCTTCTTCGGCACCTGCCTGAGCTCGAGCGCCCCGGTCGAATCCACGATGCGCGGATCGCGCGGAATGAAGGGCAGGTGGAAGGCCGCGCTACCCGCGGCGATGATGCATTTCTGGAAGCGCACCACCTTTTTTGCACCGGTCTTGTCCTGCGCCGTTCCCGTGGTCTCCTCGACCTCGAGGTGGTTGGCGTCGAGGAAGTGGCCGTAACCGCGCACAACCTCGACCTTGCGCGCCTTGGCCATGCCGGCGAGTCCGCCGGTCAGCTTGCCGACCACCTTTTCCTTGTGCTTGCGCAGGGCATCGATGTCCACCTGGGGCGCCGCGAAGCTGACGCCGAGGTCCTTGGCGTGCGCCGCCTCGTCCATGACCTCAGCGACGTGCAGCAGGGCCTTCGACGGGATGCAGCCGACATTGAGGCAGACGCCGCCCAGCGTCGCGTAGCGCTCGACGATCACGGTCTTCATGCCGAGGTCGGCGCTGCGGAAGGCGGCCGAATAGCCGCCGGGGCCGGCGCCAAGCACCAGCATCTCGCATTCGAGGTCGGCCTTGCCGGCGAACTTGCCAACCGCGTGCCCGGCGACCGGAGCAGGAGTCGGCGCTGGCGATACGGCGACCGGTGCCGGCGCGGCGGGCGCAACAGGTACACCGGCGCCAGCGCCCTGCGTGCCTGCGGCAACTTTTACGATAGCGACCAGGCTGCCCTCGGCCACCTTGTCGCCGACCTTCACTTTCAGCTCGCTAATGGTGCCCGAGACCGGTGAGGGCACGTCCATCGTCGCCTTGTCCGATTCCAGCGTGATCAGCGGATCTTCGGCCTTGACCGTGTCGCCGGCCTTGACCAGCACTTCGATGATCGGCACGTCCTTGAAGTCGCCGATGTCGGGAACCTTCACTTCGACGCTGTCGCTCATTGGGGTTTCTCCAGGGTGAACTCGTGGACCACGATGGGCGGTCCCGAGGAGGTATCAAATTCGATGCCGGCGTCGACGCCGGCACGGGCGATCTCGGCCGCGGTCAGCGCCGAGTCGTACAGCGCGTGCATGGCGCCGAGCGCGAAGCTGCGGCCCGAGCCGGCGGCCCAGACGCGGTCGAACTCGAACACCTCGCGGTAGGAATAGACGCCGTAGATGCCGCTGCTGTTGGCGATCAGGGCGGTGATCTGCGAACTCTCGTAGGGATCGTCGTCATCCTCCTTGGGATTGAGGAAGGCGTGTTCCTTGAGCACCGGGTGCAGGCGGCGGAAGGTTTCGTACACCTCCATGCGCGAGCCGAGCTTGATGTCCTCGAGCTTCGAGAAGGCGCTGACCAGCACCAGGTGGTGGGCCGAGGACCCGCAGATGCCGATCTTCGATCCGGCGATGTCGAGGATCTTGTCGTGCTCGCCCTTGTAGCTGCGCGCCAGGCGCGTGTCGCCGAAGGTAGTGAGACCGTCCGCCGCGATGGCGACCCGGTCTCCCTTCTTGGCCACGGTGAGCGTGGTCACAGCATGCTTCTCCGCATGTCGGCAAGGAGCTGCGCCAGATACACGTTGAAGCGCGTCGCCAGGGCGCCGTCGATGACGCGGTGGTCGGCGGTCAGCGACAGCGGCAGGATCAGTCGCGGGACGAATTGCTTGCCGTCCCACACCGGCTTCATCGCCGACTTGTTGACGCCGAGGATGGCGACTTCCGGCGCATTGACGATGGGCGCGAAGTAGGTGCCGCCGATACCGCCCAGCGAGCTGATGGTGAAGCAGGCGCCCTGCATGTCGGCGGGCTTGAGCTTGCCGTCGCGCGCCTGCTTGGCCAGGTCGCCGGACTCCTTGGCGATGTCGAGCACCGACTTCTGGTCGGCGTTCTTGATCACCGGCACGACGAGGCCGTTCGGCGTGTCGGCGGCAAAGCCGATGTTGAAATACTTCTTCAGCACCAGGTTGTCGCCATCGAGCGAAGCGTTGAACTCCGGGTGCCGTTGCATCGCCTTGACACAGGCCTTGATCAGGAAGGCAAGCATGGTCAGCTTGGCGCCGGACTTCTCGTTCTCCTTGTTGATCTGGACGCGGAAGGCTTCGAGGTCGGTGATGTCGGCATCCTCGTGGTAGGTGACGGCCGGGATCATCACCCAGTTGCGCGCCAGGTTGGCGCCCGAGATCTTCTTGATGCGCGACAGCGGCTGCACTTCGATGGGGCCGAACTTGGAGAAATCGATCTTCGGCCAAGGCAGCAGTTCCATGCCGCCCAGGTTGCCGCCGGCAGGCGCCGCAGGCGCGGGCGGCGGCGCGCTCAGCACGCCCTTGACCCAGGCCTGGACGTCGCCCTGCAGGATGCGGCCCTTGGGCCCGGTGCCCGGCACCTTGGCGATGTCAACACCGAGTTCGCGCGCGAAGCGGCGCACCGAGGGGCTGGCGTGGGCGGCCTTGCCAGTCAACCGGTCTGCCGGCGTCGGCATCGCCACGCGCGGCGGCTGGGTGATCAGTTCGGCGTCGCCGGGACGGAAATCGACCGAGGCGGCAGAGGCAGCGGGTGCCGGGGCCGCAGCCGCCGCAGGCGCGGCGGGGGCCGCAGCCAGCGCAGGCGCCGCCGCCGCGACAGGGGCCGCTGCAGCCGCCGTACCGCCAGCGCCGACTGTCAGCAACGCCAGCAGCGTGCCTTCGGACACCTTGTGGCCAACGCCGACCTTCAGCTCGCCGATCACGCCGGAGGCCGGGCTGGGGATGTCCATCGTCGCCTTGTCCGATTCAAGGGTCATCAGCGGGTCTTCCGCCTTCACCGTGTCGCCGGGCTTGACCAGGACTTCGATGATCGGCACGTCCTTGAAGTCGCCGATGTCGGGCACGCGCACTTCCACCGTCGCGGCGGCCGCAACGGGCGCCGGAGCCGCGGAAGCCGGAGCTGGCGCGGGAGCCGCTGCAGGTGCCGGGGCCGCCGCCGGGGTCTGGGCGGCGGCACCGCTGTCGACGATCGCGACCAGCGTGCCCTCCGCCACCTTGTCGCCGACCTTGAGCTTCATCTCGCGGATCACGCCGCTGACCGGCGAGGGCACGTCCATGGTCGCCTTGTCGGATTCCAGCGTGACCAGCGAGTCCTCGGCCTTGATCGTGTCGCCGACCTTGACCAGCACCTCGATCACCGGCACGTCCTTGAAGTCGCCGATGTCGGGAACCTTGATTTCGATAAGCTGTGACATGGCTTACACCTTCGCGGGGTTGGGCTTGTTGGGATCGAGGCCGTACTTCTTGATCGCCTCGGCGACTTTCTCCTTCTTTACCGCACCCTCCTCGGCCAGCGCGGTCAGCGCCGCCAGGGTGATCCAGTGGCGATCGACCTCGAAGAAGTGGCGCAGCTTCTCGCGCGTATCGGAGCGGCCAAAGCCGTCGGTGCCGAGCACCGTGTAGCTGCGAGACACCCAGGGGCGAATCTGTTCGGCGAAATTGCGGATGTAGTCGGTCGCGGCGACCACCGGGCCGCGCGTCTCGGCGAGGCAGGCGGCAACGTGCGGCACACGCTGCTTCTCAGTTGGATGCAGCAGGTTCCAGCGCGCGCAGTCCTGGCCGTCGCGCGCCAGCTCGTTGAAGCTTGGGCAGGACCAAAGGTCGGCCTCGACGCCCCAGTCCTTTTTCAGCAGGTCTGCGGCGGCGATGGCTTCCATGAAGATGGTGCCGGAGCCCAGCAGCTGGACCCGCGGACCATTGGAGGCGGCGCCCTTGCGGAACTGGTACATGCCCTTGAGGATGGCCGCTTCGGCGCCGGCCGGCATCGCCGGGTGCTCGTAGTTTTCGTTCATCACCGTCAGGTAATAGAAGACGTCCTCCTGCTCGGTGACCATGCGCCGCAGGCCGTCCTGCATGACCACGGCAACCTCGTAGGCGAAGGTCGGATCGTAGGAAACGCAGTTCGGCACGACGCCGGCAAGGATCTGCGAATGGCCGTCCTCGTGCTGCAGGCCTTCGCCGTTGAGCGTGGTGCGCCCGGCGGTGCCGCCGATCAGGAAGCCGCGCGCGCGCTGGTCGCCGGCTGCCCAGACCAGGTCCAAGGTGCGCTGCATGCCGAACATCGAGTAACAGACATACACGGGGATCATCGGCACGCCGTGGGTCGAGTAGCTGGTGCCGGCGGCGATCCAGTCGGCCATGGCGCCGGCCTCGTTGATGCCTTCCTGCAGGATCTGGCCGGTCTTGGTCTCCTTGTAGAACATCATCTGGTCGGCGTCCTGCGGCACATAGTTCTGGCCTTCCTGGTTCCAGATGCCGATCTGGCGGAACAGTCCTTCCATACCGAAGGTGCGCGACTCGTCGACTACGATCGGGACCACACGCTTGCCGATCACCTTGTCCTTGAGCATGACGTTGAGGCCGCGCACGAAGGACATCGTGGTGGAGAACTCGCGTCCCTCGCCGCCGGCCTTGGTCAAGGCCTCGAAGGCGGACAACGGCGGCACCGGCAGCGACTCGGCCTTGGGCCGGCGCGCGGGCAGGTAGCCGCCCAGCGCCATGCGCCGCTCGCGCATGTAGTTGAGTTCCGGCGAGCCTTCGGGGAACTTGATGTAGGGCAGCTTTTCGAGGTCCTCGTCCTTCACCGGCAGCTTGAAGCGGTCGCGGAAGGCCTTGAGCGAGGTGGTACCCATTTTCTTCTGCTGGTGGGTAATGTTCTGCGCCTCGCCGGACTCGCCCATGCCGTAGCCCTTGATGGTCTTGGCCAGGATGACGGTGGGCTGCCCCTTGTGGGCGGACGCGGCGGCATAGGCGGCATACACCTTGTGCGGGTCATGGCCGCCACGGTTCAGGCGCCAGATGTCGTCGTCAGACCAGGTGGCGACCATCTTCTCCAACTCGGGATACTTGCCGAAGAAATGCTTGCGGACGTAGGCGCCGTCGCGCGCCTTGAAGGTCTGGTAATCACCGTCGATGCACTCCATCATGCGCCGGCGAAGGAGGCCCGTCTTGTCCTGGGCCAGCAATGGATCCCAGTAGCTGCCCCAGATCACCTTGATCACGTTCCAGCCGGCGCCGCGGAAGTCGGATTCGAGTTCCTGGATGATCTTGCCGTTGCCGCGCACCGGGCCGTCCAGGCGCTGCAGGTTGCAGTTGATGACGAACACCAGGTTGTCGAGCTTCTCGCGCCCGGCCATGCCGATAGCACCCATCGATTCCGGCTCGTCCATCTCACCGTCGCCCATGAAGGCCCACACCTTGCGGTCGTTGGTGGCGATCAGGTCGCGGTGCTGCATGTATTTCATGAAGCGGGCCTGGTAGATTGCCTGCAGCGGGCCGAGGCCCATCGACACCGTGGGGAACTGCCAGAAGTCGGGCATCAGCCAGGGGTGCGGATAGGAAGGCAGGCCCTTGCCGTCGACTTCGGCGCGGAATCCGTCCATCTGTTCCTCGGTCAGCCGGCCGAGCATGAAGGCGCGGGCGTAAATGCCGGGCGCGGAATGCCCTTGCGAGAACACCAGGTCGCCACCGCCTTCCTGCAGCGGCGAACGCCAGAAATGGTTGAAGCCGACGTCATAGAGCGTGGCGGCCGAGGCATAGCTGGCGATGTGGCCGCCAAGGTTGGAATCACCCTTGTTGGCGCGCAATACCATGGCCAGCGCGTTCCACCGCGCATACGTGCGGATGCGATGCTCCATCTCGTAATCGCCCGGTGCCACCGGCTGCTGGTCCACCGGGATGGTGTTGATGTAGTCGGTGGTGGCGCTGTAGGGCATGTTTATGCCGGTCTGATGACCGAGCGCGATCAGCTGTTCCAGCAGGAAGTGGGCGCGTTCGGGCCCCTCCTCGGCAATGACGGCTTGCAGCGCGTCGAGCCATTCGCGGGTTTCCTGGGGGTCCGCGTCGGAAGGCGCGGCAAGGGGCATGGCAGACATGACGACTCCTCGTTTCGTTGAATGCCGGAGCGAGATCATCGCGCCGGGCCGTTCCGCTTCTTTTCTCGTGACGATCGCCCTGCCGGGGTCTGCCGGCCATCCGCTCCCGCCCGATTTTTCTTCGCAGGATAGACCCGTTTTATGGGCCTACCGGATGCGAATGTTCCACATTGTAAAATACTACTTCACAATACGCAATAGTGGATTTCACGTAGCTCGGCCAAAATGGGCGAACGCCATCCCCGGCCGAAGCCGGTTTCGTTCGGGAAAACAGGTTCAGTCGGCCGAGTCGCGGCGCAATGCCGCCTTTTGCCTTGCGCGGCTGGCGCGCTTGTCATGGCGGGCGTGGGCGCCGCCTTTCTTCAGCAGCGGCGTCACGGCGACGGGATTACGCGGCTTAAGGGGCCGCTGCTTCGCGCGCTTCATCGTCGGTGAAAGTTCACCACGGCCCGGCCATCGGCTGTCTGCCGTGCGGGCGCCTTCCAGGCGTGGCCGTAAACAATCTCGAAGCCCGCATTGAGGCGTCCCTCGCTATCGCGCGGCCAAGCGGCGAACGCCTGGCGCCAGGCGCGCCAGCCGCCGCCCCCAAGCAGGCCGTCGCGCACGCCCAGCCGCCGCTGGTCGGCGAGGAAACGACGCGGGCTGCCGTAGCTGAGGGTGATCATCTCCATATCCATCACCGGGTCGGCGAAGCCGGCAGCGACCAGCATGTCGCCGATGTCGTGCATGTCGAGGAAGGGTTTCGCCGTAGTGCCGGCGCCGACTTTCCGTGCCTCGGCGCGCAGGGGTTTCAGGGTATCCGGGCCAAGCAGGGAAAACGTAAGCAAGCCGCCGACTTCAAGGACGCGGTGCAGTTCACGGAAGGCGGGCAGTGGATCGTCCAGCCAGTGCAGCACCAGGTTGGACCAGGCCAGTCCGAGGCAGCCCGGGCCCAGCGGCAGGGCGCGTACATCGGCATTCAGCAGTCGCGGCCCACGCCTGAGCAGGCGCTGGGTCAAGGGTACCGCGGCACGCACCGCGCTCAGCATCGGCAGCGCGTAGTCGACGGCCAGAGGCAGCGCCTTCGGGTAGCGGGTTTGCAGCTCGCGGATGCCATCGCCGGTAGCGCAGCCGATGTCCGCCACACGTGCCGGAGCCAGCTTGACGAGGTCGAGTCGCTCGGCCATGCGAGTACCCACTTCGCGGGCGAGGGCCGCCGCCGAATCGTAGGTCGCGGCGGCTTGAGCGAAGTCGCCGCGCATGGCTGCTTACGCGGCGTGCAGCCCCAGGCGCTGGAACAGCACCTCGTCGCGCCCCGCTTCGGGATTATCGGCGGTCAGCAGCTTGTCGCCGTAAAAGATCGAGTTGGCGCCAGCGAGGAAGCACAGCGCCTGCAGCTCGTCGCTCATGCCCTGGCGGCCGGCCGAGAGGCGTACCAGCGAACCCGGCATGATGATGCGAGCCACGGCGATGGTGCGCACGAACTCAAAGGGGTCGAGCGGCGGCGCATTCTCCAGCGGCGTGCCCGGCATCGGCACCAGTTGGTTGATCGGCACCGATTCGGGCGGCGGCGTCAGGTTCGCCAGTTCGGCCAGCAATGAAGCACGGCCACGGCGTGTTTCGCCCATGCCAACGATGCCGCCACAGCAGACGTTGATGCCTGCCGCACGGACCTGATCCAGGGTGTCGAAGCGCTCCTGCTGGCTGTGCGTTTTGATCACCTGGCCGTAGAACTCGGGCGCGGTATCGAGGTTGTGGTTGTAGTAGTCGAGGCCGGCGGCCTTGAGCTTGTCGGCCTGACCGGGCTTGAGCATGCCCAGGGTGACGCAGGTCTCCATGCCCAGCGCCTTGACCGCACCGATCATGGTGGCGACGCGGTCGAGGTCGGTATCCTTCGGTCCGCGCCAGGCGGCGCCCATGCAAAACCGCGTGGCGCCCTTGTCTTTGGCCGCCTTGGCGGCACTGACCACCTCATCGACGTCCAGCAAGGCCTCGCGCTCGGCCTCGCCGTGGTGGGCCGACTGCGAACAATAGCCGCAGTCCTCGGAGCAGCCGCCGGTCTTGATCGAGAGCAGCGTGGAAAGCTGCACGGCATTGGCGGCATGGTTCTGCCGATGGATTTCCTGGGCGCGGAACAGCAGGTCGTTGAAGGGAAGTTCGAAGAGGCCGACGATGGCATCCGTGGTCCAGCGCAGTTGCGGAACGGGTGCGGCGGTCTGGGTTTGCGGGGCGGCCGAAATAGTCATTGCGGGGGCTCGCTAGAATGCTGGAAAGGCGCGAATCTTGGTGGAAGGAGGCGGGCTTGTCAAATCCAGCGGGGCACGGCTTCCCGTCGCAGGGCCGGATGGCACACGTCGTCGACGCGCTGTTGCCGCGTGCATGTTTTCTTTGTTCCGCCCCCGGCGGCAGACATTTGCTCTGCGCCGCCTGCCGTGACATGCTGCCCCGAATGCCGGCGGATTGCTGTCCAGTCTGCGCCTTGCCGACCCCGGGCGCCGCGGTTTGCGGCGAGTGCCTCAAGCGGCCACCCTACTTCGACGCCAGCCATGCCGTTTTCCGTTACGAGTTCCCGATCGACACCCTGATCCATGCCCTCAAGTACGGTCACCGTCTTGCCAGCGCCGACTTTCTGGCCACGTCCATGCTGGAGTTCGCGCCAAGCACGCCGCCGGACCTGATCATTCCGGTACCGTTGGCGCCAACCCGACTCGCCGAGCGCGGCTTCAACCAGGCAGTGGAACTCGCCCGTCCCTTGGCGCGCCATTGGCAGACGCCCCTCGAAATAACGAGGATAACCCGCGCCCTCGACACCCTGCCTCAGGCAAGCCTGCCCTGGAAAGAACGGGCAAAGAACATCCGTCACGCCTTTAACTGCAGCATCGACTTAAGCGGGAAATCAGTGCTGGTGGTGGACGACGTGATGACCACCGGCGCCACGTTGAACGAACTGGCCGGCGCGCTTAAGGCCTGCGGCGCAGCGCGGGTCGCCAACCTCGTGTTGGCCCGCGCACTGAAGCAGTGAGGCGCGGCTACAATCGTGGCAAAGGACTATCGGAATGGCTCTCAGAGATCCTGTCGACAAAAATCTTCTGCGCATGGAGGCACGACGCTTCGTGAACCGGTGTGAGGGAGCGATCTCGTCGATTGAACGTGCCGATACCTTACGTGAAGTAGCCCGCCTAGCTACTTCGATCACCCTGCCATACTCGCTTTCGGAAGACTACAGTGCGCGTGACGGAGTAAGGATGATCCAAACCCGGGCTGAGGACAGAGCCCGTGAATTGATCAATGAACAGTTGCAGGCCTACATAAGGGCAGAGGAAAACCAGCGCGAAAAATATCGGCGGGCGATGGTAGACGCTTGGGCGAACCTTACCGGCCCGTTATCCCACCTGCACGCCTGGGCCCAAAGCAAGCTGGTGGCGGCAACGCAACAACGGCGCTGACCCGGTGCGGATCAGCGTAAACGCAGCTCGACGTGTTGCGCCAAATCCGGCGGCAGTCCGGGCAAGGATTTCGCCTTGACATAGGCCTCACGGGCTTCGGCGGTGCGCCCACCTGCATCGAGGGCTATCCCGAGCCCCGCCCACCACCTCGCGTCCGATGGCGCAAGCCGAGTGGCAGATTG
Source organism: uncultured beta proteobacterium (assembly GCA_903908065.1). Lineage (GTDB taxonomy): Bacteria > Pseudomonadota > Gammaproteobacteria > Burkholderiales > Rhodocyclaceae > Sulfuritalea. Next base: position 80,805 of record CAIVQO010000042.1, on the reverse strand, counting down.
ATAGCGCTCGATGGCCTCACCGCTTCGTCCGACCCGGTTCAGCAAGGCCCCGGCGAATCCCTGGTAGTCGGCGCTGCCCTCACCCGCCGCAGAATTGCGCAACAACAGGTCGAGCGCCGTTGCGGCATCTCCCTTCTCCACCTTTAAGCGCGCCAAGGAAAGCGCCGATGCCATTCGGGTAACCGGGATCTCTATGCCCCTGCGCAAAAGTTCTTCGGCCTCATCGAACTGTCTCGCTTCGAGCAGCATGGCACTCAGAGCCTGCCGTGCGCCGGCATGCTCGACATTCAGGTCAAGCGCCTGGCGATAAAAGCTCGCTGCCTGGACGGCATTTCCCTGTCGCTGCATAGCCAGTCCACGGCGAAAGTTTGCATCCGCAACTTCCGCCGGCGATGGTTTGCGTTCCTGCTTATCCACACGCATATCGGCCACAGTGGGCTGGGCGCGCATATCCTTGGCGGAAGACGTGATTTCAGAGCTTGGTGCGGGCCGCTGAATTGACGCCTTCGACTCTGGCGAGACAGATGTCGGTGCCGATCGGGGCGGTGCCGGTGCAGCGGTCTGGCCTGCCGCCATGCCGGCGACTGGCCGACGTTGCCTTGGCTCGGGTGTCTGATGCAGTTCTTCGCTCAAGCGTAACCCCGACACGCTCACAGCCAGAGCATCGGGGACATTAGCTGCATTGCTAGCTACCGCGACGACTGACGTGGATGGCGGCCATATAGCTGGCGCCGTTTCTGTGGGCTGCGCGGAAACGATGGCCTGCGCCTGCGTAGCTGTCGAAACGGACGGCTCGCGCATCAAGGTGTGCTGAAGAAACGGGAAGGCGAAGCCCACGACGGCCGCCACCGCCCCAACTCCAAGCACTATCCAGGGCCATCGGGCCGAGCGGTCCAAGCGTGCCACCAGCGGCGTTACCGCCGCCGGCAACGCCGTGCGCTCCCCCTCCCCTGCACGGCGTGCGTCGAGGTCGCGCAATACCTTGTTGACCAGGCTCATTTCACCACCTGTGCCACCATGCAGGTGTAGCGAGGCCTTCCGTATCCTTAGCCGCCAGCGCAACCTGGGCACGGGCCACTCGTTGCCGCCCTTCGCCGTAGGCCAGCAACATGGACTTGTGGGCAAGGATGTTAATCAGCCGAGGGGTGCCACCAGCCCAGCGGAAAAGCAGCCGCGCACTGGCAGGTAGGAAGACTTCTCCGTCGCGATGACCCGCCACGCGCAATCGATGCATAAGGTAATGCTCCGCCTCGACCAGCTTGAGACCCGGCATGCGGTAATGAAACACGATCCGCTGACGGAGCTGGCGGACAGCGGGGAGATTCAGCTTTTCGTCGAGTTCCGGCTGCCCGAACATCACGACCTGAAGCAGTTTGCGCTTTTCTGTTTCCAAGTTGGAAAGCAGACGCAGGGCCTCAAGACTGTCCAAGGGCATGGACTGTGCCTCATCGATGCAGATGATGACCTTCTTTCCCTGACCAGCCATCTCCAGAAGATGCTGATTGAATTGCTTCATAAGGGCAAACTGATACTCTTCACTGCCCAGAGTCAAGCCCAGCTCCTCCGCTATCGCCAACAGCAGCATCCTGGGCTCCAGCATCGGATTGGGCAGGTAGGCCACAACCTGGTCTTCACGCAAGGTGGCGAGAAAACGGCGACACAGCAAAGTCTTGCCGGTTCCAACTTCTCCAGTAATCTTGATGAAGCCTTCGCCGCTATCGAGGCCGATCAGCAACGTATTGAGCGCCTCCTGGTGAGCGTCCGCCGAATAGATGAAACTCGTATCCGGCGTGATGCCGAAAGGATACTCGCGCAATCCGAAATGCGACAGGTACATGCCGTTTTGCTATCAGCTACTGGGCTGGACGCCCGACCGGGAACTGGCGCACTCGCTCCTGGACGTCCTGCAGATCCTTGGTCCAGGCGCGATCACTGTCGATTAGAGTCGGCTTGATCAGGATCACCAACTCGCGTTTGCGGAAAACCGAGGAGCGCTGCCCCAATGCGTTGGTCAGTATTCCGGTTGAGCCGGGCAACTGCGAACGATCGCTGGTCTGCTCCTGGCGCATCAGGCCACCGATCGCCACGATGTTCCCGTCTTGGACACGAACGATGCTGTCGGTCTCGTTGATGCTGCTCGCGGCCAATGGAAGGACGTAGGACCCAAGGGCGCCAAGATTGATGGTTTTCTCTTTTTCGACCACCGTGCTGACTGCAGGATGCACATGGAGGATGATATTGCCATTGTCATCTATTTGCGGCGTGACATCGAGCGAAATCCCTGAAAAGTAGGGCTGCAGCGTAACGGTAGGCGAGGAAACGGATCCCGCGGCCGTGGTGGTGGTTGACGAGGAAACATTAGTGACGAACATTTCGTCCGATCCAACCTTGAGCACGGCCTTCTGGTTGTTCAAGGTGGCTATTCGCGGCGAGGACAGCACGGTCACGTTGCCCTGGGTTTCTAGAAAGTTGAGCAAGGCGGCAAAATTGGAGGTCTGAAACGCCAGGCCAATGAATCCCTTGCTTACCGCCGCCGCGGCAATCGACCCGAACTGCCCCGGTGTCACCGTGAGGTTGCTGCCTACGGTTTGCGGGCTACCCGCTCCGGCTGTCAGGGTTGCGCTGGACTGGGCGCTGCCCGCCGCGGAAAAGCTGTTGGGGCCGCTCTTGAATGCTCCCCAATTGATGCCGGCCTGGAAGTCCTCGGAAAGCGTGACGTCGATAATCTTGGCCTCCAGCATTACCTGTCTGTCCGCGATCAGCTGCGTTGCCTTGAGGTATTTCTCAACCATGCGCAGCTCGTTGGGCAAAGCACGAACCAATACGACGCCGGACGACTGGTTGACCACCACACTACGACCGTCCGCACTGCCGACGATGGCGCCCAGCGCTCGACGCAGGTCGCCCCAGAAGTCGCTCTCGGTGGTCATGCTGACGCGACTGGTATCGGTTGAGGCTGCCGCCGCGGCAGCAGCACCGCTGCTTGCACTCGCCCCACCGGCCGTCCCGGAAGCCGTTCCGGTCAGCGAACTCCCCGTAACCCGCAAATCGCTACTACCTTGGCGGCGGCTTGACAGAAAATTGATCTGGAAGACACGCGATACCAGAGAGTTTGATTCGATGAATATTCGCTGGCCCTGAATGCGATATTCGTAGCCGTAGAGCTCGCGAATTGTGTCTAACGCTTCCATCAAGGTGACCTCGCGCAAACCGAGCGTCAAGTTTCCGCCAAGATCCGGTGGTAAGAGCATGCTGTAGCGCGTGCCGCTCACCAGAGCCATGAAGACCTGGCCTGCGGGTGCGTTGATCACGGAGAGATCGAAACGCGGCTCGGGTGCTACCTGATCCGCCGCTGCCGGAGCAACCAAAGGCGGCATCAACGCCTTGTCGACATCCGGCACACTCGCCTTGCGTGCTGTTGTCGACTTGAGCAATACGTCATTGATCTCGTCCATGACCTCGCCACTGGCGCGACGAGGCCCGGCACAACCGGCGAGCAGGGATGCCAGTACAAGGACCAATAGGACGCAGCTCGGGTATCTCATTTGTTGCTTGCCCCCTTGTTGCGAGCCTTGGCCTCGGTCATTACCTGCTTGGGCACCTTCTCGATAGCTGGCGTCACCTTGATTGTTTCGGTAATTGTCGCCCCTTTGAGCACCACTTCGCTTTCGGTAATCCTTACCACTCGCTTGTCGCCCAGTTTACCGCCGACCTCGACATGCTGCCCGTTTATTACTGCAGCCGCCTTGCCGTTCGGTCGCAAAATAATGGTTTGCACGCCGGATTCGATTGGCAGTGTTACTTTGCCATCTGCCGGCTTTTGTAGGAAATCGGGCGGCCGTGTCGGATCCGGTTCCTGCGCAACGGCAACTCTGCCGGTAGCCAACAGAAACGTAGCCAACCAGATCAACCGGGGCAGGGTTTGCGTCATAAGGTCAGCCAGTTCCGTTCCAAACTTAGGGTATAAAGCCGCAGGACCAACACACTGCGGGGGTATTGTTCGACGACCAGACTGGCACTGCTCCATAGCAACTGCTTTGGCATACGCTCCAGAGCCGTTAGGTAACCCAGCAGATCGTTGTAGCTTCCGGCCAGCCGTAGTTCGATGCCGTGCTGGTAGATACCCCCGACAGTCGCCAGACCAGTCGGCACCTTTTCCGGCTCGGTGCTCTTGGCTTGGGGTCCCGCGGCGGGAGCTCCCTGTGAGTTGCCGAGCCGAGCTCCGGATTGATCTCGCTTTGCCGAAGAAATCTGCTCACCAACGAGTTCCGCCGGTATGGTCTTGATGCCCAGCAGTTCTACGCCTCGATGGGTCGCCAAAAGCCCCTCGAGAAAGCTACGCATGTGATCGGGCGGAACCATGCCCGCCTCCATCGTCGCCAAACGCTCATTGGTTGCGGCAAGATCCTTCATTGCCTGGGCCAGCCGGTCCCGGTTCGTCGAGTTCGGATCCGATTCCTGCCGCTTCAAGTCGGAAACCAGGCCTCGTTGTTGCTCCAACTCGGCTTGGGCAGCGGCGAGCGCGCGATCTGAAACCCGAATTCGTCCCAGCTGCGGATCAATTGCCAGATTGAAGATTAGCATCCCAACGACAAGTATCGCGCCACCTCCCACTGTCAGGCGTTCCCTGCGTGACAAGGCTGCGAACCTTTCCGCCCATTGACTCCACTCGGTCGACGCGAAGCTCAAGGCTTGCCGTCCTTCACGGCCAGCGGACCAGCTGCAAGCACGAACTCGGTCACTTGCGGAGTGGCAATCGGCGCGAGGGCCACAGATGGAGGCGTGGTGACCGCTGGTGAACCGGTTGCCCCTTGGCCTCGACTCATTGCCAGGGACGAGAACTGTAAGCCCTTGAAAGACTTTTCAGCACCCAATCGGCGAATGTATTCGGGTACCGCCGCAGGATTCAGGACGGCACCGCGTATTTCCATCTCACCGCCTCCCTGTCCGATCGTAAAGCCTGTTAGCCACAATCCGTCCGGCGCCTGTCGCGCCAGGCCGCGCAAATATTCGGAAAACCCGTCAGTGCGACCGATCGCCCCAGTATCAAGGAGACGCACAATCTCGCTGCGACGATTCAAGCTTTCCCGGGTGCGCTCTATTTCCTCAATCAGTTTGGCGTCCGGCTTGCGTGCGGCATTGGCTTTGGTCGCCAGGTCGACTTCCGCCCTCAATGCTTCGAGCTCGGCCCCGACCGCTGCAGCAGCCCTGGCACGGACATCAGCCTGGTAACGCAGTCCACCAGCGGCTGCAAGCAGGGCAGCGCATGTCATCCCGACCGCAATCCCAACCCGGTTCAGGGTAAGCGCATCGGACTGCCTCAGGAAGCGCGGATGAAACAGGTTGATCTGTATGCTCACGCGGCAACCTCCTCGCGCAATGCCGCTCCCAAGGCGCGAAGGCTTTGAAACTGCTTCATCGGATCGCGCAGGCCGGGGGTCAAATCTATATTCAGCACCGATCCGATCTCAAGTTCTGAGACTGGTATTGCCAAATTGGACCGTAGTTGGCCGAGCAGGCCGTCGACACCGGGAAGCGGGGCGACCAGAAGACGCTGCAGGCTGAGCGAGCTGTACATGCGTTCGAAATTATCGAGCGAACGCTGCAACTCAAGCTCGATTCTGTCGAAAAGGGCAGAGCGCCTTTCATCTCCGGCCGCGACCAACTGACGTGCAGAGATCTCGACATGGCGTGCAATGAGCAAATCGCCATTCATCGTAAACGTCAGCAAGCCTTCGTCGTCATCGAATATGAGCGTGGCAAGCGCACGACCTTCCTCCTCGAACAGGTTGGCCAGATTGCGCTGGGACATTTCCGGAAGATCGACCACGGTCAGCACCAAACCAGCCGCCTGAAATGCGCGGACCAGAGGCCCCACCGAAGCCTCAGGTGCCAAAACGGCATACGCCTGCCCCCCACGTCCATGGGATGGGGCTGGAAGCAGATCAATCGCGGCAGTTTCGACGGCAAACTCTACCTGGTCCTTGAGCTTCCATCGTGCCGCTTCGCGAGCCTCTTCTATAGGCCCATCCACAATATCAGTCGGAATCAGCTGGTAGTCGCCGCGACGCAGCAAAGTTGTGCAATGGCATTCCCCGAGCTTCATGCCGCGCTTTACCGCTTCCAGTGCAGACTCATCGTTGCCGAGCTTCTCCACTGAATCGGCAAACATGACGCGCGGCCGAGAACCCGCCTCGCGTCGCACCGAAACGACGTCGACTCTATCGTCCCGCAGTACCACGGACACGAGCTTCCTGTCGCCTTTCGGCTTGAACACACTCAGCAATGCCCGCATCGGAAACATATTCCCCACAGTATACAGACCGCCCCCAGCAAGCAAACCGTGAAATCCCCGGTGAATGACGCGCAATTGGAGACATCGCCGCTGGGGATGCGCCCTCACACTTTGGCCTGACCGATCAATATCGCTCGCGCAGGTAGATGTAGGGGGCCTTGGGCGAGCCGAATTTGATCCGGGCGTTCGGGTCGAGCTTGCCCGCGCACCAGGCGAACTGCAGCCACGGCAGGTTGGCCGCCGTCGTCGCCGGGCTGCTGGCGTTGCAGGAAACGTCGTTCGCCGTTCCGGTCGCACCCAGATTCAGCGCCAGGTCGACGCTTCCGGTCGCGGCTGGGCTGGGTTTGGCCAGGGTCAGGGTACCGGTTCCGCCGCTCAGGCTGATGTCCGCCAACACGCTGGTACTGGTCGCCAACCCCCCGGACAATGCGACGGCCGCCGCCGGCACGCTGGTACAGGAATCCGCCGTGTTTGCGGCCCACTGGGCTCCGTTGTAGTACTCGGCGACCACCGGCACCCGCAGGGGCAGGAGTTCCGACCCGTAGGCGTTGCTCAGGCGCAGGCGTCCGTTCCGGACCGTGATCGCCGCCTGTGCCCTGCCGTGGGAGTTGATCCCGTCGGCGTCCCTGGCGCACACCGAGAAGGTGGCCGGTGCGGCGAGGCTCTGGGAATAGCTGATGGGAAGCGGGGCGGACACGTTGGTCTCGACGGGGGTGGTTGCATAGCCCGGCGTGGAGTCGAAATCGGCCGCAGCGAGCGTGTTGTTGCTGAATCCGGCGACCGTCGGCACGCAGGATCCGGCATCGTCCTTGCCCAGGGTGACGGCCTTCGCATAGCTGCCGGTGTAGTTCTGGGTCAGCGCCGCTGCCGTGCCGAGGACCGCGTTGGCCGCGCTCATGGCGCTGACCTTGATGCGGAAGGGCTGCCCCGAATAGGCGAAGCTGCCGCAGGGCGCGCCGGCATGGAACTCGGTCGTGAGGTAGGCCGGGGTAAACGGGCCGGCGGCCGCCGATCCCCAGGGAATGTTCCCGCTGGCGAGGTAACCGGCACCGTTGGCGATCGCCGCGGAGAGGGTCAGGTCGCCCACCTCGGTCCAGGCCAGTTCGGTTTCGCAGACGGTTCCGCTGGCAGCGGGGGCGCACTTGCCGAGGGTGAAGCTGCCCGGGGTGAGGGTTCCCGGCTGTCCCGTCGCGGGGCCGACCAGCTGCGAATTCGTCGCCGAGGCCGCCGCCGCGGAGACGGCCTTCAGCACCACGGTTTCCGGACTGGATTCGCGTCCGAAGTTGGGCGTCGTCGCCCCGCCGCTGGCGCGCGCCGTCACCCGCGCCGAGAAGGAATTGCCCGCGGCATAGGGGCCGCTGGGCACCACCGAGAAATCGTAGGGCGCCGTGACGAAGGGTAGCGACACGCCCGACAAGGCCGTCAGGAGCGAGCCGCCGGCAGCCTTCGCGGCATGGAGGCGGGTACGTCCCACATCCGCAAAATTCACCGTGAGCGGGGCGTTGCCGTTGCCGTCGAAGGTCAGGTTGACGGCCGTGTAGCTGGCGACGCTGCCGCTGTCGTTGCGCGCAATGGTCGTCGGAGTGCCACCGTTGACGCTCATCAGGTTGCTCGCCGAGCAGGTCGTCGGATCCAGGCATTCGTAGGCCAGATTGACGCTGTTGGCGCCGGTGAGCGCAGCCTCGCAAGCGAAGGTCGTGGTATTGGTCTGGATTGCCCGAAGATACCGGGTAGCCGAAGCCACGCCGGCCTGTTGTGTACCGAGCGCCGCTTCCGCTCCACCGGAACTGGTCGAAAACAGGAAGCCGGCCGTCTTGTTGGTTGCGGTGCAGGTATCGGTGACGGTGCAGGTCCCGCCCTGACAACACTTGCGTGCGTTGGCCACCGGCGACGTCGCCATCGACTCGCCCGAGAGCGTCACGCTGAACGACACCCCATCGCCGACGCTGGAGCAATTCAGAGTCGCGGAGGCGACTCCGGACGCGTTGAAGCTGATCGGCATGCTGCCCAGAGCACAGCTCGTAGCAGAGAGGTTGGCGGTTTGCCCTGCGACGGCAGCCGACGGATTGGTACAGGGGCTACTGCTGTCGGCACATGCCGTGACGGTCACGGTGCCAGCCTGGCAGGCCACGCTGCTGGCGGGAAGCGACAGTTCGTAGTGGTCGGGCTGCGTCGCGGCTGGTCGCAGGGCGATGGTGAGGAAGGCATTGATCGAACTGGTGACCGAGGCCGTCGTGCCCCCGGTCGCGCCCGCCGCCGCAAGGGCGCCGTCCCAGACCGCGAAGCCCCCGCCAAGCCCGGTGGTGGTACCGGCATCGTGGCGTTCGGCTATACCAGTCAAATTGGCGTTCGCCTGAGCGCTGAAGGCGGCGGCGGCGTTGTCGTTGTCGCGCGCCACGGCCTGGACCACCAGCGTATTGGGCACCGTAGTGGTGACGCTGCTCAAGCTGACGGTAGTGCTCGCGGCGGCCTTAACCCCGCCACCGCTAACGTTCCAGGGATCCCCCGTGCTCGCCACGCCACGATAGGTAAGGATGCGCGCGTAAACGTGATCGGTGAGTCCGCTGATAGTTGGCCCGCCCATCGCCGTCGAAGTCGCCCGCGCCCAATACACGGACAGGCGCGTACCCGCCGTGCCTGCCCCGGTGGCTTGCGGGCTGCCGTTCACCGCGACGAAACCGGCCGGATCGGTAAGCGTCGGCGACTGGCCACCCGCAGTCTCGACGAAGAGCAGGGCGACGTCGCCGACCGCATGGGCCGGCCAGTTGATACCCGTGGCCGCGGCCGTCCCCACGGCACCAAGTACCGGCGCGGTGGTCGTTGAGGGTTTCAAGGCGATGGTCAGGTAGGCATTGATCGAACTGCTCACCGTCGCGGTCGTGGTTCCCGTCGCGCCTGCGGTCGCCTTGTAGCCATCCCATACGGCAATGCCGCCCCCATTTCCGGCCGTGGTGCCGGCATCGACCCGCTCCGCGAGGCCGTCGAGATTCACGTTCGCTTGTGCGCTGAAGGCGGCCGCGGCGCTGTCGGCATCCCAAGAAATCGCCTGCACCACCAGCGTGGATGCGATTGAGGTGGTGACGCCGGCCACGTTGCCCGTGGTGCTTGCGGGTGTCTTCGTTCCGCCGCCGGTCACGTCCCAAGGGTTGCCGGCGTTCGCCACACCGCGGTAGGTCAGGATCTGTGCGTAAACGTGGTTCCCGGGATCGGTTACGGTAGGTGCGGTCATCGCTGCCGACGTGGCGCGGGCCCAGAACACGGTCAATCGCGTGCCGGCCGTGCCGGCACCCACGGCCTGCGGGCTGTTGGCCACCGCCGCGAAACCGGCCGGCACCGAGAGCGTCGCTGGCTGTCCGCCTGAACTCTCGACGAACAGCAGGGCGATGTCGTCGATCGCGTGAGCCGGCCACGCCGGGCTCACCGCACCGGTCCCGCCGAGCGCCGTTCCGGCGGCCTGGAAGCGCGGTCCCGGCTGCGGCTTGAGTGCCAGCGTGAGGAAGGTGTTGATCGAACTTGTCACCGTGGCCGTGGTACTGCCTGTCGCCCCCGCGATCGCCTTGACACCGCTCCAAACGCCAAGCCCCCCCCCGTGGCCGTTGGTCGTGCCGGCGTCGATGTGTTCGGTAATGCCGGTCAGGCTGGCATTCGTCTGGGCGCTGAACGCCGCCGCCGAAGAATCGTTGTGCCTGGCCACTGCCTGGACGACCAGCGCATTCGCCACCGTCGTGGTCACCCCCGGAAGCGTCACGCTGGCGCTCGCCGCTGCCTTGGTTCCCCCAGCCGTGGCATCGATCGGATTGCCACTGGTGAGGACCCCGCGAAAAGTAACGATCTGGGCATAGAAGTGGTCGGTCGGCGTGGCGATGCTGGGGGCGGGCATGGAAGAGGAGGTCGCTCGCGCCCAAAACACGGTCAGGCGGGTGCCGCTGGTCCCGGTTCCCGTGGACTGGGGGCTGTTTGCGACAGCGGCGAACCCATTGGGAACGCCCAGCGTCACCGGCTCCTCTCCGGCACTTTCAACGAAGAGCAAGGCGATATCGTTGGCAGCATGCGTCGGCCAGGCTGGGCTCGCACCAACCCCCGTCGATCCGCTGACCGCGTTGCCTGCGGCCTGGTATGTCACGGCCGCCATCGCCGCCGTACCCCAGGCGAACAGCAGACAGATTGTCGCGCGTACCAGTTGGGGAAATGGGCTCATCTCATTGTCCTTGGAAAGGGCAGGACCAAAAGTCGGCGCTAATGACACGGCGATGCATCAGAAGGATACCGAAAGCCGGCGCTCTACATACAGGTCGCCGGGGGCAGTGATGTTAGGGCAGAGTGGCTCGGCGGCATTGGGCTGGTTACAGGCCGTTGCCGTCACCGTGTAAACCGTCGGTCCCGAGAATCCCCCCGGGTCAGCCGTCGCCGCGCAATCCACTGTCACGGTAAATCCGGCCAGGCTGCTCGCCGCCGGAGCGAACGACGTGGCACCGGTGCAGGAGCTCGCGCGCAGCTGGCGATACAGCCCCCACTCAAGGCCGGCACGCGCCGCCTGATAAGCACGAACGCCTTGCAGGTCCAGTGCGGCACCCACCTGCTGACCGGAAGACAGGCTGACGACGAATCCGCCCAGGGCCGCGAGGATGACCAGGATGAAGATCGCCGACACCATGGCGAAGCCGCGCGCCAGCCTCATGGCGTGTTGTCCACCCGGATCTGTTCGAACAGCGTGACCGACTCGCCGCCGATCGAATCCGTGAGCGTCAATTGCACCGCGAGCATGGCATTGCGCGCCAGCGCCGTAGTCGCCAAGTCGAACGTGCAACTGGCGCTCACCCCGCCGCCGCCGGCCAATCTGACGCCGGCATCCGGGCATGCCGAAGGCGTTGCCAGGCTGCACCCAGCTTGACGCGTCAGTACCCCGCCAGTGCAGGTGTAGCGAATGACCTTGTCGGCGTCGGCTACGACCTGGAAGCGGGAACTGGGCGAGGGCAGCGGCGGCGTCTGCGCGCCAAAGACATTACTCGCCAGGCGCACGGTATTCGCCGCCGGCAGGCTAGCCACCCGGGCGATGTTGCACCCCGGCGGCGTCGCGGAACAGTCATACGCGTTCGCCGGCGCGAAGCCAGGCCCGAGGTTGTAGACCACGATGAAGTCGCCGCTGGCACCCGTGGTCAGCGCCGGCATCGGCCCGAGAACGTCGAAGTCGGTACTGGCGGCCGAAGTGAAGCTCAGCACGTTGCCACCGGTCGATCCATCCCCCGAATCGCGATACCTTCCCGCAGCCTTGGTCAGGACGAACTCGAAGCCGTTGGTAACCGTTCGCAGGCTGTTGGGCAGTGCGAGATGAACGTCCCGACTCATCCGGCGCAAGGCGATGTCGGCAGCGGCCACCAGTTCAGCACGACGCGCCGTATCGACATAGCTGCGTATCGGCCCGGCGATGAATACCGCGACGATGCCGGCCAGGATCCCGGTAATGACGATGGCCAGCACGGCTTCGATCAAGGTGAATCCGGCAGACTCGCGGCGCTGGCTCATGGCAGGCTGTTGGGCGCGTAGCGGGTGCGGTAACCCTCGAGTACGAGGGTCTCCGCACCGGCGCTAGGGCAGGCGGCGGCCCGGCACACAGTGACGGTAATCAGCTGTGAATCCGCCGCCGGCACGGTGGACAAGGCTGACGACACCACGCTGATGCTGGCGCTGTAGCCGGTTGGGAAGGTGACGCCAGTGACACCGGTGCTGATGTTGGTCAGGCCGCTATAGTCGCTGACGTTGTCGAACGGGTAGGTGGCGCTGAAGCGGCTGTCGGTATTGCCGCTGACCGTTTCCACCCCCGCCACCTCGACCGCATCCCAGCATTGCGCCGGATCCGTGGCGGTCGCGTCCAGCGTGGCACTGGTCGCGGTGGCCGCGCTGCGGTCGTCGGGATCGCACCAGGTGAAAGGCAGGGACTGTACCTCGTCGAGCAATGCCTCGGCGATCGACTGCATCTGTTTCCTGGCCATTGGATCAGCGCTCGACCGCACCGAGACGCCGAAAACCGTGAGCACACCGGCGAGTGCCGCGCTAACGATCACCATGAACGCTATCAGCTCGATCAGCGTGGTTCCCGATTCCCGGAAGCCTCGCCTAGTAGACATGACCCGTTTCGCCGACCACGGTAATGGTTGGGTTCCCGCCGCCGGATACGGTGTAGGTGCCGGCCCCCAGCGTGGCCCTGCCCAGCGGATCGAACTGTATCGTTGCCGCTGGCGTCAGGCTGACACCGGCGGGATGGCAGACCATGTTGGTAGCACCGCCGCAGGCGTTATCGGTCGCCGGCAGTCCAAGCTGCCTGGTGTAAGGGCAGGCAGCACTGTGGCCGGCGTTCTCCGGTTCCACTGACTCGACTGTGAAGGTAATGTCCCCGGCCGCATTGATCACCGCACAAACGTAGCGCCTTTGCGCCACCGCCGCCTTGCGGGCGTACTGCAGGTTGGCCCTAACCGTGTCACGGTAGCCCTCCTCATCGAAGCCGCGCAGGAGTTCTAGGCGCGGAAGAGCGAAATAGGCCATGATCCCGACGATCAGCATCACCGTAACCAGTTCGATGGTCGTGAAGCCTCGGCCACGTGGTTGCCGATGCGCCGCTTCCTGGGCCGTGCCTGTGTGCCCAACCGCTTCACGCCGATCGGCATAGCCCGAAAGCATATGCGCATACTCGACCTCCTTGGCCCGGGTACGATCGGATCGCAAGCGCAAAAGCAGCACGAGCAGAACGGCAAGCATCGCCATCGTGGTCCAGTCCTTGAGGAACTCCCCGATGCCGAGAATCACGAACTCGATGCAAGTCAGCGGATCACCGCCGCATATTGCCGCCATTACCCGTCCTTAGACTACGAACCCTTCGCAGACCGGCGCAAGTCGATTCATGCTCCTGCCATTCGATACTACCCCCGCCGGCAGAGTCTGTAGCTGGAGGCCCAAAAAAATGGCCCGGGAAATCCGGGCCATTCGTCGTCCGGATACCTTCCCGGAGTAGATCTAGGCAAATCAGCTGCAGTTGGTCAGCAAAGTACTGCTGCCTTGAATCGAAACCCGCGCCACAGAACCCGCAGACGCGTCCTGATATTCGAACCGACAATTGGGGTAGCCATTTGTGAGGAAAACGCCGGCCGCTGTCACGGAGAAATCGGTAGACATGTCGAGCAACGTCGTAGCGAAATGTGCTATCGCGGGGTAGCCGTACGAGATATTGATGTTCGCGCTGCCAATCACTGCGCTCAAGACTGTCAACTGCGCACCTTGCAGTCCACGGGCAGACGCCCGTCCATAAACCATGTTCGCCGAACTTGAAACCGCTCCCGACAGGCCCTTGATCGCTGCGGCACGCGCATCGCCCGAAAGATTGATGAACTTCGGCAGGGCCGTAGCAGCCAATATCCCCAAGATAACAATGACCACGATGAGCTCGATAAGCGTGAAACCGCCTTCCCTGTTTCTCATTTTGCCTGCCTCTTATACAAATATTCGAAATGTTCCATGCTAATCATACAGGAGGGAGCAAGCCTGCAACCGCTTTATTAAGTGAATTATTACCACCCTGCGGCTAGAATGCCATGGTTTATACGAAAAAGACATCGCGAATGTCCCTGAATTCAGCCACTGTTGCAACCGCCCGACAGCTCGTCTCAGTGCTTGCTGCCCATTATTCTGCGGCGCAACACTTGATCGGCGGGCGTCGCGGTGAAGGCCTGCGGCGCCTCGGAGTGGAAACCTTTCTTGCGGCCGTGTCCAGTCACCGCAAGGAGGTGCGCCCCGGACTGCTCCGACGCTTACTGCTGGCACGGGCATTGCAGCGGGAACTGCTTGCCGCCGGCTATGACCCGCAGTTCGTCCGGACGCTGATGCCCGCCGTCTTGGCCGAATTGACGTATTCCACCGTTACCCGGTGATCCTGGCCTAGCCATGGCGGGTTGGCTAGCCACCCTGTTCCGTCCCATCACGGGAGCGGACCCTAGTCCCAGCAAAAGCGCGGATGGGATGGTCGCGGGGAGGGTTGCCGAAATCCGCCGCCTCCGCGAGTCAGGAGACCTGGATACGGCCCAGCGACTGGCGGTAGGCCTTCTCGCCCAAGCGCCCGACGGGGCCGCCGTGCTGTTCGAACTGGCTCTGATAATGATGCAGCTGGGCCATGACGAGGATGCCTACGGCTGCCTGGAGCGGATCAATGCCGGTGACTCCGAGCTCATCGACGCCCTGCGTTTGGGTGTAAGCCTGTCTAAGCGATTCGGAAAATGGCAGCAAGCCACGCAATGGATGACCCGCCTGGCACGCCGGCCGGACGCGCCCCTCGATGACTGGTTCTTCCTTGCCCAATTGCTTAGGGAATGCCAGCAGCCGGCAAAGAGCCTTGACGCGATTGCCGAGGCCATGCAGTACTATCCGGACGATGTCCACCTGCTGGTCGAGCGCGGGCTGGCGCTGCGCGAACTAAACCGCTATGCGGAAGCAGAAGCTGACATCGTGCGCGCCTATGCCGCCAACCCCGCCGACGAGGAAACCACCTACGCCTGGTCTCTAATCCTCGGCGAAACTGGCCGCGCCGACGAAGCCATCGAACTTGCGACAGCGTTCGCGGAAAATCACCCCAAGCTGCTGCGAGCAAGGACCTGCCAAGCCGCTGCGCTGAAGGCGGGGGGGCGAATGGTCGAGGCGCTCGCGGTGTACGAAGCGATGTCCTCCGAGTTTGCCGAGCGTCCCGAGCCTTGGATGAACCTTGCCCACGTCTATCCCAAGCTCGGGCGCTACGAGGAGGCGATTGCCGCTGGCAGCCGCGCGGTCCAGCTAGCGCCCCAAACCGCCTACGCGCACATCAACCTGGCGATGAGCCTCCTCGCCCGCGGTCGTTTCGGGGAAGCCTGGCCACATTACCAGTGGCGCTACCAAGCCCTGATACGCAAGGACTACCCCATTCCCCCCTGCCCATCGGATCCCCTGGTGCGCTTCCCTGGCGACCTGCTACCGATGGACTTCTCAAGTCGCCGCATCGTCCTGATCGAAGACCAGGGCCTGGGTGACGAACTCTCCTTCCTGCGCTTCGGACCGCTGTTGCGCCAGCGCGGCGCCCGCGTGACCTACGTACCCGACCCGAAGCTCGCTACGCTTGTCGCCCGCTCCGCCGCAGCCGATCAGGTCACCGAGCCCGGCGCCAACGCGCCGGACGACACCGATATCTACCTGGCGCCGGGGGACCTGCCCCTCATGCTGGGCATCTCGTCGCCGGACCAGCTCCCGCCTCCGCTCGGCCTGACCGTCGAAGCAGCGGTCGACGCGCAACTGGAGTCGCGACTGGCGCCCCTGTGCGATGCCGGCCGGCCTCTGGTGGGAATCACCTGGCGCGGCGGTACCCACTCGGTTCGCGGCGACAAGTTGTTCAAGACCATATCACCGGCAGCCCTGGCGCTCATCCTGCGCGACCTGCCGGTGGAGGTCATCGTCCTGCAGCGCGCGCCGCTTGCCGGCGAGATCGACGAGTTCTCGGAACAACTGGGCCGACCGGCGCACGATTTCAGCGATCTCAACGCCGACCTCGAGTCGATGCTGTGTCTGCTCGATCGCCTCGACGACTACGTATCGGTCAGCAATACCAACGTCCATCTGCGGGCGGGCCTGGCCAAGCCAGCGCGCATCCTGGTACCCTTCCCTCCGGATTACCGCTGGATGGCGGAGGGGCGGGAAAGCCCCTGGTTCCCCGGCTTTCCCATCTATCGCCAGGATCACGAGGGTGCCTGGAACGAGGCCCTGCGAAGTTTGCAGCACGACCTCTGGCAAGGCTTTGCGGGATGTCCTCCCCCGCCCGACCGGATACCGGACAAGTGGCCGACGAGCATGCGCAACATGGCGGCGACGGCGGTGGCAACGCGCTGCGTGCGCATCGGCACGCCCGCCCAATCCCAGGGCAAGGCCGAGGCTTTGAGCTTCGTCACCATCGACAGCTTCGTCACCGGCGCGGATGGCCAACCGACGGCCACGCTAGCCTCGACGCGCTACCGGGTCATGCTCCCAGGCTTCCAGCTGGCGCGCCGCGGCTACGACGTCAGGGTGTTCCCCCGCCCCGAGGCCGGCTGGAACGCCGCCTCGTCCGACGATATCCCCCAGGGCCCGGTGCTCTTCTCGAAGAGCTTTTCCGCCGACAACGTGGAACTGGCCGCCCGCCTCAAGCAGCGCGGCCATCCGATCGTGCTCGACCTTTGCGACAACCACTTCGGCCATCCCCAGTTCGGCCCGCACCTGCATGCCATGTGCGGATTGGCCGACGGCATCGTCGCCGCCACCGAGAACATGGCCAATGCGCTGCGCCAAGCCACCGGCCGCGAATCGCTGGTCATCGGCGATCCCGTTGAGGGACCGCGCGGCGAGCCCGCCTTCGCGCCCTGCTTCCCGTCGCTCAAGCTGCTCTGGTTCGGCCATCCGTCGAACCTGGATTCCCTGCAGGCGGCAGGCAGGCAGCTGGCCACGGCCGCAGCCCGGTTCCCGCTCCACCTGACGATCCTGACCCAGGTCGATGCCGGCACCGAACGCCTGGCCACCGAGATCGCCAGCCTGTCGCCCGGCAGGATCGACTGCGAGACGCGGCCGTGGACGCCGGAGGCGACCTGGCGCGAACTCGCCGCCTGCGACCTGGTGATCATCCCCTCGGTGGCCGACGACAGGCGATCGGTGAAGAGCCCGAACCGGCTGCTCGAGGCGATCTGGGCCGGGCGGCTGGCGATCGCCCATCCGGTACCGTCCTACCAGGCATTCGCGGCACATTGCTGGGTCGGCGATGACCTCGCCGCAGGCATAGTCTGGGCCGTCGAGCACCAGGCCAACGCCCTGCAACGCATCCGCAGCGGCCAGGATACGATCGCCTTCCGATACTCGACCTGGAAACTGGCGCGCGACTGGGAATGCGTGATACGAGGTGGCTCGGCCGACGGGCCGATCCGGCTCCATCTCGGCTGCAGCGACCGGTTATTGCCGGACTACATAAACGTCGACGAAATGCCGAACATCCGCCGCGCCAGGCCGGACGTGGTGGGAAGCCTGCGTGCGCTGACCATGTTCCCCCCGGATTTCGCCGACGAAATACTGTGTGTCCATGCCATCGGGCGTTTTCCGCGCTGGGAGATCGAGGCGGTGCTGCGCGACTGGCTACGCCTGCTGAAGCCAGGCGGGCGCCTGGTGATCGAGTGCGGAAATCTCGCGGCGGCGTGCGGCAAGCTGGCCGAATCGCCCGAGTCCGGCGCATGGCCGGACCAGCGGGGACAGCTCACGACGTGGGTGTTGTATGGCGACCCGTCGTGGAAGGATGCGGCGATGGTCCATCGCTGGGGATACACTCTCCACAGCCTCGAACACCTGATGCGCGACGTCGGGCTTGTCAATGTGCGGCAGGAGCCGGCCCAGTTCAAGCTCAAGGAGCCGCGGGACATGCGCCTGGTCGGCGAAAAGGCTTCCGAATCACTTTCAGAGTCCGGCAGATGATCAACGTTTTCATCGGTTTCGATCCCCGCGAAGCCATTGCCTTCCACGTTTGCGGCAACAGCATCGTCCGCCGTTCGTCGCGCCCGGTGGCGATCACGCCCCTTGCCCTCAACAACCTCGCTGACTACACGGAGCGCCATACGGACGGGTCCAACCAGTTCATCTACAGCCGCTTCCTTGTTCCCCACCTGATGCAGTATTCGGGCTGGGCGCTGTTCATCGACGGCGACATGCTGTTGCGGGCCGATCTCGCCGAACTGTGGGCGCTGCGCGACCCGGAGAAGGCGGTGCTGTGCGTACCCCACGACTACAGGACCAAGGCGAACGACAAGTACCTTGGCGCCCGCAACCAGGACTACCCGCGCAAGAACTGGTCGAGCGTGGTGCTATGGAACTGCGGCCACCCCGCGAACCGCTGCCTGACGCCGGAGTTCGTGGAAGGTGCCACGGGCGCGCAGTTGCATCGCTTCACTTGGCTGGAAGACGCGCTGATCGGCAAGCTGCCGATCGAATGGAACTGGCTGCCCGACGAGTTCGGTCCGAATCCGGACGCCAAGTTGCTGCACTGGACCCTCGGCACGCCTTGTTTCCACGAATACGCCGCGGCGCCGATGGCCGAGGAGTGGCACCGCGAACGCATGCTGGCGAACTACAGCCTGCAGCGCAGCTGAACCCCGCCGGCCGGTCATGAATCTCGCAGAGCGAATCCGCACCGCCGTCGCGAATACCTGCCTTGGACTGGTCGGCAGCATCGTTGGCCGTCCTGCCGCCACGGATTCCGCACGGAAGGAGCCGCCTACGAGCTTCACCGGCAGGGAGCCGCTGAAGCTGAACCTGGGATGCGGCGACAAGCTGCTGCCGGGCTATATGAATATCGACGTCGCGCCCTCGCGGCGCGGGGCACGCCCCGATGTCCTCTGCGACCTGCGGAACCTGGAGACCTTCCCCGACGCCAGTGCGGACGAGATTCTCGCCGTGCATGTCATCGAGCATTTCTGGCGCTGGGAAGTCGAGGACGTCCTGCGCGAATGGGTCCGCGTCCTCAAGCCCGGCGGCGAAATGGTGATCGAATGTCCCAATCTGGTTGCCGCCTGCGAAACCTTGCTGGCGGATCCGGTGTCCGCGGCCGCCGCGGATGCGAACGGACAGCGGTCGATGTGGGTGTTCTACGGCGACCCGTCCTGGCGCGACCCGCTGATGTGCCACCGCTGGGCCTACACGCCGGCCAGCCTCGCCGAGCTTCTAGAGCGCTGCGGCCTGACCCGGGTACACCAGGCGCCTGCCCAGTTCAAGCTGAGGGAGCCGCGCGACATGCGCATCGTCGGGCGCAAGCCTGAACCAGGTGCTGCGGCCGTCCCCGCGCCGGCCACCGCGCCGCCATGCCCAGTTCCACCGGCCACGGCAGCGCCCCGCGCATCCGGCGCAGCGGCGTCTGCCGCACCCGCCGCCGCGGCCGAGCAGTACCACCGCTGGTACTACGACAACCAAGTCTGGAAGCAGGTGAGCTACCACGGCATCCGCACGCTGAAGCTGGTCTCCGACTTGTGGAACTACCAGGAAATCATTTTCGAGCATGGCATCGACTACGTGGTCGAGACCGGAACGCGGCACGGCGGATCCGCGCTTTTCTTCGCCGACACCCTGGCCGCACGCAACGAGCAGGGCTTCGTCGTCAGCATCGACCTGAGCGGCGACGAGAACCAGGTCCGAAGCCACCCCCGGATCCGCTTCCTGGTCGCCGACAGCGCCGCGCCGGCGACCGTGCGGTCCGTCACCGCGCTGTTGCCCGAACCCGCGCAGCGCGGACCGTGCTTCTGGATTCTCGACTCGGACCATTCCCGCGACCACGTCCTGCGCGAACTGGAAGCCTGGGTTCCGGTAATGAAGCCTGGCGACTACCTCGTGGTCGAGGACTCGAACGTCAATGGCCATCCGGTGCGGCCCGATTTCGGCCCGGGCCCGTGGGAGGCGGTCCGCGACTTCAATCGGCTGCATCCCGGCCTGCTGTCGCCCGATCACCGGCGAGCCAGAAAGTTCGGCCTCAGCTTCGCCACCGACGGCTACTTCATCCGGACGGCGGCGGCATGACCGTGCGCGCCATCGACAAGCTCGGGTTCGACGTGGTCCACGGCTGCCAGCTGCGCTGCGTCGGCTGCCCCAATTCGACGCTGAAGCCCAAGATCCGCCAGATCGCCGTCGCCGACTTCGGCCGTGCCCTGCGCAACATCGACGTCACCCATGTCGGCCTCTTCCGCCTCTTCAACTTCGGCGAGCCCCTGCTGCACGACGAGCTGCCGGACATCCTCGCGGAGATCCCCAGGCAGGCGTGGCGCGCCGGCATTATCGAAATCTCGACCAATGCCCAGTACCATGACTTCCCCCTGTTCGCCGCCGCCCTGGAGACCGGGGTGCTCACGCGCCTGGTGGTGAGCTGCGATGGCGATGGCACGCCAGCCGACTACGAGCGCCTGCGTCCACCGGGGAAATGGGAGAAGCTGCTGGAATTCCTCTCCCGGATGCGGGAGCTGCGCGACAGGCATGCGCCAAGGCTGGCATTGATGACCCGCACGATATGCACCGATCCGGCGGCCCAGGAACGCTGGCGACGCATCCTGGAACCCCTGGGCTGGACGCCGGAGTTCCGCGACTGGCAGTACCTTCCGGAATCCCAAAGCAACATGCTGGGACGGGAGCTGCGCGTCCCAGCCGCCGTGTGTTCCTTCGTCAAGCCCGGCAACCGGCTGTATGTCGATTGGGATGGCACTGTCGTTCCCTGCTGCGTACATCCCGCGGCGGGCAACTTTGGCAACCTGCTCACCCATCGCTACAGCGAATTGCTGGCCGGACCGAAGCGGATCGACTTCGTGCGCCGCCTGCACACGGGCCGCAAGGCGATGCCGATCTGTAATCGCTGCGAGTACTAGGGACGCACGGCGTTCAACTACGGGCGAGCCACGCCTCCACTACGTCGGCCACCAGCGCCTGGCCGCAGTCGGTGAGATGGGTGCGATCGGCGAACAGCCAATCCTGCGCACGGAAGCGCGGCTCGGCATTGAGGTCGATGAAATCGAAGCCGGCTGCGTCGCAGGCGGCGGACAGGTCCGCAAGGTAGCGCTCCTTCCAGGGCCCCAGTTGTTCCGGCCCGTGCGCACGCTGCACCGCCTGCGGCGAGGCGTCGAACGCCGCGACCAGTTCGCGCTCCTCCGCCGACAGCGTCTTGTCGATCCAGGACAGGACCGGCTGCATCAGGAACAGCCGCCGCACGCCGCGGCGCGCCAGCCATGCGCCGGCGATCTCGAGGTCGCGCCGGAGCGCCCGTGCCAGGTCCGGATACGCGGCGGCGATGTCCGCGCCGCGCGGCGGAGCCTTCGCCCCCGCCAGCTTACGGAACATCCACTCGCCGACGTAGGGCGCCGGATTCGTCGTGTCGCCTCCGCCGAGCATCGCGGCGACCAGGGCGTTAACTCCCGACATCCACACGACATGCGAAAACTCTCCGGGCGCATGCAGTTCCATCGCCAGTCGTTCCTGCGTCAGCGACGAGGCGCGCAGCGCCAGGCTGAACCACCGCGGGGCCGGCTCCGCCGAGCGCGCATCGAGCTGGTTGGCCAGGCTCACCCGGTCATGGCTGGTGCCGATGCCGAACGCGACGCTGTTGCCGAGCACGAGCCCCTTCGGCCCGGGCATCGCGCCGAATTCGTCGAGGCCGAAGGCCGTGCCTTTCCGCCAGCCGAGCCTGAAGCCGCAGCGGTCGGTGTTCAGGCTGGGCGAACGGAAGTCCGCGGCGCCCCGCCGCATCAGGTAGGAGACCCACTCGTATGGTTGCCGATCGACGTCGGCGAACTGCGGCAACAGCTGGTTGCGCCGCGATACCGGGGCGGCTGCGGCCGCTGGCCCGGGAGTCGGCGCCGGTGACGCGGCGATCGCCGCCGCCAGGCCGGCAATGCTGTCATAGCGCTCGGGGTGGACCAGCACATCCCGCGGCAGCCCTCGTCCTAGGGCCTGTTCCAGCGCACTGAAGAGCGACACTAGGCCAAACGAATCGATCAGTCCTCCGCCGGACAGGGGGGCGTCGTCGGCGAGGTCGGCGAGCACGGTCGCCGCACTGTCGGACGGCATGGTCCGGCGCAGGCAGTCACGCACCAGCGCGAGCGGGTCGTCGCCGGCCGCCGCCGGGGCCTGCCGGCGGGGCTCCGCCTGCCGATGCTCCCGCCTCAGGTAGCGCTCGCGGTTGATCCGCCGCGACGGCTTGCCCGAGGTGCTCTTGCGCAACCACATGTGCGGGACGATCACCACGTCCGCCGGGATCAGCTCGGTCCGGCTGGCGATCGAGCGATGGATGTCCCGGAGCAGCGTATCGGCTTCGAGGCCGGTCCTGTGGGATTCGGCGATCACGACCAGGGCCTCGGTGCCGAGGTGTTCGTCCGCTACGCCCACGGCCACGCAGCGCCCGGGAAGCACGCCGTCCACCTGGTCGACCACTTCCTCGATGTCCTGCGGATGCACGTTCTTGCCGGCGATGATGATCGTGTCTTCGGCCCGCCCCAGGACATAGACCTCGCCCTGCCAGACGAAGCCGCGGTCACCCGTGGCAAAGCCGAAGCGCTGCAGGCGCCGTGACGTCAGCTCGGGGTTGCCGAGATAGCCTTGGAACAGACCAGGGCTGGCGACTGCAAGCTCGCCCACCCTGCCCTGGGGCAGGGCGTTGCCGTCGTCGTCAAGCACGGTGACTAGGGTGTCTGGCAAGGGGCGGCCGCTCGAAACGAGCCGCACCCCGCTGCCGTCCGGCCGCAGGCGGATTTCTGCCGCATTCGCCAGGTCGAGGCCGTCGACGCTTATCTCCGCCAGAGGATGGCCGAAGCCGCCCGAAGTGGCGGCGAACGAGTTCTCCGCCATCGCATAGCTGGCGCAGAGTGCCTCCTGCCTCAAGCCATGGCCCGCAAAGCGTTGCCGGAAGCGATCGTGGGAGGTCGCGCGGACCGGTTCGGAGCAGTTCACCACGCCGCGCAGGCTGGCAAGGGAGACATCGCGGACCGCATCCGCGGCGACGCGGTCGGCAAGGAAGCGGTAGGCGAAGTTCGGCAGCCAGCAGAGCGTGCCCCGATGCTCGGATATCGCCTGCAGGAAGGACTCTGGCCTGCGGACCCAGTCGAAGGGCGACAAGGCGACGATCGGTACTCCATGCAACAAGGGCATCAGCCAGCAGGCCATCAGGCCCATGTCGTGGTAGAGCGGCAGCCAGGTCACGATCCTGTCCTGGCGAGTGAGGCCGATCGCCCTGGCATAGGCATCGATCTGCCAGAGCAGCGCCCGATGGCTGATCTCGACGCCCTTCTTGAGCCCGGTGGTCCCCGAGGAGAACTGGACCAGCGCGGTCGACTCCGGGTCGACGGGAGCGGGATCGGGCAGGGTATCCGCCGCCGGCATCGGGCCGCCGTCGGCGACGATGCGCATCGTGCCTGACGGCAGTTCGCAGCGCTCGATCTGCACGGCGAGTTCCGGGTAGATCACGATCGCGGCGGCGTCGGTGACGGATACCAGCTTGCCGAGCGTGGCGAAGAACTCGGCCCTCGAATGTTTCGGCGACGGGTGGGCGAAGTAGCTCGGAACCATGCCCGCCAGGATGGCGCCAAGGTAGGACGCATACAGATCGCTGCCGTGGCGAAGGATCACGACCACGCGCTGCCCGGGCACCAGTCCCTGCGACAGGTATCGCCCTGCCCATGACGCGGCCTGGCCGAGGAGCGCCTCGTGGGTGAGCACCTCTTCGGGGCGATCCGGATAGCGCAGGTGCAGGAAGGCGCCCCCCCTCGACGCCTCCGCGGTGGCGAACAGCCTGCGCACCAGGTCGGCGGCCGGCCCGGGCGGTGCGCCCCGGATTTCCGTCGCAGGCCGCAACAGACGACCGAGCAAGCCCTTCACTCCGGCCCCTCGCCGGCGCGCCTGTCGGTCAGCACCCCGACGTGGTCACGCTGATGACGGGTGCAACGACCACACCGTCCACTCGTGTCGCGGCCTGGTAGATGACCCTGCAGTTGGGCGGATTCCCGCCGACGACGTCGTAGCAGCGGGCTCCGGACGGGCATCCGGCGCCGCCGACGGTGAGGCGATCGGCGGCCAGGTTCAGGGCTGCCGCCGCGTCCACCCCCGACGCCGTGGCGGCGGGATGCCGATTCGCGATGTCGATCATGCTGCCGTCCATTTCCACCCGGGGCGGATTCGACCGGCAGGAACTGCCCGGCGCCCCCGCCTCGCCGCGTGACAGATCGAGTTCGCAACGCGACCTCGCCAGGGCGACGGCGGAACGTATCGAACCGTGGATCGCATGCGCCTTGGCGACGCGCGCATCGCGCTGCGCATCGAT
Source organism: uncultured beta proteobacterium (assembly GCA_903908065.1). Lineage (GTDB taxonomy): Bacteria > Pseudomonadota > Gammaproteobacteria > Burkholderiales > Rhodocyclaceae > Sulfuritalea. The sequence goes on along the minus strand of CAIVQO010000042.1, from coordinate 56,653 downwards.
GAGCCTGGGCAGCGCCACCGCCGCGAGGAGGCCGATGATGGCGATGACGACGACCAGCTCAATCAGCGTAAAGCCGGCACCGGAGGAATCCATCGGTAGGGCATTGGCATGTTGGGCTATCAAAGGCATCTTCGCAAGTTCGGCGTAGTAGTGATTTCAGGGGGAATCCCGCTTCAGTTTACCTCGTCCAGCCCGACCCCTACCGTCCTGCCGGCCGAGTCGATGCGAGGCACCAGGCGCCAGCGCAATCGCGTTGCATCGTCGAATGCCCTTGCCTGGCGGGGGTGGTAGCGAAGTTCGCGAATCCGCATGTCGTAGGTCCAGGCGCCCATCGCGGACGTCGAACCGGCCACACCATCAGAGGAGGGGCTGCTGGCAAGGAAATCGAGCGGATTCGCCGCCAGGATGTCTGCAATCCTGTGCTCCTCGCCCTGGATTATCCGCTCGCCGACCGACATTTGCAGGCCAACCCGTATATTTCGTAGGGTCAGGTCAACGGCCGTGCGCTCGGCCTCGGCCTCGACGGCCTCCAGACGGACCAGGAGTATCGCTGCCAGCAGTCCGAATATGCCTACCGCAACCGCGAACTGAAGCTTGGACGTCCCTATAATTCGCGCTGGCCACGCCCGCCTCATGCGTATGCGATGCATGCCTCGCATACGGTGCCGCGCACGTCCTTGCGCAGATGCGCGTCGCGCAGGGCGACGAAAGGCGCAGAACTCCATGCCTCCATGAAGGACTGCCGGTTGAGATCGCCCATGGTCCAGTTCGCTTCAGCATCGAAGCAGCAGGCCGACAGCGAACCGTCGGCCGTCACGTGGCCCTCGGTGAATGCTGACCAGCAGGGAAGCGGTTCGCGCAGGGCACCCAGGCGCCCCTGGTTCCCGGCGGTGGGGCGATACCCCAGTTCCTCCTCTCGCTGGGTAGCGAAGGCCCCCATCGAATACAGGGGCAGCCAGTAGTGCTGATCGACGTAGGGCTTGACTGCTTCCGTTAGGTAACGTTCCATGCGTTCCTGCTGGGCTCCGTCATAGCGTATCGAGGAGGCGTATAGACCCGTCCGGTATCCGCCGCGGCAGCGAATCTCGCTTGCCGCCCGGATGTTCTCGGCAGCACGGTGGAAAAGCTTGCTCGATACCCCCATGATCTCCTCGAACTGGGTTTCGTCCGCCGCATTGCACGACCACTTGAGCGAATCCAGCCCGGCGTTCATGCATTCCTCGATCGCCTCGGGGAAGGCCATCGAGGCGTTGGACGTTAAGAAGACGTAAGGGAAGCCGAGAACTTTCTTGGCGTGTCTGATGCAATCCACCAAGAGGCGTGGATTCATGAAGGACTCGCCCAGGTAAAAGACTCCAATCTCCTCGACGCCTGCGTCGCGCATCTCCCTGGTGATGCGCTGGTACAAGGCAAAGTCGATATCCCATTTCGGTTGCTTCTCGCGGTTGCGCAAAGCACAAAAGCCACATCGATAGTTGCAGCGTGGGGAGATCTCGATCTTCACGCTGCGCGGAGCCGGCAAGATTGCCTTGCAACGATCAGGCGGGACCCGAGTAATCGAGTCGATGCGTTCAGTTATCACGAAGTTCTCCGGTAATGATTTCCAATTAGGTCTTGGCATGCGCTCACCGCGCCGCACCCGAGACCGGGTACGCTAGCGCTTCATGCTCACCTTGCCCAGGTCCCACAAGGGCAGGAAGATGCCCAATGCCAGGATCAGCACCATGATGCCGAGCACCACGATCAGGATCGGTTCGATTTGTTGTGCCAAGGTCTTGAGTTCGTACTCGACCTCGCCCTGGTACATGTCGGCGATTTCCTTCATCATGTCATCGAGCGATCCCGACTCCTCGCCGACGGCAATCATCTGCAACACCACGGGCGTGAATACTCCCGCAGCAATGGAGGTACGCAGCACGCTTTCACCTCGCTCGACGCCCTCGCGCATCTTCTCCACCTTGCGTCCGATGTAGGCGTTATTGACTGTCTCGGCGACGTTGGTCAGCGCCTGGATGATGGGTACGCCGCTGCGCGAGGCCATGGCAAAGCTTGCGGCAAATCGCGCCAGCGTCGCCTTGCGCACGATTTTGCCGGCAATCGGTATGCGCAGCTTGGCTCTGTCCCAGGCGTAGCGTCCCGACGATGTGGCGATCCAGGCCCTGAAACCAAATGCGGAGACCGCCATACCCAGCAGGATCGCCGGCCACCAAGCAAGCATGAAGTCGGAAAATCCGATCAGCATCCTCGTCATCAGGGGCAGTTCCGCACCGAAGCCCTTGAACACCTTGGCGAAGGCCGGAATAACGAAAATGTTCACCACGACGACGGCAATCGCCATGGCGGCAATCACGAAGGACGGGTAACGCAGGGCTGACTTCACCTGATCCTGCATGAATCGCTCGAAGGCCAGGTGATCAAACAGGCGGATGAAGACTTCTTCCAGGCGTCCGGTCATTTCGCCGACGCGCACCATCGAGACGTAGAAGGGCGAGAACACCTTTGGATGACGCGCCAGCGACACCGACAGCTCGCGTCCGGAATCCAGGCTCTCGCGCACGTCCTGCAGCACTTCTCGCATCGCCGGATTGGTGCTAGATTCCTGCAGACCGGCGAGCGCACGCATTATCGGCACGCCGGCCCGCATCAGGGTGTGCAGCTGACGTGAGAAGAGCAGCACATCGATGTGCTCCACCTTCGGCTGGAAGAAACTGAAAGCGAGCTCATCGCCGCCCGACGCCGAGGATGGTGCGGAGCGGATCTCGATCGGAGTCACGCCTCGCTCGAACAGTTGGTCGGCGACGGCACCGGCGGTATCTGCGGTAAGCACTCCTTGGACAACTTGTCCCGACGCGTCGCGCCCGCGGAAAGCGAAGCTTGCCACGTCCGCCCTACTCGTCGAGCTGCGTGCTTATGCGCATGGCTTCCTCAACCGTGGTACGGCCATCACATACCAAGCGCACGGCATCACGGCGCAGGGTGGCACCTCGCATTTGCTCCCTGCCAATCTGGAGGAATTCGTTGGGATCGCCTCGATTCACGGCCTCGACCAAGGCATTGTTCATGTCCAGGATCTCATACACTGCCTGACGGCCCGAATAGCCTGTATTGGCGCAGTGATTGCAACCCGTGCCGTGGAGATATCTAACTGAGTCGACCTGGTCACCCAGTTCCAGCTTCAGCCAGAGATGCTCATTGGGCGTAGGGGCGTACGGGGTGGCACAACTCTCGCACACCACCCGCACCAGTCGCTGGGCCAGGACCAGCTGGATGGACATTGCCACCATGTAGCGCGGAACCCCCATGTCGAGCAGCCGGATCGGCGTCGACAATGCATCGTTGGTGTGCAACGTGGAGAGGACCAGGTGGCCGGTCATCGCGGCGCGCATGCCTATCTCCGCCGTTTCCTGATCTCGCATCTCGCCCAACAAGATGATGTCCGGATCCTGGCGCAGTGCGGAGCGCAATACACGGCTAAAGGACAGCTCGATCTTCTCGTGTACCTGAACCTGGTTGAGGCCCGGTAGGCGGTATTCCACTGGATCCTCGACCGTAATGATCTTCTTCTCGGTGGTGTTGAGTTCGTTCAACGCTGCGTACAGCGTCGTAGTCTTTCCCGAACCGGTGGGCCCGGTAACAAGCACGATGCCGGAGGGTCGCGAAATGGCCTTGCGAAAGCGCTCCAGGAGCGTCGCAGGCATGTGCAGCTTGTCCAGTTCGAGCAGGCCGGTATTCTGTGCCAGCAGGCGCATTACCACCGACTCGCCGTGCTGCGTCGGCATCGACGAGATACGAATGTCGATAGACGTACTGCGCAGCTTGATATTGAAGCGCCCGTCCTGCGGCAGGCGCTTTTCCGAAATGTCGAGGCCCGACATAAGCTTCAGGCGCAAAACCAGTGCCGTCGCAATCTTGCTGTCGGCTTCGGTCTGCACGTGCAGCACACCGTCGATGCGGAAGCGGATGACCAGCGATTTTTCCTGCGGCTCGATGTGGATGTCCGACGCGCGCATCTTCAGCGCCTCCTCGAACACAGTATTGAGCAGCTTGACCACCGGGGCATCCTCGGCACCCGCCGTCAACCCAAGGATGTTGCCAAACTCCGTCGATGTCTCGGCCATATCGGCCGTTAGTTCCTTGGCCAGGCCGCTAATCTCTTCTGCCCGGCTGTAAACGCGATCGATGGTCGCTAGCAGTTGGGTCTCGCCAACCACGGCAAAATCTATATCCCGTTTGAGTACCCGAGCGAGTTCGTCGAAGGCACCAAGATCCGTTGGGTCCGCCATGCCGACAATCAGTTGGCCATCGCGCTCGCTCAGAACCAAGGCGCGGTTGCGACGTGCCTGTACCTCGGGGAGCAATTTGACAAGCTCCGGCCGCGCACGAAAAGTCTTTAGATCAACAAAGTCGACGCCCAGCTGTCGCGCCAAACCCTTGGAAATACCCTCCTCTGTCACGTAGCCGCTTTCCACCAGCATCCGACCAAGCTTACGACCGGAGCGCTTCTGCTCCTCAAGCGCCAGCTGGAGTTGCTCGGGAGTTACCAGCTGCTGCTGAACGAGCATGTCTCCCAATCGGATTTTCTCGGGACGTGCCATTAAGTACTCTCCATAGCGAGCTTAGAATTGCGGTTTTAGGCAATTCTGCACCAAGTTGAGCAACTACTCGGGTGATTCAACATCCAAAAACTCCTGTGTTTCAAGTTATTCTCGTCGCCCCCGAAATCCCGCCCAACACCGGGAATGTCATTCGCCTCTGCGCCAATACCGGCTGCCGACTGCATCTGGTCGAACCGTTAGGCTTCGACCTCTCGGATGCACAGTTGCGACGTGCCGGGCTGGACTACGCCGAAATGACCTGCGTTACGGTCCATCGCGACTGGGTAGCCTGCCGTGCCGTGCTGGGCGAAGCGCGGATCTTTGCCCTGACGACGAAGGCAAGTCGGCATCCGCCCGGCACCGATGCGCAGCATCCACTGGGGAACTTCCATCCTGGCGATGCCTTTGTCTTTGGTTCGGAATCACGGGGGTTGCCCGGCGAAGTGCTCGCCGGGATCGACGAGCCCTTTCGTTTGCGCCTGCCACTGATTCCCGGTAATCGCAGCCTGAACCTCTCGAATGCGGTGGCCGTGATGGTGTATGAAGCCTGGCGCCAGCAAGCCTATGCCGGTGGCGTGTAGCCCCTATTCGTGGCGCGCCCCGCGCGACATCAGTTGATCAACCGCCGCGCGCGGCGTTATCCGGCCATCCAGCACCGCGGTGACGGCACGCGTAATCGGCATGTCGATTCCCAGGGCTTCCGCACGGCGGGCCACCTCGCGTGCGGCCGGGACGCCTTCGGCGACATGGCCGAGTTCGCGCACTACATCGTCCAGCGCACGCCCCTCGGCAAGCAGCAAGCCGACACGACGATTGCGCGATAGCTCGCCGGTGCAGGTCAGCATCAGGTCGCCCATGCCGGCCAGCCCCATGAAGGTCTCGCGCCGGGCCCCCAGCGCTTCGCCAAAGCGGGTGATCTCGACCAGGCCGCGGGTGATCAGGGCCGCGCGGGCATTGTTGCCCAGGCCGAGCCCGTCGCAGATTCCGGTGGCGATGGCCAGCACATTCTTCACCGCCCCACCCACTTCCGCACCGACCAGGTCTCCATTGTCGTAAATGCGCAGATTGCCGCCATGCAGGGTATGCGCGGTGGCGGCGGCAAACGACTCGTCGGCCGCCGCCAGGGTAATCGCGGTCGGCAGGCCCCGAGCCACCTCCAGTGCAAAGCTCGGCCCGGTCAGCACGCCACAACGGACCGGCCCCATTACCTCGGCAACGACCTGGTGGGGCAGCAATCCAGTCCCGGCTTCGAGTCCCTTGCAAACCCAGAGAAACGGGGTTTCCGGCGCGGTCGCTTTCAAACGCCTTAGCAAATCCCTCAAACCAGCCAGTGGCCCAGCCAACAGGGCAAGGTCGGCATCTGCCAGCGCCAGTGCAAAATCGGCGGTCAGTTTCAGGGCCGGTGGAAACGGACACTCCGGCAGATAGCGCGAATTCACGCGCTCCCGCGCCATATCCGCAACCCGCTGCGCATCCCGGGCCCACAGTACGACGTCGTGCCGTACGGCGAAAGCGATTGCCAGCGCCGTACCCCACGCTCCCGCACCGAGCACCGCTATGCGCATCCTCGCCTCCCCCGCCGGGCGCCCTTCGAGGCGCCTCTATTCACGCTAAAGGCCCCAGACCTGCGGTGCCTTGAGAAATCCGCCCTGACCGTCGCGATGCCTGACCTTGACCCAGCCGCCGGGTGCGGCTTCCAGCAACTCCAGTATGACGTCGCGCTCGGCCTCGAAGACCAGCGCGGATTTTTCGTCGGCTGTTGCACGAATCTGTGCGCGGTCAACGCGGACAATGACATTTCGCTTTTCCGCCAGGTGCTTTTTCTCGATCCATACTAGATCGCCCCTGCTGTCGCGTACCTTGGACCAGCCCTCGAGGCCGACCACCAGTTCGACCGGCGTCCCTGCCAGCATCACGAACAAAGGCTTGGACTTGGCCGAGGGAGCGTCGAAAGCCGGCGCCACATCGGCGACACTGCGATAGTCGAGGGCATGGGCGAAACCTGCGGCCCCCAGCAGAACCAGTCCAAATGCCAGCGCGCCAGATCGCCGTGTCGCCATCGCCGACTATTGCAGCTGGATGCGGCTTTCGCTTTGCTGCTGCTCCATCAGGCGCTGCTGGTAGAGCGACTCGAAATTTACCGGGGCGAGGATCACCGGCGGGAATCCGGCGCGATTGACGGCATCGGAGATCGTTTCCCGCGCATAGGGGAAAAGAATGTTCGGGCAGGCCACGGCGAGGATGGGCTCCATGTCGGCTTCCGGAACATTGCGGATCTGGAATATGCCGGCCTTGACCACCTCGACGAGGAAGAAAGCCTTCTCGCCCTCCTTGGCATTGACCGTGATGGTCAGGGCAACTTCGAACAGGCCGTCACCAACGCCTTGCGCGCCGCTCTGGATCTGCACTTCGATGCTGGGGGTCTCGCGCTCAAGAAAAATCTGCGGTGCGTTCGGCACCTCGATGGAGAGATCCTTGACGTAAATCTTTTCGATACTGAATACCGGCTGCTCGTCGCTCATGATTTTCGGTTTGGGTGAAAAGGGGAAGGGGCTAGGGCCGGCCCGGATCAGGCGGCCAACAGCGAATCGAGCTTGCCCTGGTGCTCAAGCTCGTACAGATCGTCACAACCGCCGACGTGGGTATCGCCGATGTAAATTTGCGGCACGGTGCGGCGGCCGGTCTTCTGCATCATCTCCTCGCGCCGCTCTGGCTCCAGATCGACGCGTACTTTTTCGATCTCGGTGACGCCCTTGCGGGTCAGCAGCTGCTCGGCGCGAACGCAGTAGGGGCAAACGGCGGTGGAATACATCAGGACTTTGGCCATGGTGGCTCCGTGATCAGTTCTTGGTAGTCAGGGGCAGGCTTGCGTCGCGCCAGGCAGAGACACCGCCGCCGAGGCTGAATACCTTGCCGAAGCCATGCTTCTTGAGGTTGCCGCAGGCAGAGGCTGACCGATTGCCGGTGGCGCAGACGACGATGATCGGCCGCTCCTTGAACTTCTCGAGCTCCGAGACGCGGCTGTCCAGCTGGCCCAGGGTAATGTGCCGCGCGCCGCTGATATGGCCGCTGCCCCACTCGCTGGTTTCGCGCACATCGAGCACGATGGCGTCTTCGCGATTCATCATCAGCGTCGCCTCGGCGGGGGTCAGGTGGGCGACGGTACCGCCGGTGATCAAGGGCCAGATCAGCATGCCGCCGCTCACCACCGCCAATGCCACCCAGATCATGTTTTGCTGCACGAATTCCATTGTCAATCAATCCTTGAACGTCGGCACGCCGCAAAAAACCTCGCGCATCATGGCGATGAGTTGCAGCGTGCGCTGGTCGGCGATGCTGTAGAAAACCCGGTTGGCGTCCTTGCGGGTTTGCAATACGCCCTTGTCGCGCAGGATGGCCAGGTGCTGGGAAATATTGCTCTGCGAAGTGCCCACCGCGTCCACGATGTCCTGCACGCAAATCTCTTCGCCACCTACGACGCAGAGAATTTTCAGGCGCAGCGGATGCGAGATCGCCTTCAAGGCGCGCGCGGCGGTCTCGATGTGCTCCTGCTTGCCGATCAGATCGTCGATTGCATGCATGCCTAGGTATACCGAATGGCCGATGGTCAGGCGTTAAGACTGGATATTATAGAATATCGGTATCCCCCTGCATCTAGGCGCCAATCATGTACAAAATTGTTCTCCTTCGCCACGGCGAGTCCACCTGGAACCAGGAAAACCGCTTCACGGGCTGGACTGATGTCGGACTCACCGAAAAGGGCATGGCCGAGGCGATCGCCGCCGGCCAGTTGCTGAAGAAGGAGGGTTACGAGTTCGATCTGGCCTACACCTCGGTACTGCGCCGCGCAATCAAGACCCTATGGACAGTACTGGAACAGATGGACCGCATGTGGATTCCGGTGCAGCACTCCTGGCGCCTCAACGAGCGCCACTACGGCGCCTTGCAGGGACTCAACAAGGCCGAAACGGCAGCCAAGTTCGGTGACGAGCAGGTGCTGGTATGGCGCCGCGCCTACGACACCCCCCCGCCGCCCCTGGATGAAACCGATCCGCGCTACGAAATCACGGATCCGCGCTATGCCGGGCTCAAGCCGGGCGAGTGCCCGCGTACCGAGTGCCTCAAGGACACGGTGGCCCGCGTCCTGCCGTTCTGGAACGACACCATTGCGCCAAGCATCAAGGCGGGCAAGCGCGTCGTCATTGCCGCGCACGGCAACAGCATCCGCGCCATGATCAAATACCTCGACCAGGTATCCGACGCCGACATCGTCGGCCTCAACATCCCGACCGCACAGCCTCTGGTGTATGAGCTCGATGCCAACCTGAAGCCGATTCGCAACTACTACCTCGGCGATCCGGAGGCAATCAAGGCCGCCATGCAGGCCGTCGCCAATCAGGGCAAGGCGAAGGCCTGAAGTCGCCATACCCGAGGTGATCGAGCTGCCGCGCGACGGGTCGATTTCTCGGCTGGTCCGCCGCGCCGCCGGCCTGGTTGCCCTGCTCGCCGGCTTGACGGTGCCCGCTTTCGCTGCCAGCGTCGAGCGCAAGCAGGAGGAACTGCAGGATCTCAAGGGACGCATCGAGTCCCTGCGCCGGGAAGTCGCGGCCGCCGAAGAATCCAGGAGCCACGCCGCCGACCAGTTGCGCGAAGCGGAATCGTCGATCTCCAGCGTCAATCGACGCCTGCATGAACTGGCGGGGGAAGGCGCTACCCTGCGCGGCGAACTTGCCGACCTCGATACCCAAAGCCAGCGCCTGGACCGCCAGAGCGGCTCGCAGCAGAACCAGCTGGCCCGCCTGCTCAACCGGCAGTTCATCGGCGGCGATGCGGACGCCATGAAACTGCTGCTGGCAGGCCGCGATCCGAACCAGGCTGCCCGCGACCACTATTTCCTGAACCAGCTATCGCGCGCCAAGGCGGAGATGATCCAGCAGCTTCGTACCGCGGCCGAGGAAAAGAAGCAGCTTGCCGAAAAGGTTCGCGAACGCCAGGCCCAACTGGCGCGGATCGAACAGCAGCAGCAGGAACACCGCGCCCAGTTGCTGGAACGAAAAAAACAACGGCAGACCCGCCTGGTCGCCATCGCCGACAAGCTCAAGGCGCACCGCCGGGAGATCGACAGCCTGCGCCGCGACGAGCAGCGCCTGACGCGCCTGATCGACGGCCTGATACGCATCGCCGCAGCGCGAAAATCCAGATCGGCCGGCAAGTCCAAGCCGGGCCCGGCGCCAAAGACATCCACCCTGAAAAGCCACGACCCGGGCAATGTCGGCGGCGCATTTGCGGCATCGCGCGGCCGGCTACGGCTTCCGGTCAAGGGCAGCGTTGCCGGCCGTTTCGGCACACCGCGTCCGGAAGGCGGAGCGCTGTGGAAGGGCATTTTCATTCGTGCCGCCGAAGGGGCCGAAGTGCGGGCAGTGGGAGAGGGCACCGTCGTCTTTTCCGACTGGTTGCGCGGCTTCGGCAACCTGCTGGTGATCGACCATGGCGACGACTTCCTTTCGGTTTACGGCAATAACGAGTCGCTACTTGCGGCAGTGGGCGCCACTATCAGGAATGGGCAGGCCGTCGCCACGGTGGGAAACAGCGGTGGCAACCCGGAGTCGGGTTTATACTTTGAACTCCGGCATCGGGGCCTGGCCTTCGATCCCTTGAAGTGGGCCGGCAGTCCCTGAGTCCGGAGTCCTCCGTCGTGAAACTGGAGTTTCTATGAGCAGCAAGCTGCAGCAAATCGGTCTCGTGGCAACCGGCCTGGTGGCGGGCGTCTTCCTCAGCCTGAATTTTTCCGCCAATGCCAACAAGGAAGCCGCCAACGCGTTGCCGATCGAGGAGCTGCGCAGCTTCGCCGACGTGTACAGCGCCATCAAGCAAGGCTATGTCGAACCGGTCGAGGACAAGAAACTGATCACCCATGCCATCAGCGGCATGCTGGCCAACCTCGATCCGCACTCGGCATATCTCGATCCCGATTCCTTCAAGGACCTGCAGGTCAGCACCCAGGGAGAGTTCGGCGGACTGGGCATCGAAGTCGGCATGGAAGACGGCTTCGTCAAGGTGGTGTCGCCGATCGAAGACACGCCGGCGTTTCGCGCCGGCCTCAAATCCGGCGACCTGATCATCAAGATTGACGACACCCCGGTCAAGGGCATGACGCTCAACGACGCGGTGAAGAAGATGCGCGGCAAACCGAAGACGCAAATCCGTCTTACCGTGGTGCGCAAGACCGAACAACGCTCCTTCGACGTCACGCTGACGCGTGAAAAGATCAAGGTACAAAGCGTCAAGTCGAAACTCCTCGACGGTGGCTTCGGCTACCTGCGCGTGACCCAGTTCCAGGAAGAGACCGCGCCGGACGTGGTCAAGCACCTCGACAAGCTGGCCAAGGCCGACAAGGAAGCCAAGGGCGAAGGCGTCAAGGGCCTCGTGCTCGACCTGCGCAACGATCCCGGCGGCCTGCTCAATGGGGCGGTCGGCGTTTCAGCGGCATTCCTGCCGCCGCAGGTTCTGGTCACTTCGACCGATGGCCGCACCGAAGATGCGAAACGGCGCTATATGGCCAACCCCGAGGACTACCAGCGGGGCAGTCGGGACGACTTCATGAAGGCCCTGCCGCCCTGGGCCAAGACCGTGCCAATGATCGTCCTGGTCAATGGCGGCTCGGCATCGGCTTCGGAGATCGTGGCGGGTGCCCTGCAGGACCACAAGCGCGCCGTCGTAATGGGCACCCAGACCTTCGGCAAGGGCTCGGTGCAAACGGTGCTTCCGCTGTCGAACAACGCCGCGATCAAGCTGACCACGGCACGTTATTTCACCCCCTCCGGGCGCTCAATCCAGGCCAAGGGCATCACGCCCGACATCGTAGTCGAGGAGAGCGCCAATGGCGCCTCGCGCGGCCGCGTGCGGGAAGCCGACTTGGAGCGTCATTTGACCGGCGAGGGCGAAAAGACCGAACCGGCGCCCGCCGCGGCGCCCGCAAAATCGACGGGCAAGAGCGACAAGAAGGACAAGAGCAAGGCCGACGAGTCGGACGACTCGCCGCACGCCCCGATCGAATTCGCCTCGCCCAAGGATTATCAGTTGGGCCAGGCGGTGAACCTGCTGAAGGCCTGGCAGGTCATCAAACGATAACGGGGATGGCGCGATGAGCCGCATGACGGTTGAAAAAGCCCGCGAGTTGCGTGACGAGAAGCGCGACGGCAAGCATCGGCAGCGACCGGCAGCCTTCGTGCCGCAACCGGGCACACGCAAGCATCGCGAGCTGCGCTTCGACCACCGCCATCCCGAACATGTCGAGGAAGCGCGCAAGCTGCTGGCCGGCCTTGACGGCATGGAAATCGACGACGGCCTCGCTCCTTACAGCCTGTCGATCTGGTACGAAATCAGCGACTACTCGCTCGAGGGACTCGAAGCCGCGCTTGTGCGCCAGGGCTTCCACCTCGACAACAGCATGTATAGCAAGCTGATGCGTACCGTCGTGTATTTCTGCGAAGAAACCCAGATGCGCAACATGCGCGTGCCGGAGCGCCTGATCAAAAAATCCCACGAGGTGTATTCCAAGGCTTGGGAGCACCATCCCCACGGCGACCACGACGAAACGCCGCCCGAGCTGCGCCAGGAACGGTAAGGCCACGGTGACCGACGAGCAGCTGCTACGCTACAGCCGCCACATCCTGCTGCCGCAGATCGGCATCGAAGGGCAGGAGAACATCGTCAAGGCCCGCGCGCTGGTGGTAGGTGCCGGGGGCCTCGGATCTCCCGCCGCCTATTACCTGGCCTCGGCCGGTATCGGCACCCTGGTGCTGGCCGACGGCGACACGGTCGACCTGACCAACCTGCAACGCCAGATCCTCCATCGCAACGACGCCATCGGACTGGCCAAGGTGGAGTCAGGCAAGCGCACCCTGGGCAGCGTCAACCCCGAATGCAATGTGGTCGCATTGCCCGAGCGCCTTTCCGGCGACCGGCTCGATGCCGAGGTCGCACTGGCCGACGTCGTGCTCGACTGCTGCGACAACTTTGCCACCCGCCATGCCGTCAATCGTGCCTGCGTCAAGTTCCGCAAGCCGCTGGTGTCCGGGGCTGCGATCCGTTTCGATGGCCAGGTCGCGGTGTTCGATTCCCGCCAGGCAAACACGCCCTGCTACCACTGCCTGTTCCCGGAGGGGCAGGATGTCGAGGAAGTTCGCTGCGCCGTGATGGGGGTCTTTGCGCCGCTGACCGGCATCATCGGCACGGTGCAGGCCGCCGAGGCGCTGAAGCTGATCATCGGCTGCGGCACCAGCCTCGCCGGCCGGCTGCTGCTGCTCGACGGCCTCGGCATGGAATGGCGCGAAATCAAGGTGCCGCGCGACCCCGCCTGCCAGGTCTGCGGCTCCGCCTGATCAGATCACGCGCCAGTGCCGGATCCGTCCCGGGGCGTGGCTAAGCAGGGCCGAATAGGCGATCAACAGCCAAAACAACGCCTGCTGTCCGTCCTGCCAGAGAATCATCGCCGCCACCATCAGCAACTTCAACAGCATGGCAACGCCCTGCAGCTGGCGCAGGTAGGCCGGTTCGGACCAGGCATCGAGCGCCATCATCAGTGCGCCGCTGAGCAGCAGCATGATCCCCCAGCGCCAACCGTTGGGACCCGCCGCCAGGACTGCCGCGGCAAACCCGGCAAGCGCCACGAGATGCGTGGCACGCATCAGGTTGACGATCAGCCGGCGGCCGCGAAAATCGCGGCGCGCAGGGTTTGCGTCATCGTTACGCAAGGCTCGCCCGGATGCGAAAGTCGGCGCCCACCACACGGCGCTCGATGATGTTCAGGCGGCGCGCACCGGCCAGGTCGCTTAATTCGGCGAGGCCGAACATTCCGCGCGCGGCATCGCCGATCAGCAGCGGCGCCTGGTAGATCAGCAGTTCGTCGACGCAGCCTTCGCGCAGCAACGAACCGTTGAGCCGGGTCCCCGCCTCGGCCAGCACTTCATTGATGCCACGCCGACCGAGTTCAGCGAGCAGGTCCGCAAGCTCCACCTTGCCGCTGACATTGGGCAGGACGACGATTTCCGCGCCGCGCGCACGCAGAACCGGGGCGCGCTCCGGATGATCTACCGCAGCGGCAATCAGCACCCGACCGCCCTCGAGGATGGCCGCCTCGGGCGGGGTTTCCAGTCGGCTGTCGATCACCACGCGCAAGGGCTGGCGGGTGGTAGGCACGTCGCGCACGGTGAGGCGGGGATTGTCATCCTTGACCGTGCCGATGCCAGTCAGCACGGCACACGAGCGCGCGCGCCAGGCGTGGGCATCGCGTCGCGCGTCCGGCCCGGTAATCCATTGCGACACGCCGTTGTTGAGCGCGGTCTTGCCATCAAGGCTGGCGGCGACTTTGAGGCGCAGCCAGGGCCGGCCGCGCGTCATGCGGGAGACAAAGCCGCGGTTGAGCTCACGCGCCTCGGCCTCGAGCAGCCCACATTCGACGACAGCCCCGGCCGCAGCGAGTTTCGCCAGTCCGGCGCCGGCCACCAGCGGATTGGGGTCCTTCATTGCGGCTACCACCCGCGTCACGCCGGCCGCAACCAGAGCATCGGCACACGGCGGAGTGCGGCCGAAATGGCTACACGGCTCCAGCGTCACGTAGGCCGTGGCACCACGCGCGTCGCGGCCCGCCTGCGCCAGCGCCGCCAATGCCGCGGCTTCCGCATGCGGTCCGCCCGCCACGGCATGCCAGCCCTCGGCCAGGACATGACCATCCTTCACCAGGACACAGCCAACGCGGGGATTCGGCGTAGTGGTGTTGAGCCCGCGCGCCGCGAGTTGCAGCGCAAGGGCCATGAAGCCGTGGTCGGCGGCGCTGAAACTCATGCCGCCGCCATCGCTCAGGAACGTGCCCGCGGCTGGCGCGGCTTCTTGATCTCGCGGATGGCCTCGGAGAACTCGTCGACATCCTCGAAGTTGCGATACACCGAGGCAAAGCGGATGTAGGCCACTTTGTCCAGCTTCTTCAGCTCGCGCATCACCAGTTCGCCGATGCGATCGGAGGGCACTTCGCGCAGTGCGAGCTGGACCAGCTTTTCCTCGATGCGGTCGAGCGCCAGGTCGATGCTCTCGGTGGTCACCGGCCGCTTGCGCATGGCCAGCATCATGCTGGCCTTGAGTTTGTCACGGTCGTAGTCAGTGCGGCTGCCGTTCTTCTTCACCACCTGCGGCAACTGCAGCTCGACGCGCTCGTAGGTGGTAAAGCGTTTGTCGCAGGCCAGGCAGCGACGGCGACGGCGTACCGTGTCGCCGTCCTCGTTCTCACGGGTATCGACGACCTGGGTGTTCGGCTCCGAACAATAGGGACACTTCACTGTCGACTCTGCGGACCGCGACTAGCCATACACCGGAAACTTCTTGCACAAGTCCGACACTTCGCCGCGTACCCGGTCGAGGACCTTTTCATCTTGGGGAGCTTCGAGCACGTCGGCGATCAGGTTGGCAACCTGCTCGGCCTCGATTTCGGTGAAGCCGCGTGTCGTCATGGCTGGCGTGCCGATGCGGATGCCGCTGGTGACAAAGGGCTTCTGCGGGTCATTGGGGATCGCGTTCTTGTTGACCGTGATATGCGCCTTGCCCAGCGCCGCCTCGGCGTCCTTGCCGGTGATGTTCTTGGCTTGCAGGTCGACCAGGAAAACGTGCGACTCGGTGCGACCGGATACGATGCGCAGGCCGCGTGCCTTCAACACCTTGGCCATCACCTGGGCATTGTCGATCACCTGTTCCTGGTAGTCCTTGAATTCGGCGCTCATTGCCTCCTTGAAGGCGGCCGCCTTGGCGGCGATCACGTGCATCAGCGGGCCGCCCTGCAAGCCGGGGAAGATGGCGGAGTTGATCGCCTTCTCGTGCTCGGACTTCATCAGGATCAGGCCGCCGCGCGGCCCCCTCAGGGTCTTGTGCGTGGTCGAGGTCACCACATCCGCATGCGGCACCGGGTTGGGATAGAAGCCGGCGGCGACGAGGCCCGCATAGTGCGCCATGTCGACCATGAAAATGGCGCCGACCTCTTTTGCGATCTTGGCAAAACGCGGGAAGTCGATCTTCAACGCGAAGGCTGAGGCACCGGCGATGATCAGCTTCGGCTTGTGCTCGCGGGCCAGGCGTTCCAGCTCGGCATAGTCGATGTCCTCGTTGGCATCGAGTCCGTAGGGAATGACGTTGAACCACTTGCCGGACATGTTGACCGCCGAACCGTGCGTCAGGTGGCCGCCCATCGCCAGGTTCATGCCGAGGATGGTGTCACCCGGCTTGAGGAAGGCCATGAATACCGCCTGGTTGGCCTGGGAACCTGAATTGGGCTGGACATTGGCAGCATCGGCGCCGAACAGCTTCTTGGCGCGGTCGATCGCCAGCTGCTCCGCCTTGTCGACGTACTCACAGCCGCCGTAGTAGCGCTTGCCCGGGTAGCCTTCGGCATACTTGTTGGTCAGTTGCGAACCCTGCGCCTCCATCACCGGCCAGGAGACATAGTTTTCCGAGGCAATCAGCTCGATGTGGTCTTCCTGGCGGCGGTTTTCTTCCTGGATGGCGGAAAACAGTTCGGGGTCGGTCTTGGCGAGCGTGCTCTGCTTGGAAAACATGGCGGCATCCGGCAGTGGAGGAAAGACGCGGATTTTAGCACCGGCCCTCTGGCCGGCGAAGCACTCCAGCCTAGTGGGGAATACCCTGCGGGGAAGGCCGGACAGACCTCCGGCAGGGTCACTCAGCCCGGCAATTCGTCCAGCGCCGCCTGCAGATGGCGACTGTCCGCCCAGGCAATCACATGCCATTTGCCTAAACGGTATTCGAGCCAGTTGAGGGCCGCATTGCCAAGCGAAAAATCACGCGGCGCGTCGATGCGGCGACCGGTGGCGGCGCGATACATGACATCCAGCACGCCCCCATGGGTGAAGGCCAGGACTGACGCCCCGGCATGTCGCGTCGCCAGGACGCCAAGCCCGGCGAGGACGCGATCCGCGAAGCTATTCAGGGATTCACCGGTTTCGTAGTCGTAATCCGGGTTGCGCTCCATGTGCCGGCGATGGGCAGACGGGTTGGCCACCGAGGCTTCGGCCGCCGTCAGCCCTTGCAGAATGCCGAAATGGCGCTCTCGAAGAGTCGGCGCTGGCGATACGGCAATATCAAGCTCCGCGACCGCAATCCGCGCGGTACGCCAGGCCCTTGCCAGATCACTGCTGTAGGCCGCGGCGAAACGGTAGTCGCGCAACGCCAACGCCAATGCCTGGGCCTGCATCTCGCCCCGCGCATTCAGATCGATGTTGATCTGCCCTTGTACGCGCTTTTCCCTGTTCCAGTCGGTTTCGCCGTGGCGAATCAGGCAAACTCGGGTGCAAGTGTTCATGTCCCCGATTTTAGTGTCAGGCGGGCGTCGCTACGCAGTATGCGGGCCAGATTCTGCCGAACATAGCCGATATGGCTGGCCGCCGCGGCCAGCGCCCGGTCGGCATCGCCCTGCTCGATGGCGCGCCACACGGAACGGTGCTGTTCAAGCAAGGCCTCGCGGGCCGCCGGGACCTGCATCAGTTCGCTGAGGTTGCGCCGCAGGTTGTCGCGCATCAGGCGCAGCAGGCTGGCCGTCAGGTGGCCCACGATGACGTTGTGCGCCGCCTCGGCGATGGCCTGGTGGAAAGCCAGGTCGCAGTCGACCTGCCGATCGAGATCCTGCCCGCCAAAAGACTCTTCAAGCACGACCAGGCATTGGTAGACGCGCTCGCGATCGGCCGCCGTCGCCCGGACGGCGGCGCACTCGGCGGCCCGCGCTTCGAGCATGTGGCGAAACTCGAGCATGTCCTCATGTACGCCCGGGTGGTTCTTGAGGATGTCCTCCCAGGGATTGCCGAAACTCGAATCGAGCCTGTCGGTGACAAAGTTGCCCCCGCCCTGCCGGCTCTCCAGCAGGCCGCGCGCAACCAGCTTCTGGATCGCCTCGCGCAAGGATGCCCGCGACACGCCCAACTTCGCCGAAAGCTCACGTTCGGCGGGCAAGCGGTCCCCAGGCTTCAGGCGGCCATCCAGCATGCGCTGTTCGATCTCGCGAGCAACCACATCCGCAAGCCGAGGAGCTATCATTCTCGATTCCATCGTCCAAGTCTAGCACTGGTCTGACCAGCATATCAACAGCCGGTTCAGGCAGCTCCGCAGACGGCAACACCCTTGACAGATGGCCAATAGCTAAATAAACTGCCGCATCTTTTGGTCTGACCACCGATCCACGCGGACTATCTTCCGCGCATCCATTACCGCAACGCATACTTGGCGCCAGCGCCGATAACGAGGAAAACCGGATGAATGCCATGATCACGCTGTCCCGCCTGATCGACGGATTGAACGAAAGAGTTGGTCGCAACCTGATGTGGCTGGTGCTGGCGGCGGTGGTCATCTCTGCGGTGAATGCCGTGGTCCGCAAGGCCTTCGACACCAGCTCCAATGCCTTCCTCGAAATCCAGTGGTACCTGTTTGCCGCCTTCGTGTTGCTGGGTGCGGCCTACACCATGCTGCGCCAGGGCCACGTCAAGATCGACGTGATCCTCGGCCGCTTCTCGCAACGCACGCAGATCATGGTCGAGTGCTTCGGCATCGTCTTTTTCCTGCTCCCCTTCGTATACAAGGTGATCTCACTGGTCTGGCCGCTGGTGCTTCGCGCCTACGACAGCGGCGAGATGTCGCAGAACGCCGGCGGCTTGATCCGCTGGCCGGTCTACGCTCTGGTCCCGGCCGGTTTTGCCCTGTTGGGTCTGCAAGGCGTGTCTGAACTCATCAAGCGCATCGCCTTCCTGCAAGGGCTTGGGCCCGACCCTACCCACCCGGTGCAAACCAAGACTGCCGAGGAAGAGCTGGCCGAGGAAATCAAGAAACACCAGGTGGCGCCCGAGGTCATCGAGCGCGTGGAGGAAGCCATCGACATGGTCGCCGACCAAACCAAGAACGGGAGCGCCAAATGATCGAGCTCCTCCAGCACAACATGGCGCCGATCATGTTCGGCGGCCTGATCATCTTCCTGCTGATGGGCTATTCGGTAGCCTTCTCGTTGGCCGCTTGCGGCCTGTTCTTCGGCTGGCTCGGCGTCGAACTCGGGCTCTTGCCGCAGTCGCTGCTGCAGGCGCTGCCCTTGCGCATCTTCGGCATCATGCAGAACGACACGCTGCTGGCCATTCCCTTCTTCACCTTCATGGGCCTGATCCTTGAACGATCGGGCATGGCGGAAGACCTGCTCGACACCATCGGCCAACTTTTCGGGCCGATTCGCGGCGGCCTCGCCTATGCGGTCATTTTCGTCGGCGCCATGCTCGCAGCTACCACCGGCGTGGTGGCCGCATCGGTGATCTCGATGGGCCTGATCTCGCTGCCGATCATGTTGCGTTACGGCTACGACCGGCGCATCGCCTCCGGCGTGATTGCGGCTTCCGGCACCCTGGCCCAGATCATCCCGCCCTCGCTGGTGCTGATCGTCATCGCCGACCAGCTCGGGCGCAGTGTCGGCGACCTGTATGCCGGGGCATTCATACCCGGCTTCGTGCTCACGGCCCTGTACGCAGGCTGGGTGTTCATCGTCAGCATTTTCCAGCCGTCCCTGGTCCCTGCCCTGCCGCCCGAGGCGCGCACCATCCGCGAAGACAACGGCAGCGCCGGCCTGACGTCGGTATTCGCGCTCTTCGTGCTATCCACGGTGGCGGCGATAGCCTTTGCCAAGACCCGCCCGGCGGAAACGCCGACCGACGAATTGATCGTGGTTGCCATGTGCGTCGGCGTCGGTGTCGCCTTCGCGCTCGCCGTCATCAACAAGGTGACCCGGATGGGCCTGCTTTCCCGCATGGCCGAACGCGTGACCTTCGTCCTGATCCCGCCCCTGGCATTGATCTTCCTGGTGCTCGGCACCATCTTCCTCGGCATCGCGACGCCGACCGAGGGCGGCGCCATGGGCGCGGTAGGTGCCCTGGTGATGGCCGTTTCGCGCCACCGCCTGAGCCTGTCCCTGCTCAAGCAGGCAATGGATTCGACCATGAAGCTCTCTTGTTTCGTGGTCTTCATCCTGCTCGGCGCCACGGTGTTCAGCCTGACCTTCCAGGCGGTCGACGGCTCGCTCTGGGTCGAGCACCTGCTGACCAGCCTGCCCGGCGGCCAGCTCGGCTTCCTGATCGTGGTGAACATCCTGGTCTTCGTCCTGGCGTTCTTCCTCGACTTCTTCGAACTGGCGTTCATCGTGGTTCCGCTGCTCGGCCCCGTCGCGGAAAAGCTCGGCATCGACCTGGTCTGGTTCGGTGTGGTGCTGGCGGTGAACATGCAGACTTCGTTCATGCACCCCCCCTTCGGCTTCGCGCTGTTCTATCTGCGCAGCGTCGCCCCGCACAACGAGTACGTCGACCGGCTCACCAAGAAGACCATTGCACCTGTCACCACGGGGCAGATCTACTGGGGTGCGGTTCCCTTCGTGGTCATCCAGGTCATCATGGTCGGACTGGTGATCGCCTTCCCGCAACTGGTCACGGGCAGCGTCGAAACGGCACCCAAGGTCGATGTGCAAAACATCCAGCTCGATGCGCCGCCGACACCGACACTCGATCCGGCGGCGCCGGCCGAATCGGCTCAGCCTGGCGAAGGCAAGCCGGGAGCGGAAAAAGCCGAGGAAGGCAAGGAAGACGGGGCGGAAGAAGCCGACGATCCGGCAAAGGCACTGGAGCAAGCGATCAAGCAGGGCAAGAAGTAGTAGGATGCGGCGGCGCCCACCCGGTGCCGTCGCGGGTTTGACAACAATCGAGGAGATTCACACATGGAACGTCGCAAGTTTCTACAGAACGCCGGCATCGCCGGCATCCTTGCCGCCGGAGCGGCACCCGCGGTGCACGCCCAGCAGGCCAACATCCGCTGGCGCCTGGCATCGAGCTTCCCCAAGGCACTCGATACCATCTTCGGCGCCGCCGAGGTGTTCGCCAAGCAGGTGTCTGAAGCCACGGGCGGCAAGTTCACCATTTCGGTTCATGCCGGCGGCGAACTGATGCCCGCGTTCGGCGTAGTCGACGGCGTCCAGCAAGGCACCGTGGAATGCGCCCATACCGCGCCTTACTACTTCTTCGGCAAGGACGATACCTTTGCCATGGACTGCGCAATTCCCTTCGGCCTCAACAGCCGCCAGATGACGGCCTGGATGTACGAAGGCAACGGCCTCAAGCTGTTCCGCGAGTTCTACAAGCAGTACAACATCGTCAATTTCCCGATGGGCAACACGGGCGCACAGATGGGCGGCTGGTACCGCAAGCCGATCAGCTCGCTGGCCGACATCAAGGGCATGAAAATGCGCATCGGCGGCTTTGGCGGCAAGGTGCTGTCGGCCATTGGTGGCGTGCCGCAAAACATTCCGGCCGGTGAAATCTACCAAGCCCTGGAAAAAGGCACCATCGACGCCACCGAGTGGGTCGGTCCTTACGACGACGAGAAGCTCGGCTTTTACAAGGTGGCCAAGCACTACGCGTATCCGGCCTGGTGGGAAGGTGGCCCGCAGCTGACGCTGTATGTCAACCAGAAAGCCTTCGATGCGCTGCCCAAGGATTACCAGGCGATCGTCGCCGCGGCAGCCTCGCATGCCCACATCGACATGCAGGCGAAGTACGACGCCAAGAACCCTGCAGCGCTGAAGCGCCTTGTTGCGAACGGTACCAAGTTATTCCCGATGCCGCCCGCCATCATGAAGGCAGCCTATGACGCTGCCATGCAACTGTACTCCGACCTTTCCGCCAAGAATCCCGGATGGAAGAAGATCTACGACGATTACGCCGCGTTCCGTGACGAGCAAAACCTGTGGTTCCGTTTCACCGAGGCCTCGTTCGACAACTTCATGCAGTCCGGCCGCTTTGCCAAGGCCGCTGCCGCGCCGAAGAAGAAATAAGCCTGGCCCGCGCCAGTCGGCAAGAGCCCCGCTTCGGCGGGGCTTTTTTTTGCGCGCGCCAAGCCTGCATCCGCGCGCGATAATCAAATCGACGTCCGATCCCAGGAAGGAAAGCCTCATGTCCCAGCATCCCATGATTGTGTCGCTGCGTGGCGGCGATACCGGCAAGGTAATGAGCGCGCGCCAGGCAGTACAACTGATCCGCGACGGAGATACCGTCGCCACCGCGGGATTCGTCGGCATTGGCTTCGCCGAAAACATCGCGGTTGCGCTGGAAGCCCGCTTCCTCGAAGCGCGTGAGTCCGACACACACGGCCAGGGGCAGCCGCGCGACCTGACCCTAGTCTATGCGGCCGGGCAGGGGGATGGCAGGGACCGCGGGCTCAACCACCTCGGGCATGATGGCCTGGTGCGGCGCGTGATCGGTGGTCACTGGGGCCTGGTGCCCAAACTGCAGGAACTCGCCGTGGCCAATCGCATCGAGGCCTGGAACCTTCCCCAGGGGGTGATCTGTCACCTGTTCCGCGACATCGCCGCCGGCAAGCCCGGCACCCTGACCCGGGTCGGCCTCGGCACCTTCGTCGATCCACGCTACGGCGGCGGCAAGCTCAATGACAAGACCATCAACAGCGGCGTCGACCTGGTCCGCCTGATGCCGATCGACGGTCAGGACTACCTGTTCTACCAGGCCTTTCCGATCAACGTCGGCATCATCCGTGGCAGCACCGCAGACGCGGAAGGCAACGTCAGCATGGAACGCGAGGCGCTCACCCTGGAGGCGCAAGCCATCGCCATGGCCGCGCACAACTCGGGCGGCATCGTCATTGCCCAGGTCGAGCGCATCGCCGAACGCAATACGCTGAACCCGCGCCAGGTGAAGATCCCCGGCGTGCTGGTGGATTGCGTTGTCGTTGCCGAGAAGCCTGAGTACCACATGCAGACCTTCATCGAGCCCTACAACGCGGCCTTCTCCGGCGAGATCCGGGTGCCGATGTCGGCGGTGGCGCCGATGGCGCTGGACGCACGCAAAATCATCGCCCGCCGTGCCGCCATGGAGCTTGCAGCCAACGACGTGGTGAATCTCGGTATCGGCATGCCCGAAGGCATCGCCAATGTCGCCACCGAGGAAAAGATCCTCGACCTGATCACCCTGACTGCGGAACCCGGCGTGATCGGCGGAGTGCCCGCGGGCGGGCTGAATTTCGGTGCGGCGATCAATACCCAGGCCATCGTCGACCAGCCCAGCCAATTCGATTTTTATGACGGCGGCGGCCTCGACATCGCGTTTCTCGGCCTGGCGCAGGCCGACCGCGAAGGCAACCTCAATGTCTCGAAATTCGGCCCCAAACTGGCGGGTGCCGGAGGGTTCATCAACATCAGCCAGAGCGCAAAAAAAGTCGTCTTCGTCGGCACGTTTACTGCAGGCCAGCTGGAGATCGCCATTTCGCCCGATGGCCTGCGCATCCTCGCCGACGGCAAGGCCAACAAATTCGTGAGCCTAGTGGAACACCGGACATTCAGCGGCCCGGTCGCCGCCGCGACGGGCAAAGCCGTGCTTTACATCACCGAACGCTGTGTTTTCCGTCTATGCGCCGAGGGACTGGAATTGATCGAAATCGCGCCCGGGGTGGATCTCCAGCGCGACATCCTCGATCGCATGGATTTCGCGCCCATCATCAAGCGGCCGCCGGCGCTGATGGATAAGCGCCTGTTCGCTGATGAAGCGATGGGCCTGCGCCCCGGGTTGCTGGAAATACCGCTGGAACAGCGGCTCGCCTATGACAGCGAACAGAACGTGTTCTTCGTCAACTTCGAGGGGCTTTCGGTACGCAGCAACGCCGAAGTCGACCGCATCCGCGACGCCGTCGAATCACGACTGATGCCGATCGGCCACAAGGTTGCGGCGATCGTCAATTACGACCGTTTCAGCATCGCGCCGGAACTGATCGACGACTACACCGGCATGGTCAAGGAAATCATGGACCGCCACTACACCGACGTCACGCGTTACACCTCGAGCACCTTCCTGCGCGCCAAGCTCGGCGAATCATTCGGCAAGCGCGTTGCCGACCCCCATATCTTCGGCAGCCAGCAGGAAGCGCAGGCCCATTTGCAGCGCGGAAGCGCCTAGCCGCTACGCCCGGCTCTGTATTTCTTCGATGAAGCCGTGCATGCCGGTGGTGATGTTGCCGGCATTGCCCTCGTCGGTGTCGATGTGCATGGCGAGGCGGAAGTCGGGATTGACGCGCACCACTACGTCGCCGTATGTCACCTCGCGCTCGCCCTCGATGCGCACCCGCACCACGTAACGGTCACGCAGCCGCAGGCGCATCGCATCCTCGGGCGACATGTGGATGTGCCTCTGGGCGCACATCACGCCACGTTCGAGCTGCACGCTGCCCGCAGGGCCCTCAAGACGAATCCCCGGCGTATTCGCCAGGTCGCCTGACTGACGGATCGGGGGTTGCACGCCAAGCTTGAACTGCTCCGTCATGGCGATCTCGACCTGGCTTTCCTTGCGCGTCGGGCCGAGTACGCGGACATTGGCAATACGTCCTTTCGGCCCGACCAGGTCCACTTTTTCGGTACAGGCGAACTGGCCGGGCTGCGACAGCTCGTGCTCGGGCGTCAGCTGGTGGCCGGGACCGAAAAGCTTGTCCACGTCGGCCTGCGCGAGATGCACATGGTGGGCCGAAACCTCGATCGGAATCGGCGAAGCGGCCTCGTCACGAATTGCCAGCGTGATCTGGTTGCGCTCAATGGCGCGCAAGGCCTCCCAGGCCAGCAGGCGTTCGTCGTTGTTGGCCACGACGATGATGACCACCGGCGAATCATCGGCCGAAATCACCGCATAGTCGTGCAATTCGGTGAGGTTGCGGTTTTTTTCCTCGTCCAGCTTGATGCCCATGTAGGCCAGGCCCTGGCAGGCAAGGCTGCGCACCGCGGAACTGGTCTCGCCGATGTCGCCCGTAAATGCCAGCACGCTGACGCCGCCCATTGCCGCAACGTAAGCGCCGATGTTCTTGCGGATCTGGTAGCAGAAGGCCTTGTGCGCCAGCAACGCACGATGGTGGCCGTCGGCCGCAGCCGACTCGATTTCATGGATGTCGCTGGATATGCCGGAAATCCCCTTGAGGCCGCTTTCGGAGTTGATCAAGGTGTTGAGTTGGTCCGGCGCCAGCTTGTAGCGCTCCATGAGCTGAATCATGATTGCCGGATCAAGGCTGCCCGAGCGGCTGGGCATGATCAACCCGTCCGAGGGCGTCATGCCCATGGTGGTATCCACCGAGCGGCCATGGTCGATGGCGCAAATCGACGCGCCGACGCCCAGGTGGCAGGAAATGATTTCCAACTCACCCAGCGGGCGCTTGACCACCTCAGCCGCCTTCAACGAAACGTAGCGGTGCGAGGTACCGTGGAATCCGTAGCGGCGGATGCCTTCCTTTTTGTACCAATCGTAAGGCAAGCCATACAGATAGGCATATGTCGGCAAGGTCTGATGGAACGCGGTGTCGAACACCGCGACATGCGGCACGCCGGGGAAGAATTTCATGGCTTCCCGCATGCCTTCGAGATTATGCGGATTGTGCAGCGGCGCCAGAGCCGCCAGCGCCTCGATGTCGGCCAGCACCTGCGGCGTGATCACCGTCGCACTCGAGAACTTGCTGCCGCCATGCACGACGCGGTGGCCCACGGCGATCACGTCGAGCGGGGTAAACAAGAAGCTGTTGTCGAGTTGGAGCATGGACTCGAACAGCACGTTGAAGAATTCGCTGATCGCGAAAGCGGGTCGTTCGCGGCGATGTACCTTGCCCGCGGCCGTGAGCGTGATATGTACCGATTCGCAGTCGGCGCAATCGATCACGCCATGCACGTCTAGCGCCTCGTTGTGGGTGTCATAGATGCCGAAGCGAATCTGGCTGAGGCCCGCATTGATCGAGAGGATCTTGCCGTGTACTTCTTTTTTCAGGCTCAGGGCGTAGGGATCATCGGACTGCGCCAGGGCGCGCGCGCGCAGCTGGCTGCTGGTGACGTCGACGGCCTGTGCCCGGGCCCGGTCGGCAAGCAGCTTGGACAGGTAAAGGATGGCCTTGGGATTGACAAGGATGTGGCTGCTGACCAGGTCCTGCGAAATCAGCATGACCAGGCAACGGTTGCCGGCAATCACATCGGCAACCGTGCGGTCGCCGGTCAGCACTGACATCTCGCCGAACACGTCACCAGCCTCGATGGCGCTGATGACGATGCGGCCGCCGGTATTGTCGGCGATTGAAATCTCGCCATGGCCATCGATCAGGACGCCGATGAAGCGACCTTCTTCACCGCACTGGATGATCGACTCGTTGCCCTCGAAGGTACGCAACTCCGAACCCTCGGCAATCGACTCGACGCTGTCCTGGCCGAAACTCTCGAACAGCGGCACCTGTTCGAGCAAAAAGGGAATCAGTTCGTCTTGGGTCATGATGGTCGCCTGCGGGGGTACGGGAGCACTTCAGGATTATTATATTGCTGCATCGCACAAATATTAGAGCATGCTCTCGCTTCTGCGGCAAATACTGAGCCTGCCGGATGGCCTGCGGCCCTGTCAGGCCCGCAGGCGCCAAAGCGAGGTTGTCTCCCTGGCACGCGCGGCATGAATCGCGTCCTTGCTATCCGCGGTTCGCGGATGACTGGGTCGGGCATCCAGCCGGCCAGCCACCGTCAGGCCCGCGGCTGCGAATGCGGACAAAAGCTCGGCGCGAGTCCGCAGGCCAAGATGCTCTGCAAGGTCGGAAAGGATCAGCCATGCCTCTCCACCTGCCGCCAGGTGGGCCGGAAGTCCATTGATGAAGCCGTGCAGCATGCGGCTGCAGGGGTCATATACCGCACGCTCCAAGGGCGTGCCGGGTTTGCCCGGCAACCAGGGCGGGTTGCAGACGACGAGATTCGCCCGTCCAGGCGGGAACAGGTCGGCCTCCACAACCTCCACCTGGCGCTCCAGATGCAGGCGGGCGATGTTTTCCCTGGCACATTCCAGCGCCCGCGGGTCGCAATCGGTGGCAACCACCTGGCCAACGCCACGTCGCGCCAACACCGCGGCCAGCACGCCGGTTCCGGTGCCAATGTCGAAGGCGCCAGTGCAGTCGGCAGGAAGCGGCGCCTGGGCAAGCAGATCGACGTATTCGCCGCGCACCGGGGCAAAGACACCGTAATGCGGGTGAATTCGCGCCCCCAGCGCCGGCACCGCAACCCCCTTCTGGCGCCATTGGTGGGCCCCGATGATCCCCAGCAGTTCGCGCAAGGAAGCGACATAGGCACCTGTCACCGCACCGTGTGCCTCCCGGCAGGCCGCCGCAACATTCGGCGCGCGACGCAAAGGAATGCCGTGGTCAACGTCGAAGGGCAACAGGAGCATGCCCAGCGTCCTGGCGCGCTGAGCCCGGGCTAGGCGGTAGCGGTGAAAGCCCTCCGGCGTGGTGACTGCCTCGACCTTGGCCGCTGCGGCCCGCCGCTCGATGCGACGCGATATGGCCTGCAACAATTGCCTTGCGTTCTGGAAATCCCCGCGCCATAGCAATGCGCATCCTTCGGACACCAAACGGAACGCGGCATCCGCGGCCATGCCGTCGTCGGCGACCAAGACACGACGCGGCGGTGGCGTTTTGGCAAGGGATCGCCAGAACGCTTGGCGTCGCTCGCCGCCCTCCTCCCATTCGATCAGGGTTGCCGGCATCGTCATACGTCAATCCGGTTCCGGCGGAATATTCGGTAAGTCATGGCAAAGGCGGGCTGCACGCGGAACGGCCGATGCTACGCGGCCGGGGCAGCGCTGTAAATTGGCCCCCGCCAATAATCGCCGTATCACTGGCGCCGACTTTTGGGTTCTGCGATCCGGCATGCCGCTTGGGGTAAAGTGCTTTACCCCGCCCCACCGCCCAACCCATGCCCGCTCGATTGTTGTTCACCATCGTCTTCATTGAAGGCTATTGTTCGCTGGGCGCCGAAATCATCGCCTTGCGCCGCTTGATTCCGCACGTTGGCAGTTCGATCGTGATAACGGCGCCAACCATTGGCTTCTTCCTCCTGGCGCTGGCGCTCGGCTATCACTCGGGGAGCCGCGTCGCAACCGACTTTCGCACTGTGGTAGCGCGCAACTTCCTGATATCCGCAGCGCTGATGGGGGGCGGCCTGACCGCCAGCACGGTCAACGCCATTTTCGCCGGCACCCAGCCGGCATTTGCCTACCTCGTATTCATCGGCGGCATCCTTTGCCCGCTGGCCTGGCTACTCGGCCAGACGGTGCCGATCCTGACCAATCTGATGCTGGCACAGCGCAGCGGCGAAGCCGCCGGCCGTGCCCTTTACTGGTCCACGCTCGGTTCGTTTCTCGGCTCGGTCACGCTCTCACTGATCGTGATGCAATGGCTTGGCGTCTGGGCAGCCGTTTTACTGGGTACGCTGATGCTGATAGCTGGCGCCGTACTGACGCAGCGCCCGTCGCCCTCGAAAGGCCTGATGCTCACCATAGTCGTCATCCTGGCCGCGGGCCTCAATTTGCGCGATCGCAGCCGTATCGATACCGCTTATGCCGACTATGAAGTCCAGCCCGTGCTTCGCGACGGCATGATCGATCCCCGCGCCTTCGTGGTGAACAATCAGAACGCATCCCTGATCGACAGCAGCCAACCGCCGCAATATGCCCGCTACGTCCAGCATATCCGCCGCATCCTGCTCGACGATCTCGCCCTGGCGGATCACGACATCCTGGTCCTGGGCGCCGGCGGTTTCAGCATTTCACACCGCGAACCGCTGAACCGCTATACCTTCGTCGATGTCGATCCGGCCATACGCGGCATCGCCGAACGGGAGTTCTTGAGGGAATCGGCGGCCGGCGAATTCGTCGCCACCGACGCAAGGCGCTTCGTTATCGATTCGACGAGGAAATTCGACGCCATGGTGGTCGACGTCTACAGTTCACGCACTTCGATCCCCGGTCATCTCGTGACGCGCGAATTCTGGACCGACACGCGGCGCGTGCTGAAGCCTGGTGGGATCATGCTGACCAACCTGATCCTCGACGGCCAACTGGCCAGTCCCTACGCCCGCAACTTGCTGGCAAGCATCGAAAGCGTCTACGGACGCTGCGCCGTCGAAGTGCTTTACAAGTCCGCACCGCGCAGCAACGTGATCGTCAGCTGCTTTGCCAATGACATCATGGAGCAGACCCGGATCTATGCCGACGAACGCAACCGTGCCGACATCGACAGTGCGCGCTCGCCGTGACTCAAGTGGCATGACGATCTCAGCTTTACGGTAGTATGCGCATTCGTAAGCAGGCCACCTCCAATCCAAGTCTTTGAACAGGCGCTCCCAATGTCCTACCCTCCACGACCTATCGCGTTTGTACTTGCTGCGTCGAACCATGGCAGTATGATCGTCAATCGCAATGACTATCGCATGATTGATGCCCAGCAGGGATACGGTGTCGGCTTCCAAATCCTGAGCAAATCATGTTTCGATCCGGACGAGATTCGTTTCGCCCTGGCATTGCTTGACTGCCGCAGAAAATTCTACGGAGATGGGGTCATCGCCCTCGATGGTGGCGCAAACATCGGGGTTCACACCATCGAGTGGAGCCGGCATATGCACGGCTGGGGCGAGGTAACGGCATTTGAGGCGCAAGAGACAGTGTTCTATGCCCTTGCCGGAAACATTGCGCTGAACAATTGCCTAAATGCGCGGGCCCGAAATGCCGCGCTTGGCGCGGTTGTCGGCGAGATCGAGATTCCCAAGCCCAATTATCTGCTTCCCGCCAGTTTCGGCAGCCTCGAATTGCGCGCGGGCGCCAACAACGAGTTCATCGGACAAAAAATCTCGTATGCACCAAAAGACTGCACCCGGGTAAGCCTTGTTTCAATCGACTCATTGGCACTGGCTCGACTCGATCTATTGAAAATAGATGTCGAGGGAATGGAACTCGATGTGTTGCAGGGCGCCGACGCTACCCTGATGCGTCACAAACCCGTGCTTATTGTCGAGGCCATCAAGGCGGACCGCGCACAGATTGAAACTGTGCTTACCCGCCTGAACTACAAGATCTTCCCGATGGGACTGAATCTACTTGGGATACATGCCGAGGATCCGACGCTGCAAAGGCTCAGCACCTCGGAACATGGCGTCGTGCTGGCAACCGTCTGAGGTGACGCAAACATGGCCTGGTCGCGCCGGTAACCTCACCGCCCGGCGCGGACAGATCGCCAAGGAATCAACCCCCAGCCACCGTCATTCGCTCGACCAGGATCGACCCCACCTGCTTCGAACCACGCACCTCGATGTCATTGCCGATGTCGATGATGCCGGCGAACATCTCGCGCAGGTTGCCGGCGATGGTGATTTCTTCCACCGGATAGGCGATTTCGCCGTTTTCCACCCAATAGCCCGCCGCACCACGCGAATAGTCGCCGGTCACATAGTTCACGCCTTGACCCAGCAACTCGGTGACGAGCAGGCCACTGCCCATTTCGCGCAACAACCCGGTCAGGTCGTGACGACCGGGTTGCACCAGCAGGTTATGCGAACCGCCGGCATTACCGGTGGTTGCCATCCCCAGTTTGCGCCCGGAGTAAGTCGACAGAAAATAGCCCTGTAGCACGCCCCCCTCCACCACCTCGCGATCACATGTTGCAACGCCGTCATCATCGAAAGGGGATGAGGCGAAGCCTCCGCGCAGATGCGGACGCTCGCTG
The DNA here is from genome assembly GCA_903908065.1 of uncultured beta proteobacterium. Taxonomy (GTDB): domain Bacteria; phylum Pseudomonadota; class Gammaproteobacteria; order Burkholderiales; family Rhodocyclaceae; genus Sulfuritalea. The sequence continues at coordinate 26,432 of CAIVQO010000042.1, read as the reverse complement.
ATGCGCACGAAGCTGGGAAAAATCTTCTTGCCCAGGCTGTCGACCAGGAAACTGGTCTTGCGGTAGAGGGCACCGCCCGAGACGGCGTGTACGAAGCTGCCAATCAATCCCGACGCCAGCGGCGCCTCGAATATCACCGGGCACTTGCGGGTTTTCAGCTTGCGGCCATTCAATCTGGAAAGCGCCCGTCGCGCGGCGTAGTCTCCTATGCGTGCGGCATCGGGAAACTCGGCCGCATTGCGGCGCGACGCATACCAGTCGTCGCGTTGCATGTCCTCGCCCTCGCCGGCGATCACCGAGCACGAGACGTAATGTCGTGAAGTGGCGAATCCGCCCATGAAGCCCAGGCTGTTGGCGGAAACGAAATGCGACTGCTGGGCCGACACCGAGGCCCCTTCGGAGTTGCGGATCATCGGACTGACATCGAAGGCTGCCTGTTCGCAGCGACGAGCGATGTCGATCGCGCCCTCGACGGAAATCTCCCACGGATGGAACAGGTCGAGGTCCATGCTGCGTTTTGCCAGCCGCTTCGCCTCCGGAAGCCCGGCGCAATCATCTTCCGCCGTGAAACGCGCAATCGACAGCGCAGCATCGACCGTCGCCGCCATTTTCGCCGGCACCCAGCCGGCATTTGCCTACCTCGTATTCATCGGCGGCATCCTTTGCCCGCTGGCCTGGCTACTCGGCCAGACGGTGCCGATCCTGACCAATCTGATGCTGGCACAGCGCAGCGGCGAAGCTGCCGGCCGTGCCCTTTACTGGTCCACGCTCGGTTCGTTCCTGGGCTCGGTCACGCTTTCGCTGATCGTGATGCAATGGCTTGGCGTCTGGGCAGCCGTTTTACTGGGTACGCTGATGCTGATTGCTGGCGCCGTACTGACGCAGCGCCCGTCGCCCTCGAAAGGCCTGATGCTCACCATCGTCATCGTCCTGGCGACCGGGCTCAACCTGCGCGATCGCAGCCGCATCGACACCGCGTACGCCGACTATGAAGTCCAGCCCGTACTTCGGGACGGCATGATCGATCCCCGCGCCTTCGTGGTGAACAATCAGAACGCATCCCTGATCGACAGCAGCCAACCGCCGCAATATGCGCGTTACGTCCAGCACATCCGCTGCATCCTGCTCGACGATCTCGCCCTGGCGGATCACGACATCCTGGTCCTGGGCGCCGGCGGATTCAGCATTTCACACCGCGAACCGCTGAACCGCTATACCTTCGTCGACGTCGATCCGGCCATACGCGGCATCGCCGAACGGGAGCTCTTGAGAGAAGCGGCGGCCGGCGAATTCGTCGCCACCGACGCACGGCGCTTCGTCGCCGACACCACGAAACGCTACGATGCCCTTGTGGTGGATGTCTACAGCGCGCGCACCTCGATTCCCGGCCATCTGGTGACTCGCGAGTTCTGGAACGACACGCGCCACGCCTTGAAACCCGGCGGCGTGATGCTGGCCAACCTGATCCTCGACGGCCAGCTCGCCAGCCCATACGCCCGCAACCTGTTGGCGACGATCGAAAGCGCCTACGGCCGCTGCGCCGTCGAAGTGCTTTATAAGTCGGCCGCCCTCAGCAACGTGATCGTGACCTGCTTCGCCGGTGAGCAGGCCGAACCGACCAGGATTTATGTCGATGAGCGCAACCGCGCCGACATCGACTCTGCACGATCACGCTAAGCGCAAACCGCACGGCGACAGCGCGACGCGCCAAGGACGAGCGCCCGGCGACCTCAATATTTTTGCAATACGAATTCGATGCCGCACTCGGCCAGTGGAGTCCTCGTCTGATCGACGCCGGCGGGGACCAGCTTGGACCGGTAGCCCTGGTCGATCTGGGCCAGGGAAATGATCCGAGCCTGGCCGGCGAACTCGCGCAACAAATCGAGAACATTCACCGAGACGGGAGACCATGACGACGTCTTGCAGATGGTGAAGCTCAGCTTGTGGTCCGAGTTGTATCGCGAGGGCCACTGCCCCTGCTCGTATAGGTCTTCGTCGGGCACCTGGATAACCAGGTAGCCGCCGCCACGCACTACGCGCAGCCAGTTTCCCAGCGCCTGGCGCGCATCGCGCATGTGCTCCAAGCAGTGCGATGAATAGAGGAAATCGAACGCGCCGCTGTCAACGTTTTTCAGGTATTGCGCGTCGCCATTTTCGATATCGTAGCGACTGATGCTGGTCGCCAAGGGGAAGAATTCCTGGAAAAGTGCCAGGGTATCGGTGCCCCCGCCCACATCCAGCCCCTGCCCGACGAAGTAGCGGGTGGCGAAGCGGTGGTCGGCCAAACGCCGCTGCATGGAAATCGACGTGGCCCCGGGAACATTGAACGGAAATGCCAGGACACCGTTGCCGGCAGGGTCTCCCGGTTTGAACTTGACCATGTTGCGCCAATCGGCGGTAATACTTTTGGGAACCAGGAGCAGATAGCCGTGGTCCTGCCTCAGCAGATGAATGGAGTGCGTCGCGCCAAAGCGAGCCAGTCTGGCATCGAGGTCTGCCCGCTGGTTCCACTTTCGTGCCCAGGCTGGACATTCGCCGCGTGCGAATACGCCCTCGACATACAACCTGGCGTCGTCGATGATCACCCAGTCCTTATCCGATATACGTTCGGCCAGCAGATCAAGCTCTTCGATGAGAGGGAATGACCTCGGGTCCGTGGCCGACGCACGCAAGGCGTCCATGCCTTTGTGGTCGGCACCATCGATAAAGTGGGCATCGAGATATATCAGACGTGGGGTCGTTCCGTCCGTAGGCAGCGAGCGAATGATTTCCAGGCTGGCGCCGCACAACAACTCGATACCGGGCAGATGCTGCAGCTTCGCCCGTACCTGTTCGTGAGTTTCAGGATGCTGCTCGATCGACCGAATCTTTTTGATCCCGCAATCATGGGCCCAGATCAGGGAAACGCCATGGCCTGTTCCGGTTTCCACAAGTTCGTTCACTCCGCACTCGAGCTTGAGTCGACGCAGATCGAAACGAGTCAAATTACCCACGGCTCCTCCCCGACAAACCTGGCAAGAACAAGCCTTGCATACAGAATATTTGTTATCGCCAACAAGGGTATCACCCAATCCCGCACCGTCTGCATTCAGTTTCCCGCCACCGTCATGCGCTCGATCAGAATCGACCCGACCTGCTTCGAACCGCGCACTTCGATGTCATTGCCGATATCGACGATGCCGCCGAACATCTCGCGCAAGTTGCCGGCGATGGTAATTTCTTCCACTGGATAGGCGATTTCTCCGTTCTCCACCCAGTAGCCGGCCGCGCCCCGAGAATAGTCTCCGGTGACGTAATTCACACCCTGTCCCAGCAGCTCGGTAACCAGCAGACCGCTGCCCATCGCGCGCAGCAATCCGGCCAGGTCGTGCTTGCCCGGCTGCACCAGCAGGTTGTGCGAGCCGCCGGCATTGCCGGTGGTCGGCATCCCGAGTTTGCGGCCGGAATAGGTCGACAGGAAGTAGCCCTGCAGCACACCACCCTCGACCACCTCGCGATCGCAAGTTGCGACGCCGTCGTCATCGAAGGGGGAGGATGCGAAGCCCCCGCGCAGATGCGGACGTTCGCTGATGCGCACGAAGCCGGGGAAGATTTTCTTGCCCAGGCTGTCGACCAGGAAACTGGTCTTACGATAGAGGGCGCCACCCGAGACGGCATGCACGAAGCTGCCGATCAATCCGGACGCCAGCGGCGCCTCGAAGATTACCGGGCACTTGCGGGTCTTCAGCTTGCGCCCGTTCAGACGAGATAGCGCCCGTCGCGCGGCATAGTCTCCGATGCGTGCGGGGTCGGGAAACTCGGCCGCGTTGCGGCGCGAGGCATACCAGTCGTCGCGCTGCATGTCCTCACCCTCGCCGGCGATCACCGAACACGAAACGTAGTGTCGTGAAGTGGCGAACCCCCCCATGAAGCCCAGGCTGTTGGCGGAAACGAAATGCGACTGCTGGGCCGACACCGATGCCCCTTCGGAGTTGCGTATCATCGGACTGACATCGAAGGCTGCCTGTTCGCAGCGGCGGGCGATGTCGATTGCGCCTTCGACGGAGATCTCCCATGGGTGGAACAAGTCGAGGTCCATGTCGCGCTTTGCCAGCCGCTTCGCCTCGGGAAGCCCGGCGCAATCATCCTCCGCAGTGAATCGCGCAATCGACAGCGCGGCATCGACCGTCGCTGCCAGTGCCGCCGGCGAAAAATCCGAACTGCTGGCATGACCGCGGCGCTGCCCCAGATACACCGTGACGCCAAGGCCTTTGTCGCGGTTGTATTCGATGGTTTCAACGTCCTGGCGACGCACGCTGACGGATTGGCCGAATCCTTCCGAGACGTCGACTTCGCAGGCACTGGCCCCGCGCGCCGCAGCATGATCGAGGGCGGCCTGGGCGAGTTCGCGCAAGGCGGATTGAGAATGAGCAAAGCCGTCGGACATGCGGGAACCCCTGAAAAGGCAAAGCTATAATCTTACCCGTGGACGCCATCGAAGACGCGCCGGACGGCTATTCCGGACCCAGCAAATCCCAACGCAAACGCGAGATGACCGCCTTGCAGGATCTGGGCGCGGAGCTGGCGGAACTTTCGCGCGAGCGCCTTGCGAAAATCGACATGCCGGAACGGTTGCGTGAAGCGCTGCATGATGTACAGCGAATCACCAAGCATGAAGCGCGGCGACGGCAGATGCAGTACATCGGCAAGATCATGCGTGACGTGGACCCGGCGCCGCTGCGCGAGGCAATCGACGCCATCAAGGGCGTTTCGGCTGCCGCAAATGCCCGCCAGCATCGGCTGGAACAGTTGCGTGTGCGCCTGATGGCCGATGAAGCGGCGTTTGGGGAACTGGCAAAGGACTATCCGGGCGCCGACATCCAGCATTTGCGACAGCTGCGCCGCAATGCGCTGAAGGAATCCGAGCAAGGCAAGCCGCCGCGGGCTTTTCGCGAACTATTCCGCCAACTAAGGGAACTGGACGAGTCCCCTGCAGGCGAACCGCAGGCGGATTAGGCCGCTTCGCGCGGCGCGGCGGACGCACCCGAACTGAGGATGGTCAGTAGGCCTTGTGCCTGTTCCGCGGCCTCACGTCCAAGTCCGGTCAGGTAGCCGCCGTCCGCCTGGCTCAGCAGCCCCTTCCGGTGCAGCCGTTGGGTGGCGGCGATCACCTCCGCGTCGGCAGTCTTGTGCACCTTGATGCCGTGCTGGCTATTGGCCAGGTCGAAGCGCAGCAGGATGTCGAGTTCATGAACCAGATCGGGCGTGTATGACATGGGCTGGCCTCGCGGTTGTGAAGACTGCAATGGATGGCCGATTCTAGCCTTCAGAGTTCCACCCGGCTGAGTTTCTGCTCTCCGAATTTACAGGCTGGCGTCGCTGCCTTCACCCAGGATCGTCGCCTCGACTACCTGCCGCGTCAGCTGCGGCGCCAGCAACTCCATGAAGTCGTAGTCGTAGCCGCGCAGCCAGAGATCGCGGCGGAAGCCGAGCCGCGTGGTGTTTATTTCGAACAGGTGGCTGGCGGGAAGCGCCGCCAGCGCCACGTCACGCAACGGATCAAAAGCCATCTCGGCGATGATCCCGACGCCGAGCCCGAGCTCGACATAGGTTTTGATGACGTCGGAATCGATGGCGGTCAGCACCACGTTCGGGCTTAAGCCCTGACGCTCGAAGGCGCGGTCGATGCGCGAGCGCCCGGTGAAGGTGGCATCGTAGGTAACCAGCGGATATTCGGCCAGCGCCGTCAGCGTCAGGGATTCCTTCGCCAGCAGGGGATGGCCGCGCGGCACCACGATGGTATGCGACCACTGGTAACAGGGCAGGGTCACCAGTTCCGGATGGCGGTCCAGCGCCTCGGTGGCGATGCCGAGTTCGGCCATGCCGTCGAGCAGCCACTCCGCCACCTGCACCGGGCTGCCCTGCTGGACGTGGAGGCGGATGCGCGGATGGCGCGCAACGAATTGCTTGACCACCTCCGGCAGCGCATAGCGTGCCTGGGTATGGGTGGTCGCGAGGGTCAGCAGGCCGCCGGATTCGGCGGCCAAGTCGGCACCCACCCGCGCCAAGTTGGCCGCTTCGCGCAGCACACGGCGCGCCTGGTCGAGCACCTGACGCCCGCCGGGGGTGATGGCGGTGAGGCGTTTGCCGCTGCGCTCGAACACCGTCACCCCCAGCTCTTGTTCCAGCAAGCGGATCTGCTTGGAAATTCCGGGCTGGGAGGTGAATAGCGCGGCGGCAGCCTCGGAGACGTTGAGGCCGCGGGTTTCCACTTCGACGAGGTAGCGCAGCTGCTGGAGCTTCATATAACTGTTGGCGATTAACAAATAGCGATTAAGTATTTTTCAGAACTATACCTGAGCTTTACGATGCGCCACATCATGGAATTCGCGCTCAACCCCCTGCTCCCGCTCTCCGGCTTCGTCGTCGGGATACTGGTCGGCCTGACCGGCGTCGGTGGCGGCTCGCTGATGACGCCGCTACTGGTCCTGCTCTTTGGCTTCAAGCCGGCCACCGCAGTGGGCACTGACTTGCTCTACGCGGCGATCACCAAGAGCGGTGGTTCCTGGGTGCATCACAAGCACGGCAACATCGACTGGGGCATTACCGGGCGCCTGGCGCTGGGCAGCGTCCCGGCCGCGGGCCTGACCGTGCTGCTGCTGGCGCAACTCGGGATCGGCAGCCACGGCGCCCCGGCGCTGATTTCCGTGGTGCTGGGCTTCGCCCTGCTGCTTACCGCCGCCTCGCTGGTCTTCCGCCAGCGTTTGCTGGAACTCGCCCGTCGCCGTCCCGCCGGCGCCGACTTTCAAAAACATACCGCCGGCCTTACCGTGTTCGTCGGCGCCATTCTCGGCGTGCTGGTGACGATCTCCTCCGTCGGCGCCGGCGCGCTGGGCGTCACCGCCCTGAGCTTCCTCTACCCGAACCTGGCGACACGCAACATCGTCGGCTCCGACATCGCCCATGCCGTGCCGCTGACCCTGGTCGCCGGCCTCGGCCACTGGTGGCTGGGCACGGTCGACGTGGTGCTGCTGGTGTCGCTGCTGATCGGTTCGCTGCCGGGCATCGCGCTCGGCGCCCATTTCGCCGCCAAGGTACCCGAGCGGGCACTGCGCGGCCTGCTTGCCTCGGTGCTGCTGCTGGTCGGCGGCAAGCTGATCCTCGCTTAAGGAAACACCATGTACCGCTACGACGACTACGACCACGCCATTGTCCAGGCCCGCGTCGCCCAGTTCCGCGGCCAGACCGAACGCTACCTCGCGGGCAAGCTCTCCGACGACGAGTTCCGCCCGCTGCGTTTGCAGAACGGCCTCTACATCCAGCGCCACGCCCCAATGCTGCGCCTGGCCGTGTCCTATGGCCTGATCTCGGCGCGCCAGCTGCGCCGCTTCGCCGACGTCGCCCGCCGCTACGACCGCGGCTTCGGCCACTTCACCACGCGCCACAACCTGCAACTGAACTGGGTCAGGCTGGAAGACGCTCCCGAGATCCTCGCCGAACTGGCTGAAGAGGAACTCCATGCGATCCAGACCTCGGGCAACTGCATCCGCAACGTGACCACCGACCATTTCGCCGGCGTCGCCGCCGACGAGATCGGAGATCCGCGTCCCTGGGCCGAGATCCTGCGCCAGTGGTCGACTTTCCACCCCGAGTTCGCCTATCTGCCGCGCAAGTTCAAGGTGGCGATTTCCGGCGCCGCGGAAGACCGCGCGGCGATCCAGGTGCATGACCTCGGCCTGCAGATCGTCAGGAACGATGCCGGCGAAATCGGCTTCAAGGTTTATGCCGGCGGCGGCCTCGGCCGTACCCCGCTGCTGGGCCAGGTGGTGCGCGAATTCCTGTCCTGGCAGCAGTTGCTGAACTACACCGAGGCCCTGGTCCGCGTCTTCAACCGCCACGGCCGCCGCGACAATGCCTACAAGGCGCGCATCAAGATCCTGGTCAAGGCGCTGGGCGGCGAGGAATTCACCCGCCAGGTCGAGGAGGAATGGTCGCGGCTGAAGGACGGTCCGGCGACCCTCACTGCGGCCGAAGTCGACCGCGTCACCGCGCAGTTCGCCGCGCCCAATTACGAAACCCTGGCCGCCGACGACCTCTGCCATCTCTCCCACCTGCGCGAAGACAAGGCCTTCGCGCGCTGGGTCGAACGCAATGTGCACGCCCACAAGGTGGCCGGCTACGCCGCCGTCACGCTGTCGCTGAAGAAGCCCAGCGCCGCGCCGGGCGATGCGACTTCGGAACAAATGGAGGCGGCGGCCGACCTGGCCGAACGCTACAGCTTCGGCGAGATCCGCGTCTCGCACGAACAGAACCTGATCCTCGCCGACGTGCCACAGCGCGAGCTCTACACCGTCTGGCACCGGGCCAAGGCGGCGGGGCTGGCCGCGCCCACCGTCGGCCTGATCCAGGACCTGATCGCCTGCCCCGGCGGCGACTTCTGCGGCCTCGCCAACGCCCGCTCGCTGCCGGTCGCCGCGGCGATCCAGGAGCGCTTCGAGGACCTCGACTACCAGCACGACATCGGCGAGCTGGAACTCAACATCTCCGGCTGCATGAATTCCTGCGGCCACCACCACCTCGGCGCCATCGGCATCCTCGGCGTCGACAAGAACGGCGAGGAGTGGTACCAGGTCACGCTCGGCGGCCGCCAGGGCAATGACGCCCGCATCGGCGAGGTGATCGGCCGCGCCTTCGCCGCCGCCGAGGTGCCGGACGTGGTCGAGCGCCTGATCGGCGCCTACCTCGCGCACCGCCACGCCGACGAGCGCTTCATCGATACCTTCGACCGCATCGGCGCCGAACCCTTCCGCATTGCCGCCTACCCCACCCCACTCGAACAAAGGAGAGTCGCAAATGGCTAACAAGATCTTCAAGGAGCGTCGCCTGCAGGACGACGCATGGAAAGTCGTCAACCTGGTCGACGGCGCAGCGCCCATCGACGTCTGCCTGCCGGTCGGCCCGCTGCTGGTGCCGCTGGCGGTGTGGAAGGCGAAAAAGGCCTGCCTGATCCATCGCGAGTACGAGCACGGCACCCCCCTGGGCATCTGGCTTTCGCCCGAGGACAACATCGAGGACATCGCCGCCGACATCGACGACTTCACCGTGATCGCGGTTCATTTCCCGACGTTCACGGACGGCCGCGGCTATTCCACCGCCCGCCTGCTGCGCGAGCGCCATGGCTACGACGGCGAGCTGCGCGCCTTCGGCGACATCGGCCGCGACCAGATCTTCTTCCTCAATCGCGTCGGTTTCGACAGCTTCGTGCTGGGCGAAGGCCGCAACGTCGAAGACGCCCTGAAAGCCTTCGACGACTTCCCCGAAAACTACCAGGGCGATGCGGTGCAGCCGCTGCCCCTGTTCCGCCGACGGGCGGCGTAATTCACGCAAAGGAATCCGCCATGCAACGAGACTCGATCCCCGACCTGGCCGACATTGAACTGGTGGCTGCCGTCGCCGAAAAGTCGGCGCTGGTGCTACGGCGGCTGCGCGACATCGCGCGCGACTACGCGCCCGTGGTGTTCGCCAACAGCCTTGGCGCCGAGGACATGGTACTGACCGACATGATCTGGGGCGAAGATCTGGGGATAGGCGTCTTCTCGCTCGACACCGGCCGCCTGCCGGCCGAGACCTACGAGCTGGTCGCCCGCGCCGAGCGCCACTACGGCCGGCGCCTGGAGGTCTTCGCGCCCCGCCACGAAACGGCGCAGGCCTTCGTCGCCGCCCACGGCATAAACGGCTTCTACGACTCGGTCGAGGCGCGCAAGGCCTGCTGCCACGCCCGCAAGATCGAACCGCTGCAGCGCGCGCTGGCAGGCAAGCAGGCCTGGATCACCGGCCTGCGCGCGGCTCAATCACCGACCCGCGACAAGCTGAAGACGGTGGCCTTCGACCACAGCAACAATCTGGTCAAGATCAGCCCACTAACCGACTGGAGCGAACGCGAGGTCTGGGTCTACCTGCGCGCCAACAACGTGCCCTACAACGCGCTGCACGACCGCAACTATCCGAGCATCGGCTGCGCCCCCTGCACCCGCGCCATCCAGCCCAGCGAGGACGTGCGCGCCGGGCGCTGGTGGTGGGAAAGCGCGGACACCAAGGAGTGCGGCCTACATCTGGTCGACGGCAAGCTGATGCGAACCCGGAAAGTCGGCGCCGATGAGACGGCGGTTGCGGCATGACGACGCTTGCCCCCGCCCCCGTTCGCCAAACCCTCGACCATCTTGACTGGCTGGAGGCCGAAGCGATCTACATCCTGCGCGAAGTGGCCGGCCAGTGCAGCAATCCGGCGCTGCTGTTTTCCGGCGGCAAGGACTCGATCGTGCTGCTTCGTCTGGCCGAGAAGGCCTTCCGCCCCGGGCGCTTTCCGTTTCCGTTGCTGCACATCGATACCGGACACAACTATTCCGAGGTTATCGACTTTCGCGATGCCCGCGCCTGCGAACTGGGTGAACGCCTGATCGTGCGTTCGGTCGAAAGCTCGATGGCGCGCGGCACGGTACGCCTGAAGTCGTCCGACGAGTCGCGCAACAAGCACCAGTCGGTGACGCTGCTCGAAGCGATCGATGAATTCGGCTTCGACGCCTGCATCGGCGGCGCCCGCCGCGACGAGGAAAAGGCCCGCGCCAAGGAACGCATCTTTTCCTTCCGCGACGAGTTCGGCGGCTGGGACCCGAAGAACCAGCGTCCCGAACTGTGGGACCTGCTCAATGCCCGGGTGCACAGGGGCGAGAACATCCGCGCCTTCCCGATTTCGAACTGGACCGAACTCGACGTCTGGCAATACATTGCCCGCGAGAACCTCGGCCTGCCGCCGATTTACTTTGCCCACACGCGTCCCGTCGTGCGCAGGGGCGGGTTACTGCAGCCGGTGACGGAACTGACCCCGGTACGCGAAGGCGATGCGGTCGAACTCCTGCGCGTGCGCTTTCGCACCGTCGGCGACATCACCTGCACCGCGCCGGTCGAATCGGAAGCCGATACTGTCGCGAAGATCATCGCCGAAACGGCCACCACCACGATCACCGAGCGGGGCGCGACGCGGCTCGACGACCAGGCCTCGGAGGCCGCGATGGAGCAACGCAAGAAGGAAGGCTATTTCTGATGAGCGCAATCGAGCACATTCCCGAGTTTTCCGCACCGGTCGATAACGGGCTGTTGCGCTTCCTCACCTGCGGCAGCGTCGATGACGGCAAGAGCACGCTGATCGGTCGCCTGCTCTACGACACCAAGGCGATCCTCGCCGATACCTTGCACGCCATCGAGAGGACTTCACAACGGCGCGGCATGGAAGCGATCGACCTGTCCCTGCTTACCGACGGCCTGCTGGCCGAGCGCGAACAGGGCATCACCATCGACGTCGCTTACCGCTACTTCAGTACCGGTCGCCGCAAGTACATCATTGCGGATGCGCCGGGGCACGAGCAATACACCCGCAACATGGTCACCGCCGCCTCGACCGCCAACCTCGCGATCATCTTGATCGACGCGCGCAAGGGGGTCCTCACCCAGACCCGCCGCCATTCCTGCCTTGCCCACCTGGTAGGCATTCCGCATCTGCTGGTGGCGGTGAACAAGATGGACCTGGTCGGCTACGACCGTAACGTGTTTGAACGCATCTGCGACGAATACCGGAAATTCGCACGCCAGTTGGGCATCAGCGACGTGCGCTTCATTCCGCTGTCGGCGCTGAACGGCGACATGGTGGTGGATCGCGGCGACAAGCTCGATTGGTACCAGGGGCCGACCCTGATCGACATCCTCGAATCGGCGCCGGCCGCGCACAGCGAACGCGACGAACGCTTTCGCTTCCCGGTGCAGTATGTCTGCCGCCCGCAGAAGGCCGACGATCCCCTGCTGCACGACTACCGCGGCTTTATGGGCCGCGTCGAGTCCGGGGAAATCGCTGTAGGCGACGAGGTCGTTGTACTGCCTTCCGAAAGGCGCAGCCGCATCAAGCACATCCAGCTCGGCGGCCGCTCGGTGTCGTACGCGCTTGCCGAACAGTCGGTGACACTGCTGCTGGATGAGGAGATCGACATTTCGCGCGGCGACATGATCATGCGCAGTTGCGATGAAAAGTCGGCGCTGGTGACACGGCGCATCGAAGCCATGCTCTGCTGGCTGAGCGAGAGCCCACTCGACGCGCGGCGCAAATATCTTATTCGGCAGACCACCCGGGAGAGCCGGGGCCTGCTCGACGGCATTGCCTACCGGCTCGACATCAATTCGCTGGAGCAGGTTGCCGCCGATCGAATCGGAATGAACGACATCGTGCGTGTCGCCTTCAGGCTGGCGCATCCGCTCGTTGTCGATCGCTACTCCGAGAACCGGGCCACCGGCGCCTTTATCGTCATCGACGAAAGCACCAACGACACTGTCGGAGCGGGGATGATCCTTTGACTGATTTCCTGGAACCAACAAAAAAGCCAGGCGATGCCTGGCTTTTTTGTTGGTGACGCAAGCCTTATTCGGCGGCAGGCGCTTCGACCACTTCCCCGGCGGGACGATCAAGCAGTTCGACGAAGGCCATCGGCGCATTGTCGCCGACGCGGAAACCCATCTTCAGGATGCGCAGATAGCCGCCGTTGCGGGCGGCATAACGCGGGCCGAGCACGTCGAACAGCTTGCCGACGATTTCACGGTCGCGGGTGCGGTCAAAGGCCAGACGGCGATTGGCCAGGCTGGGCTTCTTGCCCAGGGTGATCAGGGGCTCCACCACGCGGCGCAGTTCCTTGGCCTTGGGCAGGGTGGTCTTGATGGCCTCGTGGCGCAGCAGCGATACCGCCATGTTGCGCAGCATTGCCTGGCGGTGTGCCGAGGTCCGGTTGAGTTTGCGAAGTCCGTTGCCGTGACGCATTTTGATTTCCCTTTTTTATGCGGCCGCCGCGCGATGCAAGCGGCCGGTTAATGGTTTTTAAGAGAGTTGTCGATACCGGGTTTGAACCCGGCGCCTGTCAGGAAAGCTTTTCCAGCCCGGCGGGCGGCCAGCTTTCCAGTTTCATGCCCAAGGTCAGGCCGCGCGAAGCAAGCACTTCCTTGATTTCGTTGAGCGACTTGCGGCCGAGGTTCGGCGTCTTCAGCAGCTCCGTCTCGGTGCGCTGGATCAGGTCGCCAATGTAATAGATGTTTTCAGCCTTGAGGCAGTTGGCGGAGCGTACCGTCAGTTCCAGGTCGTCGACCGGACGTACCAAGACCGGATCGACCGAAGTCTGCTTCGGTGCCTCGGCGACACCCGGAGTTCCTTCCAGGTCGGCAAAAATCGACAGCTGCTCCATCAGGATGCGGGCAGCGGTGCGCACGGCCTCTTCGGCATTGTCGATCGCGCCATTGGTTTCGATGTCGAGGATCAGCTTGTCGAGATCGGTGCGCTGTTCAACGCGGGCGGACTCGACGGAATAGCTGACGCGACGAACCGGGCTGAACGATGCGTCCAGCATGATCTGGCCGATGGCGCGATTTTCGCGGGCGATTTCGCGCTGGTTGGCCGGCACATAGCCGCGACCGGATTCAACGCGAATCTGCATGTTGAGCTTGCCGCCGGGAGCGATGTGGGCGATCACATGGTCCGGATTGACGATCTCGACATCATGCGTGGTCTCGATGTCGGCGGCGGTGACAACACCCTCACCATTCTTGGACAGCGTCAGCGTGGCCTCGCGGCGGTTATGCATTTTGAGCACGACGCCCTTGAGGTTGAGCAGGACATCGACCACATCCTCGCGCACACCGTCGAGAGTCGAGTACTCGTGAAGCACGCCCTCGATCGACACCTCGGTCGGGGCAACCCCTTCCATCGACGACAGCAGGATGCGGCGCAGGGCGTTGCCCAGCGTATGGCCGTACCCGCGCTCGAACGGCTCCATCACCACACGGGCGTGCACCGGCGAGAGTTGCTGAACATCGATACTGCGGGGTTTCAGAAGTGTGTGCATGTGCATTCCTTCAAATGGACAACGCCTGGCGCCCATCGGACGCCAGGCGCGAAACTACGTGTTAGCGCGAATACAGTTCGACAACCAGGCCCTCGTTGATCGACGGGGGCAGGTCCTCGCGGGCGGGATAGGACTTGAATACGCCCTTGCCGGCCTTGGCGTCGACCTCGATCCACTCGGGGAAACCGCGCGACTCGGCGGCCTCGATCGCAGCCTTGCTGCGCAGATGACCACGGCTGGCGTCCGTCAACTGGATCACGTCGCCGGGACGAACGCTGTAAGACGGAATATTCACGCGCTTGCCATTGATCAGAACGCCATTGTGGCGGACCACCTGGCGGGCTTCTGCGCGGGATGCGCCAAAGCCCATGCGATAGGCGACCGTGTCAAGGCGACTTTCCAGCAGCTTCAGCAGGTTCTCGCCGGTCTGGCCTTTCTTGCGCTCGGCATCGGCAAACACCTTGCGGAACTGACGTTCAAGGATGCCGTAGATGCGGCGGATCTTTTGTTTCTCGCGCAGCTGCGTGCCGTAGCCAGACAGGCGCTGGCCTGACTTCTGGCCGTGCTGGCCGGGCGCGTAGGAGCGGCGCTCGACGGAACACTTGTCGGTAAAGCACTTTTCGCCTTTGAGGAAGAGCTTCTCGCCCTCGCGGCGGCACTGACGGCACTTGGCGTCTAGGTTGCGGGCCATGGTGTCGGGTCCTTATTGCCTTAGATGCGACGGCGCTTGGGCGGCCGGCATCCGTTGTGGGGAATCGGGGTAATGTCGGTGATGCTGGTGATCTTCATGCCGAGCGCATTGAGGGCACGAACCGCTGACTCGCGGCCCGGGCCAGGGCCCTTGATGCGGACCTCGAGATTCTTGACACCGCACTCCTGCGCCGCCTTGCCCGCAGCCTCGGCGGCGATCTGCGCGGCAAACGGGGTCGATTTGCGCGAGCCCTTGAAGCCGGCGCCGCCCGACGTTGCCCACGAAAGGGCGTTGCCCTGACGGTCGGTGATGGTAATGATGGTGTTGTTGAACGACGCGTGAACGTGGGCAATGCCCTCGGCGACGTTCTTCTTGACCTTCTTGCGAACTTTGGTTGCGGTCTTTGCCATGTGCTGGTTCCTGGTTTACTTCTTGCCCATCGAAATCGCCTTGCGCGGTCCCTTGCGGGTGCGGGCATTGGTGCGCGTACGCTGTCCGCGAACGGGAAGGCCGCGACGGTGACGAACGCCGCGATAGCAACCGAGATCCATCAGTCGCTTGATGTTCATCGTCGTTTCGCGACGCAGGTCGCCCTCGACGGTGAACTTGCCGACTTCCTCACGCAGGCGATCCATCTCGCTGTCGGTGAGTTCCTTGATCTTGGTCGAACGCTTGACGCCGACGGCGTCGCAGATCTTCCGGGCGCGGGTACGGCCGATGCCGTAAATCGCGGTCAGAGCGATCTCCGCGTGCTGGTGGTTCGGGATGTTGACGCCTGCTATGCGAGCCATGTGCTTACCTGTTCGTCGCCGCCAATGCGGGGTAGTGGGTTAGCTGAAAATTGGGAAACTAGTAAGTATATCCGATCGTGTTTGCTCGATCAACCTTGACGCTGCTTGTGGCGTGGATCGGTACAGATGATCCGAACCACACCCTTGCGACGGATGACTTTGCAGTTACGACAAATACGCTTGACCGAAGCCAGAACTTTCATTGGATTTCTCCGGATAAATTGCCAGACTACTTGGCGCGAAACACGATACGGGCCTTTGACAGGTCGTAAGGTGTGAGCTGCACGGTGACCTTGTCGCCAGGAAGAATGCGGATGTAGTGCATGCGCATCTTTCCGGAGATATGGCCAAGAACCACATGCCCGTTTTCCAGCTTGATGCGGAACGTGGCATTCGGGAGATTCTCCATGACTTCTCCCTGCATTTCGATTACATCTTCCTTGCCCATCCCTTAACGACCCGGGAAACCGGCTCCCTTGAAATTGGCCTTTTTCAACAAGCTTTCGTACTGGTGGGACATTACGTAGGCTTGAACCTGCGACATGAAGTCCATGGTGACGACGACGATGATCAGCAAGCTGGTACCGCCGAAGTAAAAAGGAACGTTCCACTTCAGGATCAGGAATTCGGGAATCAGGCACACCAGAGTGATGTAGATGGCGCCGACCAGGGTGAGACGGGTCAGGATCTTGTCGATGTAGCGGCTGGTCTGGTCTCCGGGCCGAATCCCCGGCACAAAGGCGCCGCTCTTCTTGAGGTTGTCGGCAGTTTCCTTCGAATTGAAAACCAACGCGGTATAGAAAAAGCAGAAGAAGATGATCGCAACCGCGTAAAGAATTACATAGATCGGCTGACCCGGCGACAGCGTGGCGGCGATATCCTTCAACCAGGTCATGCCTTCGCCGGAACCGAACCAGCCAGCAGCGGTCGCCGGGAAAAGGATGATCGAGGAGGCGAAGATCGGCGGAATCACGCCGGACATGTTCAGCTTCAGCGGCAGATGGGAGCTTTGGCCACCATAGATCTTGTTGCCGACCTGCCGCTTCGCGTAATTCACCAAGATTTTGCGCTGGCCTTTTTCGACAAAAACCACGAATCCGGTAACGAGCACTACCAACGCACAGATGAACAATGCGGATATGGCATGCATCGCGCCGGTACGCACGAGCTCGAAGAGCCCGCCCAGCGCGCTCGGCAAGCCAGCGACGATGCCGGCGAAAATGATGATCGAAATGCCGTTGCCGAGTCCACGTTCGGTAATTTGCTCACCGACCCACATCAGGAACATGGTCCCGGTAAGAAGGGTCAGGACGGTCACGAAGCGGAACATCGGACCGGGATCAAGCACCAGGCCCGCCTGCGATTCAAGCGCGATCGCAATGCCCAAGCCTTGGAACAGGGCCAGGGCGACCGTTCCATAACGTGTGTATTGAGTAATCTTGCGCCGCCCGGCTTCGCCCTCTTTCTTCAGTTGCTCAATCGACGGAACGGCAACCGCCATCAGTTGCATGATGATGGAGGATGAAATATAGGGCATGATGCCCAGGGCGAATAGCGTGAAGCGCGAAAGTGCGCCGCCGGAGAACAGGTTGAAGACCCCAAGTATCCCGCCCTGCTGCCCCTGGAACAATTCGGCAAGTTTGACCGGATCAATCCCGGGTACGGGAATGTGGGCGCCAATCCGATAGACGACTAGAGCTCCGAGCAAAAACCACAAGCGGCGCCAAAGGTCGCCAAACTTGCCGGTTTTGCCGATCGCCCCTGCCTGATTGACTGCCACAGCTCGCGTCTTCCCGTCAGGCTGCCGCGATTTCTGCCACGGAACCGCCCAGAGCCTCGATCGCTGCACGAGCACCCTTGGTCGCGCCAACACCCTTGAGCACAATCTTGCGACCGAGCTTACCGGAGAGGATGACCTTGGCGGAAAGGGCATCAGCGGCGATTACGCCAGCCTGTTTGAGAACGAGCAAATCAACCTCTTCCACGGGCAGCTTGTCCAGCTCGGATAAACGAACTTCCACGTTGCGGCTGGCCGTCAGTGAATTGAAGCCCCGCTTCGGCAAGCGACGCTGCAAGGGCATTTGTCCGCCCTCGAAACCGACTTTGTGGAAACCGCCAGCGCGTGATTTTTGACCCTTGTGGCCGCGACCCGCCGTCTTGCCCAAGCCGCTTCCGATTCCCCGTCCCACGCGCTTGGGGGCGTGCTTCGAACCAGCGCCCGGCTTAAGGTTGTTGAGTTCCATACCCATGATATTCGCTTAACCTTCGCACTTAACCAGATAGGCGATCTTGCGGATCATGCCGCGCACCGCCGGGGTGTCTTCCAGCACAGCAGAACTGTTCAGCTTGCGCAGACCCAGTCCACGTGCGGTTGCACGATGATCCTGCTTGGTACCGATCAGGCTTTTTACCAGCGTGACCTTGATTGTCTTCTCGGCCATGGCTTACTCCAGAATGTCGGCGACGGCTTTGCCACGCTTGGCGGCGATCTCCGCGGGGGTGCTCATCGCCCGGAGACCATGCAAGGTTGCACGAACCACGTTGTAGGGATTGGTCGAGCCGATGGTCTTGGCCACCACATCGGTAACCCCCATGACCTCGAAAACTGCGCGCATCGGGCCGCCGGCAATAACACCGGTACCGGGCGAGGCGGGCGACATCAGTACCGTGGTGGCGCCATGCTTGCCGGTAACGGAATGATGGAGCGTCCCATCCTTGAGGCTAACCTTGGTCATCTTGCGGCGGGCCTCTTCCATCGCCTTTTGCACGGCAACCGGCACTTCGCGCGACTTGCCCTTGCCCATGCCAACGCCACCATCACCGTCACCAACGACCGTCAGCGCGGCGAAGCCGAGGATACGACCACCCTTGACGACCTTTGTGACGCGGTTGATGGAGACCATCTTTTCGCGCATGCCATCATCGCGCTCTTCCTGAACCTGCTGCTGTTTCCTGCCTTGCGGTTTTGCCATGTCGGTCTCGCTCAGAACTTGAGTCCGCCCTCTCGGGCGGCTTCAGCCAGCGCCTTGACGCGGCCGTGGTAATGAAAACCGGAACGGTCGAAAGCGACCTGCTCGATGCCGGCAGCTTTGGCGCGCTCGGCAATCAGCTTGCCGATGGTCTTGGCGGCATTCACATTGCCGCCGTTCGGCACCTGGCTGCGCACCTCCGGCTCCATGGTCGATGCAGCCGCGAGCACTTTGGTACCGCACCCGGAAAAAATCTGGGCGGAGATATGCAGGTTGCTTCGATGCACCGCGAGGCGCACAACCTTGAGCTCCGCAATTTTGGCGCGGGTTTTACGCGCCCTGCGTAGACGAGCCTGTTTCTTTTCCATGTTTCAGCGCCTCGATTATTTCTTCTTGGTTTCCTTGATGGCCACAACCTCGTCGGAGTAGCGCACACCCTTGCCCTTGTACGGCTCCGGCGAACGATACGCACGAATCTCGGCGGCCACCTGCCCAACCACTTGCTTGTCGATTCCCTTGATCAGAATCTCGGTCTGCGTGGGCGTTTCGACCTTGATGCCGTTCGGCATCTCGTGTACCACGGGGTGCGAAAAGCCAAGGGTCAAATTCAGTTTCGTACCCTGGGCCTGAGCACGGTAGCCCACGCCGACCAACGTCAGCTTCTTTTCGAAACCCTTGGTCACCCCGAGCACCATGTTGTTCACCAGGGCACGCATGGTGCCGGACATCGCTCCGCCTTCAGGAGAACCTTCAACGGCGCGGCACTGCAGCTTGTCGCCATCCTTTTCGATCCTCACGGCAGGCAGCATGAACTGCTTGAGCGTGCCCAGCGGCCCCTTGACGGATATTTCGGCATCGGACAAGACCACTTCGACGCCCTTCGGTACTTCGACCGGATATTTTGCAATACGTGACATTGATGGGCTCCTTAGGCGACGATGCAGAGGACTTCGCCGCCCATGTTGCCTGCCCGAGCACGGCGATCGGTCATGACGCCCTTTGGCGTAGACACGATAGCAACGCCCAAGCCGTTCATCACGCGCGGCAAGTCATCCTTGCCCTTATAAACGCGGAGGCCAGGCTTAGATACGCGCTCGATCCGCTCGATTACGGGCCGGCCAGCGTAATACTTCAACGCCAGATCAAGTTCGGGTTTGGCACCGTTTTCACGAATCGCGAAGTCATCGATATAGCCTTCGTCCTTGAGGACCTTGGCAATCGCCACTTTCAGCTTCGAGGACGGCATCGAGACGGACAGCTTCTCCGCCATCTGCGCGTTACGGATGCGGGTCAGCATATCGGCAACCGGATCAGTCATGCTCATGTCGGTCTCCTTACCAGCTGGCTTTGGTCATGCCCGGCACTTCGCCACGCATTGCGATATCGCGCAACTTGTTGCGGCAGAGGCCAAACTTGCGGAAGACACCCCGCGGACGACCGGTCAATGAGCAACGGTTGCGCTGCCGCGAAGGACTGGAATTGCGGGGCAATTGCTGAAGCTTTTGCCGGGCATCCATGCGCTGCTCGTCGGACAAATTCACGTTGTTGATGATGGCAAAGAGCTCGGCCCGCTTGGCTGCATATTTCGCAACCTGCTTGGCGCGCTTTTCTTCGCGATTGATGAGTGCTAGTTTCGCCATATTTCCCTCAGTTCTTGAAGGGGAACTTGAATGCCGCGAGAAGCGCCTTCGCCTCGTCGTCGTTCTTTGCGGTGGTGGTGATGCTGATGTTCATGCCACGCAGCGCGTCGATCTTGTCGTACTCGATTTCCGGAAAAATGATCTGTTCCTTGACGCCGACGTTGTAGTTGCCACGGCCATCAAATCCCTTACCCGAAATTCCGCGGAAATCGCGGATACGCGGCATGGCAATGGTCACCAGGCGATCAAGGAATTCGTACATCTGGTTCCCGCGCAAGGTCACCATGCACCCAATCGGATAGCCCTCGCGGATCTTGAACCCGGCGATGGCCTTGCGGGCCTTGGTAACGACCGGCTTCTGGCCAGCGATCTTGGTCATGTCCGAAACGGCATGATCAAGAATTTTTTTGTCCCCAACGGCCTCACCAACACCCATGTTCAAGGTGATCTTGGTAATCCGCGGCACTTCCATCACCGACTTGTACCCGAATTTGCCCAGCAGTTCGGGAACGATGGTCTGTTTGTAGTATTCCTGCAAGCGCGCCATGTCTAATCCTTACGCGTCAACGACTTCGCCGTTCGACTTGAATACCCGAACCTTGCGCCCGTCATCAAGAACCTTGAAGCCGACGCGGTCTGCCTTTTGGGTGGCCGGGTTGAACAACGCGACGTTGGAAATATTGATCGGCATTTCTTTTTCAACGATCCCGCCCTGGCTTCCCTTCATTGGGTTGGGCTTGGTGTGCTTCTTCACGCGATTGATGCCCTCTACGAGAAGGCTCTCGGCACTCACGGCGCGAAGCACAACACCGCGCTTGCCTTTGTCCTTGCCCGTGGTCACCACCACATCATCGCCCTTGCGAATCTTGTTCATGATCGAGTCCTGGATAGCAGGTTCAAAGAACCTCGGGGGCGAGCGAGACGATCTTCATGAATCGCTCGGTACGAAGCTCGCGCGTGACCGGCCCGAAAATACGAGTGCCGATCGGTTCGAGTTTGTTGTTCAGCAACACAGCAGCATTGCCATCAAACTTGATCAGCGAACCATCGGGGCGCCGCACACCCTTGGCAGTGCGAACCACCACGGCGCTATAAACTTCGCCTTTCTTGACCCGGCCGCGAGGAGCCGCATCCTTGATGCTGACCTTGATCACATCGCCAATACCCGCATAACGACGCTTGGAGCCGCCGAGCACCTTGATGCACATGACCGAACGCGCACCCGTGTTGTCGGCCACGTCCAGCAGGGACTGCATTTGAATCATTTTTTATCTCCAACTTAATTCGCTCCGGACGGGCCATTGCGATCAGTCTTGGAGCCCGCTAGGGGCTGGATCGCCGGGAATCCGCTTCCCGGCGGAGCAAAGAGGCGAGATTCTAAACCAACCGCCTCAAAAATGTCAACTAAGTTTTGTTACCGGGCGAATTTAGACAATTCGCGCTTTTTCAAGAACCTTCGCAACGCGCCAAGCCTTGGTCCGGGAAATCGGGGCACATTCCTCGATCTGAACCAGATCTCCGGATGCAGCCTCCAAACCCTCAACGTGAGCATGATATTTCTTGGAACGGGTCATCACCTTTCCAATCACCGGATGCTTCACTTTGCGCTCGACGAGGACCGTAACAGTCTTTTGCATTTTGTCGGACACAACGCGCCCCTGCAGGGAACGGCGTACCGTTTGGGAGCTTGCTTCAGTCATTTCGCCACCACTTTCTCGCGCTGTACGGTCTTGATGCGTGCAATGTCCTTGCGTACCTTGCCCAGCTGACTCGTATTGGTCAATTGCTGCGTTGCCACCTGCATGCGAAGGCCAAACTGGGCCTTGCGCAACTCAAGCAGCTCTTTTTGCAGATCTTCTGCACTCTTTGCTCTCAGTTCGCTTGCCTTCATGACTTACCCCAAATGACGAATGACGAACGTGGTCTCGAGTGGCAGCTTGGCGGCAGCGAGGCGAAACGCCTCGCGTGCCAGCGTCTCATCCACACCATCCATTTCATAGAGAACTTTCCCTGGCTGGATCTCGGCCACCCAATATTCGGGAGAGCCCTTTCCGTTGCCCATCCGAACCTCCAGGGGCTTCTTCGAAATCGGCTTGTCGGGGAAAATTCGGATCCAGATTCGACCACCGCGTTTGATGTGACGGGTCATGGCTCGTCGTGCGGCTTCAATTTGGCGCGCAGTCAGCCGACCGCGCCCGATTGCCTTGAGTCCGTACTCGCCAAAGCTGACCTTGGCGCCACGGGTCGCCAGACCCGTGTTCCGGCCCTTTTGTTCCTTGCGGTATTTCCTGCGGGTTGGTTGCAGCATGGCTTACTCCTTGACTTCCTTGGCGACACCCTCGGTTTTGGCAGGTGCCTTGCGCACCCGCTTCACCGGCGCTTTTGCGGGAGCCGCGCCATCCGGCTTCGCCTCATCGGCCTTCCGGGCTGGGCTGCGACGCGCGCCGGCATCGCCCTCTCCGTCGGCCTTCTTCGCCGGGCTACGGCGAGGCTTGCGCTGCTCGTCGGCAACTGGATCGGGCACGGCAACCAGAGGTTCGTTGCGCGACAGCATTTCGCCGCGGAAAACCCAGACCTTGATGCCGATGATGCCGTAGGTCGTTTTGGCTTCAGAGGTGCCGTAGTCTATGTCGGCGCGCAGCGTGTGCAGAGGCACTCGACCTTCGCGGTACCATTCCCGACGGGCGATTTCAGCACCGTTCAGGCGGCCCGAACTCATGATCTTGATGCCCTGAGCACCCAGACGCATGGCGTTTTGCATGGCACGTTTCATTGCCCGGCGGAACATGATCCGCTTTTCGAGCTGCTGGGCAATCGAGTCGGCAATCAGTTGGGCATCAATTTCCGGCTTGCGAATTTCCTCGATATTGACATGCACAGGCACGCCCATCTTGCGCTGAAGCTCAGCCTTGAGATGTTCAATGTCCTCGCCCTTCTTCCCGATCACAACACCAGGTCTGGCACTGAACACGGTTACACGGGCATTCTTGGCCGGGCGCTCAATTACGACACGACCTACGGAAGCATGCGCCAGCTTTTTCTTCAGATAGTCACGGACCTCGATGTCTTCCTTCAGCATCTGCGGGAAGGCCTTGCTGTTGGCGTACCAGCGGGAAGTCCAGTTGCGGGTGACCGAAAGGCGGAATCCGGTCGGATGAATCTTCTGTCCCATGTGTTCCCCTTAAGCGCCGACGGTCACGTAGATATGGCAGGTAGGCTTCAGGATGCGATTGCCGCGCCCCTTGGCCCGTGCGGTGAACCGCTTGAGCACGGTTCCCTTTTCAACATAGATGCGGGTCACCTTGAGCGCATCGATATCGGCACCATCGTTATGCTCGGCATTGGCGATGGCCGACTCCAGCACTTTCTTGATGATCCCCGCACCCTTCTTGGGTGAGTAGGTCAGGATGCTCAGCGCCTGATCGACCGGCTTGCCACGAACGAGGTCGGCGACCAGACGGCCCTTTTGAGCCGACAGGCGAACGCCGCGAAGGTTTGCATTGGTTTCCATGGTCATTCCTTACTTCTTCGCCGCGGCCTTCTTGCCGCCGGTGTGACCCTTGAAGGTTCGCGTCAGCGCGAACTCGCCAAGTTTGTGGCCAACCATATTTTCGGAAACATAGACAGGAATATGCTGCTTGCCGTTATGCACCGCAATGGTGAGCCCCACAAAGTCGGGAAGAATGGTCGAACGTCGCGACCAGGTTTTGATCGGACGCTTGTCGTTGGAAGCGCGGGCGACATCGACTCGCTTGAGCAGGTGGGCATCGATGAACGGGCCCTTTTTGATTGAACGTGCCATTTCTTACCTCTTACCCTTCGGCCGACGTTGGACAATCATTACGTCTGTGCGCTTGTTGTTACGAGTGCGATAGCCCTTGGTTGGCTGACCCCAAGGGCTAACCGGAACCCGACCCTCGCCGGTACGACCTTCGCCGCCACCGTGTGGGTGATCGATCGGGTTCATGGCAGTACCGCGAACCGTCGGACGCACACCGCGCCAACGCATCGCGCCCGCCTTACCGATCTTACGCAGGCTATGTTCCTCGTTGCCCACTTCACCGATGGTCGCGCGACACTCGACATGGATGCGACGAATTTCACCGGAACGCAAGCGCAACTGCGCGTATGCGCCTTCGCGCGCCAGCAGCTGCACCGAGGTCCCCGCAGAACGCGCGATCTGGGCGCCTTTCCCCGGCATCATTTCCACGCAATGAATCGTGGTACCAACGGGAATATTACGGATTGGCAGGGTATTGCCCGGCTTGATCGGCGCCTCGGGACCACTGATGACGGTTTGCCCGACCACCATGCCCTTCGTGGCGATGATATAGCGGCGCTCGCCATCGGCATACAACACCAGGGCGATGTTTGCCGAACGGTTCGGGTCGTATTGGAGATTTTCGACCTTGCCGGGAATGCCATCTTTGTCGCGGCGGAAATCAACCACGCGATAGTGCTGTTTGTGACCACCGCCCTTGTGACGCGTCGTCACGTGGCCATGCGTGTTGCGTCCAGCAGTCTTGGTTTGCTTTTCAACCAGAGCTGCGTGAGGACGACCCTTATGCAGGTTGGGATTGACAACCTTTACAACACCCCGCCGCCCGGGCGAAGTGGGCTTAACTTTTACCAGAGCCATTTAGGCAGCCCCCCCTTCCGCAAAGTTGATTTCCTGACCCGGCTTGAGGCAGACGAACGCCTTGCGGATATTGCTGCGACGCCCAATGCTGCGCCCCGAGCGCTTGACTTTGCCCTTGAGATTGGCGATTTGTACCGACTCAACCTCAACTTTGAACAGCAATTCGACAGCGGCCTTGACCTCTGGCTTGGTCGCATCGGGGGTCACGATGAAAATGACCTGCTCGTTCTTATCAGCAACGTAGGTTGCCTTTTCCGAGATCTGCGGCGCCACCAGCACCTGCATCAATCGCTCTTGATTGAAGTTATTGCTCATGCCAGCATCTCCTCGATCTTGGCTACGGCACCCTTGGTGAATATCACCTTCGGGAAGCGAACCAAAGAAACCGGATCGGCTTGCTGCGCCTCGAGCACCAGAACGTTGGGCAGGTTGCGCGAAGCCAGCGCCAGATTGTCGTCGAGGCTGTCGGTCACCAGCAGAACCGAGTCCAAACCCATGGCTTTCAGCTTCTGCGCGAAAAGGCGGGTCTTCGGGGCCTCGATCGCGAAGTTATCGATCACGGCAAGACGGTCTTCGCGGGCGAGCTGTGAAAGAATCGCAGCTACGCCAGCGCGGTACATTTTGCGATTCACCTTCTGGGTAAAATTCTCTTCCGGCGAATTCGGGAAAATCCGGCCGCCTCCACGCCACAGCGGGGAGGAAGTCATACCGGCACGCGCACGACCCGTTCCCTTTTGACGGAAGGGCTTCTTGGTGCTGTGATGCACTTCCTCGCGGTCTTTCTGCTTGCGGTTGCCGGAGCGGGCGTTGGCCTGATAGGCAACCACCACCTGGTGCACCAGCGCCTCGTTGAAGTCACGCCCGAACAGGGCATCCGAGGCAGTTACGGTCGAAGCCGCCTGCCCTTGGTCGTTGATTACTTTAAGTTCCATGTCATCCCCGCTCTTAGGAGGCCTTGACGGCCGGGGCGACGACAAGGTCCCCACCCTTGGCACCCGGGACGGCGCCACGGATCATCAGCAACTGCCTGGCTTCGTCGATGCGAACCACTTCAAGGTTCTGCGTCGTGCAAGCGACATCACCCAGATGTCCGGCCATCTTCTTGCCAGGGAAAACGCGACCCGGATCCTGAGCCATACCGATGGAGCCGGCCGAATTGTGCGAAACGGAGTTGCCGTGCGATGCGCGGTTCGACGAAAAATTGTGCCGCACGATGGCGCCGGCAAACCCCTTGCCGATCGAGGTGCCACTGACATCTACCTTCTGACCGACGGCGAAAATGCTGGCGGCGACAACATCACCCGGCTTGAAATTCGCCAGCTGATCGGCACCCACGCGGAATTCCTTGAAAACTTCACCGGCTTCGACACCGGCCTTGGCGAGATGCCCTGCAGCAGCCTTATTGATACGACTGGCGCGGCGCTTACCGAAGGTCACCTGCACGGCAGCGTAGCCATCCGTATCAGGCGTCTTGATTTGTGTGACGCGATTGTTCGACACATCCACCACGGTTACCGGAATGGATGAACCATCCTCGGCAAACACGCGCGTCATGCCGACCTTGCGTCCAACAAGGCCCAGACTCATTTTATTCTCCTAAAACCCCGGCTACGATTGGCCGGGCTAACGATTACAGCAATACAAGACAACAACAGGCCAGAATATCTGGCGCCTGAATTTATTACTTACTGCAGCTTGATTTCGACATCGACACCCGCGGGCAAATCCAGCTTCATCAACGCATCCACCGTTTTGTCGGTCGGATCGATGATATCCATCAGGCGCAGGTGAG
>CAIVQO010000041.1 GCA_903908065.1 uncultured beta proteobacterium | reverse complement strand
TGGCGCCAGGAACAGATTGGCCCGATCTTTTGCAAGCTCGGCGCCAGCGTCCGGTACCAGATCTCTGCCATCGAGCAATACGAGCGCCAAGTAGCCCGGTTCTCGACCTCCGCTCGTGCATACCAGTGAGGAGGCCGGCGATGACTGATCTGACCGTCTTCCCCGCCGACATCGCCGAGATGTCGATTGCCCAACTGGCCAGCCTGCCTGCCCAGCAACTTTACGAAATCGATACCAACCTCGACCAGGCTATCGCCTGGCTCAAGAGTGCCCGCACCAAGGTGGATACCGCCCTGGAGCAGCGCTTCGGTGCCCAGGGTCGTGAAGCCCTGCGTGATACCGGACGTGATTTCGGCACTGCCCACCTGAAGGCCGATGGCCTGCACGTGAAGTTCGAGTTGCCCAAGAAAGTGTCCTGGGACCAGAAAAAGCTCAAGGCCATCGCCGAACGCATCGTCGCCTCGGGCGAAGCCGTCGAGAGCTACCTCGACGTGAAGCTGGCGGTACCCGAGTCCCGTTACACCAACTGGCCACCGGCCCTGCAGCAGCAGTTCGCCGATGCCCGCACGGTGGAGGCTGGCAAGCCAACCTTCACCCTTTCCTTCGATTCGGAGTAATGGCCATGAGCGCAATCATTCCCTTCCAGTTCGAAGCGCACGCTGTGCGCGTCCAGGTTGATGATCAGGGGCAGCCATGGTTCAACGCCACTGATGTCTGCGATGCCCTGGAGATGGGCAATCCGTCGCAGGCGATCAAATCCCACGTCGACGCAGAGGATCTCCAGAAATTGGAGACCCTCACGGCAGGCGGTCGCCAGCGCCAGAACCACGTCAATGAATCGGGCGTGTACGCCCTGATCCTCGGTAGCACCAAGGACGCCGCCAAACGCTTCAAACGCTGGGTCACCCACGAGGTATTGCCGTCGATCCGCAAGACCGGCAGCTACGCCGTTCCCAGCGCCATTTCCAGCCTGCCAGCACCCACGCAGGACCGTGTCACCGCGCTGCTACTGATTGGCGAAGCCGTGGCCAAAGTGCCCGGGGTAAAGGCCGGCATCGCCATGGCGGCCACGCTCACCTGCATCCAGGAAAACACAGGTCTCGCCGTCGAGACCCTGCGTCGGACGCTGCCAGCCGCCAACGAGCCCATCTGCGCGCTCAACGCCACCCAGCTCGGAAAACTCGCTGGGCTGTCCGCCAAGACCACCAACCTGCGTCTGGCCGCCCTGGGTCTGCAGTACCGCAACGATCGCGACGAATGGGAATTGACCGAAGCCGGGGAAGCTTGGGCGGAGGCCATGCCGTATTCCCGAAACGGCCACAGCGGCTACCAGATCCTCTGGAATCCGGCGGTGGCTGAACAGTTGCGGGAGGTGGCGTGATGGCACTTCCAATCATCAGCGCATCGCAGCGTCTGGCAGAAAAGCAAGGCGTCAAGCTGGTGCTGCTCGGCAAGTCCGGCATCGGCAAAACCACCCAGCTCAAGACCCTACCCGAGGACAGCACGCTGTTCGTGGACTTGGAGGCGGGTGATCTCGCGGTCAAGGACTGGCATGGCGACTGCGTACGCCCCGCCACCTGGCCCGAGTTCCGCGACTTGGTGGTCTTCCTGGCTGGACCCAACCCGGCACTGCCGCCAGAAGCACCGTACTCGCAGGCTCACTTCGACCATGTCTGCGAGCGCTACGGCGATCCGGCCCAGCTGGCCAAGTACGACACCTACTTCGTCGACAGCATCACGGTGCTGGCACGCCTGGCCCTGATCTGGGCCAAGGTCCAGCCGCAGGCCCTGTCCGAGCGTACCGGCAAGCCCGACACCCGCGGGGCTTATGGACTCCTTGGCCAGGAAATGCTGACGGCGCTGACCCACCTGCAACACGCCCGAGGCAAGCACGTCGTGTTTGTCGCCATCCTCGACGAGAAGCTCGACGACTTCAACCGCAAGGTGTTCGTGCCGCAGATCGAGGGCTCCAAAACCGCTGCCGAACTGCCGGGCATCGTCGACGAGGTAGTGACGCTGGCTGAGATCAAAGCCGAGGACGGGAGCAGCTACCGCGCCTTCATCACCCACACGCTCAACCCCTACGGCTACCCCGCCAAGGACCGCTCCGGCCAGCTTGAGCTGCAGGAGCCGCCCAACCTGCGCGCCCTCATCGACAAGTGCGCCGCTGCCACCCGTATGCCCTCTGGCAATCACACATCCCAAACACCCAAGGAGTAATTCATGTCCAACAACTGGTCCGATTTCAACGACGCCGAGCAACAGCAATCCTTCGATCTCATCCCCAAGGGCACGGTCGCCAAAGTCCGCATGACCGTAAAGCCCGGTGGGTACGACGACCCCAGTCAAGGCTGGGTCGGCGGTTACGCCACCCAGAGCTTTGAGACCGGCAGCATCTTCCTGGCCTGTGAGTTCGTCGTGCTCGAAGGCGAATACGCCCGCCGCAAGCTGTGGTCCAACATTGGCCTGTACAGCAGCAAGGGGCCCACCTGGGGCAATATGGGTCGCACCTTCGTGCGTGCAGCCCTGAACTCGGCACGCAACGTCCGCCCCGACGACAACACGCCGCAGGCTGCAGCGGCCCGCCGCATCCAGGGCTTCCATGAACTGGACGGTCTTGAGTTCGTCGCCCGCATCGACATCGAAAAAGACGGTCGCGGGGAGTCGAAGAACGTGGTCAAGGTGGCCGTCGAGCCTGGCGAGCCCGAGTACGCGGCCCTGATGGCCGGCGCTGGGTTCATCCCCAACCGCACGGCAGCGGCCCCGGTCGCAAGCTCAACCGCAGTTCCACCCATATCCCCGACTGCAGTCACAACCGCAGCCGCGCCGGCATCAGCCCAACGGCCTGCGGTGTCCGGCAAGCCCGCCTGGGCGCAGTGAGGGAGGGCAATGAAATGCTGGGTCTGCTCAAGACAGGCCCGGGGGTTCGGCCATACCGACAACCGGCATGGCATCGGAAACCTCCGGCGCTATCCCATCGACTGGGTGTTCTGTTCCCGCCGCTGCCAAGATGCCTTCCATCGCATGTATGGCAGCTGGGTGGATGCCCAGAAGTTCGGCAAGGAGGTCGAGATGATCGACGCTTCTGACATCGAACGCGCCGCCATGCGCCAGTGCCTCAAGGCCTTCGGTGAAGCTGCGGGAGAGATCGGCTTTGCCAAGCCCCTGGGTGATTACTCCGAGGCCGAGGCGCTGCAGGTGATCGACGCCATCGTCACCGGCTATACGGATGCCATGGCGGCGCACCATGAAGCCAGCAAGTTCCCGCCGGTGCGCGGCATGCCCCCGACGCCGGATCCACTCGCGCACCCGTTTGCCGATCTGGAAGACGACCTGCCGTGGGAAGAGCCGAAGGGGAGGAAGCCATGATCGACTTCAACTCTTCGGCCAGTGTCTCAGGCCAATTGACTGCCCTGGTGGATGCCGGGATGCAGCGTGCCCGGGCTTCTGAGCCAGGTCGGGATTACCTTGGTGCGTCACGGCTGGGTGTGGCTTGCGAGCGCGCCCTGCAATACGAGTTTGCCAAGGCGCCCATCGACAGTGGCCGCCGCATCGAGGGGCGCATGCTGCGCATCTTTGAGCGAGGCCATGTGATGGAGGACTGCATGGTCGCCTGGCTGCGCGCGGCTGGGTTTGACCTGCGCACCCGCAAGGCCGACGGCGAGCAGTTTGGCTTCTCGGCGGCTGACGGGCGACTCAAGGGTCACGTCGATGGCGTGATCGTTGCCGGCCCCGATGGCTTTGCATATCCCGCCCTGTGGGAGAACAAGTGCCTGGGCAACAAGTCCTGGCGCGACCTCGACAAGCACAAGCTGGCTGTCTCCAAGCCCATCTACGCGGCGCAAGTCGCGATCTACCAAGCCTATCTCGAACTGCACGAGCACCCGGCCATCTTCACGGCGATCAACGCCGACACCATGGAGATCTACACCGAGCTCGTGCCCTTTGATCCTGCGCTGGCGCAGCGCATGTCGGATCGGGCCGTCAAGGTCATCACCGCCACCCAGGCTGGTGAACTGCTGCCGCGTAGCTTCAACGAATCGACCCATTTCGAATGCCGCATGTGCGCCTGGCAGGACCGCTGCTGGAGGAATCCCACATGAACGACCACAACACCCCACAACCCGAACCCATGGTGGATGCCAAGCAGGCCGCCGCTGCATTGCGCTTGCCGTACTACTGGTTTGCTGACCCCGCGATGCGTCAACGCTATCGCATCCCCCACTACCAGAT
>CAIVQO010000040.1 GCA_903908065.1 uncultured beta proteobacterium | reverse complement strand
GCTCGCAATTTCGCTCCACGCTTCCTCCCCACGGCCGGTCACCCTTCCGCAGTTGCGCTTCGCTTCGCTCGCTGTGGCCAGCTTGCAGCAGGACTTCCACCCGCAAGAGTGCGCCCATGCTGGGCGCACAAAAAAAGCCCGTCCGAAGACGGGCTTTTCTGCCTATCCGGCGACTGATCAGGCGTTTTGCTTGAGCTGGTCGAGGATCTGCGGGTTTTCCAGCGTCGAGGTGTCCTGGGTCACCTCTTCGCCCTTGGCCAGGCTGCGCAGCAGGCGGCGCATGATCTTGCCGGAGCGCGTCTTGGGCAGGTTCTCGCCGAAGCGGATGTCCTTGGGCTTGGCGATCGGGCCGATCTCCTTGCCCACCCAGTTACGCAATTCGGCGGCGATCTTCTTGGCTTCTTCACCGTTGGGGCGGGCCTGCTTCAGCACCACGAAAGCGCAAATCGCCTCGCCGGTCAGGTCGTCGGGACGGCCGACCACGGCAGCTTCCGCCACCAGCGGGTTGGAGACCAGCGCCGACTCGATTTCCATGGTGCCCATGCGGTGGCCGGAGACGTTCAGCACGTCGTCGATGCGGCCCATGATGGTGAAGTAGCCGGTCTTGGCGTCGCGCACCGCACCGTCACCGGCGAGGTAGAGCTTGCCGCTGAAGTCGGCCGGGTAGTAGGACTTCTTGAAGCGCTCCGGATCACCGTAGATGGTACGGATCATCGACGGCCAGGGTTTCTTGACGACGAGGAAGCCGCCTTGACCCCAGGGCACGTCGGCGCCGGTCTCATCGACGATGGCGGCCTGGATGCCCGGAAAGGGCAGCGTGCAGGAACCCGGCACCAGCGGCGTGACACCCGGCAGCGGGGTAATCATGTGGCCGCCGGTTTCGGTCTGCCAGAAGGTGTCCACGATCGGGCAGCGGCCGCCGCCGACATTGTTGTAGTACCACATCCAGGCTTCTGGGTTGATCGGCTCGCCGACCGAACCCAGCAGGCGCAGGGAGGACATGTCGTAGTTCTTCGGGTGCGTGGTCGGCGTCGTCTCGCCGGCCTTGATCAGCGAGCGAATCGCGGTCGGGGCGGTGTAGAAGATGCTGACCTTGTGCGCCTGGATGGTCTTCCAGAAGCGGCCGGCATCCGGGTAGGTGGGCACGCCTTCGAACACGATTTCGGTGGCGCCGCAGGCCAGGGGGCCATAGGTGATGTAGGTGTGGCCGGTGACCCAGCCGATGTCGGCCGTGCACCAGAAGACATCGTCGGGCTTGATGTCGAAGGTCCACTTCATGGTCAGGATGGCGTGCAGCAGGTAGCCGCCCGAGCTGTGCTGGACACCCTTCGGCTTGCCGGTGGAACCCGAGGTGTAGAGCAGGAACAGCGGATGCTCGGCTTCGACCCACTCCGGTTCACAGACGTCGGACTGGCCGGCGCAAACGTCGTCCCACCACTTGTCGCGGCCGGCGACCATGTTGCAGGCACCGCCGGTGCGCTTGGAAACGATGACGACCTTGATCGACTCGCAACCGCCCATGGCGATGCCTTCATCGACGGCGGGCTTGAGCGGGATGTTCTTGCCGCCACGGCACTGCTCGTCGGAGGTGATCACGGCCACGGCGCCGGCGTCCTGGATGCGTTCCTGCACGGACTTGGCGGAGAAGCCGCCGAATACCACGGAGTGGATGGCGCCGATGCGGGCGCAGGCCTGCATGGCGACGACGCCTTCAACCGACATCGGCATGTAGATCAGGACGCGATCGCCCTTCTTGATGCCCTGGGCCTTCAGCGCGTTGGCGAAGGTCGCGACCTTGGAGAGGAGTTCCTTGTAGGTGACCTTGGTCGCCTGGCCGCCGTCGGCTTCGAAAATGATGGCGACCTTGTCGCCCAGGCCAGCCTCGATGTTGCGGTCGAGGCAGTTGTAGGAAACGTTCAGCTTGCCATCGGCAAACCACTTGTAGAAGGGGGCCTCGGATTCATCCAGGGACTGGGTGAAGGGCTGCTTCCAGGTCACGTGCTCCTTGGCCAGGCGGGCCCAGTAGCCGGCGTAGTCCTGGTCGGCCTCCTTGCACAGCGCCTCATAGGCGGCCATGCCGGAGATCGTGGCCTTCTTGACCGTGGCTTCCGAGGGGGGGAAGACGCGGCTTTCGGTGGAAACCGATTCGATTGCGGACATTGAAACCTCTCCTCTCACAGATTACCGGAACGGGTCCGGAACAAAATTCGATCCACGGGTTCGGCCGCAACGGATGCCGGACCTCCTGGGGGCTGCCGATGGATGCATTCTCGGTTGTCGATCCGTCGGATGGGACACGATCCGGCAACCGGAACCAGTCATTCTAAGAGCTTGCGAATTAAAGTGAAAGAGTCTTACATAGGACTTACGCAGCTTGGGCGATGGCGCTGGTCGCGCCTCCCGAGCCCCTGCCTGCGGTAAGATTGCGCCCCCGCAACGCCGCCCGCAAACGCCATGAACGCACTGACCAAACCCATGGAAGCCTTCATCTTCTGGAGCCGCTGGCTACAGGCCCCGCTCTACCTTGGCCTGATCGTCGCCCAGGGCGTGTATGTGTACCAGTTCATGCACGAATTGGGCATTCTCGTGACCAAGGCCGGCACCCTCAGCGAGAACGAGGTGATGCTGATTGTGCTGGGCCTGATCGACGTGGTGATGATCGCCAACCTGCTGGTGATGGTGATCATCGGCGGCTATGAAACCTTCGTTTCCAAGCTCGACCTCGAAGGCAATCCGGATCAGCCGGAATGGCTCTCGCACGTCAACGCCGGCGTGCTCAAGGTCAAGCTCGCCGTAGCCCTGATCAGCATTTCCTCGATCCACCTGCTACGCACCTTCATCAACGCGCCCCAGGTCGAGGACCGCGTGGTCATCGCCCAGATCGCGATCCATGCCTCCTTCCTAATTTCGGCCCTGGCCATCGCCTGGACCGACAAGGTGATGATGCAGACCCTCGTCATCAGCCACCAGACCAAACACTAAGCCGGAGAACCCGCCATGTCCGCCCCCATTCGCCAGGAAGATTTCATCCAGTCCGTCGCCGATGCCTTCCAGTTCATCAGTTACTACCACCCGCTCGACTACATCCAGGCGCTCGGCCGCGCCTACGAGCGCGAGCAGAGCGCGGCGGCAAAGGACGCCATCGCCCAAATCCTGACCAATTCGCGCCTGTGCGCGGAGGGCAAGCGGCCTATCTGCCAGGACACGGGTATCGCCGTGATCTTCCTCAAGATAGGCATGAACGCCAAATGGGACGCAAAGATGTCGATCCAGGAAATGGCCAACGAAGGCGTGCGTCGCGCCTACAACCATCCGGATAACAAGCTGCGCGCCTCTGTGCTGCTCGACCCGGCCGGCAAGCGCAGCAACAGCAAGGACAACACGCCGGCCGTGATCCACTACGAGATGGTCGAGGGCGACCACGTCGAGGTGATCTGCGCCGCCAAGGGCGGAGGCTCGGAAAACAAATCCAAGTTCTACGCCCTGAACCCATCGGATTCCATCGTCGACTGGGTGCTGAAGACCGTGCCGACCATGGGCGCCGGCTGGTGCCCGCCGGGCATCCTCGGCATCGGCATCGGCGGCACCCCGGAAAAGGCGATGCTGCTGGCGAAGGAATCGCTGATGGCGCCCGTGGATATCCATGAACTGATCGCACGCGGCCCCGGCAACCGCATCGAGGAGTTGCGCCTCGAGCTCTACGACAAGGTCAACGCGCTGGGCATCGGCGCCCAGGGCCTGGGCGGCCTCACCACCGTGCTCGACGTCAAGATCATGGACTACCCGACTCACGCCGCGAGCCTTCCGGTGGCGATGATTCCGAACTGCGCCGCGACGCGCCATGTGCATTTCCACCTCGATGGCAGCGGTCCGGCCAAACTCGACCCGCCGAGTCTCGACCAGTGGCCGCAAGTCTCGTGGGCGCCCAACACGGAGCAATCCACCCGCGTCAATCTCGACACGCTGACCCCGGCCGAGGTCGCTGCCTGGAAGCCGGGCCAGACCCTGCTCCTAAACGGCAAGATGCTGACCGGGCGCGACGCGGCGCACAAGCGCATCCAGGACATGCTGGCCAAAGGCGAAAAGCTGCCGGTCGATTTCACCAACCGCGTGATCTATTACGTCGGCCCGGTCGACCCGGTGCGCGACGAAGTGGTCGGCCCGGCCGGCCCCACCACCGCCACGCGCATGGACAAGTTCACCGAGATGATGCTGGCCCAGACCGGCCTGATTTCCATGGTCGGCAAGGCCGAACGCGGCCCGACGGCGATCGAGGCGATCAAGAAGCACAAGTCGGCCTACCTGATGGCCGTCGGCGGCGCCGCTTACCTCGTCGCCAAGGCCATCAAGGGCGCCAGGGTGGCCGGCTTCGCCGATCTCGGCATGGAAGCGATCTACGAATTCGAGGTCAAGGACATGCCGGTCACGGTCGCTGTCGATTCGACCGGCACCTCGGTGCATCAGACCGGACCGAAGGAATGGCAGGCGAAGATCGGCAAGATTCCGGTCACCGTTGCCTGAGTGCAGCACATTCAGCGCTTGCGGAAGTTTCAACCGCTAACTTTTTCATAAATAATAGGCACCGGCATTTGTTTCTGATAAATGCCGGTGTCTTTCGACAACTAGTCACCTAACTCGCCGGTTCCTAGAGGAGTCCGCGCAGGTCTTTTCGATTCCTCGCATCCTCAATCCTGCGGTGGAACAATCGATTTCCCGAGACACTCAAGGGCCCTTGCTCGCTCAATTGCGAATCTTTCCCGCTCTGTGGCCCTTTTTTTCTCGTTTTCTCGCTGTTCCAAATACTCCTGGTAGGCCCTC
The DNA here is from genome assembly GCA_903908065.1 of uncultured beta proteobacterium. Lineage (GTDB taxonomy): Bacteria > Pseudomonadota > Gammaproteobacteria > Burkholderiales > Rhodocyclaceae > Sulfuritalea. The sequence goes on along the minus strand of CAIVQO010000040.1, from coordinate 20,181 downwards.
GCTTTTCTTGCGATCGCCAAATCAAGGTGCCGGTCGAGCAGCTTGATCCTTGCCAACTCTGCGGCATGCGCCTGCTCTGAACGACGAAACTCCGCCCGTTCCAACTTGAGTTGTGCCAGCTGGATTTCATGGGATCGGATCTGCCTTCTATAGCCTTTCACCATGCGCCAGACTGCAAAACACGCTATCAGGAACATGGCTATAAAGACTGGCTGCCTGCGTATTGCGCCCAAACATAACGCGAGGCGGTCATCCAGGCTAAATAGCTTGCTCAGGAGCCGATTATCCGGCTTCTGATACCAGTTGAACTCAACCCGCTCCAGTTCTGCCGCCAGCAGGACAACTCGCTGATAGAACGTAGCGGGCCCGGTCGCGATGATCGCTCTCGCTTTTACGCACATAGATAACCCCAAACCTGTGCAATCCTGAAAGGCCTCAGCAAAAACTTCCAGTTCATTTCGACGGGACGCGCAACTCGCCGCATATCGCATTGCATTTTCAGGTTGATGGCACAGAAGTAGCGCCCTTTCGAGCGATTCAAGGCGAGGGTTCCGCCAGTTCTTAACCTCACCTGCCTCAATTGCAGTCTTGGCTAACTGATTTATCCTCTCCGCCTCGGAGCATCCCATTAGCACCAGTCCAAAGAGAATTGTGAGTATGGAATTACGAATCATCACTCTGCTCCTTCCCAAATCTCTGGGCTACCAATAACAAATTCCATCATTCGGATGTCATCCTCAGTTAGCGCCAAGCGACCATCCTCAGCCCATTCACATTTCACCCCGGGAGGCACGCGAAGAGAGTCTTCATCCAGAGCTTCCTCATAGCGTTCGACGGCGCGGGCATTTTTAAGAACAAAGATCACACGATTGAACTGCCGGTTCCGGACTGCACAAATTGCGCGCACCAGAGCCGCACGCAATCCATCGTGGTACTTGCACGTCCGCTCAATTTCAATCCCAAGTTTCTGCCCGTCGGTGGTCCAGATTGTTAGATCAACAACCTTCAACGTGGGTAAAGAGACCGATGCTGCCTCAGGTTCATAAGTGAGGACCTTCCCGGTCAGCAGAGCACCACAAACAAATAGCTGGGAAGCAATATCATGACGAATCAATGAGTGCCTTCGCAACAGTGACGTCGTGTTGTACTTGAACCCTCGGGATACGCCGAGCTCGCTCAAGCAATAATTGGCACCCGCCGCTGTTAGCTTTATCAGATATCCCGCTCTTTGAAGATCCGTAGTGACTTTCTTGATTAAACGTTCCCTAAACAAGGCATCAAGTATTGACTGTGCGGCCTGCTCATCACCTCCGGCAAGGATTTTGATCGCAGCAATGGAAGAGACCAAATACAAATAGATGGCTCGAAGAAATTCGTTGCGAATCCAACTATCGGACCGGGCTGGCCCAACTGTATCTATCGGCCCCACGGAATTCGCTGGTTTCTCTTTGTTTTCAATAGATTCGTCCTGCATATGCGTTTTTTCAGATAAATGGAGGACCCGGCTGGAATTTTTCTGACCGTCCGAAATTTCGGGGCCAGATATCAATGGCGGCACCAACGCGCGCGACACCAAAAATCTACTGCAAGACAACGGACCGCCGGGCGGATCCATCCTGCAGCTAAGCTGGGCAAGCAGAACCTGGCTCATACACCGGGGCATATCAGCCACCGATGACTCCGCTTGGCAACTAGCATTCGCTTTGTATTGTGAATTGGCCCAAGGGAAGTGCACCTTCGTATAGTTACATGACTCGTCTTCCGGGTCACTGAAATGCCCGCCGACGCAGATTTCCCCTTGGAACTCGAGTCCATGGCGCCCTTCACGCATGGTCGGAATCAGGCGAATGCTTGATGTGAGAAGGTGTTGCAGAGCAGTCCGGGCTCGCTGTACATCTTGAAGCATCAGTTCGGTGAAGGTGTTCACCCAGGAACGCGACGGCGGTTCCATCAGCGCGTGATCAGTTCTTTTCATTTGGCGATGCCTCGTATAAGATCACTTACATTAGTTTAGGGTTGTAAAAAAATTTGGCAAACCCGTTTCTTCGAATCCTCGAACTCGTGCTAACCGACGATTGATCAACCTTTGCAGACCGACATAAGTAATGTGTCAGTGACCTTATCATGAACCCTTTATGGTTTTCCGTCAAGAAATTTTTTTATTTATGGATAACGAACTAATTGATGCTTTGAAACAGGCGTTTGGCTATAAGACAGACGTTGAAGTTGCTGGCTTTTTGGGTGTAGATAAGCAAACGGTGTATGCCGCCCGTCACGGCATCACTCCTCTCGGTGACCGCCAGCGCTTCAAGATCATCGACAAGGTCGCGTACAAAAAATCGGAAAATCTCGCTTTGCGAACCCTGCCCAAAAACCTTGTAAAGAAAATCCTTGAATTGCGTCGCGACCAACAGGACAACTTGGCACTCAACGAAACAGAGGAAGGAAGTGCCCTCCCCGATGACGCACAGTTAATGGATTTGTACAAGGCGTATCGCGGATTCAGAACCGACCAAGAGATGGCTGACACGTTGGGCATTAAACGTGCCTCCATTTCAATGGTGCGCACCGGACGTAGCAAGCTTGGCCCCCTTCCTCGGCTGCGAATTTTTCGCGATGTGTGGGGTGAAAAGATCGAACATCTTGAAGAAGCGCTTGAGTCCAGTCAGGCACTATTGAAAATGGTGCGTGAGTACATCGATGCGAAGGATTGAGCGAAACTGTTGCCTCATCAAACCGTGCCGAAGCCTTCGGTAATGGATATGTTCTTGGCAATTGTCGATCGGTTGCATTTATTCTTCGCTTTGCTTCTGCCGACATCTGCGTAAAGCCAGCCAAGTTCATTTCAGTGAACGGGAACCCGACCAGCACATAGCCTGTCGATCGCCGACAAGGCCGACGCTTCCATGGTCTCTGGCGCTCTGTATTCCGCCGAAGCCGGTACGTAGCTGCTGGTAATTATGTGCAGCAGATCTTCCAACTGCTCACGCTTCAGCAGCCGACAATGCTTGGCCGCAATTCCGACGATCAGCGCGCCGCCAACCTTGTGGCCAACCCGCTTTCCGAACCGTGACATGGCCCAACGCCCGTAATCGTTCTGCCGGTATTCGATACTCTTGCCAATGTCGTGAAGAATTTCCCCGGTGACGAACATGTCACGACTCAACTCCGGGGTCAGATCGGCAATCGCCAAGGCCAGCTTGGCCGCGCGAACGGTATGCTAAATGCAACCCCCTGTCCAATAATCGTGATGACGGATGGATCCCGGCGCTTGCAGAAAGCCTTTCAACACGTTTGCATTTAGCAATGCGGCATTGATCAGTTCCCTGTACTCTCGGCCAAGCGTTGCCCAGATCGCGGATAGCTCGTCAACCATCGCGTGGTCGATAACCCAACTCGGTGTGACAAGGTCAAGAACGCAGATGTCGGTACTGACGCTGACCTCGGAAGAAAGCTCGCGTACCCACAGAAACAATCCGCCGTCGCTGGCGAGAAACTGACCCTTGACGCGAACTACCGTGTCCGCCTGCGGAAAGTTCGGAATCTCACAGGCCAGCGCCTTGCCCGTCACAATGGCCTTGCGCTGGTAGAGATCAATCACCCAAAAATGCCTGCCACTCCAGAACGGGAAAGTGTCGCGAATTGGCAGCTGCAGAGCCATTTCGGCCAATTTTTCTCCTTTCAGCGTCGGCTTCACCACTGGTAAAGTAGCTCTTGCACAAAATTGGCTCACCAGACTTGGATGAATGCTCAGCAACTCGGAGGCTATCGGACGTTCGCGTGCCAGGCGCCCGACATTAGAACCGTACCGTCAAATTCGTCGTGGTTTGGCTTCATACAGATACAAGATCAAGGGCTTCTACCCCACCTTCGCTCGCCGGCTGCAACGATCCTTCGCAGGAAGGACTCTGATCCCCGGGGCAATGACCGCCGGCTAAAGTCATAAGATGATCGGCGTCTTCGATTCCGGCCTAGGCGGCCTCTCGGTGTTGGCTGCCCTTGTCGAAGCCCTGCCGCACTCGGATTTCCGCTACTACGCCGATACCGCGCACGTGCCCTATGGCAACAAGAGCGAAGCCGAAATTCAGCGCCGTGTCTTGGCGATCGGCGACGAACTCGCTGGCATGGGCTGCCATCTGCTGGTGGTGGCCTGCAATACCGCGACCGCTGCCGCCGTCGAAGCCTTGCGTTCGGCACATCCGGGCATTCCGGTGGTCGGTGTCGAGCCGGGTATCAAGCCGGCCGCACAGGCAAGCAAGAGCAGACTCATTGCCGTGCTCGCCACGGAAAGTACGGCGCGTAGCGCTAGGCTGCACAAGCTGATTCGCGACCATGCCGCCAATGTCGAGGTGCATGTCGAACCGTGCCCTGGCTGGGCAACTCAGGTCGAGATGCTCCAGCTCGACGATCCGGCCCTAGCCAGCGACGCCCGCAAGCGCCTTGAACCCTTGCTGGCGAGGGGCGTCGATCGCATCGTGCTTGGCTGCACCCATTACAGCTTTCTGGCACCCGTCTTGCGCGACGTGATCCGGGACCGGGCAGAACTGGTCGATGTTGCCGATGCCGTGGCCCGCCAGGCGCGCCGACTCGCCACCACGCCTTCCGCCGGCCACGGGCGTATTCACTTGCACGCCTCGGCACATCCGGAGCGACTGCGTGCCGCATTTCCCCGCCTGCACCTGCATCAGCTCGCAACGCGAATCGCCTGATGCGCATCGCCGTGCTCTCCGACGTCCACGGAAATCTGGCGGCGCTGGAAGCCGTGGTTGCCGATTTCAAACGACGCGGGGTCGATGCTGTAGTTAATCTGGGCGATGCGCTGTCCGGCCCCCTGCTGCCCAGGGAAACCGCCCAGTACCTGATGGCGACCGCCTGGACACACCTTGCGGGCAACCACGAGCGCCAGCTTCTGTCACCCCCGACGTCCGACGACGATCCCTCCGACAGTTATGCCCGAAGCCAGCTTGGGAACGCAGAACGTCACTGGCTGACCACCCTGCCCCACTGTCGCGCCTTCGATGACGAAATCCTGCTTTGCCACGGCTCGCCACGTCGCGACAATGAGTGCCTGCTGGAAACCATTGAGCCCGGCCGCCCCCGCCTCGCCACCGCCATCGAGATCGACGAACGACTGGGTGACTTTCGGGCCGCCGTCGTGCTCTGTGGCCACACCCACATCCCACGCGCAGCGCGCAGTTCGCGGGGACAGCTCTTGGTGAATCCGGGCAGCGTCGGTCAGCCCGCCTGGGACGATACCCAACCCTTCCATCATGCCGTCGAAAATGGCTCACCCGACGCCCGTTATGCGATTGTCGAGCGGCGTGCTGCGCGCTGGCGGGTCGAACTGGTGGCCGTCGCCTACGACTATCGGCCAATGATGGATCTGGCGCTTCGTAACGGTCGCGGCGACTGGGAAAGCATCCTGTGCCGTGGCTATTTGGCCACGCCACCGCAAGCTGCTAAGCCTCGTTGAACGCCACGGCGCGGTCGCGCCCGGTTGACTTGGCACGATACAAGGCCTGGTCAGCACAGCGAATCAGGCTCTCCACACCCGTGGCGTGATCCGGCACGGCCGCGATGCCGATCGACGTCGTCACGGGGATGCGCGAGTTCTCGAACGAAACCGTGGTTCGGCGGAACAAGTCCAGCAACTGGGTCGCCCGGCCGCGCGCAATATTCAGCGGCATCTTGGGCAGGACCAGCAGGAACTCCTCACCACCATAGCGGCACACGATATCTTCGGTGCGAGCGCTTTCCTGCAAGGCACGGGCAAACACGCGCAGCACTTCATCCCCCGCCTGATGCCCATAGGTATCGTTCACGAGTTTGAAGTGATCGATGTCCAGCAGCAGCATGGTCAAGGGCACGTTCTCCCGCTTGCAACGCGCCAGTTCGCGCTCCAGGGTGCCTTCGAGGTAACGACGATTGAAAAGTCCGGTGAGCGAATCGCGGTTGGCCTGTTCGCGCAATTTTTCCTGCAGGTCGTTGATCTTGACGATCTGCTGCTGCAAGGCATGATTGGCCGTTTCGAGCGTGCGCTTCTGTTCATCCACCGCATCCTGGACCTCATGCAGCCGACGGATGTAACTGAAGAACTCGATCCCCATCAGGGACAGATAGACCGCCAGGCCAATGATCGACGTCAACGTCACCAGGCCGTCGGTATCGGTCGAGACGTGAAATGCAATGACCGTGGTCGAGGCCAACGCGCCGACACATATGGAAAGCACACAGACCAGGATGCCCTTGCGGCCCAGCGTTATCGTGTGGTTGAGCAAGGCTGCCAGGAACAGGGCCACGCTGATCCATAGCGGGAAGCCCAGCCCGGCTGCCCAGGCGCCGCTGGCCAGGGAGTCGACAATCAGGTTGTTGTGTTCCGCCTTCTCATGGTTTCGCGCCCGCTGGCTCAGCCAGGACAGGATATGGGGATAGGCAAAGAACTGGACCAGGAACAAGGTCCAGAACAGCGGTCCCGGTTGGCGCGGCAGGACATGCAGCGCGATCGGTATGCCGACCAGCGCGAAGGCGGCCAGGCGCACGCGAAAGCTGTTGGCTGCGATCCAGTGGTGTGATCGCGTCGTCCCTACGGCGACAGCAGTCACCCTTGGCACCTCGCCATCTTCATCCGCCCGCCGCCTCTCACAGGGTTCCCTCATCCACGCCCGGCGCGGATTACGCCGGGAACTTCGCGCAGCGAGGATAACACCCTTGTCAGCATTCCCGTTGCCGGCACTTCAACCACAAAGCGCATGTGGGCGGTGCCGACCCGGCTTTGGGTCTTGACAGCAGTAACGTTGATTTTTTCGCGCGACAGCACGTCCGAAATGTCGCGCAGCAAGCCCTGACGGTCTGTCGCATCGACCACCAGATCGACCGGATACACCGCACCTTCCTGCGTCCCCCAGTCCGCCGCAATCACACGCTCGGGATTGCGTGCCGCCATGTTGCGGAAATTGACGCATTCGACGCGATGGATGGAAATGCCCTTGCCGCGCGTCACGAAACCGGTAATGGCATCCGGCGGCATGGGTTTGCAGCAGGTGCCCATCTGGGTCATCAGCTTGTCTACCCCCACCACGAGGATGCGGCTGTCCCCGGCGCGGCTTTTGCGGGTCTGGATCTCCGGTTCCGGCGGCAACGGCTCGGTCTCGCCGCGCAAGGCGTTGTCGATCGCCCGCACACCGACTTCGCCACGTGCAGCGGCAAGGAACATCGCTTCGGCACTCTTGAGCCCGAGCTTGGCGGCAAGCTCGTCGAGGTTGGCCTGGGTCTGCCCGCAGCGCTGCAACTCGCGCGTCACGATGGCGCGCCCCTCGGCCAACATCTCGGCTTCGTCTTGCGCCGCAAACCATTGCTTGACCTTGCTGCGCGCCCGCGATGTGGCGAGAAATCCCTGGGCAGGATTCAGCCAGTCGCGTGATGGCCCACCGGTCTTGACGGCAACGATCTCCACCCGTTGCCCGTTTTGCAGCGGCGTACCCAGCGGCACCATCTGACCATCCACCCTGGCACCCCGGCAGCGATGACCCAGGTCCGTGTGCAACCGGTAAGCAAAGTCCAGTGCCGTTGCTCCGCGTGGCAGGTCGATCACCTTGTCCTGGGGCGTCAGCACATAGATCGTGTCGTCGAGAGCAGCGCGTTTGAACTCCTGCACCCATTCGCGCGAATCGGCGATCTCGTCGCGCCACGACAGAAGCTGACGCAACCAGGAGATCTTGTCTTCATAGTCGCCGGCAGACTTCACCGACTTGCCCGACTCCTTGTAGCGCCAGTGCGCGGCCACCCCCAATTCCGCATGCTCATGCATTTCCTGGGTGCGGATCTGCACCTCCAGCGAGCGCCCGTCTTCGGCCGCCACCGCCGTATGCAATGAGCGGTAATAGTTGCCCTTGGGGTGGGAAATGTAGTCGTCGAACTCGCCACGAATCGGCTGCCACAGATGATGTACGATGCCCAGCGCCGTGTAGCAATCCTTCACCTCGTCGACAATGATGCGCAGCGCCCGAACATCGTAGACGCTGTCGAACTCAATATCCTTGCCGCGCATCTTGTTCCAGATGCTGTAAATGTGTTTGGGCCGGCCATAAACTTCAGCCTTGACGCCTGCTGCCGCCAGTTCATTCTGCAGGCGATGCACCGACGACTCGATGAAGCTTTCGCGCTCGGAGCGCTTTTCGTCGAGCATGCGCGCAATACGCTTGTAGGTCTCGGGTTCAAGGTAACGAAAGGACAGGTCCTCCAGTTCCCATTTCACCTGCCAGATGCCCAGGCGGTTGGCCAGCGGCGCGTAGATCAACTGGCTTTCGCGCGCCATTTCGTCGCGCAGGTTTCCGGGCTGATTGCCCAGGTAGCGCAGGGTCTGCACCCGGCTGGCCAAACGCAGCATCACGACGCGGATATCGTCCACCATCGCCAGCAGCATCTTGCGCAGGATCTCGGTCTGGGCCTTGACCTCGGCCACCCCTTCGCCGCTGCCTGCGCTCGCCGCCGCGCGCGTCAACGGCCGCAGGCTGCCCAGGCGCTTGAGGCCGTCCACCAGCCCGGCCACCGTGTCGCCAAACCCGGCTTTCAGCCGCTCGGCCGCCTCCTCGACATGGTCGCCAGCGGCAAACAGCAAGGCGGCGCATCGTACGTCGGCATCCAGGTCGAGCGCGGTGGCGATCAGTGCCGTACCCAATGCGTGCTGGATCACCGGCTCTCCCGTGCCAAGCGTATGGTCGACGTATGCCTCGCGGGCCATCCCCAGCGCCTGCTCGACGCGTACCGCGTCGGCCTCCCCCAGGCCGACGCTCAGCCTGGAAAGCACATCGAGTTCGTCGCCCGAAGGGGCAAGTGAATGGACCACGGAAACCATGGCCGGATTATCCCATGCATAATCCGGGCGCCCATGAAGCCGAACACCCCGCACTGTCACACCGACGCGCCATGATCGGCAAACTTACCGCCTGGTGGCGCGGCCGGCAGTATGAGCAGGTCGACATTCCCGATACGCTCTGGGACGAAGTGGAGGCTCCACTCTGGTTCCTTGATCATCTCGATGCCGACGAACGCGCCGAACTGCGCCGTCTGGCAGGCGAATTCATCGCCAGCCGGCAATGGAGCGGCGCCCAAGGCCTGCAACTGACGCTCCGCATCCAGCTTGCGATTGGCCTGCAGGCCTGTCTGCCCATCCTCAAGCTTGGACTCGATTGGTACGCGGGCTGGGTAGGACTTGTGGTGTACCCGGGCGACTTCATCATCCCGCGCCAGGTAATGGACGGCGATGGCGTCGTGCATGAATTCGATGACCAGGTGATGGGCGAAGCCTGGTACGGTGGCCCGGTGCTGATTTCGTGGTTCGAGGATCCGCAGGACACCGAAGGCGTGAATGTGGTGATCCACGAGTTCGCCCACAAGCTCGACATGAAGAACGGCGACGCCGACGGCATGCCGCCGCTGCACGAAGACATGTCGCGCAAACGCTGGGCGGCGGTAATGAAAGCCGCCTTCGAGGATTTCCAGCGCCGCGTAGACAGCGGCGAAGAAACCGACATCGATCCCTACGCAGCGGAGCTCCCCGGCGAGTTCTTTGCCGTTACGAGCGAAGTCTTTTTTGAGGACCCCCTCTTGCTACGGGATGAGTATCCGGAGGTCTATGAACAGCTTCGTTTGTTCTATCGCCAGGATCCGGCGGATTTGAAACGGGCCCGATTCCGCAACTAGGGCCCGTCGTTTGGTCAGCGCGTCAGGTTAGCCTCGCTCCACTGCTGCCAGCGCCACGCGTCGGCACACATGGCATCGAGCCCGCGCCGCGTTTCCCATCCCAGCAAGCGTTTCGCCATGGTAGGGTCGGCCCAGAACTGTGCGATGTCGCCAGTGCGACGCCCCGCAACGCGATGCGGGATCGGTCGCCCACTGGCTACGGCAAATGCCCGGACCATCTCCAGCACTGAATGCCCACGGCCGGCCCCCAGATTCACCGTCAGCAAGCCCCCCTCGCGCCCCAGGTAATCCAGCGCGGCAACGTGCCCCTCTGCCAGATCGACGACATGAATGTAGTCGCGGACGCCCGTACCGTCAGGCGTCGAGTAATCGTCGCCCCAGACATTCAGGAATTCGCGCCGTCCGCTGGCAACCTGGGCGACAAAAGGCATCAGGTTGTTCGGTACGCCCTGCGGATCTTCACCGATGACTCCAGACTCGTGCGCACCCACTGGATTGAAATAGCGTAGGCGGGCAATACGCCAATCCGGCTCCGCCAGATGAAGGTCGGCGAGGATGTCCTCGACCATCAGTTTGCTGCGCCCATAGGGATTCGTTGCCGCGCGCGGACTATCCTCACGGAAAACATAACCCTCACGATCGCTATATACCGTGGCCGACGATGAGAAGACGAAGGTCTTGACCTCCGCCCGCCGCATCGCCGACAGCAACTGCACGCTGCCATGCACGTTGTTGTCGTAGTACTCAAGAGGCTTCGCCACCGATTCGCCAACCGCCTTGAGGCCGGCAAAGTGCATCACCGCCTTGATCGGGTGTCGATCGAACACCTCGTCCAGCGTCGCTGCATCGCGCACATCGCCCTCGACAAATACCGGACGCCGACCGCAAAGTGTGGCCAGCCTATCGACGACATCGGCGCGGCTGTTGCAAAGATTGTCCAGGATCACCAGCGGGTGGCCGGCCTGAGCCAATGCAACGCAGGCATGCGAACCGATATACCCTGTGCCGCCAGTGACAAGAATCATGGCCAAACCTTCCAGGGAGCCCGCCCGCCCGCCCACAGGTCGTCGAGCAGCGTCTTGTCACGCAACGTATCCATGCACTGCCAGAACCCTTCGTGCCGGTAGGCCTTCAACTCACCTTGTTCCGCCAGGCGTTCCAGTGGTTCACGCTCCCAGGTCGTGTCATCACCGTCAATCAGATCGATCACACGCGGCGAGAGCACGAAAAATCCGCCATTGATCATCCCGCCATCGCCCTTCGGCTTTTCCTTGAACGACGCCACCCGCTGGTCGTCGCGCAGCTCCAGGGTGCCGAATCGGCCCAGCGGGTAGGTCGCCGTAATCGTCGCCATGAGGCCGTGCGCGCGATGAAATGCCATCAAGGCCGTCAAATCGACATCACTGACCCCGTCGCCGTAGGTAAGGCAAAACGCCTCCTCATCCTTGACGTAATCGGCAATTCGCCGAATTCGCCCACCGGTCATGGTGCTGTCGCCAGTATCGACCAGGGTCACCCGCCAGGGCTCGGCATTGCGCTGGTGGACTTCCATCGAATTGCGTTGCAGATCGAAGGTAACGTCCGACATATGCAGGAAATAGTTGGCGAAGTATTCCTTGATCACATAGCCACGGTAACCGCAGCAGATGACGAAATCGTTTACTCCATGCGCCGAATACATCTTCATGATGTGCCACAGCATTGGCTTGCCGCCAATCTCGATCATCGGCTTCGGCTTGAGCAGGGTTTCTTCAGAAAGGCGGGTGCCGAGGCCACCTGCGAGTATTACGGCTTTCATTGGAGTGTCAAATTCGGTGAGCAATCAGGGCGAGAGGGGACGGCAGATGCTTAGGCCACCGTGCGACGAGCTACATGAATCGGGATTCTAATCAGCGCGCCGTCCCACGATAACGCGGCGCGGCATAGGGATGCACATTGCGGAAGGCTTCAAACAACTTCCAGCGAACCACGGGAATGCGCGCTACCAGCTTTAGCGGCACGGAGTAGATCTCGCTGCTGTCCAGCGCCACCAGAGGCTTGTCCGCCGACTCAGGCTCGTGGGTCGCACCCGTGGACATCGACGAAAACAGGCTGTCGTACCCCCAAAACTCGCCCTTGCCCAGCACCGGGGCATGCTCGTCCTTGCCGCGTGCCAAACGGCCCTTGCCTATCAGGTGCAACTGATTGGGCTCGCCCTTGAATTTGCGCCCGGCCTGCAACGTGGTGATGGTGCAGTTCTTGGCCAGGTGGAACAGGGTGGTGTTGGTTACCGCATCGCTATGCAGCGTCGTGCGGCGCAGCTTTTCCTCGATCCTGCGCACCTTCAGCAGTTCGGCACCGGAATAGAAGCGCTCGATGAAGTTACGATACAAGTCCGCCGGCAAGCGCAGCGCCTGGACAAAACCCACCGAGCGATAGGTTTCCTCGCTCTCGGTGTCATGGATTGCCGCCGACTCGGCCAGCATGGAACCGCTGAAGAGAAAATGTGCGCTGCTCGGGTCCTGGGTCAGAATCTCCACCTTGCCCGCCAGCAACAGGTAGATTTCCTTGGGCACCTTCCCGGCCTGGACCATGATGGTTTCCGGATTGAAGGTGACGATGCGATTGTTGAGCAACATATGCAGGCGTTCCACCGGCACGGTCGGGAAATAGCTCTTCAGCAGTTCGCTGGCATCGCGCAAAAGGAAATTCTGCTCCCCCGGGATCAAGACATCCACGGTGCCGAAGGGGGCGCCGGAGCCGATGCGGCGCTCGGACTGCGTCAAATCACGCGAGATATGCGCCAGCAGCAGGCGCGGCGTGGGATCGCTGGCGAAGTCTGTGGCACAACCATGGATCATGCCGCCGCCGATGTCGATCTTCTTCAAATCGGTCGGTTCAAGGTAGGCCTTTTTCGTCGCCTTGACGCGAGCCGCCGTCAAACCTGGCGCGGAAGCATCAGCCGTCACCATGTTCTCCAGCACCTTGAACGAAGCCACATCCGCCAGGTGGGCGTACGTTCGGTAACCGCCTTCCCACAACACGCGGAAGTTGAACACCGAGGTTTCGACCGGATGCGGGGACATCGTCGGCTTGACCTCCAGGCCCATGATGTCGTTCCACTCGCCCTCCTTCAGATCGCAGATGTCGAAGTAATTGGCGAATTCAGACTCGGAAATCGACAGCAGTGCACAGAACTTTCGGGTGACCGACGCACGCACCAGCGGTGTGGCGAAATATTGCAGTGGCTTGTCGCACTGAAGCAGATTGGTCAATCCGGCGAAATGGTCGTCATGGGCGTGGGTGTGGAAAATACCTGCCACTTCCTTTTTGCCGATGCCAAGTGCATCAAGGCTGTAATGGATGTTCGGCCCGGCATCGATCAGATATACACGGCCCTGATGGATCAGTAAGCTACCCATTGCCGGCCGGTTGAAATCCCAGCCGTCGCCGTCGCCAGCGTGGATCACCGCGAAATAATGACGGTCGATGGCGACATGGCTCAGTGGATATGGGCAGGGGTAGGTCTCCTGCGGGGGCAAATTGAGATCCACTTCGACAAAATCATCGCCGTAGCGGATGTCGAACACATTGTGCGCGAGACGCTTTATGCTGACGCCGTTACCGATGTCGAGCGGCTCGCCCGCCAACACATGGCAATCGACAAACGCTTCCGGGCGCGAGATCTGGCCAAAGGCGAACTTGAGCTTGATACGCATCAGCTCCTCGGCCTCGGCCTCGCTGGCCCCGGCCTTGATCATCTCGTCGGCAGAAATCAGGCCGTAGTTACCGCGATGGATATAGCGCAATTGCGCCGCCAATTGTTCCGGCGTACCGATCAGCTTGGGACGCATCCCCGTGTTGTTGGGATGGTTCGGAATCATCATCCCCTGCCGGTACAACATTTGCAGGATGGGAAACTCGGCAAGGTTGCACAAGTGTCCGTTCTGGATCATCGAATCCGAAAGCAGGATGGCATTCGGACCATTCTCGTAGGCCACGCCATTGATCTCGGTGGTCTGGATGATCCCGCGTCGCAAAAGGTGCTTGACGCTGTCAGCCGGCGCGCCGCAAAGCAGATACACGCCGGCGGCCGGAATCTCGACATAGCAGATGCCGTTGGCGACGACGAGCTTGCGAATGGACATGGCCCTCTCCATGTTCGCCGGGTTGGGTTAGCCCGGCAACGCTTTACACCTGAACAGTATGCCGCGTTTTCGATTGGTCCGGTCAGTCAGGTGCGGGCCTAAGCAGTTGAGTTCATGATGACCGCCACCCAAGGAACATCCCCGACCTCAAACGGTAGCCATCGATCCCAAGGATCACGTACTTGGTGAATCGTCAGTTCGCGATCCATCTCCCCCCTGCCGGCGAGGAAGTAACGGGCGACAACGGATGCTGGCCCCCGCGCGAAGCCTCACTTCGGGGCCACTCCCCTATTCCGAACGGAGTGATCACCCCTCATAAAGGCACCGGTTGCCTCTAGATTGCGATTGCGCCAGCCACTGGCTTTCCTTGCCCGAATCGGCAAGACATCTCTCTCGGCGCTGCGCCCCGTGAACGCATCCTCTCACTGCGGGAACTTGCCAAAGACCCAAAACACTGCTGCATCTTCCCGACCCATGCGTCTCGTTCGCGTAGGAACGCCACACACCGTCCTCTCATTCCGTAGTCATGAAGTAACGATGACGTTACGGATGGCCATCCACCCGCGCGCCGGTTTGCCGGATACCTATGATACAAACTCCTACTCCGCTGTTTCCAAAGGATTTTATTGTACTTCAATTTAGGCCCTGGTATAGGCTTTGGATTGGCCTAGACCACTACTGAGGAGTCCCCGTATGACTTTCACACATGGCAATCTCGCCACCCCCAATTCTTTCCAGAAACACGCATTCCGCGTGTTCTGCGACTTTGAATTCTCCGACTTCACTAACCCTGAACTGCTCTCGATCGGACTGGTCACGGAGGATGGCCGCGAACTTTATATCGAGCGCGCTGATGCGGCTGAGATCGAGGTCTCAGACTTCGTCAAGACGGATGTGCTGCCGCTGTTCGGCAGCGAGTCGCCGGAGGTGCTGGCATACGAGGAAATTGGGGATCGGGTGGTGGAGTGGTTCGACTCGCTGCGTGGCGGCGATCGGTCGGTCGTAATCGAGGTCATCTCGGACTCGGAGTTCGATCATCGCTTGTTGTCCAATCTCCAGCCGTCGCCCGCCTGGCTCCAGTCAGTCAACGTGGTCACACGACTGGTCCAGCATCTACTGTCGGGCCGCAAGTTTTTTCGATACGACATCGAGAGCACGGAGCGACACCTGGGTCTCGGAGTCCAGCATCACGCGCTCATCGATTCCAGGGTGATGCGCGAGGCATATGCCGCGGCCGTGACGTTGGAGAGGGAATGAAGCTACTGCTACTGTTCGTCGACTTCGACGGGGTGCTGCATGATGCCGACGCGGCGCAGATGAACTATGACGGCGGTGGTGTGACGATTACCGGCGAGCGCCTGTTCTCGCGGCTGCCGCTGCTGGAAGATCTGATGACCCGGATGCCGGAATTGCACATCGTCGTGAGTTCGTCTTGGCAACACCACTACTCGCCCCCGGAACTCGAAACGCTTCTTGGCCGCGCCGGGCCTCGCATGGTCGGGACAACCCGCTCACTGATGCCGCCAGGTGTTCTGCCCCCCAACCGCTTCGAGGAATGCCAGGCGGTGGCCGTGGCGATGGGCGCGTCTGACTGGATCCTGGTGGACGACCAGCCGTCCCTCGTTTTTGGCAATGTCGCTGCAAGCCCGGAGATGATGGCGCGCGTCGTGTTCACAGACCCGATGATCGGCCTGACCGATCAGACCGTGGCGACTATTGAAGGGAGGTTCACGTGAGCATCCAAATGAGTGATGACGATGATCTGGGCGGCAACCCCTTCCCCGGTGACCCGCTGTTTAGCCGGTGCTTCGACTACTCGCCGCCCTCGGGCTGGGCGCAGATCGCCGAGTCCTGCATCGCCGACATCCGGGCAATGCTCGATGAGGTCGGCATGCCGCCAGGGATGATGTCGGTGTTGCAGATCAAGGAGAAGATGGGCGGTTTGAGAATCTACCTCGACGGCCTGCCGGGCGATCCGCAGCCGGACCGGCTGTACGACAAGGTTGCAGAGGACGACGACAGCGAAGCGCCGGCGCGGATGTCGCGCACGTACTCGTTCGAGGATCTTGGCGAATTCCAGTTTGAAGATCAGGTGCCCGATGCGGTGCGTCAGCGCGTGCTCGCCGCCATCGTTGGCGCAGGCTATGTGCCCGATCCCCTTGCGCAAAATATCTTTGCACGAATCAAGGTGGCGACGACTGAAGCCGCCAGGACGTGCCAGACGTGCGGACAACCCGGCGCACTTCAAGTTGTCGCTGGATGGCATCGCACGGTCTGCCGGGAACATCGGACGGCATCGTGATTTGGTGCGCCGGCGACCCACATGCGAGCTTCGACTTCATCGGGGAGGCCATCGACGCGGCCCCGGTCAAGCCGGCGGCCGTCATCCTGCTGGGCGACATGGAAGCGCCGATTCCGCTGACCGACTGCATGGCAGACGTGACGGCACTGGGCGTGCCTTGGTACTGGATCATCGGCAATCACGACACCGATCATCTGGAGAGCTATCGCAATCTCGATGGCGCAAGGGATCGCTGTCTCGATGGTCGTGTCGTCGAGATCGCTGGCCAGCGCATCGCCGGGCTGGGCGGCGTTTTCCGTGGTCAAATCTGGCTGCCGCCGGCGGCCCCGTCATTTGACGACTATGAGGGCTATGCCCGGTCGCTGCGGCGTGATCGCGGTCTCAAGCAACGCGTGAGCAAGGCGGATCTCGTGAAGCGCGATGTCGCCGCACATGGTCGTGCCGACACCTCGCTACAGGATGAATCCCGCGACGGGCGGCTGCTGAAGCATCGCTCGACCATTTTCCCGTCGACGGCGGCGAAGCTCAAGAAGCAACGCGCCGACATCCTGGTCTGCCACGAGGCGCCCAGCGCACACCACTACGGCTTTGCGGAGCTTGATGACCTGGCGCGGGCGATGGGAGCGCGCACGTTGTTTCATGGCCACCATCACCTTGAGCGAGATCATGCTGAGCACGCCGAGCGGCTGCGCTTCCACGCGATCAGCGTCGGCCTGCGCGGAATCGTGGACCAGGACGGGAACGTGATTCGTGCGGGGGAGCGGGGATGAAGCTCTGGGTTCTTTCTGACTTGCACGTCGAGCTCGCCGAGTTCGAGCCGCCCGCCGTCGACGCGGATGTCTTGGTCTTGGCCGGCGACATTGATCGCGCTGACCTGGTGATGGAATGGATCCGTGCGTTCTTCGACATCCCGGCGGTCTTCGTGTCGGGCAATCATGAGATTTACGGGTTTGACCATGGCGAGGCCTGCGCGCTGATGCGCCGGCGGGCGCGCGAATTAGGCGTCCACTATTTGGACAATAACTCGGTTGTTATCGAGGCCGGCGGCGAGCGGGTGCGCTTTATCGGCAGCACCCTCTGGACCGACTTTGAGCTGTTTTCGTCGCCCACTAAAGCCGAACTGATGGCGCTTGCCGAGCGTTCCATCCGTGACTTCCACGTCATCACGGACGGCAAGGGACTGCTGCCGTTCTCGCCGGCGCGCACGGTTGAGCTCCACCAGGCCGCGCGGCGCTTCATTGCGACGGAGCTCTCCATCCCGTTTGATGGCAAGACGGTTGTCGTCACCCACCATTGCCCGTCGTGGCAGTCCGTTCACCCGCGCTACAAGGATGATCTGGTAGCCGCAGCATTCGCGAGCGATCTGGACTATCTGGTGGTCAAAGCGAATCTTTGGATTCACGGCCACACGCACCATGCCGTGGACGCTCGCGTGGGCGACGATCCCGAGCGTGGCCGGATCGTGTGCAACCCGCGAGGGTATCTACGGCACACCGGAAACTTCGAGAATCCGGACTTCAACCCCGGCCTCGTCATCGAGGTGTGACGTGAAGCTGCATGTCCTCTCCGACGTTCACCTCGAGTTCCAGCGCTGGCGCCGGGAGTGGCCCATCGACTCGATCGACTGCGATGTGCACGTGCTCGCCGGCGACATCGGCGTCGGGTTCATGGGATTGGACTTCGCGCTGCTGAGATTTAACAAGCCAGTGATCTACGTGCCCGGCAATCACGAGCTCTACGGCCAGAGGACGGTGGCGAAGTTCTGGGAAAAAGCTCGGCGCAAGGTCGCCGGCACGCACGTCCACTTGCTCGAAAACGAGGCTGTCATCATCGATGGCGTGCGTTTTCTCGGCACCAGTTTGTGGACGGACTTCACGTTGATGGGGCTGGAGCGGCAGGAAGAAATGGGCCTGCTCGCCGAGCGCGAGAACTCCGACTACAAGAAGATTTTCCTGACGCGACGGGGGCCGCGCAGCCGCGAGCTCTATGGCAGCGCTTATGACTGGCATCGCAGCGGTGACCGGCTGCGGTGGCCACAGGTCGTGAAGTGGCATGAGGCGGCGCTGGAATTCCTGGTGCGCGAGCTGATGCAAACAGGTGACTGGGATCGCACCGTGGTGGTGACGCACCACGCACCCTCGGCACGTGGGCTGGACGAGCTCGATGCGAGCTACGCCTCGAACATCGATAACCTGGTGACCAGGACCGATCTCTGGATCCACGGGCACGTCCACAAGGCGCAAGAGTACGCTGGCCAGCGCGGTGGCCGGATCGTGCAGAACGCCCGGGGCTATGCCGATCGCGGTATCGACTCGGTGCCGGGCTTCCATTGGAATCGGGTGGTTGACCTGTCCGGCCCGGCCTGGCAAGAGATCAGGGCTGCGCGAGCCAAGGAGCATCGCGTGCGCGCCGTCATCGTCGCCAATCGGCTGATCGAGGCACTGCGGGCCGCCGGGGTGGACGCCGTGATCTTCGGCTCGCTGGTCAATCGGGCACCCTCCTTCTTCCGCGACAACTCGGATGTGGATGTCTGCATTACCAACGCCGGAGGCCTGCGCTACACGGAAATCTCCGAAATTCTGTATCAGGCCGGCGGTCGGGAGGTCTGCGTCGACCTCAGTTTTCTGGAAGAACTGAAGCCGGCAGTTGCGCAGCGCGCCTTGGCAGATGGGGTCACCGATGTCGAGTGATGGCAGACTGTCGCTGGCGATGATCTCGAACGCCGAGGCGTCGTTCTACCTGTCGACGCCCCGTGAGATCCGCGAACGCACCGGGCGGATCGAACCCGGCGAAGCGGTGGCCACGATCGATCCCTATTTCTTCCTCTCTACCTGGCCGGAGTCCGGCCGGCGTATCCGACCAAGATCCGCGTCACGTCACCCATCCAGCGCATCGACTTCGATGCCGGCCTGGTCCGGACGCTGAACAGCCTCTACGCGCTGGGAACCCCGTTGGCCGGCGAACCCACCGAGGGGATGGTGGCAGGCATCCTGCGCATCTTCAGTTCCGAATCCCGATGATCCGCAGCGTCGATTTCCTATCGCTGACTGACGCCGAGCGCATAAACGATCGGCCGGACCTCGTCGTAATCTCGATTGGCGAAGGCGCGGCGATGCCGGCCCGTCTGCGTGTGCCGGGAAATCGGGTGCTTCGCATCCTGTTCCATGACATCGATCCTGCTGCTGAATGGTACATGGAAGGCCTTGAGGTGTTCGATTCCGAGCACGCCGGCGAGATCATTGACTGGATCCGGAAATGGCATGCCAACCCGAGCCCATTGATGTCGTCTGCCATTGCAAGAGCGGCCGATCGCGCTCGGCCGCCGTGGCCCTCTGGATCGCAGAGTCGACGGGCTGCGCATTCCCACGCCGCAGTGAAGCCGGTACGGCAAATCAGCACGTGCTTCGGGTCTTGCGGACGTGAGTCCGATACGCGAATTTTTGGCGTTCCTTGATTGCGAGTTTTCTTCGCTTGAGTCGCCAGAATTGATCGCGCTCGGTTTGGTGGCCGGCGAGACCGATGACGCGCTCTACATTGAACTCGCTAATGCGTGCGATCTCGTGGTGTCCGACTTCGTTAGATCTGAGGTCTTCCCCCTGCTGGGGCGACACAACCCAATCGTCCTAGACTACGAAGACATTGCTGGCGCGATCGAGACCTGGTGCGATGACCTACGCGGTGGCGATCGCTCAGTCGGCATTGTTGTGGTCTGCGACTCCCCGCTCGATTGGTCACTGATCACCGAACTACGAGTTCCAATGCCCGGAGAGGTGCCTTGGACGCGACAGGCGAACATCGTCGGCCGGTTGGTCGGACAGGCCATGGCCAGCGGGCATCGCGAGTTCAATCAGGCATTGGAAGCGGCACGAAATTCACCAGGACGACACCATGCGCTGATTGATGCCATAGCTGTCGGCGCGCGTTTAAAAGTACCCAGCGGTGCGCGTTGAAATTTACCCAGGGACTTTAGCTGCCCGTCATGTTGGCAGCTGCGAAGAAGTTTAGCGCAATCCTGATAGTGGTATCTCCCGTTGGATGGTGGGAAGTTGC
>CAIVQO010000039.1 GCA_903908065.1 uncultured beta proteobacterium | reverse complement strand
CGCACCGTGGATAACGCTACCCCGCAGGGCTCCACTTATCTCCGCCCAAATTCTGTCCAATCAAACGGGACCGGCTCTCTTAGCCGTAGTGCAAAGAGATCGTTTTTTTTGATGGCGAGTCCTTTGATGCGGATGAACGGTTTTCTCTACAAGAATCTTCGCTCACCTGGAACTGAGGAGCGGGCCCGAGTGCACTTGGGGCCAGGGCAAAAGAAATACATGGTTGGATGGATCAATGTCGATGCAAATATGTTTACAGGGAAGTGCGATTTATGGGCTGACTTGCGGTACCCGCTTCCCTTTCGCGATTCGACGATCGCAGCGATTTATTCGCATCACGTGGTCGAACACCTTACGGATCTGAGTGCCCATTTCGCAGACGTTTTTCGGTGTCTGACGCCGGGTGGAACCTATCGGGTCGGTGGGCCGGATGGCGACAGCGCAATCAGGAAGTTCATCGAGGGCGACAAGAGTTGGTTTGGCGATTGGCCCGATAAACGACAGAGTATTGGTGGCAGACTTGAAAACTTCATTTTCTGCCGAGGCGAGCACCTGACGATTCTCACTGAATCGTTCTTGGGGGAGCTACTTTCCGATGCTGGCTTTACAAATATACGCAAATGCATCCCTTCGAAACTAACCTACAGGCCGGACGTACTCATGGATGCATTGGCGATGGAGGAAGAATCGGATTTTGAAGCACCGCACACGCTGATCCTTGAGGCAGACAAACCTGCAGCAGGTAATTTTTGACCATGGAAGTTGTGCCCGTACAGCCGCTTCCTGCACCTGCTTGGCAACCTGGCGTTGCACCCGTGGCTGTAATCATGATCTCGCTCAATGAGGGCCACAACATTGAGGCCGTGCTTCGGAACCTGAAGGGTTGGGCGCAGGAGGTTTTTCTGGTCGACAGCTACAGCAAGGATGAAACGGTAGACATCGCTCTGGTGTACGGCGTTCATGTTGTGCAGCGGCGATTTCGCGATTTTGGCGACCAGTGGAATTTCGCGCTGCGGGAATTGCCAATCACCGCGCCTTGGACCATGAAGCTTGATCCGGACGAACGGCTGACAGATGTCCTGAAGTCTAGCCTGCTTGCGGCAATGCATTCCGGCGATTGTGACGGAGCGACGTTGGATCGGCGCTTGTGGTTCATGGGGCGCTATTGGGCCTGGATGCCGCAGTTTGCAAGGGGCTGGCTGGAGCGCTTCGCCTCCCTTCTGGATCTCCGGCGCCCCTTGTTGCGTCGGGTGGCCAAGGTCCTGAGTGGGTTCTCGCTCGTCGGCGATGATCGGCTGGTTAGCTACTTCAAGTGGGCGGATCGCCGCGATCTCAAAGCGATTTACACCCCGGCTTTCCGTGCCGCCTTGGGGTTGGCCCGTGCCGAAGAACCTATGCTCGATTTCCTGGCTAGCTTGCCGCGCGAGACCCATCGCCTTGAGCGAATGCTTGCCCTGGAGCAACGATTCTTTCTCGGCGATCACAATCTTGTCTACACAGACAAGATGTCCATGGCGGTGGGCGTAGAGACGCGGGTACCGTTCCTGGATCTTGATCTCGTGGAGTTTGCCGCACGGATACCAGCGAAGTTTAAACAAAGTGGGACCGAGGGCAAGTGGGTACTTAAGAAAGCAATGGAACCCTACCTGCCGCACGAGGTGATCTACCGGCCCAAGACCGGTTTCGGGGTGCCGTTGCGACGTTGGATGCGTGTGGAATTGCGCGACCTGCTTTCGGATGTACTCAGCGACGCCTGCGTACGGCGGCGTGGGCTTTTCGACCCGGCTGGAGTGCAACGGCTGATTCAGGCCAACGACAAGGGAGCACTCGATGCGAGTTACACGTTGCTGTCGTTGATCTGTGTTGAGTTATGGTGCAGGCGGTTTCTTGATCGAGGTGCCGCGGCGATACCAGCACAATTTCAGGATCAACTTGCGTGGTCATAATACAAAACAGCCCGTGGTCGGGCAGATCTATAGAAGCTGCCTGCTATCTTTGGATAACCGACGACTCTGGCGAAGGTGGATTTACTTGGGAATGCAGGAGCGCGTGTTCATGCTGATCGAGGCGACGAAGTGAACTCGATGTGTTTGATCGCCGGGTTGCCTGCGCCGACTCTGCTGATAATTTACGGAGAACCCGATTAGTGGGACTTGCCTCGACATTGGGTTTGATTTGGAATCACCCGCTCAACCAATCGAATCGAGTTGATGCCTTGGGTCGATTTCTTCGCTGGCAATTTTCCTCGAGATTGATGCCCGGTCTCATCGCGTTTCCGTTTGTCGAGACAACACAGCTTTTCGCCAAACGAGGAATGACCGGGGCAACGGGAAATTGGTATTGCGGCTTGCATGAAGTTCATGACATGGGTTTTATCCTCCATTTGCTTCGGCCCGGAGAACTCTTCGTTGATATCGGATCCAATATCGGTAGCTACTCTGTAATTGCTGCTGGCGCGGTTGGTGCCAGGGTGATTGCCGCTGAGCCGGTACCAACCACCTTTGAGCATCTGAGTCTCAACGTTTTTCTAAATGGGCTGGATGACCGGGTGTCGATGAAGTGTATTGGCCTTTCGGATCGCGTTGGATCAGTTCGATTCACGTCGGACCTTGATACCGTAAATCATGTTCTAGCTGACGGCGAAGCGGGCGCGAGCATCGAGGTGCCTGTAACCACGCTGGATGAACTGGCGGAAGAAGAAGTTCCTCTTGCCATCAAGATCGATGTCGAGGGTCACGAGTTTTCAGTGCTTCGCGGGGCGGAAAGAACATTGAGTGCACCGGAGCTGCTGGCAGTCGTGATGGAGATCAATGGCAGCGGCGCCCGGTATGGCGTTTCGGATATGTGTTTGATTGATCATATGCAGGCGTACGGATTTAAGCCCTATGCGTACGATTCGTTTGAGCGGCAACTGATTGATGCTTCCTTAGCTAAGGACAATACCATCTTCATTCGTAACAGAGATATGGTAGAGGAGCGCGTTAAGGCAGCGAGGCGATATCGATTGATCAACGGTGAGATCTGATCGATGAAGCAAATTCTCCAGAGTCTCAAGAACGGACGCACCGAACTCGCCGATATTCCCCGGCCATGTGCAGGCCAAGGCCAGATTCTGGTTCGTACCAAATCAACGTTGGTTTCGGCAGGAACCGAACGCATGCTGGTGGATTTCGGCAAGGCCGGCTGGATAGACAAGGCGCGCCAGCAGCCGGACAAAGTTCGCATGGTGCTGGACAAGATCGGCACTGACGGATTGGCGCCGACGGTCGAGGCGGTGATGCGCAAACTCGACCAGCCCTTGCCGATGGGTTATTGCAACGCTGGTGAGGTGGTGGAAGTCGGCGACGGCGTGACGGCGTATACCGTGGGTGACCGCGTCGCCAGCAATGGCAAGCACGCCGAGTATGTGGCGATGCCAGTCAATCTGTGCGCTCGCGTGCCGGATGGAGTGAATGACGAAGCCGCTGCTTTCACGGTGATTGGAGCGATTGCGCTGCAGGGCATCCGCCTGGCGGCGCCGACGCTGGGTGAGTGCGTAGTGGTGACTGGTCTTGGATTGATCGGGCTGATCACGGTGCAGTTGTTGCGAGCCCAGGGCTGTCGTGTGCTTGGGCTGGATTTCGATTCGTCCCGATTGACGCTGGCAAGGCAATTCGGCGCCGAGACGGTGGATCTCGCTGCGGGCGAGGATCCGGTCGAGGTGGCGGTGAGGTTTTCCCGCGGGCGAGGGGTGGATGCCGTGCTCGTAACGGCCGCCACACGGAGTAGCGAGCCGATGCACCAGGCGGCACGGATGTGCCGCAAGCGCGGGCGGATCGTGCTGGTCGGCGTGACGGGGTTGGAACTGTCGCGCGCCGACTTTTTCGAGAAGGAGCTGACGTTCCAGGTGTCGTGCTCCTACGGCCCGGGACGCTATGACCCGGAGTACGAGGAAAAGGGCCGCGATTATCCGGTGGGTTTCGTACGCTGGACCGAGCAGCGTAACTTTGAGGCGGTGCTGGACATGCTGGCAGACGGGCGGCTGGACGTCACGCCGCTGATCTCGCACCGCTTCGCCATTGGAGACGCGTCGGCGGCGTATGAGTTGATCGGCTCGGCAGTG
This sequence comes from uncultured beta proteobacterium, assembly GCA_903908065.1. Taxonomy (GTDB): domain Bacteria; phylum Pseudomonadota; class Gammaproteobacteria; order Burkholderiales; family Rhodocyclaceae; genus Sulfuritalea. The sequence goes on along the minus strand of CAIVQO010000039.1, from coordinate 10,151 downwards.
CCATCCCTTGGCGTGGTGCTGAAATATCCCGCATCGGAAAAGGAAGCCTGCGAAAAGCAACGGGCTACCACCCTGCGTGTTGCGCAATCGTCGGCCACTTCGGCCGGCCGTGTTTCGCTGGGGTTCGTGGGGGCCGGTAACTATGCGGCAGGAGTCCTGATTCCAGCGTTTGCCGCCACGGGTGCCCGGTTGAAGACCGTTTCGTCGGCCACCGGCGTGTCAGGTACGGTGGCGGCGCGCAAGTTCGGCATCGAGTTCAGTTCGACGGACAGCGACGCCATGCTTGTGGATGCCGAGTTGGATGCGCTGGTCGTGACCACGCGGCATGCATCGCACGCCCGTTGGGTGGAGAGGGGGCTGGCTGCCGGCAAGCACGTGTTCGTCGAGAAGCCGCTGGCGATGACCGTGGCCGAGGTGGACGCGATGGAGGCGGCATACCGGGCAGAGGCGGCTGCCGGCCGATCACCAGTGCTGATGGTCGGCTTCAACCGCCGGTTTGCGCCGCAGGTGCAGCGCATCGCCGAGCTGCTGCGGGGTGCCAGTGGTCCGAAGAGTTTCGTGATGACGGTGAACGCCGGCGCGATCCCGGTCAGCCACTGGACACAGGATCCGGAGGTTGGCGGCGGTCGGGTGATTGGCGAGGCATGCCATTTCATTGACCTGTTGCGATTCCTGGCCGGAGAAAAGATCGTCTCCTGGCAGCGGCAGGTGATGGCGGCGCAGACGGGGGATACGCTCAGCATCCAACTCAGCTTTGCCGATGGGTCGATAGGCACCGTGCACTACTTTGCCAACGGGCCGAAAAGTTTCCCCAAGGAGCGGCTGGAAGTGTTTGCTGCCGGCCGCGTGCTGCAGCTTGACAACTTCCGCAAGCTGACGGGCTATGGTTGGCCTGGCTTCAAAAAAATGAATCTGTGGCGCCAGGACAAGGGGCAAAAGGCCTGTGCGGCGGCGTTCGTGAAGGCAATAGAGTCGGGCGGCGAGCTGCCAATATCGTTTGACGAACTGATCGAGGTGGCGCGGGTTACCGTGGCAGTGGCCGGGGGACAGGATGGGACGTCGTAGAAGCATGCCGCCCCTGCGAAGCCGGCCTCTGTTTTGCGCGCAAGCTCGCTCGTTGGGAAGGGCAGGGGGGTGACTGCAGCCTCCCGTTACTGGCATACGCTGCGCCATCTGAAGCCGGTTCAGATATACGGCCGCGCGTGGTTTCGGTTGCGAAGGCCGACGCCGGATCTGCGACCGGCCCCTCTGCGGCGGGCACCGGCCGCCCCCTGGGTGCAGCCGGCGAGGCGGCAGCCCAGCCTGCTCGGGCCGCAATGCTTTCGATTCCTGAATGCGACGCGCGAACTTGACGAAGGCGGGTGGGACGATCCGGCTGTCGAAAAGTTGTGGCGCTATCACCTGCATTATTTCGATGACCTCAATGCCTGGGACGGCTCATCGCGCAGGGATTGGCACGAGCTGCTGTTGATGCGCTGGGTGGCGGAGAACCCGCCTGGATCCGGCACGGGCTGGGAGCCTTATCCGACGTCGTTGCGCATCGCCAACTGGATCAAATGGGCGCTGGCCGGTAACGCCCTGTCTCCCGATTGTCTGCACAGCCTGGCAGTTCAGGTGAGACAGTTGGAACGGCGACTGGAATGGCACCTGCTCGGCAATCATCTGTTTGCCAATGCCAAGGCGCTGGTGTTCGCGGGTTTCTTCTTTACGGGCGAGGAGGCTCAACGCTGGCGCGCGAGCGGGATGAACATCCTGCAGCAGCAATTGCCCGAGCAGATCCTGGCTGATGGGGGACACTTCGAACGCAGCACCATGTACCACGCGTTGGCGCTGGAAGATGTGCTCGACCTGATCAACCTGCATGTAGCCTATGGCGAGGTGCTGCCCAACACATGGCGCGAGGCGGGCACGCGCATGCTCGGGTGGCTTCAGGCGATGTGCCACCCGGACGGCGAGATCGCGCTGTTCAACGACGCCGCCATTGGAATCGCCCCCGCGCCCGCCGAACTGGCGCGCTACGCGAAAGATCTCGGGCTGGTGAGTGCCGATTCGTCGTTGACCCATCTTCGACATCTGGACGGGAGCGGCTACGTCCGCGCCGAAGTGTCCGACGCCGTGCTGCTGGCCGATGTGGCGCCTATCGGCCCCGACTATCTGCCGGGCCATGCCCACGCGGATACCCTGTCCTTCGAGCTGTCACTGTTTGGCCAGCGGCTGATCGTCAATGGCGGTACATCGCGCTACGGACTTGGGTCGGAACGCGAGGCGGAACGTGGCACGCCGGCACACAGCACGGTAACGGTGGATGGTCAGGACTCGTCGGAAGTGTGGTCGGGGTTCCGCGTCGCACGGCGCGCGCGGCCTTTCGATCTTCATTTGGAGCAGACCCGCGAGGGTCACAGGGTGACCTGCGCCCACGATGGTTACACGCGCCTGCCGGGGCGCCCGGTACATCGCCGCGAGTGGCACCTGCGACCGGGCAGTCTCAGCGTGACTGATCGCGTGGAGGGCGGGTATGGAGAAGCGCAGGCGCGCTACCACCTGCACCCGGATGTCGGCTGCGATGTCGACGCGGACGGAAGCGGAGGCACGCTGCGCGTTTCCGGGTCCCATAGCGTTCGCTGGGAGCTGAGCGGTGGCGAAGCGGGCCTGGAGGCAAGTGTGTACTGTCCGGAGTTCGGTCGGCGCGTGCCGACACGCTGCCTGACCATCGCATTTCGTGGTGCGGCCGAGGCACGCCTTTCCTTGGCATGGCATGCACCGGGCTAGGGCGATGCACATCCTGTTTCTCACCGACAATTTCCCCCCGGAAACCAATGCGCCGGCGTCGCGCACCCATGAGCACGCCAAGCGTTGGGTGCTTGCAGGTCACAGAGTGACGGTGGTGACGGGGGCGCCGAATTTCCCCAGCGGTCGGATTCATCCCGGCTACCGCAATGAACTATGGCGGCGCGAGGAGATTGACGGCATCGACGTGCTGCGGGTATGGACCTACATCACGGCGAACGAAGGCTTCATCAAGCGCACGCTAGACTATGTGAGCTTCATGCTTTCGGCAGTCGTGGCGAGCCTCTTCCTGCCGCGTCCGGACCTGATCGTCGCAACCTCGCCGCAGTTCTTCACGCCTTGCGCCGCGCTGGTGATTTCGGTCCTGCGCTGGCGGCCTTTCGTGTTCGAATTGCGCGACCTGTGGCCGGATTCCATCGTCGCGGTGGGCGCGATGCGCGAATCCGTGGCTATTCGCCTTCTGCGCAAGCTGGAGTATTTTCTGTATCGACGCGCCGCGCGCATCGTCAGCGTGACAAATTCCTTCAAGCGGGTGCTGACCGGCAACGGGATACCTCCCGAAAAGATTGCTGTCGTACCCAATGGCGTGGACCTGGATGCGTATCAGCCCGGGCCGAAACCGGCTGCACTGGTACAGCGCCTGGGCCTGGATGGCAAGTTCGTCGCCGCCTATGTTGGCACGGTAGGTATGGCGCATGGCATCGTTACGCTGCTTGACGCAGCACGGGCGCTAAAGTCGCGGCCGGACATCGCCTTCGTGGTGGTGGGCACAGGCGCGCAGCAGGCCGAGCTTGCCGAGGTAGCGAGGCGCGAAGGCCTGGACAACGTCGTCTTCGTGGGCGCCGTCAGCAAGGTCGAAGTTCGCGACTACTGGCGCCTGTGTGATGTGGCGGTGGTGCTGCTGCGCGATACACCACTTTTTCGCCACGTGATTCCGTCGAAGATGTTCGAGGCCATGGGCATGGAACGGGCGATCGTCCTTGGCGTAAAGGGGGAGAGTGAAGAAATCCTGCTGGAATCCGGTGCCGGAATCACCATTCCACCCGAGGACGCGGCGGCACTGGCGCGGGCTGTGGCGACCCTGGCTGACGAGCCTGAGCGATGCTCAGCCTTGGGGAAGAAAGGGCGCGTGTTCGCGGCCGAGAGGTTCAGCCGCGAAACCCTTGCCAGTCGAATGCTAGATGAGTTGCTGCAGGTGAGCGCGGAATGAAGACCTGTTTTCGTGGGCTGGCATGTTCCTGCGAATCGTCGTTGACTAGGATGTAACAACCATGGTGGCAACAATCGATCTCATCGCTGCGGCGCGACCGAATTTCATGAAGGTGGCCCCGCTGTGCAAGGCACTCGCCGCCGAAGGACAGTGGTGCCGGCCGCGTCTTGTGCATACCGGCCAACATTACGACGCCAATATGTCCGACGCTTTCTTCCGCGATCTCGGGTTGCCTGACCCGGATATTCATTTGGGTGTTGGCAGCGGCACGCATGCCGAACAGACGGCAGGTGTGATGGTGGCTTACGAGAAAGTGTGCCGGGAACAGCGTCCGGACTGGGTGGTGGTGGTGGGTGACGTGAATTCGACTCTGGCGTGTACCCTTGCGGCGACCAAGTTGTGCATTCCGGTGGCGCATCTGGAAGCCGGATTGCGCAGCCGCGACCGGACGATGCCGGAGGAGATCAATCGTTTGGCCACCGATGCGTTGGCCGACCTGTTGTGGACACCCTCGCCCGACGCTGACGAGAACCTGCGTGCGGAGGGCGTGCCGGCAGACCGGATCGAGCGTGTTGGAAACATCATGATCGATTCGCTGGAAATGATGCGGCCGGCCATAGAAGATCGGCGACATTTCGAGGCGCTGGGATTGCCGGCGGGGCACTATGGCGTGATGACCCTGCACCGGCCCAGCAACGTGGATGACTCGACAAGACTGGCGGCGTTATGCGAAGTGATCGACGGGGTGACACAGAGGCTGCCCATGGTTTTCCCGGTCCATCCGCGCACGCGGCAGCGGCTGGAGTCCTTTGGATTGTGGGAGCGGCTGGCCGGTCTGCCAGGATTGCGCCTGATTGAGCCGGCCGGCTATGTGGATTTCATGAGTCTGGTGTTCGCTTCGCAGTTCGTGCTGACCGATTCGGGCGGCGTGCAAGAAGAGACCACCTACTTACGGATTCCCTGCCTGACCTTGCGCGAGAGTACTGAGCGGCCGATTACGGTGACCGAAGGGACGAATCGCCTGATCAAATCCGAAAGCGTGTTGGCCCAAGTCGATGCCATTCTGTCGGGCGACTGGATTGCTGGCAGGATACCTGATCGCTGGGACGGCAAGACGGCGGGGCGCGTGGTCGCCAGCCTCCGGGAGCGTTTGGGCGCATGACTATTCACCGTATTGCCAGCGCCGACTCTTGCCAGATCGTGCGGGCTGCCCCCCGGCGTTGTGGATTACTGGCCGGCGCGGTGGTCGTCGTGCTGTTGGCACTTGCAGTTGGCAAATTCTTGAATCTTGGCCGCTGGGTCGCGGCTGGCGCAGTGGCGCCCGAGCGGGCGGACGTGCTCGTGGCTATGGGTGGCGACGATGGATTTCGAATTCGCAAGGTAACTGCCTTGTTTGCCCAAGGCTACGCGCCAAGGGTTCTGGTCACTGGATTGGAGGGCGCGCCGGAAGCAGAGCGGCGCGTGTATTTGGACTGGCGTGTTCAGATGCTGGCCGGGAAGGGGATTCCACCTGACCAGATGGTCCTCGAATCGAGCGCGAAAAACTCCTTCGAGGAGGCGGCGGCGACTCTGGCCCTGATGCGGTCGCGCGGCTGGCAGACCGCGCTGATAGTTAGTGCCCCGCCACACATGCGGCGCCTGGATTGGGTGTGGGGCCGCGTTTTCGCTGGCTCCGGCATGCGCTATCGGCTGGTGGCCAGCGAGCCCGAGTGGTGGGAGGCAGATCGCTGGTGGCGCAACGAGAAGTCGGGCCAGTTTGTCCTGACCGAGTTGATCAAGCTCGGGTATTACCTGGTGAAGTATTGATTTCGTGGTGGCCGGGAAGCCGGCAACTTAATTGAGCGAAGGGAGCGACGATGACGACGTATATGGAACTTAAGGAAAAAGCCGAGCAACTGATGCGCGAAGCCGAAGCCGCCCGCAAGGCCGAGATCGGTACGGCGATTGCCGAGATCAAAGCCAAGATGGCGGCTTACGGCATTACGGTGGATGACTTGGCTGGGCGCAAGCGCGCGACCAAGGGGCGCAAGCCCAACGCCGCTACGGCGGCCAAGCCCGGCCGCAAGCCCGGTAAAACTGCCAAGGCGGCGAAGCTGGCCAAGGAGCGCAAGCCGGTGGCGGCCAAATACCGTAATACCGAGACCGGCGAGACCTGGTCAGGGCGAGGCAAGGCACCGAAGTGGTTGATGGCGATGGAGGCGGCGGGACGGAAGCGGGAGGAGTTTGCCGTCAAGTAGTGCCTGCCTGAGGAGCATCCGGTAAAAGCCACTTCGCCCTACGCGTCGAATTTTGCGCAGAGTCTTTAGCCGTCCGAAGGGGTATCGTTATTTTCCGATGAGGTAAATCGGGAGTAATCCCTATCCGGAGAGGTCCTCACCTCGCCAGAGGTCACGATGTCAGTGATTTTGCGCGAAGAACTCGGGGATTTCGCTGTGGCGTAATACCGCTGAGTTTCTGTAACGCAGTGACCGAGTATCCCGGCGATCTTCTCCTTTGAGTATCCAAGTGCCTTGAGGTCAGCCGACATGGCGTTTCTGAAACAATAGGCGGTCGGTCGAACGGCATTGCGTCGCGGGTAGAGCTGCCGGGCGATCTTTGGAATGGTATCGATCAATCGTCTCGCGGGCGCGTTCACAACAAAGCGCCTACTCTTGCCGATGGTGCGCAAGTAACGTGCAGCCAGATCATCGTCGCAACAGGTGAATGAGCGCGTTTCGTGGCCATAGGTGCCATTGTGCGTTTTAGCCCCATGAATCTCAATGCGGATTCTCTGATCGTCGATGATGCAAGTGACTCCGGTTTCAAGCTCCGCCGGGCGGGCGCCGCTCAGGGACATGACGGCAATCGCGAGGGCGTATTTGGAATTATGGTCAATAGCGTGCTGAAGCAATTCGTCTCGCCATCCAGTCTTTAGACGGGGAATTCGGTGCTTTGTGCTTCCGGCAGAACGCTTCTTCTTTGTTGCCAAGACGGTACGGTCGGGTTCCGAATTCGCCAATGTAATCGCGTCCAAGTGTTTTTGACCCTGGTTCAGGATTGGGTCGAGGATAGGTTGGACGTCGTTCGATGTCCGGGAACCGGATTTGACGAGCCCTATGATCTCCCTTGCACGTTCGGCGAGCTTGATGGCTTCGCGCGTGTGGCCGAATTGCCAAGCAGCCTTGAAGGTCGAGTAACTCCCCAGGGTTCCCGCGCGCTCCATGGGAGTTTGGCCATCTCGAACCATGGCGTTAAAGAGCCTCTCGTAATTTTGGAGCGTACTTGGCGCCAGTTTTTCACATCTTTTCTGGAACGGCTCCTGGTTGCTGGCGAGGAATCTGTGGAGATCGATCGCGGATTGGTGAAGTGCGGTAACCATGATCGGGAAACTCTCGGGCGATGTCGTCGGCTGCGAAGTATGGCTTATTGATTACTGTCATCATTGCAGGAAAGTGCGCATAATGTAGCATGCGACATTAACATAATTCAAGGTAATAATTAACGCTACCGAACGGACTCCTGTCCATCACAAGCGGGGTTAAGGTGCGTTCTGCTGAGCCTCCGGGAAGGAGGGGTGATCGTGGTCAAGAGACCGTCAATGGGTACGTCGCGTCGGCAAACGAGGAACTTTGGCCATGTTTCGCGCCAGAGGGCTTCACAAGGCCGTGCGATAAAACTGTTCAGGCCGACTGGGGAAACAGGTCTCCAAACCCGACGGCGCGGATATTGTCGTGAAGGGGGAAGGACTTCTCACCCGGATAGACCACACGCAGTTCCTTCAGCCCCAGAGCTTCAATGGCCGTATGCATTGAGCGCGTAACGCGAGGGCGCTCGGTGTATTTAATTTCGTAAGCAACCGGGACACCTTCCTGAATGATCAGCAGGTCGACCTCGGCACCACCGTGCGTTGCCCAGAAGTAGGTCTCTTCCGGGGATGCGCCGTGACTACGAATGATTTCTTCCAGCGCAAATCCCTCCCATGACGGACCCAGCTTTGGATGGCGATGCAATGCATCGCGGTTGGGGATACCCATCAGAAAGTGAAACAAGCCGCTGTCACGGAAATAGAGCTTGGGCGATTTGACCTGGCGCTTGCCGACATTGGCATGCCAAGGCTGTAATTGGCGAACCATGAAGGTGGCGGACAGGAGATCCAGATAGCGCCGCACGGTGGTATCTGCCACACCAAACGATCGTCCGATCTCGGAGAAGTTCACCATCTGGCCGTGATAATGGGCCAGCATCATCCAGAAGCGCCGGAGCGTTGGCGCGGGAATCGCAACGCCCAATTGCGGCAAATCGCGCTCCAGGAAGGTGGCCACATAATCTTTCCGCCACTGAAAGGCGGCGGCATCGCTGGCGGCAAGGCAAGAGGGCGGAAAGCCTCCTCGCAGCCACAATGCATCGAACTGTTGGACGCCGGTTTCGGTAATTGAAAACGGCGTCAATTCAATATGCCCAATCCGCCCCGCCAAAGTCTCTGAAGACTGCCGAATCAGATCGCGCGACGCGCTACCTAAAATCAGCAGGCGCAGGGCATTGTCCGGGCGGTCGACCAGCACCCGCAGTACCGGAAACAGGTCTGGCAGGCGCTGAATTTCGTCGATGACAACCAGGCCACGCAGTCGTTCAAGCGTGAGACGAGGCTGGGCCAGTGCCGCAAGGTCCGTCGGGTCCTCCAGATCGAAACGCGTAACCGACTCCGCACTATCTTCCGCATACATGCGTGCCAGAGTCGTCTTCCCGCACTGACGTGGCCCCAGTAGCGCCACCACGGGATGAATTGAAAACTGGGCGCGAATCCTGTCGAGGTATTTGGGGCGTTCCATAGGGCGAGATAATACATGAAATATCGGTTAACAATGCAGAAAATTCATAGTTAAATCCCGGATTCGGCCTGCCTTAACAATTGATCAAGACCTTCGGCGAGTGGTCCATCCGACGTTGACTGGACTAAAGGTCAAAGTTACCACTACCGAGTTAATTCCTATTCGTTCCAGGCGGGGGATCCGGAGCGTTCTGCTGAAGCTTAGGGATTGAAGGGGCGTGGTTACGCGACCGCCAATGGGTACGTCGTGCCGGCGAACGAGGAAAGGTGCCCATGTTTCGAGGCGAAGGGGGGGAGCGGTTTTAGGTGGGAATTTGCGTATTGATGTAGCAATGCAATCGCATTACCATTCAAAGGCAGATAGTCATTTGCTTGGAGTGAAACATGCCAGCCACCCTCGAAGTCGAATCCACGCTGACCGACCGCTATCAAACCACGGTGCCGGAAACGGTGCGCCGCGCCCTTCGACTTGGCAAGCGCGACAAGATTCATTACAGCATCCGCCCGGGCGGCGAGGTGGTGCTGACCCGGGTCGAGGCTTCAGATGGTGACGATCCGGTGCTTGGTTCTTTCCTGGGCTTCCTGGCGCGCGATATCGCTGAGCATCCGGAACGTCTAGAGGCACTCGACACCGGCTTCATGCAGCGTCTCCAGTCGCTGACCGGTGGTATCGAAGTCAACGTTGATGCCTCCCTGTCGGCAGAGGATGCATGAACACGGGCAAACTCGCGCCATTGGTCATTCATGGCTGGACGGTTTTTGCCCATCCGCTGTTTCTCGCGCAGCTTGACGCCTTGACCCGGCAGGTCGAGGCGTTCAAGCACAAGGATCCGGTCGGGTACGTAAAGAAAAACGCCAGCAAGCGGCTGGCGGCGATCACCAAGCTCGCCTTCGACGTCATCCCGCAAGACCCCGCGCGGCTGGAATATCGCCTGGGCGGCACCCTTGGCGACGATCACAAGCATTGGTTCCCGGCAAAATTCTTCCAGCAGTACCGGCTCTTCTTCCGCTATCACGCTTCCAGCAGGGTGATTGTGTTCGCGTGGGTCAACGACGATGACACCAAGCGCGCCTACGAGAGCGGCGAGGATGCATATCGGGTGTTCCGCAAGATGCTGAAAAGCGGCCACCCGCCCGATGATTGGAATCAACTACTGGCCGAGTGTCAGTGTGGCAGTCAGCCAAGTTGTGCACAAAATAGAGCTGACTGTCAACGTCGGCGGAAATATCCTCAGAAGTGTCGGACGAAATTTCCTCACCCTGCGGATTCGGAGATCAGCCGATCAAGATCGTTTGGGCTCCTTGGGCGGTCGTCCTCGGCGACGTGGTGGGTCGGCCTGTTGCGGG
>CAIVQO010000038.1 GCA_903908065.1 uncultured beta proteobacterium | reverse complement strand
GATCACCATTTGAACCGGCTGCGGCTCCCAAAACGTCGCGGCCTGGTGGATCTCGATCCGCTCGCGCATCACCAGCGCCCGACACTCTTTGCTCGGCGGCGTGTAGGTTCCGCGCCACGCCGAATCAATCCCCACGTTCTGCGCAATGTTGGTGCTGTCCGCACTGGCGAACGGCAACCGGCTAAAGACATCCTGGTTCAACATCCGCAGCCCGTGCAACTTGCAAATCGGAGTGCCGTTTTTGTCGCAAACCGCGTTCATCGCTTCGGCGATTCGGTCCCACCATCTGGCGTCGCCAACCGTGGCGAATTGCCCGCTACTGCCGAGGCAGACCCTTTGCCATCCCCTCGCAAGACGCTGGAGCCGGTCAATAGATTCGTGCATGTGCCAGACTGGGGCACCGACCCACCCGCTCTTTGCCGTTCCCCGCCAAGGCCATTCAGCCACGAGTGCATCATTGGCTTGTTCATCGCCATCAATCACGTCCGGTATCACTGCAAAGTCAAAAGACGGGTAGCGCTGCAACTCTGCCACCCATGCGTAATAGCGCGCCCAATCCGTTACCGGCTCGCCGCTTTTCCACGCGGAGAACGCGCCGTTATCCACGGCGAATGATTGGCAAACCTCCAGCACCAATCCCAACTGGTCGGGGTAGCGGAACGACACAAACGCATGTCCTCCGCTCACAGCGGCGCGAGCTGCTGTCGCTGGCGTTATCGGTAGTCCGTGGTAGTGGATCATTTGCGTCCCGTGGTCGCAGCCGTATAACCCGTCGGTGCAGGGGATGCGCCGCAAGCGGCGCCCCCCTGACCTATGGCGTTGGGCGTCTCAAGCATTTCCCGCACCGCCACCATTGCCGCGAGGTTCATTACGTCCACCGGGTCGCCCTTCTCGGTGTGCGCCTCCATCGCCTCGCGCAGGCCGCGCGCTGTGCATTCCTTCGGGTTCCACCAGCCGCCGCGTCCTTTGTCGCGGGCCTTCGCCAGCTTGTGCCGCATCATGCTCGCCGCCGCCTGCACAAGCACTTCGTCCATCGCCTCATCCATCTTCCGCCGCAGTGTTTCTCTGTCCATCGTCGTTCCTTCAAAAGTCGGTTCTTGCGGTACGCCGCCCAACCCGGCGTTCAACGCGGACCTTCGCAAGCTGCGCTTGCTCGGCCCGTTAACTCAGCGTTAGGAACCAATTCGTGCACTGGTTTGCAGTAATCAAATCCTGGATTTCTTCTAGGGTGTTCGTCACCGATGTATTGCCCGTATGCATCCGTCCATCCCCAGCACTCCCCGGCCCAGTAAACGACCTGCCATTTGTCACGATACAAAACCAAATGCGGAATCTGGTCGCCATCTGCGAATTCCAAGCATCTCACAGGATCTCCAAATTCTGTGTCTTTCATTGGTTTGTCGCTCATAAACACCTCGTCTCCAAATGAGTATTTATCGTCCATAGCAGGTCCCTAACCCGGCAGTCGACACGGACGCTCCGCCATCGGGCTTCGTTTGCTGGTCTTGCGTATTCATTCGTTTTCTCCTTTGCTGGCGTCCGTGGGCGGAGCGCCGGTCACTTTCGCGTTATGCATCACGTCGCGGCACCAGCGGGGCGTCGAACACCCGACCGATCCACCGAAAGAAGGAGGAAAACATCTTCGGGGCCACGTCGAAAGAGGCCGCCCACAGATTCGCTACTGGGCAAATCGTTGCAACGGCGCGACCGATCAGCGTGCCAACGGTATCGGTCGGGTAATAGACCAAGCAACGGCCGATGTCCTTCTTCGCCGCTTCTGCTTCCTCACGCTTCGCAACGTCTTTTTGATAGTTCAACCACGTTCGGACCGTGTAGCCGTAGGCGCACAACGATGCAGGAATCCAATACAGTACGATCCCCATCCAGTTCGTGAATTCAAATTCTTTCATCCATTCCAGCATGTCGTTCTCCTTAGTTGTGCTGCATAACATTTCGTCCAACGCGGACGCCCTACGGGCGCCGGTTAACTCCACCGTT
>CAIVQO010000037.1 GCA_903908065.1 uncultured beta proteobacterium | reverse complement strand
CCGCCTTGGCATGCCTCGTCTCACATAACCTCAACTTCTCGAACCGCCCGGTGCGGACCCGCATGCCCGGTGGTGTGGCAGGGGAACGGCCAGCGAATGCTGGCCGCCCCTATGCCGATTGTCGGGTACTTGAGGTGAATGGTCCCCGTTGCGCCACGGGTTCCGGAATCCGGCTAGGATAAATGACATGTAAACATGCGCCATGTCGACAGCTTCGGTACTATGCGCAGGAAGTGATGCCCCTTTGCGAGGAAGAATCGTGATCCGCACCCGCCTGACTTCACAGCGCCTGGCCTTCGTCTTCCTGCTCGGCTGCATCTTCTTTAATTACCCGCTGCTGTCTATCTTCAACAAGAGCGGCAGCTTCCTTGGCATGCCGCCGCTGTATGCCTGGCTGATGTTGTCCTGGATCGTATTGATCGCGCTGATGGCCTTCGTGATCGAGCGGAAGCGCGACTGATGCTGCAAGGCTGGGTCATCGTCCTTGCCTCCTTTCTGTACCTGGGGGTGCTGTTCGGTATTGCCTGGTATGCGGACCATCGCTCGGATCACGGGCGCTCCCTGATTGCCAGCCCCCTGGTGTATGCGCTGTCGCTCGGCGTGTATTGCACCACCTGGACGTTCTACGGCAGTGTCGGCCGCGCGGCGGCCAACGGCATCGGCTTCCTGCCGATCTACCTCGGGCCGACACTCCTGTTCGCACTGGGTGGTTTCATCCTGTACCGGATGATCCGCATCGCCAAGGCCAACCGCATTACCTCGATTGCGGACTTCGTCGCCTCGCGCTATGGCAAGAGCCAGTTGCTGGGCGGCCTGGTGACGGTGATCGCGGTGGTCGGCGTGATTCCCTACATCGCCCTGCAACTCAAGGCAGTGTCCAACAGCTTCACCATCCTGGCCAATTACCCCGAGATCGTGATGCCGGCAGCGGTTGGGGCGGTGCCGCTGTTCCAGGACAGTGCACTCTACGTGGCGATGATCCTGGCCGCTTTTACCATCCTGTTCGGCACCCGCCATCTGGATGCAACGGAACGGCACGAAGGCATGGTGGCGGCAATCGCCGTCGAATCGGTGGTCAAGCTGGTGGCCTTCCTCGCTGTCGGCGCCTTCGTCGTCTGGGGCATGCACGATGGCGTCGGTGACATTTTCACCCGCGCGGCGGCAGTGCCCGAAGTCGCTACCAGGCTCAATCGGGCCGATGCGCCGGCGGCCTATGGCAGTTGGGGCACGCTGGTGTTCCTGTCGCTGTTCGCCGCGCTCCTGCTGCCGCGCCAGTTCCAGATAGCGGTGGTGGAGAACGTCGATGCCTCGCATCTCAATCGCGCGGTCTGGCTGTTCCCGCTCTACCTGTTCATGATCAACCTGTTCGTCCTGCCGGTGGCGCTGGCCGGACTGATGCACTTCCCGATCGGCACGGTGGATGCCGATACTTTCGTGCTGACCTTGCCGATGGCGCACCAGCAGGAGGCGCTGGCGCTGTTCGTCTTCATTGGTGGCCTGTCGGCAGCTACCGGCATGGTGATCGTCGAAACCATCGCCCTGTCGACCATGGTTTGCAATGACCTGGTGATGCCGCTTCTATTGCGCGTACGCTGGCTGGGTCTGGCCGACAAGGCCGACCTCTCGGGCCTGCTGCTGGAGATCCGGCGCTGGGCGATCGCCATCATCCTTGGCCTGGGCTACCTCTACTTCCGCGTCGCCGGCGAGGCCTATGCGCTGGTATCGATCGGCCTGATCTCGTTTGCCGCCGTGGCACAGTTTGCCCCGGTGGTGCTGGGCGGCATCTTCTGGAAGGGAGGCACGCGCGATGGCGCCGTGGCGGGCCTGGCCGCCGGCTTCCTGTTCTGGGCCTACACCCTGTTGCTGCCGTCCTTCGCCAAGTCGGGCTGGTTGCCGGAAGGCTTCATTGCCCACGGCCTGTTCGGCGTCGAGTTGCTGCGGCCGCAGCAGCTCTTCGGCCTCTCCGGGCTCGACGAAATCACCCATTGCCTGGTCTGGAGCCTGCTGGCGAATCTCGGGGCCTACATCGGCGTATCCCTGCTGCGCGTGCCCAACGCGCGCGAGGCGCGCCAGGCCACGCTGTTTGTCGGCGGCGCCGACGTCGCCGGGCATTCGATGTGGGGTGGCAGCGCGGGGGTCGGCGATTTGCTGCCGCTGGCCAGCCGATTCCTCGGGCGCGAACGCGCCGAGGAAGCCTTCCAGCGTCACGCCAAGGCGCGTGGCTTGCGCGGGATCGACGAATTGCCGGCCGATGCGCGCCTGGTGAATTTCGCCGAAAACCAGCTTGCCGGCGCGATCGGCTCCGCCTCGGCGCGGGTCATGGTGGCCTCGGTGGTGAAGGAGGAACCGCTGGGCCTCGACGAGGTGATGAACATCCTCGACGAAGCCTCGCAAGTGCGCGCCTATTCGCGCGAACTGGAACAGAAGTCGAAGGAACTGACGCGCGCCACGGCCGAACTGCGCGACGCCAACGAGCGCCTGCGCGAGCTCGACCGCATGAAGGACGACTTCATTTCCACTGTGACCCACGAATTGCGCACCCCGCTGACCTCCATTCGCGCATTTTCCGAAATGCTGCACGAAGACCCGAAGACCGACCTGGAGCAGCGCACCAAGTTCCTCGGCATCATCGTCAGCGAAACCGTGCGCCTGTCGCGCTTGATCAACCAGATCCTCGACCTGGCCAAGCTCGAATCCGGCCGCGCCGAGTGGACGGTGACGGCGATCGACGTCGGCGAAGTGATCAACGAGGCCGCCGATTCCCTGACTGCCCTGTTTGCCGAAAAGCGTGTCACGCTTGATCTGGCAGGAGTGGAGCAGGGACTGACCGTGATGGCCGATCGCGACCGCCTGATGCAGGTGATGGTCAACCTGTTGTCGAACGCGCTGAAGTTCGTTCCTCCGGAAACCGGCACCGTAAGAGTCGGCGCCGAAGGTACGGCGAGTGAAGTGCGCGTCAGCGTCAGCGACAACGGACCGGGCATCCATGCCGCCGACCACGAGGTGATTTTCGACAAGTTCCGCCAGGGGTCGGGTGGCACCGACGTCTTGACCGACAAGCCGCAGGGCACCGGCCTGGGGCTGCCGATCAGCCGCCAGATCGTCGAATACTTCAACGGTCGCCTGTGGGTCGAGAGCGCCCCCGGGGCAGGGGCCTGTTTCCAGTTCACCTTGCCGCGTCAGGCAGGCGATAATGGGAAAAATTCCTAGAAGGGGAGGCTGGTAGTGGCAAACCGTATCCTGATTGTCGACGATGAACCCAACATCGTCATTTCCCTGGAGTACCTGCTGAAAAAGGAAGGTTTCGAGGTCAGCGTCGCCACCGACGGCGAGGCCGCCTTGCGCCAGGCCGGGGAGTTCCGCCCGGATCTGATGCTGCTGGATGTCATGATGCCGAAGAAGTCCGGCTTCGAAGTATGCGAATCCCTGCGCGCCGATGCATCCCAGTCTGCGCTGAAGATCATCATGCTCACCGCCAAGGGGCGCGAAACCGAAGTCACCAAGGGCCTGGCTCTGGGCGCCAATGCCTACATCACCAAGCCGTTTTCGACCAAGGATCTCGTCGCGCAGATCAAGACGCTGTTGGCATGAAGGCGAAAGTTCGTTTCATCCTGGCGGCCTGCGTGCTCGGCCTGCTGATGGTCGGCCCCTTCGGGCTTACGGCCTTGCTGCTGTTCCTCGACTCGAAGGATGCCGAGCGCGAGGCCTTCGCCCAGTTCCTCCTGCCGCGCCTGCCCTTGGGCGGCTTCATGACCCTGATCGGCTTCATCGGTGGCGTGATTCTGCTGCGCAGCCTGTTCCAGCAATATGTCCATGGCCTTTCGCGCATGGCCGAGACGCTGCGCCTGATGCTGGGTGCCAACCGCAATTTCCGTGTCACGCCAGAGGGCCCGCCCGAAGTGGTTGACCTGGCCCGTGCCGCCAACGACCTGGCCAAGCAGCGCAACGAGCTGCTCGACGATGTCGAGGCCCAGATCCGCCAGGCCAAGGCCACCGTCGAGGAGGAAAAGAACCGGCTTGCCGCGCTGATGTCGGAACTGGCGCTGGGGGTGGTGGTGTGCAACCTCGACGGCCGCATCCTGCTCTACAACAGCCGGGCCCGGCTCCAGTTCAAGGCGCTGGCGCAAGGGCCGACCTCGATGAGCGGCGGAGCCCTGATCGGCTTGGGCCGCTCGATCTTTTCCATCCTCGAACGCGGACAGATCACCCATTCGCTGGAAAACATCCAGCAGCGCCTGCGCAAGGGCAGCGCTGAGCCGACGGCGAACTTCATCACCACCACGCGCGGCGGACAGTTACTGCGAGCCCAGATGGCGCCGGTGCTCGGACGCGGCGATACCGCGCAGGGCGGGGCCGAGGGCGCGGCGGAAACCGAGGCGATCAATCCGATTGCTAATGAGCTGCAGGTGACCGGCTACGTTTTGACGATCGAGAACATCACCCGCAATTTCGAGCGCGAAGCGCAACGCGACCAGGCCTTGCAATCGCTGACCGATGGCAATCGCGCCGCGCTGGGCAATATTCGCGCTGCGGTCGAAACCCTGCTCGATTCGCCGGAGATGGACGCCGAGATGCGCGAGCGTTTCATGCGCGTGATCTCCGATGAGGCATCGGCCATGAGCTCGCGCCTCGATTCGACCATGAATCGTTTTGCCGACTCGCTGAAGACACGCTGGCCGCTGGAAGACGTGTTGGCCATCGACATCCTGGCGGCGGCTGCGCGCCGCATCGAGGACAAGCTCAAGTTGCCGATCAAGCACGAGGAGGAGGATGCCAGCCTGTGGATGCGGGTCGACAGCTTCTCGCTGATCCAGGCCATCACCTTCCTCGCCTCGCGCCTGCAGGACCACTACGAAATCCGCGAGCTGCGCCTGCGCCTCGATGCCGATGGCAAGATGGTGTTCCTCGACCTGATCTGGTCTGGCACCACGGTCTCCTCGGAGACGCTCTACACCTGGGAACTGGAGCCGATGAACGTCGGCAACGAGACCAGTCCATTGACCTTGCGCGATGTGATCGACCGTCATGGTGGCGAGATCTGGTATCAGCGCGAGAAGGCCGCCCATCGCGCCTTCTTCCGCATCGTGTTGCCGGCAGCGGCGACGCCCGATGCGCCGGTGGCGGATCAGGCCCAGCACCTGCACAGCGACAGCCGGCCCGAGTACTACGACTTCGACTTGTTCGCCGCGCGCGATGCCGAAGGGGCGGGCATCGACCTCGACCGGAAGCTTTCCGAACTGGCGTATTCCGTCTTCGATACCGAAACCACCGGCCTGCAACCGTCGCAAGGTGACGAGATCATCCAGATGGGCGCGGTGCGCATCGTCAATAACCGCCTGCTGCGCCAGGAAATCTTCGATCAACTGGTCGATCCCGGGATTCCGCTCAAGCCCGAGGGGATTCCCATCCACGGCATCACCGAGGCCATGGTCAACGGCCAGCCGAGGCTCGACGTGGTGTTGCCGGCGTTCCACGAGTTCTGCCATGAGACGGTGCTGGTGGCGCACAACGCGGCCTTCGACATGCGCTTTTTCCAGTTGAAGGAAGACAGCCTCGGCGTCAGATTCACCCAGCCGGTGCTGGACACCCTGCTGCTCTCGGCGGTGATCCATCCGAACCATTGAACAACGCCACCTGAAAAATGAGCAACGCGAACAAAAAATTGACCGCCGCCAGTGCATATAGCGTCCAACGAACAATCTTGCCGCGCCGCTGAATGAAGCGCATCAACTCCGAACCGCTATCGGGCGTGACCAGAACCGCCGCCAGATCGTATTGATTCGCAGCATAGATCAAATAACCCACTGCAAAAAT
>CAIVQO010000036.1 GCA_903908065.1 uncultured beta proteobacterium | reverse complement strand
GGTGGACGATTCGGCGACGATCCTGTTGTCGATCTCGAACATCCTGAGCAAGGCGGGTTACGCAGTAGAAAAGGCGAGCAACGCGGCGGAAGGCTTGGGCAAGTTCAAGAGCGGGATGAAGGTGGACCTGCTGATCACGGACCTGAACATGCCGGGGATGAACGGGATCGAGTTCATCAAGGAAGTGCGGGGCCTGCCGAACTACAAGTTCATGCCGATCCTGTTTCTGACGACGGAATCGCAGCAGGCCAAGCGCATGGAAGCCAAGGCGGCGGGCGCGTCGGGCTGGCTGGTGAAGCCGGCCACCGCCGACGAGCTGCTCAACACCATCAAACTGGTGCTACGGTAATGAACGCCCAGCTGATGTTTCGCCGGTCGCTGTATGTGACCGTCGCTGTCGGTATCGCTTCTGCCATAGCGGTGCTACTGCTTCAGGACTGGTTCCACAACACCCTACTGCCGTCGCTGTCGATCCCCCAAACCCTGGGTGACGCCTTCGGTACCTTCGCCATTGTGCTGATCGTTTTTGCAGCCCAGCACCTGGTTTCTGCCGCGGTATTCCGCGACTGGGAATTCGGCTTGGTGCACTCAGAAAAAGAGGCGGCGGATCGTAAAGGGAAGGTGCTGGCCGCCGCCGAACAGGTAGCTGGAGAGCTGCGCGGCGTACGCAATTTCAACGATGTGGTGCGTGGCCAGCTCAAGGGAGTTGTTTCGGAAACTGAAAAGGCGGCCTTCGACATCGCCGGCCGCCTGCAGAGCATCGACGAAATCATTTCCCGCCTCGGGCGCTACGTGGAGAACACCACCAACGAGTCCACCCGGCTGCTGCAAAGCTCCGAAGAGCGCATCGCCCGCAATCGCGAACTGATCGACACCCTGGAAAGCTACATCCGCGAGCGCGTCGCCTCGTCGCTCGAAGACCGCGAGCGCATTTCGCACGTGGTCAAGGAAGCGCGGTCGCTGGGGGCGCTGGTCGACCTGATCCGCAACATCTCGGGCCAAACCAACCTGCTGGCGCTGAACGCCGCGATCGAGGCCGCACGGGCCGGCGATGCCGGGCGTGGCTTCGCCGTGGTCGCCGACGAAGTGCGCAAGCTCTCGCGTGCCACCGACGAAGCCGTTGGCCAGATAAGCAGCGGGATCGCGGCCGTGGCCGACTCGATCGAAGGCCAGTTCGAAGAAAAACTCTCCAAGGACAATGCCGCGTCCGAACGCGAAGCCCTGGAAAGCTTTGCCGTCCAGCTCGACGACCTCGGTCGCAGTTACAAGGAAGTCACCGAACACGGTGCCGGCGTGATGGCCACCATCACCGAAAGCAGCCGCCAGCTGGCCGACATGTTCATGTCGGCACTGGCGAGCGTTCAATTTCAAGACGTCACCCGCCAGCAGATCGAGCAGGTGGTCGATGCCTTGAACCGCCTCGACGGGCATTCCGTGATGCTGGCCGAGCGCCTCGCCCAGCTCGAAGACCCCTCGTTCGAGTTGCAGCCGCTGGCAACCCACCTGGACCAGATCTACAGCAATTACGTGATGGATTCCCAGCGCAATACGCACAACAGCGTCACCCGTGGCGATACCAGCCCCAGCCAGGGCGGACCGAAAGTCGAACTGTTCTAGGAGGCAGCGAATGAACTTCAGCACGCAGACCACGCCGGAAGGGGCGACCCGCATCACCGTCGAGGGCGACCTCGGCATCTACCATGCCGCCGAAATCAAACAACAGCTGATCGATGGGCTGCGCGCCCATCCCGTACTGGAACTGGACCTTTCGCATGTCGGCGAAATGGATACCGCCGGGTTCCAGCTGCTGGCCCTGGCCAAGGAGGAAAGCCAGCGCCTCGGCTCCGTCCTGCGCATCGTCGGCCATAGCAGCGCGGTGCGCGAAGTCATCGAGTTTTTCAACATGGTTGCCTACTTCGGCGACCCGCTGGTGATTCCCGCCGGCGAACAGGGCTGAACAGGAGCGGACCATGGATGAAGTTCTGAGCGTTTTTTCTGTCGAAGCCCGCGAGCAGCTGGAGGCCATGGAAAGTGGCCTGATGCAGATCGAACAGGGCGACCATGACGCGGAAACCCTGAATGCGGTGTTCCGCGCCGCGCACACCATCAAGGGCGGCGCCGGCGTCGTCGAAATCCATGCCGTGGAGGGCTTCACCCACGTTCTGGAAAACGTCCTCGACCGCCTGCGCAATGGCGAGATCGAGGCCAGCGGCGAAATGATTTCCGCCCTCCTCGCCGGCTGCGACCACATCGGCGCCCTGCTCGGCCTGATAGCCACCGGCACGGTCGAACCCGACGAGGAACTGAAGGCGGCCGGCGATGCGATCGCCGAGCGCCTGCGGCCCTTCCTCGGCGGCGATGCGGCTGCCGCCAAGAGCCTGCCGGAGACTGATGGCGCCAACGTCGAGCGCAGCGAAGGCGAAGCTGCCACCAACGACTGCTGGCACATCTCGGTGCGCTTCGGCCGCAACGTGCTGAAAAATGGCATGGATCCGCTGGCCTTCCTGCGCTACCTGCTCAATCTGGGCGAAATCGCGCACCTCACGACGCTGACCGACGCCCTGCCCCCGGCCGACGAAATGGACCCGGAGCTGTGCTACCTCGGCTTCGAGATCAGCTTCCGCAGCCACGCCAGCAAGGAAGCCATCGAACGCGTCTTCGATTTCTGCCGCGACGACTGCGACCTGCACATCCTGCCCCCCAACAGCAAGGTCGAGGAATTCCTCAGCCTGATCGAATCCCTGCCCGAAGAGACCATGCGTCTGGGCGAGATCCTGGTCAAGAGCGGCGCGGTGACGCGCGAAGAACTCGAGACCTGCCTGCGCCGCCAGTCGGATGCAAAAGTCGGCGCCGAGGATACGGCGACGCCGCCCCTGGGCAACATCCTGATCCAGCAGAACAGCGTCCAACCCGAGATCGTCGAGGCGGCTGCCGCCAAGCAAAAGACGGTTTCCGAAAAGAAGGCGGCCGAGGCCAGCCTGATCCGCATCCACGCCGACAAGCTGGACCAGCTGATCGACCTCGTCGGCGAACTGGTGATTGCCGGCGCCTCGGCCAACCTGCTCGCCAAGAAGAGCGGCGAAGGCGCCCTGGTCGAGGCCACCTCGGTTCTCTCGCGCCTGGTCGAAAGCATTCGCGATTCCGCGCTGCAACTACGCATGGTGCAGATCGGCGAAACCTTCAACCGCTTCCACCGCGTGGCACGCGACGTCTCGAAGGAACTCAACAAGGAAATCGAGCTGGTGATCAACGGCGCCGAAACCGAACTCGACAAATCGGTGGTCGAGAAAATCGGCGATCCGCTGATGCACCTGGTCCGCAATGCCATGGACCATGGCATTGAGCCCGCCGCGGTGCGCGCCGCCGCCGGCAAGCCGACCAAGGGCCGCGTCGAACTGAATGCCTTCCACGATTCGGGCAGCATCGTCATCGAAGTGGTGGACGACGGCGGCGGACTGAATCGCGACCGCATCTACCAGAAGGCCATCGAAAAAGGCCTGCTCCAGCCCGGCGACAGCCTGAGCGACCAGGAGGTGGTCAACCTGATCTTCGAACCGGGCTTCTCCACGGTCGAAAAGGTCACCAACCTCTCCGGACGCGGCGTCGGCATGGACGTGGTGCGCAAGAACATCACCGCGCTACGCGGCAGCGTCGACGTCAAGACCGAACCGGGCGCCGGATCGCGCTTCACCATCCGCCTGCCGCTGACGCTGGCCATCATCGACGGCTTCCTCACCGGCGTCGGCCGCGCTTCCTATGTGATCCCGCTCGACATGGTGATCGAGTGCATCGAACTCGCCGGCACCAGCGGCGATCGCGATTACATCAACCTGCGCGGCGAAGTGTTGCCCTTTGTCCGTCTGCGCGAGCTGTTCGAGGTCAAGGGCGAGCGCCCGGCACGCGAAAACGTGGTGGTCGTCCAGTACGCCGGGCAGAAGGCCGGCATCGTCGTCGACCAGTTGCTGGGCGAATTCCAGACGGTGATCAAGCCGCTGGGCTCACTGTTCCGCCACATGCGAGGGATCGGTGGTTCGACCATCCTCGGCAGCGGCGAAGTGGCACTGATCCTCGATGTCCAGGCCCTGGTCAGCCGCAGCGCCAGCAGTGAAGAACATGCAGCAAGAAACAGCGGGCGTCTGCTCGAAGCCCACGGTAATTGAAGTCGATCCATCCATCGCCAAACCAAGGCATCTTCAAAGGGAGTACCCAAAATGTTGAACAACCTGAAAATCGGCCTGCGTCTGGGCATTGGCTTTGCCATTACGCTGCTTCTGCTGATCAGCATCGCTGCCGTCAGCTACATCCGCGTTGGAACGCTCAACCATGAAATCGAGGGGATGATCGAAGACAAATTCCCCAAGACCGTGCAGGCAAACAACATCATCGACGCCATCAATTCGATCGCGCGCCAGCTGCGCAATGCCTACATCTACAGCGGCGATGAGCAAAAGAAGGCGCTCGACGCGATTCAGCCGCAGCGCCAGATCATCACCGAGAACCTGGACAAGCTGGAAAAGACCATTCTCAGCGACAAGGGCAAGGAAATGCTGGCCCGGGTCAAGACAGCACGGGCGTCCTACGTGTCGTCGCAGGACAAGTTCATTGAATTGCTGAAGCAGGACAAGAAGGCCGAGATCGTCACCCTGATGCAGGGCGACCTGCGCAAGTCGCAGACCGATTACCTGAAGGCCACCAACGACCTGATCGATTTCCAGACCGACCTGATGCGCAAATCGGGCAAGGAAGCCGACGAACTCGCGAACCAGACCGAGAACCTGATCCTGATTCTGGGCGTGATCGCCTCGCTCCTGACCGTGGTCTTCGCCTGGTACATCACGCGCAGCATCACCAAACCGGTGAACGAAGCCTTGAACGTGACCCAGCGCCTGTCCGAAGGTGACCTGACGGTACGCATCGACGACGTGAGCAAGGACGAGATCGGCCAGATGCTCGCCGCCCAGCAGAACCTGATCGCCAAGCTGAACCAGATCATCGGCGAAGTGAAGGGGGCCGCCGACGCGCTGGCCAATGCCTCGGGCCAGGTCTCCGCCACCGCCCAGTCGCTGTCGCAATCCTCCAGCGAACAGGCCGCCTCGGTCGAGGAAACCACCGCCAGCATCGAAGAGATGACCGCCAGCATCACCCAGAACACCGAGAACGCCAAGGTCACCGACAACATGGCCACCAAGTCGTCCGGCGAAGCCGAGCAAGGCGGCAGCGCGGTCAAGG